>NZ_LASA01000150.1 GCF_001562015.1 Endozoicomonas arenosclerae | reverse complement strand
GAACGGTATTTGAAGTGGCTGAGGGTTAGCTCAATCCAACGGTAACATTCGTCCTTGGAGTCCCAGCCGGGCTCCAGACAGTCTGCTTGTGAAAGGAGGCTTCTTACATCCTCCAGGGTTTTGATGAAATGGGTGTTCATGATGATTTTCATATCCTCATCATGAACGACAGTGCTGAAGTCGGCTCATTTCATGTTAGAAACCAGCCCCTTCTTCAGGCTCATTTCATATTGGAAGAGACTCAAGGTTGATACCGGTTGCAGGTGGTCTAAAGTGTGTTTAAACGACACTTGTTTGCAGAAAATAGCTCATTACAAAAGGTCTTTACTACACAATAAAATCAATAGGTTACGGTTTTTATAAATTACAAAAAAATCATGTAACTTATTGATTTTTAAGAAAACTGCCTATCCGTCAGCTGGATATGTCTCCTCTGCTGGCTGAATCTGTACGCAGAATCAGCAACGCTGAATCCATCAGCGCTATGTTCCAGTAAGGCACTGAGAGTTTGAGGAGGGCGTAGCCGTAAGGCTGCGCCCTTTTTCTATTTGTGGGTGGTGCATTTGTTGTTGCACGAGGGCTCTGTATTTGCCGAAGCAGGCCTTATTTTGTTTTGCAAATAGCCTTAATGCCGGTATGATATGGCGCCTTTATTAAAGCCGTAGTATCTGGTCGCAAGATACTGGGGTATTTCCTTTGGAGAAAGAAAATGTCTGAAGCTATCGCTCTGAGCGCTGTTGCACGTAAAGACGTAGGGAAAGGTGCGAGCCGCCGCCTGCGTCGTGCAGAACTGGTACCTGCCGTTATCTACGGTGGTGAGCAGGAACCTTCCCAAATCACTCTGGAATCCCGTGCTATCCGTAAAGCACTGGAATCAGAGACTTTTTACTCCCAGATCATTACTCTGGACGTAGAAGGTGCTACCCAGCAGGTTATCCTGAAGGACATCCAGCGTCACCCTGCAAAAGACTTTGCAATGCACCTGGACTTCCTGCGCGTTGACGCTACTCACGCTGTAACCACTCACATCCCACTGCACTTCCTGAACGAAGATAGCTGTGTAGGTGTGAAAGCCGGTGGCGCTATCACTCACGCTCGTGTAGAAGTAGAAGTTAAGTGTTTGCCTGCTGACCTGCCTGAGTTCATCGAAGTAGACATGGCTAACGTTGAGCTGGGTGGCCACATTCACCTGACCGACCTGACCATTCCTCAAGGTGTTGAACTGCTTGCTCTGCTGCAGGGCGAAGGTCACGACCTGGACGTTGCTTCTGTTCAGCCTACCCGTGGTGGTAAGGATGACGAAGCCGAAGAAGCTGCTTCTGAAGAAGAAGGCGGCGAAGAGTAAGTATTGCTCGGAGGCTATTATGGCGAAGGATCACTCGATTAAGCTGGTTGTCGGACTCGGTAACCCTGGTGCTCAATACGATGATACTCGTCATAATGCCGGCTTCTGGTATGTGGAGCAGCTGGCTCGGGCTTATGGCGCCAGCCTTCAGCCTGAGAAAAAGTTCTTTGGACTGGCTGCTCGCATTACCATTGATGGACAGGATGTCCGTCTGCTTAACCCGACCACATTTATGAATCGCAGTGGTCAGGCAGTCGGTGCTATCAGTACCTTCTTCAAGATTCCCCCCCAATCTATCCTTGTGGTTCATGATGAACTGGATCTGCCGACAGGCATTGGTCGCCTGAAGCAGGGCGGTGGTCATGGCGGACACAACGGTTTGAGAGATATTATTTCATCACTGGGTAACAACAAGGATTTTCTGCGCCTGCGACTGGGTATTGGTCATCCGGGTGACAGCAAGGAAGTGGTGAATTACGTGTTGAACAAGCCTTCTGTAGCGGATCGTCAGAAGATCGATTCTGTGATCGACGAAGCCGTTCGTATTGCCCCTGAAGCCTTTAATGGTGCTCGCGCCAAGGCCGTTCAGGAGCTGCATACATTCAAAGTCTGAGAGAAATTAGGAAGGTCTGATATCCAGTTTGGGTATTGGCCAGTAATCTCGGCCGTTTCTGAGAGTTTCTCCCCGCTTCAATGCCTGGTCTACCAGTTTGCAGATAAGGGCTTCGAACGAGATGCCTGCATGTCTGGCGCCGTCCGGAAAAAGACTGGTGGGCGTCATGCCGGGTAAGTTATTCAGTTCCGCAAAAACAGGTTCGCCGGATTCCGGAACAATAAAGTCTGAACGGCTGATGTCATGGCAGCCCAATATCTGGTGCGCTTTTAAAGCGATCTCCTGAACCCTTCGATACTGCTCGTCAGAGATGCGTGCTGGAATGACATGGTCGCTCAGTCCCGGCGTATAGCGGTGCACGTAATCGTACCAGGCTCCGTCAGGTGTGGTGATTTCTGTCACTGGCAGGACCTGATAGTCATCCAGATGGAGTACACCGGCAGTAATTTCCTTGCCTGTCACAAACTCTTCAACCAGCAGCTTTTCATCCATCTGCAAGCCTGTTTTCAGCTTGCCTTTCAGGTCTTCGTAGCCCATTGCGAACTGTACGCCGATACCTGAGCCCTGGCCTGATGGCTTGATGATCACTTTGGGGCCCAGCTGCTCAACGCAATCCAGGGCGGCTTCATCAGGACATTCGTTATGATAAACAACCCTGTCTTTGGCCATGGGGATACCTGCAGATTGAAGCAGTCGTTTGGTGATTACTTTATCCAGGGAACAGGCGCTGGCCAGGGCGCCGGAGCCAACGTAGGGGACACCCATGATGTCCAGCAGCCCCTGAAGGCGGCCGTCTTCACCATAGGGGCCGTGGGCAACAGGGAAAGCTACATCCACTTGCTGGGCAATCAGTTGTTCCGGCAGGGTCTGGTCCAGCTCAAGGTGAACAACCCTGCCGTAATGTTCTTCCAGGCAGGGAGTGATTCGATTGGCGGAAAGTCGGGAAACATCAGCTTCAGGGGATAATCCCCCGCATATGACTGCAATGGTTTTGCTCTTGTCGGGCATCAGACTACTGTCCTTTCATTTACCGTAGAAACGATTTTGCTGCGTTTTATCTGAAGTTATGTGAGCAAAATACTTTTACACTTCCAGGAGCCTTTAATCCGGCAGACTCCTGATTGTTCTAGCGTGAAAATTACTGTGTCACGTGGGGGCGAAAGTGACCTTCGTTCAAGGCTTTTTATAGCTCAGAGCTGTTGGACGATGATCAGACAAGCCTAGTCCCATCCAGCGTATCTGACCAGAAACTGCGAGAAGAGTTCCTTCCAGGTTGGAGAGTGGTTTATTGAAAGGTTTTCGTTTTTAGGAGTTTGATAAATTCAGGTGTTGCCTGAAGAAGCCAGAGGTATTGGTATCTCAGTGTCAGTTTTAACCAGCCGTAATCGTGGTATTTTCTGGCACTGGTCGCCAGCTTTGTGTGACAGGGTTGCAGCTGTATCCCCCGCTGTCTGGCCTTCCAGACAAAAAGATGGTCTTCACCGTAATCTGCATCGGTTGGATACCCTCCCAGCTCAAAAAACTGGGAGCGACTGATGGATAATCCCTGGTCACCATAAGGTGCTCCCAGTTTGTTTGAGCGGAATTTTGCTCCCCACTCATTGATGGATAACCAGCGGGTTTCCTTGTCATAAAACCAGAGATCAAAGTAGTACAAACGTTCTTGATTTTGTTGGATCGAGGTCAGCAGACTTTGGATATTGTCTTGGGTCAAAACTGAATCAGCATGAATAAACCAGAGGTAATCGCCTGAAGCTTGGGCCGCTCCCGTATTCAGTTGCAGAGCTCTTCCTTTGTCCGATACGCACCAGATCCATTTCAAAGATCGTAATGGCTCAGGGGGGTTATCCAGTTCTGTCGGTCGCTGGCTGTGAGAAAAGCCTGTGAGGATGATTTCACTGCCTTTTGGAAGCATACTGAATTGGTCTAGCAGAGCTGGCCACCGGGGTTCGTTGGGTCCCAGTGGCACAATGATAGAAAGACGCACAGGCGGAAAAGGTTTACTCACTTCTGCAGTACTTCCAGCAAGGCTTTATGATTCTGGTTCAGGTTGACCTCTGGCGTCAGAATGGCTGTCTTTAAGGCGCTTCTGCAACTGCACTGAGTGTCGTCATGGGGTTGCTCGCCCTGAAGGGTCAGGTACTGTCCCAGCAACTCTTTGGCGGTGGCCAGACTGCTGTCATAACGCTGGATAATCTGTTCTACCGTGGCATGTGCGGCCGGGTCATCCATCCAGCAGTCGTAATCAGTGGCAATGGCTATGGTCGTGTAACAGAGTTGGGCTTCACGGGCCAGAAAAGCTTCGGGCACGTTGGTCATTCCTACAACATCGCATTGGGCCGCGTTTTTCAGGAACAGGCTTTCGGCGCGGCTTCCCAGTCTGGGGCCGTCGACACAGGCATAGGTTTTTTCTTCGTGCAGATTAATACCCGCAGAGTTTGCGGCAGTGGTCAGTTGTTCGGCCTGATGATTGCAACTGGGCAAAGCGGTTGAGATATGAGCCACCAGTCCCTCGCCAAAAAAGCTCCTTTCTCTGGTTCCTTTCACAAAATCAAAATACTGGCTGACCAGTGACAGTTCACCGGGAGCAATTTCCTCCTGAAGACTGCCTACGGCAGAAAGGCCGATCACTTGTGTGGCCCCGAGACTTTTCAGTGCCCAGATATTGGCTCGATAATTAATTTCATGGGGTAGCAGCTGATGAGCACTGCCATGTCTGGGCAAAAATAAAATCTTCTGTTGTTTGAAAACACCCGTAGTAATGGGTCCAGAGTGTGGGCCGAAAGGGGTGTCCAGTGTTTCTTCTTTCAGGGTTTCCAGTCCATCCAGGCTATAGATTCCGGTTCCGCCGATGACAGCCAGCATAGTGCATTCCTTTTTAATTATTATTCAATAGGTGAATCTGGTGGGGTAATTGTTGTATCCAGATTTTTATCTCATCGCGCACACGTCGATAGATGTTCAATGATTCTTCTTCGTTAGTAACGGACGCAGAAAGACGGGGAGGGTCGTCAAAATAATTCTGGATGATATGGCTGCCGTCTGAAGCGGGACAGGTTTGGTGGGCATGGTCGCAAACCGTAAAAATATAATCGAAACGCTTTTGATCCAGTTCATTGAGCGTTTGCGATTGATGGCTGCTGATATCAATACCGGCTTCATCCATCACTTTGACAGCATTGGGGTTGAGTCCGTGAGCTTCAATGCCTGCTGAAGAGATTTCATAATCAGCTTTCAACAAGGCTTTTGCCCAGCCTTCGGCCATCTGGCTCCGGCACGAATTACCGGTGCAGAGAAAGAGTATTCGGGGCTTGTTCATTAATACCTTTCCTTTTGATTTATTTTTTCGACAGGTTTCTAGAGCTGCCAAGCATTAATGGTCATACAGACTCCGTTCATCCTGAGCTTGTCGAAGGATGCTGGTAGTGCACTTCG
This sequence comes from Endozoicomonas arenosclerae, assembly GCF_001562015.1. Classification (GTDB taxonomy): domain Bacteria; phylum Pseudomonadota; class Gammaproteobacteria; order Pseudomonadales; family Endozoicomonadaceae; genus Endozoicomonas_A; species Endozoicomonas_A arenosclerae. Next base: position 28,654 of record NZ_LASA01000150.1, on the reverse strand, counting down.
ACAGGCTCAGTGCGAACGGCATGGGGTTCAGTGCATAGCTGTACTAGAGCTCGCTGCATGAGGAGCCAAATGCAAAACAGCTGTAGCAGCGGTGATGCTTCATACTGATGGTTTTAGCAAGGCTGGCCTGTAGATCGTGGCCCAGGTTGTATTCGTTATCGTCATCCACCAGAGTGCAGGCATACACCTGCATTTGCCCATTCTGCTTAACCATCATTTTGGAAAAGGCGCACATGAATAAACTACGACTCTCTTCTGTCTGGTAGCGAGTCATACAATCGGTGCTGACATGAGGGACATCGGGTAATGCACCGGGAGGCAAAAAGTCCGGGAAAGCGACCTGCTTCAGATTGACGGGCAGGCCATTCAGCTCAAACAGGTCTCTGAATGCCTGTTCTACGACTGGAGTGTTTTCGGCTTTATCCATATGTCTGGCAACCGAAACATTAAAGCCTTTTTCGTGGAGCAGTTTCAGTCCGGAAAGAGCAGTGGCAAAACTCTCATCGCCACGCCCAGCGTCGTGTTGCTCGGCGTTAGGATGATCCAGGCTGACCCTCAGGGAGATAGGATGAGGGTTATCCTGTAAGCGTGTCAGCTCATCCAGTCTTTTGATCATGGGTGTTGTGCCGTTGGTCAAAACCAGGCAGGGACGATGCTGTGAGGCATAGTCCAGGATTTTGATAATGTCTTTAATGACAAAAGGTTCTCCACCGGTAAAGGAGAACTGCTCAACGCCCAGTCCAAGGGCCTCATCAACATAAGGCTTCACTTCCTCCAGTGTTGGAGAGTCCAGTCTTTTGCTGGAAGGGCTTGATCCTTCCAGGCAGAAACTGCATGAAAGATTGCAGCGAGTACCGGTATGAAACCAGAGCTCTTTCAATTGATGAGGCTTGATATAACCTCTTGGATTACCATCCGGTGTAAAGTGCCAGTCCTGGCTTTTCTCGTCAGGTAGATTCTTGTTAGGTGACTTGCCTGTCAGCAGCATGATCCCTCACTTCCTGATGGGGTTTCCGTGGTCGATGAAAATGGCAGATCAGTGCCGCAGCCTTTGAAAATTCCATAATGTGTACTGAAATCGCCAATAAACTCGAAGTGTTTCTGGAATCGAGAGTCGTGCAGCATTTTCCAGGTATTGCCGCATACCGGGAAAACCTTGCCTTTGGGAATAGGGTGATGTCCGTCCAGGTGGAAAGTGTTGGGATGGTGGTCAATCGTTCCTTTATAAACGACAGCCTGTCCGTAGTCTTCGCAGTGGCTTTCCAACTCTGGCAGTTTAAACAGTCGATAGGTGGCTGAATAAAACTGAATATCGCCTACCTTTGCTTCAATCCCACTGTTATTGATGGTGATAGGTTTATCTTCCACCAGTCTTGGATCGGCAAAGCCCGCTTTTTTAGCCAGATTTAAAAAGTCATTCCAGTAAAGGGCGCCACTGAGGCATTCGCCATAGAGAACAGGGTCATCCACCAGTTCAGCAGGAATACGACGATCGGAATAGACGTCAGAGAAATAGAGTTCACCGCCTTCTTTCAGCAGTCTCCAGGCTTCCCTCAATACGGCTTCCTTATCCGGAGAAAGGTTGATGACGCAGTTGGAGATGATCATGTCGAAGCTGTTATCTTCAAGGTTCAGCTGGTCCAGCTGTTCGATATAACCCTTATGAAATTCGGTATTGGCTTTTGAATAGCCGAACTTCTCGCGGTGGAATTCGATATGGCGGTTAGCTATTGCCAGCTGTTCATCGGTCATGTCGACGCCCACTATATAGCCGTTCTCTCCCACCATTTGGGCCAGGGCATAACAATCACGACCTGAGCCAGAGCCCAGGTCCAGTATTCTGGCGCCTTCCAGTTGTTCCGGGCAGACCAGTCCACAACCGTAATAGTGACTGAGCACCTCGTCATGAATATTCGATAGGGCTTTTTTCAAATGACGTGGCATGGAAGCATCAGTGCAGCAGGCGTTGGTCTGCAGGTCATCACTGCTCTGTAAGGTTTTACCATAGTAATCTTGTACTGCCTTATGCATGGGAGAGGGTTCCTTGCTTGAAAACGGATTCAATATGTTTTGCCAGCGCCTGACGTGCAGGGCGGGAGTCACTGCTTAGTTCGGGCAGAATGCTTAGCAGGTCTTTCAGGTGATCAACATCCTGGCTGGAGGGGGAGTAACCAACGGTTAAACCACTTTGACGACAGAGGTTGGCTAGCGACTCTCCCAGAGTATCTGTGCTCCAGGGCAGCCGGGATAGATCAGGCCAATGCTTATTATTAGCCATTATAGTTACACCACCGTCACTGGCTTTGCTGAATACTGTGTCGTGTATTTGCAGGTTTCGGACTGTATCCAGGAAATGCTTGAAGCTGAGAGTAGGGGAGTCGCTGCCAATATAAATAATGTTTGTGTGCTTTTGGCTTCTTAACTCATGATCCAGGTAGTTAAGCCTTTCCCCAAGGTTTCCCGAGCCTTGCGGCAATGTTTCGCACTTTCTGTGTTTTAGTAGCTGCCTTGCCCAGTTGTGATCATTTTCATGGGCGGGTGCGATAACAATCCTGCCTGGCCACTCGGATAAATCTTCCAGAGCGCAAGCCAGCAGGAGTTCTGCAACAGCTAAGGCTTGCTCTGCGCCTAAATCGGCAGCAAGACGCTGTTTTCCCTGATGTAAGGCTGGCTTCTTGCATACCAGTACCAGTGATGTGTCGGTTGTGAGGCTAAGTCCTTGGCCCATCGTTTTTTTCTTATTTGACTTGAGTTGAATTTGACCCGCTATTGTCTACCTATACTGCTGAAATAGTTATTTGGATTCATAGTGTTGATTATTTTTTCATCTTTTTGGTCTGTGAAAAATCTTTTTTTCACAGCAGTCTATGAGTTTGTCTATTGGGCAACAGGACGTATGTGGTTTCCGGGTCGGTATAAACCCCGGAAGAACTGTCAGGCATAATGCTGGTGTCAATACGGGTCGGGCTTTATAATCCTCCCCCAAATTTTATTGGATTTCCCCTGGTAACTGTTTATGGGCTTTAAATGTGGCATCGTTGGTCTGCCCAACGTCGGCAAATCAACACTGTTCAACGCTTTGACCAAAGCGGGCATTGATGCAGAAAACTTCCCTTTCTGTACTATCGAGCCAAATGCGGGTGTTGTGGCCATGCCAGACCCTCGTCTGAACAAGCTGGCTGAAATCGTAAAGCCAGAGCGTGTGCTGCCCACCACCATGGAATTTGTTGATATTGCTGGTCTGGTAGAGGGTGCCTCCAAGGGTGAAGGTCTGGGTAACAAATTCCTGGCCAATATTCGTGAGACTGATGCTATTGCGCACGTGGTACGTTGCTTTGAAAATGACAACGTGATTCACGTCGCCAACAAGATCGATCCTGCCGCTGATATCGGCATTATCAACATTGAGCTGGCCATGGCCGATCTCGAAAGCTGTGAAAAGCAGCTGCAGCGGGTAGCCCGTGTCGCCAAAAGTGGTGATAAGGAAGCCAAGGCTCAGAAAGAGCTGCTGGAAAAGATCGTTCCTCACCTGGAAGAAGGTAATCCGGTTCGCTCTCTCGAAATGAATGATGAAGAGCGGAAGCTGACTAAAACACTCCACCTGCTGACCACCAAGCCAACTATGTACATCGCTAACGTTGATGAAGATGGCTTTGAAGACAACCCATACCTGGATGTTGTTCGTGGCATCGCTGAAAGTGAAGGCTCTGTAGTCGTTACTGTCTGCAACAAGCTGGAAGCTGAAATTGCTGAACTGGAAGACGAAGAGCGTGATGAGTTCCTGGCGGATCTGGGTATGGAAGAGCCGGGTCTGGATCGTGTCATCCGTGGTGGCTATGATCTTCTGGGACTGCAGACTTACTTCACAGCCGGTGTTAAAGAAGTGCGTGCCTGGACCGTCAAGATTGGCGCGACTGCCCCTCAGGCTGCTGGCGTGATCCATACTGACTTCGAGCGTGGCTTTATTCGTGCTGAAGTAACAGCTTACGACGAGTTCGTTCAGTACAACGGTGAACAGGGTGCCAAGGAAGCAGGTCGTCTGAGAGTAGAAGGCAAGGATTACATCGTTAAAGACGGCGATGTTATGCACTTCCGTTTCAACGTGTGATTTCGTTTGGGCTGCCTGACTTACCAGGCAGCCTTCTCTATTATCGGGCTGCGACTTCAGCCTGTTGATAACTGTTCAACAGTTGCATCGCTTTAAATTCCTCTGAAACTCTCAGCTGTTCTTGCTGATTGTTTATCAATCCTTCTTCCGAATCCCTGATAGAGCTTTTGGCGGCTGAATAACCTTTCAGAGCTCGACCTTCCCTGCCATGGGCTAGTTCAAACGTGAGCCGTGCTGCGTTGATTTGAGCTTCCTTAATGGCAATGCCCGTATCTCTATCAGCTATCTGGCCAGCCAACAGGTTAGCAACAAATGTCATGGCCTCATTAGCAGGTCTGGACGTTACCGTTGTTTCAGCAGCGGTTTCATAGGCAGGCGGTGGGTTGATACTTACCGAGGCTATTGAGCTTTGTGGGAATGGGTCATGCTCGCTGTAAGCTGGAGGCAGGTTCTCATAAGTGGGCAGCTCACTGACCTTACTGCCCGCAACGTATGTTTCGGGTGCAGGGTCGACGGCATCCTCGTTGAGTCTCTGGGTGAATTCTGGATAAGGATCCTGCTCGGAATATTTGGGTAGAGCATATTCCTCCGGGGTTGGTACCTGATGAGTGATCGTTGTTTCAGGTGCCTGAATTTCACAGACAGGTGGAGCGCTTTCTTGTTGAGTAGATCGTTCCAGTTCTGCTTGCAGTCGGGCACGGCCTGATTTCAGCTGATCCAGCTCTTCTTGAAGGAATGACAGTTGTTGATGATGTATAAGCTCAGCTGTTTGATACTGGACTTCCTTCTCCCTGATAAAAGCTTCGCTGCCAAACAGGCCCATATCTTCCAATTCCTTTTGATAGTGGACTTGGTTATCTCTGGCGCTGGCCAGTTTTTGCTGGAGGCTCCCCTGTTGGTAAGACAGAGCGTCTTCCTTATTCTGGGCTCGGGATTGAGGGTCTTGAATCCAGTCAGAATAGGCATAATACAAGGTGGTCAGGCTGGTTATGGAAAGGCCACCACCCAGAGCAATCAGGGCGGGATTAAAGGTAGCAATGCCTGCTCCCAGGGCAACAAGCCCTCCAGCCATTTCAACACCGCCAAGGGCGGCGACTCCGGCTTGATAGGCAGGAGAATCCTTGTATTGCCAGTAGCGCCAGTAATTAAAAGCCAGAGGCTCAGTGATGCTATATAAAGGGTCGTAGACTTGTTGAAAACCAGAAGCCTGATCACCTGAGAGCATCAGCAGTGGTGTTGTGGGCTGCTCCAGAGTGATGGGTAAGCCTGTAGCTTCCTGAGGGGCTTCCAGGCCTACAATATTCCAGCGGTTAGACACGAATGCCTGGCAATTCTCTGCTTCGTTCTCTGGTGTGAGTTGGCGATGAAGCCTTTCGCAATAATGGGCTGCGGAAGAGGTTACAGGTAACCCGTTAAATGAAAGAGCGTGAGTATGACCCTGACTCAGCTGGGCATTCAGGATCAGATTGTTACTGTCCAGGTAATAGGCTTCGCTCAGGAAGTGAGTTCTGTTCGGTCGTTCTGTTTGAGCTTTGACCAGGGCTTGAGAAGCATTCTTGCAGGCCTGACCATCAGAAATAGCTGCTCTATCAGAAGCAGGGGGCAGAACCAGATGACGAATCAATACAGTGGCACCATCCTGGTCCTCTGTCAGAAGCGAACAGGCCTGAATGTCGCCGTGTTGATTAAATATCCAGCTCTCGGTTTCAGCGAAAGCATGGGTTAAGGGTAAAATTATCAGCAGTAATGTGGATAGGCTGCTTTTCAAAAGTGGATGATCCTGAGTCATTGTTTTCTCCGTTAATTGTTCGAATCTGGAAATTGGATTGATGACCCGGAATTAAGTTCGCTCTGAACACCGTCAAAGGGCCTAGACATTGGTCTAATGAAGCGATGGTTTTGAGCAATGGAGGAAACAAGGAGCGGCTGTGTTGTTGATGAAAACACTCTGGGGTGAATTCGATTTCCCATGGGCTTGTTAAAAGCGAAATATAGATAAGGGTTTTCTGAAAGATCCCAAAAAAGCCGCTTAAACGGTTGACAGGACAGGCTTAAATCCTGAAAATGCGCACCATCTTTCGGCGGCTAGGTAGCTCAGTTGGTTAGAGCACAGCACTCATAATGCTGGGGTCGGCAGTTCGAATCTGCCCCTAGCTACCAAGTTGAACGTCAATCAGCCAATTGACACACAAAATCAACATGGTAACGTCGAAAACGTCTCAACGAGACAGCAGCTGGGGTGTCGCCAAGCGGTAAGGCATCAGGTTTTGATCCTGACATGCGGGGGTTCGAATCCCTCCACCCCAGCCATTTTATACTGATCTTTCTTGATGATTTAATCGGTTGACATTAGCCGGATAAATCAACAGAATGACGGTCCAAATTGATGGCTAGGTAGCTCAGTTGGTTAGAGCACAGCACTCATAATGCTGGGGTCGGCAGTTCGAATCTGCCCCTAGCTACCATCATTTGTTGGGGTGTCGCCAAGCGGTAAGGCATCAGGTTTTGATCCTGACATGCGGGGGTTCGAATCCCTCCACCCCAGCCATATATTAAAGCCCGACTGATTTCAGTCGGGCTTTTTTCGTTTATGCTGCTTTAAACATTGCAAACGTCCCCTCATTATCTGTGCACTCAAACGCTTTTTATTGAGTTCAGTTCCAGTTGAGTATTTTACCCACAGGCAAGTGTTGAAAAGTTAACCTGTTGTAATTGCGGATAGGCAATCACCCAAAACATCAAGATAATTCATTCCGTGTGCAGGCTTGATCCAACAAAAAAGAATTTTTCAAAAACAAAGAAAATAGTTTGAGTCACTTTCTAAAAAAGCTAGTCTCTTGAGCAAAATAAAGTTTGAACGTGTTTGATCACTTCATTGGAGAAGCATTGATCGGATTACGTGTTTGTTTTCAGGTCTGCACACTAATAGATAACTTGGGGCAATCCCCCGTAGACTAAAATCCGGAAATCTAAAGACCGGAAATTCTATTTATTTGAGGCTTGTTTTGGATTTTGTACTCACCCTTGATTGGGGTATTTTGCTGTTTTCGGTTGCGGTGCTGGCCGGATTTGTTGACTCCATTGCCGGAGGCGGTGGACTGATCACGGTGCCTGCACTGATGGCTGTGGGTTTGTCACCTGCCCAGGCTCTGGCTACCAATAAACTGCAAAGTACCGGTGGATCATTTTCTGCCAGTGTGTATTTTGTCAGAAGAGGTCTGGTGAATCTCAAAGACATGCGCTTTGCGATTTTCATGACTTTTGTCGGCAGTGCAGTGGGTACCGTGCTGGTTCAGATGATTGACGCCTCTGTACTCAAGCAGATCATTCCTTTTCTGTTATTGGGTATTGCCGCTTATTTTATTCTTTCTCCCGGAGCCCGAAAAACAGAAGCAACGGCTGCCAAAATGAGTCTGACGGCCTTTGCCTGCACAGCCGGTGTGGGTGTCGGTTTTTATGATGGCTTCTTCGGGCCGGGTACAGGCTCTTTCTTTGCGATTGCTTTCGTCAGCCTGATGGGTTTTTCCCTGACCACGGCAACAGCACACACCAAAGTGCTGAATTGCACCAGTAACGTGGCTTCTTTGTTGTTCTTCATGCTGGGTGGGCAAGTCGTCTGGGCGGTGGGTGGCATCATGCTGGTAGGGCAGTTTATCGGTGCCAGACTGGGTTCCAGAATGGTGGTGAAGCGGGGTCAGCAGATCATTCGCCCTATGATCGTCATTATTTCGTTGGTGATGACCGGCAAGCTAATGTGGGACGAATATTCTCACTTACTTTTTTAACCGTGAAAATTTTTCATCTCCCTAAAGGTTTGTCTCGAAATAACTTCCCGGTTTACATGCGGATTCCGTTCACCCTGAGCTTGTCGAAGGGTCGTGGTATTGGACTTCGACAGGCTCAGCCCGAACGGGTTTGTGAAGAGTTCAACAAGGAAGTTATTTCAGGATTATTCCTAGGGGCGATGAAAAAATATATTTTTCGCTCATAGCTTATTTAATCCCGGAACAGTTTTTCTGCGCTTTCGCTGATTTAGCGTTATTATTCATATTCCAGACAGCCATGAGCCACTAGTCTTGCAAGCTCATGGCTGGTTTCAGTCGATAATAACGTCACTCAAGTGTTTGAATGGACAGCAGTTGGCTCAGTGCATTGTTCGGGGGACTCTATCTTGCCCTGATCATAGCTTTTGGTATTCACGTCATCATGCAGCGAAGGCCTGTAGGCGTTACACTCGCCTGGCTGTTAATGCTGTTTATTCTGCCGGTAGCCGGTTTTTTCTCTTACCTGCTTTTTGGTTCAAGGCGTCTGGGCTCAAGAAGGCTCAAGCGGCTGGAACACTTATACCCTGACTACGAACAGTGGTCGAGCCACCTTTCACGGGTCATCACCCAAAGACAGGTGGAATGCCCATCTCATACTCCACACACCGGTATTTACAAGCTGGCAGAACAGACTCTGGGCATTCCGGTACTGCCCTGCAGCAAACTCCAGCTGTTCCATGAAACCGACACGATTCTGCACGGCCTGCTCCATGACATTGAAAAAGCCAGGCACAGTATTGTTCTGGAGTTTTATATCTGTGAACCTCGGGGGCGAATCAAGGTTCTGGCAGAAGCCCTGATCAGGGCTGCACGACGTGGCGTGGATTGCATGGTCATTCTTGATGCCGTGGGCAGTCGCCAGTTTCTTCGGGGTGAATGGGCCCGGCGCTTTCGACTGGAAGGTATCAGTGTTACGGAATCCATGCCGGTAGGTTTGGTCAGGATGTTGTTCGAGCGAGTTGATATCCGCAACCATCGCAAGATTCTGGTGATTGATGATGAAATTGCCTGGAGTGGCAGTTTTAACCTGGTTGATCCGGTTCACTTTCGCCAGGGCGCCAATGTGGGTCAATGGATTGATGCCATGGTCAGGGTGGAAGGTATTCCTGCTCATGTCATGGCTGTAATTGCTCACTGGGATAAAGCGCTTGAAACCGGTGAAAAGCATTCGTCGTTTAATGCCACCTATGAGTTTCCTCCTTCTTATCTGAGCTGTTATATCGGTGCAGACGTTCATGTACTGCCTTCGGGGCCAGGCATTGATCGGGAAAGGTTGCATCAGGTATTGCTGACTGCCATTTATGAAAGCAAGGAAGAGCTATTGATTTCCACACCCTATTTTGTACCGGATGAGTCTTTGCTGACGGCATTGAAATCAGCCGCTATGAGAGGGGTGGATGTACAGTTGCTGGTGCCTCACAGGAATGATTCAAGAATGGTGCACTATGCCAGTCGTTCATACTATGAAGACCTTTTGAATGCAGGGGTAAAAATACTGCAGTTCAAAGGCGGGTTGCTGCATACCAAGTGTGTACTGGTAGATCGCTCAACCATTCTGTTTGGCACGGTAAATCTCGATATGCGCAGTGTCTGGCTCAATTATGAAGTCACCATGATTATCTACGACAGAGCTTTTGGGCAGACCATGGCCACTCTGCTGGATCAATACATGCAGAGTTCTGAACCCGTTCATTTGAACGACTGGAATCGTCGACCCGTCACCAAGCGATTCCTGGAAAGTCTTTTTCAGTTGTTAAGCCCTTTGTTGTAAGAAGGATGACAGGGGTTTCAAAATAAGATGTTAAATATTTGTGACGGTGAAACTTTTCATTGATGCGTCTCGTAGTTAAAGAATGAAGGCAGTTGTCTTCATCATGCAGCCATGATCGGCTGCTTAAAAAACTATTATGGACGACGAGAATAAACATCATGAAAAGAACAATTCTGGCTGTTGCTGCAGGTATGCTTTTGGGTTCTCAGCCTGTTCTGGCAGAGGATCATTTTAAAGGTTACTACCCTCAGGCTGCTGCCACTTATGAAGTGACAGTGACCAATATTACTCGTGGACAGTCGTTTACTCCGATTCTTGCCGCTACCCACAGAAACAGCTTCCGTTTGTTCCAACTGGGTCAGCCTGCTTCTGATGAGCTGTCACAGCTGGCTGAAGGGGGAGACATTAATCCTCTGAAAACAGCTCTGGATGACGCCTACAGAAGTGTCAGTAAAACGGCTTCCACAGCAGGGTTATTGAATCCTGGCCAGTCTACTACTTTTGAAATTCAGGCCGGTCATGGCGTTAAGCGCCTCAGTATTGCCGCTATGCTGATTCCCACCAACGATACTTTTGTCTCCCTGAGTGGTGTAAAACTGCCTAAGTACGGTTCAAAAACTTACCGTGCCTCTGCCTATGATGCCGGTTCCGAGCCGAATGATGAGATTTGCGCAAACATTCCCGGACCGGTTTGTGGTGGTGCTGGAGTGTCGGCGGGTGAAAGTGGTGAAGGTTTTGTTCATATCAGTGCCGGTATTCACGGAGAAGCTGACCTGGCTCGCTCTGCCTACGACTGGAGAGAATCTGTTGCCACAGTGACTGTGCGCAGAGTCTACAAATAACCGGTAGCTATTGAGAATGACCAGGGGTGTATCTCGAAATAACTTCCCGATTTACACTTGGACTCCGTTCACCCTGAGCTTGTCGAAGGGCGGAGGTATTGGGCTTCGACAGGCTCAGCCCGAACGGGTTTTGAGTGGGTTTCAACAAGGAAAGTTAATTTCAGATAAGTCCTAAAGCGATGAACACCAGGAGATAGTTGTACCTGGTGATGTAAGAAATACACTATACAGCGTTCGGTTGTTCAAATAATATCGAGGCTCAATGCACAGGATAAATAATAAAAATGATTGGGATGCTGCTGGATATATTGGTCACATTTTTTCTGCTGGGCTGGCCCATGATTTTAATGATGTCGCCTGTAGCCTTTGATAACCCTTATGGTGATGCCAAAAGGCAGATCTTCTTACTGCTGAGTATGGTGGGCTACCCTATCCCCATTTTTGGTTTGTATTGGCTTTTTGGTGGCAGTTACTTTGGTATTTCCGGCCTGACGTGTCTGGTGATTGCGCTGGTTGCGGTGATTTCGGCCATGCATTTTTTAGGTTACCTGAAATGGATTTTCAAAGAGTGGTCTCACTAAGATGATTGCTTTAATTAAAATAAAGTGAAGCGGGTCACATTCTGTACATTTGATCTATTCAATTCTCCTGTGGCATTCTGTCTGCTCATCCCGAGTCAGTCTTTATGAGTGCTCAATATGGTGGTTATAAAACCAATAATAAAAAGTCAGCTACTCGCTAGACTGATTGTCATCTTCTTCTTTATCTCTTTCTCTACCGCAGGAACTGCCATGTCTATTTTTGATGCAGGGAAAGCCTGCATAGCTTCAGCCATTAAAGTTCAGGTCATGAAAAACGGGGAGCCGGTGAAAAATGCCCGCGTTGTCCGTGAAGTGGATTGGCATAATGTCGGTAAGGAAAGCGATTCCGCCACCACGGATGAACAGGGATTTTTTGAGTTACCTGAACTCTATATGCGTTCCATCACCCGAAGTCTTTTGCCTCTGGAGTTTGTCGCCACTACCCAGATCAAGCTGGATGTAGAGGGGGAGACCTATGAAATTCTATACGCAGCAAAGCGAACCGAAGCACCCAATGACGAATTTGGGGGCAAACAGGGTATTTTTAAATGTGATTTGAACCAGGAAGAAGAAGAGCTTCATCGATTTGGAGCCAGCATGCTCGATACTCGCTGTACATTCGAATAATAAAAAACCGGGATTGTATGAAAGGGAGTTTCCAAAATGTCTGTTCTATCGGCCAGTATTGTCAGTCAAATGGCATCGGACGTCTACATCTTAAAAAATGCCAACCTTGATCCCGATACGAACCCTGACCTGAAGCTGATTCTTAAAGCCAATAAAAAATATTTTGATTTAGGCCTTGAGAACAAGCTGGAAGGGAAAGCGGGTGGATTGATTATCAATAAAACCAGCGGGTTTGGTATTGTTTCCCAGGGTAAGGGCGTTTATTCCAGAGATGCTTTTATCATTCTCAGAGGAACGGCAACGGGTTATGACGTACTGACCGATTTGAATGCAGGGTTCTCCAGCTCAGTGGGTGGTAATACCGTTCACCTGGGCTTCAATAATACCTTCAAGTCGATTCGTCCCCAGCTTGAACAGTTCTTCGACCGGCAGAAAACCCCCATTACCACCATTCATTGCATTGGCCACAGTCTTGGCGGTGCGCTGGCGAGTCTTGCCGCTGAGTGGGCTATGCAGACCCGGCGAGCCAGTCAGGTAAACCTTTACACCTTTGGCTGTCCCAGGGTGGGTCTGGAAGGATTTGTCCGCCGTTTTGAAGACAAGATGCAGGGAGGCAACATCTTCCGGGTTTACCACCGTACTGATCCTATTCCCATGGTGCCTATCTGGCCATTTATGCATTTGCAGGAGGATGGCATTTACTCCATTCCCAGCCCCGGACAGTTCATCAGTCCGGAATATCATAAGATGGCTCAATACATTAACAGTGTCGGCAGTAAGAGCTGGGAAGTGTTGGAAGCCCTTTATGATGAATCCGTTGAAGATTCAGCAGTAGAAAGATGGTTGTCGTCTGACAGCTTTGTCAGTCTGACCGCCAATACTTTGAGAATGTTCAGTTATGCCATCAGTTTTGTAATCAGGAAAGTACTCAAAGCCGTTGCGATAACGATTCAAACTGTTTTTGGGGCTGGAACCACACTGCTTGATCAGCTGGCTTATATTCTGAATCGTGGACTCAGTGCCGCTGAGGCTGTTTCCGGCTGGGTGATCAGTCTGGTGAAAAAAATGGCGAGGGCTTTGGGGATCGGTATCCGAGAAGGTAAAGACATGACTATGCGGTTTATCCGCTATGTGCTGAATGCCTTGTCAAACTATGTCCGTCAGCTGGTGCAGAAATCCATCGACTTTATTACCGGTTAAGAACCCTGGTAGTCAGTTCAGGGTTCTTAATCCATCGAGCAAGTCTTACTTGTAGACTTCCAGGGTATCCACAGTCATGGCATACAGCGTTTCTGTATATTCTGACTGGTTGGTCTCAACGTGCAGGGCGCCTACCAGCCAATAAGGGGTATAGCCTGCTTCTTCAACCTTGATGCCATCTTTGTATTTCACATAGATGGTCTGGTTAGGCGGCGGTGGTGGTACGTGTACACAGGCACCCATGGTTGGAACCAGCAGCAGTTCTGTAGCCTTTTGATCCTTGTCCAGATTCAGTGGCACCAGATAACCCGGAATTCTTACCGTGCGCTTGTCCAGTTTTTCAACGGGGGTCTGACCCAGCTTATCCAGGTAAGCGATCACATCAGCCCGTTCCATTTTGCCAGCCTGGTAGCGATCAATGACTTTTTGATCCGGGGCGGGCATCAGCTCATCCCAGGTGATCTCTTTTGCTTCCACTTTGGCGGCTGGCTTTTCAGCCGGTTTTTCAACCGGCTTGGCCTGAACAGCCACCACTGGCATTACTGCCAGCAGTGCCGTCAGCACTAAGGATTTTCCTGTTTTCATAGTCTTTTTCCTGTTTGTCATGAAACTTTTTCCACCACCTGGAATGATGGAAAAAGTTTTTTTCGCTTAAGGCTCCTTCAGACTCTTATCGTCAGACCATCGGCGAGTGAATTTTTATAAGCGCGCCAGGCCGGGATCATGCCCAGAACAATGGCGCAGACAATGATCATTCCGGCCAGGGACCATTCAAAGGTGCCTGGCGAACTGATCGCTAAATGAAGCCCCAGCATCTGTTGCACGACGGGTTGAACAGCAAACAGCAGCCCGTAAAGTATCAGGAAGCCCAGGAGGGTTCCGGCAATGGCGTAGACAACGGATTCGGTGATCATCAAAGTGAAAATGTGAACCGGTCTTGCTCCTGCGGAGCGGAGAATAGCCATCTCACGTCGTCTTTCATTGAGAGATGTGAGAATGGTGGTCAGCATGCCCATCAAACCGGCAAAAACCACCATGACGGATACGACCAGCAGTGCTTTTTCTGCTGTGCCTACCAGTTGCCAGAGTTCCTGCAGGGCAACCCCGGGCAGGATGGCTGTCATGGCTTCCTGGCGGTATTCATTCACTTTCCTTTGGTAACGGAAAGCAGAAATGCGTGAATTAAGGCCAACGTAATAGGCTGTGATGCTGGTGGGTTGCAGATTCATGGCTTGGGCCTGTTCTGCAGAAACAGAGAAAGCTGCAATGGGGGGAGCACCGTTGGCCCAGTCGATATGCAGGGCTTCAATCCCCTGCAGGGAAATCAGGATGACCCGGTCCGTTGGCGTGCCGGTGGGTTTCAATATTCCAGTGACTGTGAAGGGCTTGTCATCGTGAGATTGCAGACTCTTGCTTTCAACACCATGACTCAGTGCGATTTTTTCGCCGATGTCATAGCCCAGACTGGCGGCTACTTCTGAGCCCAGAACGGCGTCGTACAACTGTTCAAAGGGTTTGCCTTCAGACAGTTGCAAGGATTCATTGTCACCGTATCTGAAATGATTGAACATGCCGTGGGAAGTGCCCACTACCCGATAACCATGGTGGGAGTCCCCCAGGGCAATGGGAACAGACCATTTCACCGCAGGGTCCGAAGTCAGATCCTTATAGGTTTCCCAGGTGATATTGTTGGTGGCGTTACCAATATGAAACACAGAGTAGAGCAGCAGGTTCATGGAGCTGCTTCTGGCACCGACAATCAGGTCGGTTCCGGAGACGGTGTTGGTGAAACTGTTTTTGGCTTCTACCCGGATACGCTCAACACCCAGTAACAGGGCAACACTGACAGCAATGGAGAAAATAGTCAGCAGAGCGGTGGTTTTGCGGTTTTTAAGGCTTTTTAAAGCCAGGCTTAAAATAGACATCAGGCCACCTCCATCGTTTTATTTACAGAAGGAGTGGCGGTCTTGCTTTTGCTGGCACGGTTAATTTCATTGAGCGCAATACTGCGATCAAATAAAGATTCAAGACCCTGATCGTGGCTGACAAACAGCAGGGTGTTACCGGCTGCTTCACATTCGGCAAACAACAGATTGATGAAGGCTTCCCGGGTATCGGTATCCAGCGCGGAGGTTGGCTCGTCGGCAATAATCAGGTCAGGCTTGCCAATCAGTGCTCTGGCTGCAGCCACACGTTGTTGCTGACCAATACTGAGTTCTGTAACAGGGCGGTGCAGTAAAGAATCATCCAGCTCCAGATGTTTCAGCAACCTCCTTGCTTCATCCTGTTCGCTGGCAGCATTACTGGCGAGATTGCTTTTCCTGCCTTTAGCAAAGCTCAGGGGCAGGGTGACATTCTCGATCACAGACAGATAGGGAATCAGGTTAAACATCTGAAAGATAAAGCCAACATGATCGGCACGGAAACGGTCGCGCTGTACCGGGGAAAAACGACTAATGTCGTTCCCCAGTACATTGACTTGTCCCCGCTCCGGGGTAATGACGCCACCGAGCAATCCCAGAAGAGTAGTTTTACCGGAGCCTGATGGGCCCCGGACAAAGACCTTTTCCCCTTTGGAAACGGTCAGTTCAGGAATATCCAGAACCGGAATTCCTGCTTTCCAGCTGAACTCAATGTTGCTGAGTTCAACCACGTTAGAGCGGGGAGCGGTCATTTTAGAAACGCACCTCAGGATTGTTTTTGGTCATTTCTGCTGCAGCCTGACCCTTTTGGGTAAAGCCCTGTACGCTCAGGGATTGACTGCGTTCAAACACTTCAAACAAAGAGGTGCTGATGGTGTCCAGCTGGTTGGCATTGCCGCACTCAAAGACATACGTCGCGGAGATGTCCATGTGCCCACCTTCACCTTCGTGACCTTCATGGCCATGTTCGTCATGGTGCCCATGATCATCATGTTCCTTGGACGCGTGCTCATCGTGATGCCCATGGTCATTGTGATCCTTAGAGGCGTGCTCATCGTGATGCCCATGGTCATCGTGATCCTTAGAGGCGTGCTCATCATGGTGTCCATGATCATCGTGATGGTCATGCTCGTCATCATGGGATTCAGCACCGGCATTGGCTTTTGCACTTACCAGCTTGCAGGAAGCGGCTGGAGTCATGCTCCAGAGGCTGGAGGCTTCAAGCTTTTCCAGAGCTTCATGTAGCTGGTGGCGTTGCTTGTCGTTGGTGATACTTTCAAAACCCAGAACATCATTGGCTGGCATTTTCAGTTCAAGATGAACCTCAGAACCTTCTACCGCGAAGTTCAGCGCGCCGTGGCCATGCACGTGGGCGTCAACGTGACGTGGCTCTTCATTAGTTGTGGACACCTGTGCAGAGGCATTCATGGACAGAACGCCAAAGGCAATCACGGAAGCCAGTTTGGTCATGCCGGTAACCTGTTTAGTAAGAAGGCGCATATTCTTTCACTCGTCTGGTAACACATTAATAAAGTTCGTTGTTTATTGGGGTGATCAGACAAGTACTGGCGGGGCGCGGGTCAGCCTTTTAGTGGGTGTTACCGACGAAGCGGAACTGACTTTTTCAACAGTATTGAAAGGTGAACAGAGTGCATTGTCTGCAGACAGAAGATTCAGTGATGGCGGTGCCTGGGAAATGAGCTGACAGGCTGCCGAATGATGCTGGTCTGAATGCCAGTGATTGGCATGATCATCCAGTGCTTCTTCAGTAGACAGACTGTGAGCCTTGGCACTGAAATCTTCATGGACTTTGTGAGTGTGGCTGACGGTGTACAGGATGACTAATAAATAAACGACAGTCATCAGGCAGAAGCGTGAAGCATTCCGGCCTTGTCTGTGCGCTGTCTTTATCAGGCTCATATTCAGCATTCAGTCGTGTTATTTGTACATCTGTTTTAGGTGCCTGAATTATTCTCTAAAGAGCTAACAAAAAGCAATGCTATAACATGAAATCATTTGCGTTTAACCGAACCCATTCAACACAGAGATTTTGGAGAGCGAAGCTTTTGTTCGCCGCCCTTCGGGTGGAGTAGGTTTATAACGGGGTGAAAAATGTACAGCCTATAATGGGGCTCTGGCAGAATCGAATCTGGAGAGACCTGAATGAGCGAGCCCAAGCAATCCCGTGTCTTCTTGCCCGGTGAGGCAGAATCCTTCTGGCAGCCTGAGCCCGCAAACGGTTTTGTTGAGCTACGGGTTTCAAAACACAGCTCGATAGCTTCCAGTCGTTTTGAGACAGGTATTCAGGTGGTTTCCCCGGGTGGCTATGTGCGAGAACACCAGCACAACGACCAGGAAGAACTCATTCTTGTTTTTGAGGGTGAAGGGATTGCCCTGGTGGAAGGCCAGGAGTATCCCATGTGCAGCGGTACCACTATTTATCTGGCCCCCCATGGTCGGCATAAGTTCACCAATACCGGTAAGGGCCCCCTGAAGTTTTTCTGGGTGTTTATGCCGGAAGGGCTGGCAAGTTTTTTTGCACGAATCGGTCGGCCTAAAAAGCCGGGTGAATCAGTTCCAGCATCTTTTTCCCGACCTCAGGATGTTGAAGCCATTGAGAGGGAAACGGCCTTTGGCAAACTGGAGGGGGAGTAATGTCGTTTGTTCAAATCAATAATGAACCCCCGCTGTATTTTGAAAAAGCCGGTGAAGACAAACCCCTGATATTGATCACAGGCCTCAGTGGCAATGCTTCTTTCTGGCATTGTCAGAGAGAAGCTTTCGCAGAGGCTCATCAGGTGATCACTTATGATCAGAGAGGCTCGGGGAAGAGTCCTCTGAACCAGGGGGACATTTCCATCGACCATATGGTGACGGATTTATTAAATCTGATGAACTGGCTGGATATTGAAGAGGCCGATATTGTCGGCCATTCACTGGGAGGAGCTATTGCCCAGACACTGGCTCTGAATCATCCTGATCGGGTGGGGCGGTTAGTGTTGAGCTCCACATGGTCCAAGCCGGATCTCAGGTTTCTTCGCTTGCACGAGTTACGTTCAGCTTATTTACAAGAGTTTGGGGCCCTGGCCTATCTGAAGACCAACCCACTGTTTCTTTATCCTGCCTGGTGGCTGCGGCAGCATCCGGAATTGCTGGAAGTTGCTGAACAGGATGTGTCCAGACTCATGCCGGATCAGGTGGCTACTCTGGCCCGAATGGAAGTGCTACCAGTGTTTGAAACCTTTGAGTTCCTGTCGAATATCCAGTCCTCAACATTAGTGATGGGAGCGGACGACGATATGGTGACACCGACTTCCATGCAGGAAGAGTTGGTGGAGTGTATTCCGGATGCCCGGATCAAACTCTTCTCCCGTGGCGGACATTTTTATCCGCAGGTCAGGGCAGAAGCGTTCAATCAGGCCGTTTTGCAGTTTCTGGATGATGCCAGCTGATTCAGTTACTGGACTGAATGGCGTTATACACCGCACCAATAAGGTTTGCGTCGTTTTTGAACCGGGCTATATCCACAGTCACATTAATCGACAGCGCACCTCTAAGCTGGTTAATAGTGTCTAAAGATTGCAGCAGTTCGTTTTTGAAGGCAGGCCGTTCCGTGATTCCGCCGGATATGATGATTTTTTCCGGGTCATAAACACTCTGAAGGTTGGTCAGCAGCACGGCCAGATGATCGTAAAATGACTGGATAACTTCCTGGCAGATTACATTCCCTTGTTCCGCCAACTGGAAAATGTCTTCGCCTGTTACCGTTCGGTTTAAACGTTCTGATGCCGTTCTTACCAGTCCGCCGGTTGCCGCCAGTTCACTGAACCCTTTGATGGACTGTGTCTGGTGGTCGTATTGAATCATCATCCCAAATTCTCCCCCGTAAAGGTGGGCACCTTTATGGAGTGTTTTGTTTTTGATGATGGCGCCCCCAATACCTGTTCCCACCACAACAAACAGAGCATCGTTGCAGTCGGCCGCTTTACCTTGCCAGACTTCTGCCAGGGCAGCACAGTTGGCATCGTTCTCAATAAATACCGGTATGCCGAGCAAACTTTGCAGAGTGTTTTTAATATCAGGGCCGTGCAGGTAAGTAAGTGCTGAACAACCGGCAATCGTACCGTCATCCATAGGCAAGCCCGGTGCACTCAAGGCTAAAGCTTTTATCTGATGTTTTTCCGGCAGGGATTCGAGGTACGTCTGGATCAGGTCATAAAAGTCACTGATGTTTTCCCTGGGGGCAGGTACCTTGTCGTTTTTAATAATTTGACCGTGGTCGTTAATGAGACCCCGTTTAACAAAGGTGCCTCCCAGGTCGATGGCCAGATACATATTCTTCTTCTTTTAATGGGGGTTCTGGTTACTATGGTAACACAGTTGAAATCGGTTTCATTTCGCCTTTGGGCAAGCACAACTGAAAGCCATTAATGATTCCAATGGGCATGCCTTCGAATAATGGAGCGGGTCAGCCACAGCAGAAAGAGGGTAAACAGCATGGGCAGAAGGAACACTTCCATCATGGTGACTGCCACATAACGGGTCAGGTTGCTGGCCAGGTAGCTCGACTTTTCTGACAGTTTAACCCGGGCATTCTTGAACTGGGTTAAAGAGCCGCTGGCATCATCCTTGATCGAAGCGGCGCTGGAACCGCCCAGAATGTGGTCGTGAGTATTCACTACAGCCTGATAGCTTTCCTGATAGAGGGATTCGGTTACGGCTTCGCTGGATTGCCTGACCATATGGATCGAGAAAGGAAAGATCACCACCAGAAGTAATACAGTGATAACCGCGCCTTCACCAAAACGAATCAACGACATATGCCAGCGATTTTTGGCTGACAGCCAGGTGTCGGCAATTAAAATAGCCACCAACCCTATTTCTGCTGTCAGGATCAGCCACGGAGTTAACCACTGAACCAGCTGAAGGGTGTTGTCGATGAGGTGGAGGGCTACCAGATTGAACAAGGCAAAGTTTCTACCGAAAGCCACCAGGTCGGAAGCCTGGGCAATGACATTACCCAGCTGAATATTGGCGTCGACAAAAAAGCTGATGCCAAACTCACTGCTTTGCAGTACCAGAAGGCCGGCATGTAATTCCGATAGTGTGAGTGTCATGGACTCAGCCCGATCCTCGGCACTGTCTATAAAGGCATCGTTGGACTGGAAAAGGCTACCCATCAGCCATTCATCCAGAGAAGCCAGTTGTCCGTTGCTGGCTAACCAGGAGGTGAACACCGACAGCATCAGCATTAATAGAAGCAGGAAGTATTTGAACCACAGGGAACGTTTGTTGGCGGTCAGGGTATGAGTCTGGCTGGTCATATCTGACAATCTCCCAATGCAAGTAATGATTGTTCGCTGCCTTTAAAGCGGCTCTGATCCACAAAGCCGGAAACGCCTTCAGCTTTTCCCTGATCGGTAAACTGCCAGAACGCCCAGTTGATGCTGGCTACATCCGATGCCTCGTCACTGTAATCGCTGATCCAGACGGTGTAGTGACTGAAGGCTTCTTTGAGATACTCATCCCAGAAGTTCTTGTCAGAATAAATGATGGGTCGGCAACCCATAGTGTTTTCGACATAAACCAGCCAGCTTTTGATGGCTTGCTGGAAGTTTGAAACATCATCATCCGGTGCAACTTCTACATCGAGTACGGGAGGGAGGGTGAACTTGATGTTCTGGGTAGCGTTAATAAAGTGGCGGGCCTGTTCCAGCCCGTCTTCATCGGGGGAGTAAAAGTGGTAAGCCCCATAAGCCATGTCCGTATCATCAACATTATTCATGTTTTGAATAAAGTCAGGGTCGGTATACTCGGTGCCTTCTGTTGCTTTAATAAAAGCAAAGTGAAAATCGTCGGACACCTCTTCCCAGTCAACGTTCCCCTGATAATGAGAAACATCAATTCCCAGCAGGTCGGTAGCGGCCGTTTTTTGTTCTATGGGTGTATTGGCTGTTTTGTCAGAACTGACTTGAAGTGCTGGTTTGGAGTTTGATGGATTAAGAAGGTGTGAGGCGCTGCTATGAAGCCAGTGAAAAATGGCTAGCAACAGCAGGGCGTCCAATAAATAAAGGCCGTAGCGTCTGGCGGTTTGGGGCATCAGGGTTCCATCCTTTGAACCGTTGATACTGCATGATGTAATCGGTGCGACAATCACTGAGAATATTTTCTGCAGCTCTTGCTAATGTCGGCCGTTAGATCATGGTTTTGACCAGATTTCTTCGCGTTCGCCAGGAAGTGATGACGACGGCTACAAGGTGTAGACCCACAAAATAGTACAGGCCGTTAACCAGCATGGCGTGCCATTCATAAACACCGTGTTCAAAGCCGAAGTCGGTATCCTGCAGCCAGCCAGTGAATGCAGCCAGTGCCAGAGTGATCCACATCAGCCAGACGGCCATGGCTCCCATCGGGTTATGACCGTCTTCGCCTGTTTGCCGGGTTTTCAACTCATGGAGGTGATGTTTAATACCGGCGAAGGAAGGTTTGATGTCTTTAAGGCGGGCAGGCTTAGGTGCCAGCGTGATGCCGTAAAGCAGGCGAAGGCAAACCAGGGCAAGAATGCTCCAGCCAAAATACTCATGGAACTGGTCTCCCCCCTCAACCAGAAAGTGGTTGCTGAGGAACAGGACGGCGACTGTCCAGTGAATCAACTGGACAGTGCGTGGCCATCGAAATCGTTTAGACGTCGAACTCACGGTGGTACTTCTTCTTGATGTCGTTCAGTTTTCTCATTCTCTGCTTGGCCAGATCCAGGTCTTCCTTGTCCAGAGCAGCCTGAACACCAGCCAGACCGGTCAGCAGCTGATCAATACCTTTCTGAAACGCGACAGGCGCATCTTCAAGTCCTGCTTTTTTGGCGTTTTCTGCGTGGGTACGGAACTCAGTTACGTACTTCTGCATATCCTCGATGGACTTGGCAGAGCCAGAGCGCTTGAAGTTGAAGCCCATTTTTTTCATTTCAGCGTTCAGCTCAATGGAATGGTCTTCGTGTGCATGAGCTGAAGCAGGCATAGCCGCCATGAAAGAAGCAGACAGTGCCAGGGGAATAAAGAGTGCTTTGGCGAGCGATTTCATCATAACTTCCTGAATAAATATTTTCGCTGAAGCATCATAATGACTCAGGAAAGAAATAAGAAGACTGTATGAATAAAACTTTTTGATCCAAAGGCTTGGTCGGGTTGAGGGTCACCTGGTGCTCCTCTCTTTGGTAGATGGAGTGATGTCTCGACAGATCAGCTGAAAATTTCTTATTTGAGTTTAGGTGTATATACCTATCAGTAGTCATAAGACGCTGGCATAATAGTTCGCAAAAAAACAGCATGGAGTTGCTGGTGGCAGAGGGAATAGGGCAGGTTCAGTGGGTAAATATTGAACAGATCTCAGGACGGTAGTGTGCCGTCAAAACTGTCATCTATCAGGATATGAAAAAGCGAAAGAAGCAAGAAAAAAGAAGCTACGTTAAGCATCCAAGATACGGAAGTGAGCCAATTCCCTCCAATAATCAGATTCCTGTTCATGCCATTATCTGTGGCCACTGGAGTTACGATAACGTCCGGTTTTTTCCAGAAACAGCCATAGTCGCTGATACCTCGAAACAGAACTATGCGATCTACCCTCGTACTATTTATGTGGACATTGAAGAGCGGTGCAGGACCTGTCATAGATACTTCATATTTTTTGCCAGGGAGCAACGGTTCTGGTTTGAAGAGCTGGGCTTTTGGGTGGATGCACAGTGCACTCAATGTATTGAGTGTAGAAAGAAAGAGCAGGAAATTCGCTGGATGCAAAAGCGGTATCAACAACTTACTGAAAAGACAGACAGGAAGAAATCTGAAAGCAGAGAGTTGAAACAGATAGCAATGGAGTTGTTTCAGTTGGGTTATATACGGGATGAAAACAAATTAAGGGTTGGTGTTTAGTTGCTTTGGTTGTAGGGGGGGAATATGAATGGATGTCCTTTTATCTTCATTATCTTCATCAGGAAAGTCAAGGAATGCTATTAGTGTAGACATTGGTGACTCATCAGATGCATCAAGAAACAATCACACAGTACGTGGTGATATGAGCCTGCCGATAAAAGGGGGTGCTAAAGGAGGAACGAAACAGGAGTTTGCTGAAGTGAATATGGGCACAAGTATTAATACCAATGCTCATATAGTGTATGCAGATTTGAATGATCTCTTATCAGGTTTAGTATCACTTAACTATGACTCAGCAATAGATGCACTGGAACTGGTAGGTAAGGAGTAACAGTCAAATGTTGGATTTAAGCTTTACAAAAGATCAGACTTGGAAAAATGAACGAGAAGAACTTTGGAAACTGATAGAAAGGGACTTGAAGGAGACTTTTCGAAGGAACGAGTTGAAGGATTTAAAACACTACTTCTTTTCGGGAGAGTCTATTGATACTTATAAGAATGAGGACTCTGGGAAACTGGTATATTTTCCATTGCAAACGAAAGAAGCTTGGGACTTTATTCTAAAAGAAGTCATTATTAGGAGCTCAGAGTTTAAGAACTTGGTGCTACAGAATTTTAGGGATGACTCTGGTGAACCACACATTGCTCCTTATGAATTGGCCTTATGGGATTACTTTTTAACGGAAACCTTTGAAGATAAAGTGACCAGCCGTGTTCCAGTTGGTTCTCAGAAAGTAATAGTTACTGTTGATCTTGATCCATTCGAAGTTTTCAGCATAACTCATCATCACATTAATCTTTTTTTATTTCGAGGGCGGGGACGCGATTGGCCTAAATGGTTAGAACGTCCGGATTATTATTGGAGTTTGTGGCGACAAATATCAGATGAATGTTTTGAACACAATGATAGAGATGAACCTGATAATAAGGCCAGCAGCGCTTATTTTATAGAAAAAATTTTGTCTCAATTGGTAGAGTTCAAACCAGAGCGTGATTTCCCCGACCCCAACCAAACCCGCCCCAAATTCCTGGCTCTGCTCGCCGAAAAAATGGACGAAATGTACGACGATCTCTGCCCAAGGTTGCAACAGCTCTGGGATGAGACCAAAGCAGCCAAGGCCGCAAAGGATGCGGGTCAATGAGTGAAATGACGGCTAGTAATTGAAATTTATTGATTTATGGTTTATGGGACAGCCACACATTTGACTAACTGACCGGTTGAACTACTTTTTTCCTGTTGCTGATGTTCATCATTTCAAACAGGAGTCCTTATGACCCGAGCCCGTAGCAGTCTGATTGATCCAGGATCGACACCTTATTATCACTGCATGGCTCATGTGCCTGCAGGGCTCACCTGGATGGTAAAGATCAGCAGGTAGCTGATCACATGAAATCAGCTACCATTGTTTTAGCCTGTTTTTTGGTTAATAGTTCCTCCTAACCACCATATTTTTGATTGAAGCTCACGGATTTCAGTCTCTATATTGCTTCTCGCTTTATCCAGATCTCCTAAGAGAATAACTTTAATATGAGGCTTCATTTCTCGAGCTATAGCAGCAGCACGACTTTTATTATTACCCTCTAGCCTGTTTTTATTCCTTTCAAATTCGGGGATAAGCTTTTTTACTTCTGTAGACATTTTGGCAACGGTTCTTCCCGAGAACATACCGAGGGTCATCAGAGTTATAGCCGCTTTAAGTGCGCTGTCGTGTTTAAAATCATAAACAGCAGCTTTAACAAATGTTGGTACTAGTTTCATAGTTTACTTCTCCTTACTCTCTATAAAAGAGTAATATTTGGTTAATGTCGCTTATCGGAATTGATTTGATCCCGTTAAGTGTTATTCACACTACAACCAAAAAAAATAGAAAGTAATAACGTCGCTGTTAGTCAGGCTAACGGTAATAAAAGTTCTATGAAGCGTTGAAAAATTAAAAATTATTGATTGCTATGATTCAAAAACAGTCACAGAGTTACTTGTTATAAACAGAAAATGGCAGCCTTTTAAATCTGGAGTAATGACCCTAGAATGTCTTTATCAGGATAACTTTCAGCATGGAAGTCTCTGGCATGAAGAACACCCTCTCGATCCGCTCTTACACCCGTGAAAGCCGTAGCCACACTCATGAGTGGCACCAGCTCGTTCTGCCGCTTAAAGGGGTAATACATATCGAAATGCCTGAATATTCTGGCAAGGTAATGCCAGGTGAATGTGTATTTATTCATTGCGAACAAATACACCACTTTCGAGCTAATGCCGATGCCCGGTTCGTTGTGGCCGATATGAGTGATATACCCTGGGTAGATGATAGCGTTCGCTGGACTGTATTTTCCCTTTCTCCTCCTATGATCAGTTATCTGGATTTTATCGAGAGGCAGCTGGAACATCAGGTGAATCCTGGCTTGGAACAGTCGATGATGAACACTTTCTCGCTGCTACTGGCTGAGCAGGAACCCCAGCGCCAGATAAGTGCGCGCATACGTCAGGTGCAGGAATACATCACCGAATACCTAAGTCAGAACCTGACCATTGACGCTCTTGCCGAAGTCGCCTGCCTGAGTCCAACCCAGTTTAAAAAAGTGTTCCGTGAACAAACCTCTACCAGTCCCCTGAAGTACATTACTCAGGTACGAATGGAAAAGGCAAAAGCTTTGTTGATGCACACCGATCACCCCGTGCAACGAGTGGCTGAACTGGTGGGCTATGGTGATCTGTCCTCCTTCAGCCGCCGCTTTTCAAGCTACTTCGGGCTTTCTCCCAAAGCTTTTTTTAAAGACTGAAAAGCATCTGAACACTCCATAAAAGCGTCCTTTTGGCAAAGTACTCTTATTAACCTGCCGGTATACTTTCTCTCAATCGGAAACGAAATTGCAAGGAGAGAGCTGTATGCATATGATCTCGTTGATAAAAACACAAGACTGGCAGGGAACCGCCGCCATTCTAATCGCTTGCCTTTTGTGGGGAACCACCGGCACCGCTGCCAGTTTTACTCATCAGGTCAGTCCGCTGGCAACAGGTGCCTTTGCTATGGGGGTGGGAGGGCTTCTGCTTGTATTATCTTCGTGGAACTATCTGAAAAGGGATTGGGGTCTATTAAAACAGCAGCAGTCACTGGTTCTTTTTGGTGGTCTCGCTGTAGCCGTTTATCCCATGAGTTTTTATTCCTCGATGGATTATGCTGGTGTTGCAGTCGGCTCGGTGATGTCACTGGCCAGTGCCCCGTTCTGGAGTGCCCTGCTGGAAGGACTGATTAGCAAAACCAAGGTTTCCCGACGATGGATATTCAGCTTTGCCATAGGCATTCTGGGAATTGCACTGCTGGCACTGAGCGAAGGTCATAGTGCTCAGGCAAGCTCTGTTGCACAGAACTACAATCTTGGCGTAATGCTAGGTCTGCTGACAGGATTGACTTATGCGTTCTACTCATGGAGTACAAAGCGTCTGATTCAACATGGTCTGCACTCAAAAGCGGCAATGTCGAGTCAGTTTGCAGTCGCTACAGTCTTGTTGCTGCCATCGTTAGTGATCACTGGTGACCATCTTTTTTCCTCGACTACTAATACTGTGATTGCCGTTTATATGGCTACCATCCCCATGTTTCTGGGCTATCTGGCTTTTGGCTATGGTCTGCGTTTTATCGCCGCAAGTAAGGCAACGTTGCTTACCTTATCTGAACCCGTGATTGCCAGTTTGCTGGCTGTGGTTGTGGTAGGGGAACGGATTAATACCCAAGGAGCGATAGGTATAGTCTTGATAATGGTCTGTCTGTTTGCACAAGCCAAAGGGAAGGAGTGAACAAGTCCCCTGGTTGCTAATCTTTCATCAGCTCATGCTTGTAAAATAAAAGGGACAAATTTAAAGGGCAGTCACGCATTTGGTAAATTAAAAAGTAAAGGTACAGTCATACAATTTTGTGATTCTTTTGTTTTTGGGCGCGCTGGGTTAAAGGGTTGAGTCTTATGGGGATAATGTTTGGATGACCTTGTTTGAGTATCCTATAAATGGATACATTTTAAGGCCAGCCAAACATTCGACTCATAATGCAGCAGAATTAAACAGGTCTGGTGACTTTTCTCATAGTGCCCTGTGGAGTCATGAATGTAGTTACTTTCTGTCCTGGCAAGTCATTACCATAGGCTAACCGGTTAAACAGATATAATGGTAAACTCCGTGCATGTTCGTCCAATTCCACTTTCAGGATATGGCCATTACTTTCACATGCTGTGCCAGTATAGCCAGTGACTGAAACACTCTCCCCCGTTTCTCTGGTCCAGGTACTGGCAAACTCATCCATAGAATTTTTCCGGTAATACAGGGCTGTGAGTGGATCGTATTGTTTCCATACGGAGTTTGCGGTACTGCAACTGTTCAAAATGATTTGTTGTGGTAGGGGCTGTCCGGGTTCAGTGAGGGCTCTTAATTGTCTGATGATGGCTTCTGACAATTGTTGGCCTGAATGATTCGATATTGAAGTGGAGCTGCCATGAGCGCTCACTACGATCAGAGCATCTTGAGGCTGGAAATCAGAGTCTCCAGTGTTGGTGAGGGTGTTTGATTCGACATCTAATTCATAAGTACTGGAATGCATGGGAAAGGTTTCGCACAAGGGACGGCTGTCAACTTGCCCAGGTTCCTTTATTACAATAAGGCAGAGGTGAGACAGGTTGTGATCTGGAAAGGTTTTTTGAAGGTTATTCAAGGACCAGACCCGTACCTTTTCGAGACCGGCTGTAGTAGGTGGAGTAGGGTAATCAGGCTGAAGCAAGGTGTTCATGGTCTCTACGTCTTGAGGCGTAAAATTATCGCTTAACATCTGCCTGTGCATGATACTTTGAAGTCGGTAGTCAGTAATATTGTAACCAGCATCGTTTTTAGCCTGTAAATCAATGCCCTGATGTTTTTCCAGCCAGGAATAATCTGCTTTTGAGAGGGTCCCGGTCTTTAGAATCAAGCTATGGGCAATCGTGTTGTTGTGGCTATCCCGCAGAGAATAGTCGGCACCGGCTTCTGGCAGTCTACAAATTAATGCAGGGTCGGAGTTGAAAAACACCGGAGTGCCGTTTGAGTCTCTTGAGTTAAGCCACTGCTTGCAATCAATACCGATGCTGTTGAGATATTTAAATTTAAATGAAAAATTATTGGGGTCACACAGAAGAAGGTTGTGTTGGTAACTCAATCCATTAGAGCAGAGCTTATTGATGTCTGCGCCCAGCTCTAGTAGATAGTCCATCGCAGGTGCGCATTTAACATCCGAAAATCTTAACCAGAGATTTTCTTTGATATCCGGGTCGCTGGAACATTGGATTGCAAGTTCTATGAAGCGCCTCCAAACAGACTCTTGAGGCTTAAAGATGCAAGCAGCGAGTTCTGCAGTTTTTTCAGGGGGGTATTTCATTGTAATTAGCTCGATCAGCTGTACCCTCATGGGCTCTGGCCAGTGAGTTGATACACAAATCTGATCAGATGCTGCTCTTTGATCGGCTACGCTGGCCTTAAAGTCAGTGTGTTTATCCAGAATTTCAAGAATTCCAGCGAAGTCATGAGTGGGAGTGGCTTTAAGCTGATCTTCCAGTGTTACTTGTGCCGTTGGATGAAAAGATTCGTGTTTCAGTGCAGGGCAATTGCATCAATCTGAACACTCGAAGATAAATTTCTTGTAAACTCTCTATCCAGTTTATTCGAGTCTCCTAGAGTAGTTCATCCGCATGGAAGCCAAGCAGTACCAGCCACTAGCTGATTTTTTAGCCAAAGTTCCTGATCCTCGCTGCCCCGGCATGTGTGATCACAACCTGCTCGATATACTTATCATTGCTGTATGCGCAGTCATATGTGGAGCGGACGAGTGGCAAGACATGG
>NZ_LASA01000149.1 GCF_001562015.1 Endozoicomonas arenosclerae | reverse complement strand
ATGCTGTTATAAACCTCGGCTTTCACTGCCCCGGTCAGGACTCGAAACCTGTATTTTGGCACCCAAACTATATGATATTGGCAATGCCAAATGACATGCGTTAACTTTTCAAATCTACTCATGTTACTTCCTATCTCTAGTAGTTGTGGGGACAACTCAGAGATAAGGAGTAGCATGGGTAGTTCATGGCAGGCGAAGCCAACCATTCATGACCACGTCCATAGGACGTGGGTTTTCACGATGCACTAAATACCCCTATAATAAGCGAAAGATCCTCTCCCCCGTCTTCCCCTTAGGGTGAAAAAATCCCCAATATAAGAAAGCACAGATAAAACCGCTGCTATATTAATGAGTCCTTACATTCAGATGCGGCAAGCTACAGCATGAGATTATGTGTATTCCGGTCTCTCATTTTGGCTCTACTCACTGTACTTTTAACTTTGCCACCTGCCTTCGCCTTTATTGGCTTTCTTGATGAATCGGAAAGTTACCACTGTATGAAAACCGGTCCAGTGATGGAAAAACCGGTAAAACACTATCTCAACCAGCCATCGCCGCCTGTAAAAGTTTATATCGGAAAAGCACTTATTCTAATTCTGGATCTGGCTTCCAGTAACAGTCTGCTCTGTTCAAAATCCACACCGTTCCACTTCAGACCCGACGCTATTCACGAAATTGAAACCTTCAAAGTCACTCGAAAACCTTACAACCCGCATTTCAAGCCAAATAACACACAAACAAAGCCGTCTAAATCCAACTGGCCTGACTCTTTTGATAACCCTCCCAGCCAACGAGTTAAACCGTCGCCATGGAAACGGTCTTTAGACAGCTACCGATACCAACTACCTGATGAACTGATACAACGACTCAATCCCAGATCAAATATTGCAATCCTTTTCTCCGACTTTATCGCAGCTATCCCCTCCTCTTTTTTTAACCCGCACGAACACCATAACCCTCAAGGAGAAGGTTTTCCTGATGCCACACCTGTGAGCACCCATACCTTTGTCAGTCATAATGAAGGGGAAGCCACCCATTTTTATGCCAGCAAGGCTTCTGTCCAGGATCAGATTCAAATCAGTCATCTCACAACCTCCATGCTTGAAGACCCCTGGCTTCAGGAACAAGTGAATCAGGCTTACCTTCAGTCACTCTCCCCACCGATGCCTACCAAAGCAGAACGTGATGCCGAGTTAATGGAATTGCAATTCATGGCAGCAAACGCTACAGGTGATTATCGAAGAATACTCCAGGACCTCATCAGAGTGCTGATTGCGGATGATCTGGGAGAGTTTGGAAGGATCGCCACCCCAGAGGAGCTGGAGCAGATCCGACAGCAGCATAGAAGAGCTGAACGAGTGGATTATCTGACACGCAGATACCTTCGAATTCATGAACAGGAAGAAGGTTACAGGATTGAAGTCATTAATCCCCTTCAAACTCTGACACCAGGACAGCAAATTCTCGTCGAAGAATTTCCTGACTGGCAAGCTTTGCTCTCAACCGCGCTGGAAATGATTGAAGCCAGAGAACTGGCAGATCAGATAAACACCTCGCTGTCCACTGAACCGCAGCCCTCACCAGAACCTTCTGACGCAGACAAGGATGACTCAAAGGAACAGACACGCTTCAGAAACCCCAAAGAGGAAAAAAAATCAGACCCTCCCAAGCCTCCTGAAAAGCAGGACAAAGATGAAGAAAACGCTCGCAGACAGGATCATCCTCAGGATACGCCTCCTCCAGTGACAGGAGCTACAAATGTTATCACTGACGGTACTCATCAACCCTTCCGCCACAGGCCCGAGACTTATGAGATGGCCAGACTGCTGATGGGCATTACACCGAATTATAATTTATATCGAACGTTAAGGGGCTATCTGGTAGACGTCGTTGGTCCGGAGAACCTCAGCACATTTATGGAGAGTTGTTACCACGAAATTCATGAATCAATACTCCATTCTCCTTTCTCCCTGAGAGTACCTATTCAGACAATGCTCATGTTCACCACTTTAAAGCGCTTTCAGGAGGAGTATCAGGAGTTGCACAAACAACAAACCCAAAGCCCAAAATCCGACGAACTGGATCACAAAGTCGAGCTGGCCAAACAAAAACTCTTAAAGCAACTTATAGACTATACCGTTTTCGAAGATCGTCCTGCCCTTCTTGTTAGTCAACTTGCCAGACATTTGCCTCCTGTAACATTTGATGAACTACTCGCTCACTTACAAGCGAATCATAGGCTACAGAACAGCCATCATTCACCTATGGACGGAATCAGATACCCATCAGATGAAAGATTGCGCAACGAGGGTGTCACTGTTTACATTACCAATGTTGATGCTGATAACACGCCCATTCGTTGCCTGGTAAGGCAGCATGATCAGGTACTATTGTGCTCATCTGATCTTCCCAGTCCCCCTCAACCATTAGAACCGGCAGCAGCTAATCCAGAGCCTGTTATAGAAACTATTGGCTCATCGCTTCAGAATACCTTGCAAGGGTCAGATGATCTCAAGGTTCTGACTCACCCTGAGAGGAGTGTGGCAGCAAGCGATGAAGCCACACAGGCACAGAAAGAAAAACGTAAAAAGGTTCAGGGCCAGATAGTCAGAGACCTGGTCAGATCCAACCTGTTTCTTAGTGTGACCATAGGTAACGAAACCATTGTCATCTATGACAACAAAAAAGCCATAGCCTCTATTCGTTCTCACCTGATCGATATGACCCCTGCCGCCAGCAAACCCGTTACCCGGCAAAGATCCCAAAGTTTCAGATCCAAAAGCAAGCCAAAAGGACAACAACACAACGCTGATACCAGTATGGATCTGGTCGTCCAGTACCGGCTTATTCAAAGTTTTTTTGATTACATTAACCTCTACCTTTCTTCAGATCCGGCTTTGGCTCTGTCCATTGGTTTTGCCTCGACACAGGCTCTGGGTAACGATGCCTATACCTTCATAATGAGCAACCTTAGAAGAGGTATGGAGCATGCCGTTGCCTCCCCGGAAAATGTAAAACTGCTACTGAACCGGGAAATAGGAAGTATTGATGCAGAATTTATTTATGAATCGCCCTTCCCTGAATTTGCTCCTCCGCCCTGGACAATGGGCGATGTGGTATCACAGAAGCGTCCAAGTATTGGTGGCCTCTGGGTTTCGGGTCAGTTTGTGCAGGGGACTGACAGCATTTGGAGAGCAACAGGCCTTTCCTGGGTTTACGATATTAAGGAAGACAGTATTGATCTGGGTCAGGCTCTGGAGATGACCGATGGTCAACCCGACTCACCTGTGAACCCTTTAATGACCTGGGAACAGGCACTGGCCACACTGACACGCCTGAACAGTAACGACCATTCTTCATCGGGGAGAACATCAGTGGACCTGGAACAGGAATCAGAACCAGCAAGACTGACCCGCTCCCAATCTGATACCGCACTTCATGAAATGAATGGCCGATACCAGGGCTCAACCGCTGTCGCAACCTATCCAGTGCTGGTTTTAAATCAGAGACCGACCTCTAACTTGAGAAGAATTCCTTTTCGTGACCTTTCACTGGAGAGAGACGAGACCCCTGCTTATTCGATTGATCCCATGACTGATACCTGTCCAACGATATCACTGTTCCCTCAGATACCGGGAGCGACATGCCCAATATTCCCGTCAACATCTGCAGGGGCTTATCACGAAAGGAGCCAAAGTGATTCACTGGTACTGGAAAAGAGTTCAAGTACCTCAAGGGGAGACAGTATCGATAGAGAAATCACAGAAAGACAACCCTAGGAGCCTGTCGGACTTAAGACAATTTCGGCCTAAATTCCAGAAAGAACGGCCTAATTATTCGATGAATTCGATTGAATAGGTCAACTATTCGCACGAATCCATCGAATAATTTGACTCGTTCTACTGAAATTTATGCTCGAAAGCATAAGTCCGACAGGCTCCTAGGTGGCTGACCATACCGTTCTGATAAGAATACGTCTGCCGTCTCTTACAACAAGAGACGGCAGACGACAAGATGAATGGTGATATCAAGAGTCCATGATCAAAGTGCCTGACTCAAGCTTGAAAACACGATCCATTTGTCTGGCCAGATTCATGTCATGGGTTACCACAATAAAGCTGGTGGTAAACTCATTACTCAAAGACTCCATCAGCCCATGCACTTTCTCGGCAGTATTGGGATCCAGGTTACCGGTAGGTTCGTCCATAAAAACCAGGTCAGGGTCTGTCACCAAAGCTCGGGCAATAGCCACCCTCTGACGTTCGCCTCCGGAAAGCTCTGCCGGCTTATGTTTTGATCGGGCCAATAAGCCTACCGCATCGAGCATTTTCGCAGCCTTCTCCCGAATCTGTTTGATAGAGGTATTTTTTCTCAACAACAGAGGCATGGAAACATTTTCCAGAGCTGTGAACTCGGGCAGCAGATGATGGAACTGGTAAACAAAACCAAGATGACGGTTTCTCAGTTCATTTTGCTGAGCGTCTTTCATTTCGGCCAGAACATGACCACACACCCTAATTTCTCCGGATGAAGGTCGATCAAGGCCTGCCAGCAATTGCAGCAAAGTGGTTTTTCCTGAACCCGAACTGCCTACCACGGCCACCCTTTCCGAAGGGCCCACCAGCAGGTTCACTTCCTTCAGAACTTCCAGTTTTTCAGGGCCTTCATCAAAGCTTTTCGCTAGTGCCTTGCATTCCAACACAGCTTTAATGGATTCAGTCATAACGAAGCGCCTCTGCTGGCTGGGTTTTTGAGGCTCTCCAGGCAGGATACAAGGTTGCCAGAAAACTCATGGATAAACCTGCAACACTGATTACAGCGACATCGCGCCATTGCAGTTCAGAAGGCAGGTAACTGATGAAGTAAACATCCGGACTCAGGAAGCGAATACCCAACAGGGATTCAAGACCGGAAACAATTTCAGAAACATTCAGGGCCGCAATAATGCCTAGCACAATACCTAACAGAGTACCGACAACACCAATCAATGACCCTTGA
Source organism: Endozoicomonas arenosclerae (assembly GCF_001562015.1). Classification (GTDB taxonomy): domain Bacteria; phylum Pseudomonadota; class Gammaproteobacteria; order Pseudomonadales; family Endozoicomonadaceae; genus Endozoicomonas_A; species Endozoicomonas_A arenosclerae. Next base: position 45,275 of record NZ_LASA01000149.1, on the reverse strand, counting down.
ACCATAAAGATGCCCATAATCGTTCTAGGGCTGGCTCCCAGCGTTCGTAATATTGCAATATCAGACTGCTTGTCTGTCACTACCATCACCAGCGTGGAAACAATATTGAATGCAGCTACCGCAACGATCAGAGTCAGCAGCAGACCTACCATGGTCTTTTCCATCTGGATTGCCTGGAACAGCTGCCCCTGGGTTCGGGTCCAGTCCTGAACGTAGTAACGACCCGGCAGTTCAATTGCAATATCCCACGCCAGCTTGGGCGCAGCGAAAAGGTTCTCCATCTTCAGACGAATACCTTCCACCCCTTCCGGCACCCTCATAAACCGGGCTCCATCCTTGATGTTGATATAGGCCAGGCTGCCATCCACTTCAGCACCGACCGAGAACATACCAACGACAGTAAATCGTTTAAGACGAGGGAATACACCGGCAAGATTAACGTTGGCTTCCGGCAGCACCATGGTCACTTTATCGCCAACAGTCACGCCCAGGTATTGAGCCATAAGCTCACCAAGAACAATACCGAACTCACCGGGCTTCAACTCATCCAGCCCACCCTGGACCATGTGTTCGTTGACGATGGAGACTTTCTTTTCATAGGCGGGATCAATACCATAAACCATGGCCCCCCGAACCTGACTGCCACTGGCTAACATGCCCTGCCCATCCACAAAAGGGGCTGCGGCTACGATACCTTCGTGCTCAGAAACTTGCTTCAGGACGTCTTGCCAGTCATGCATTCCCCCCGATGCTGAGGTAATGGTAGCGTGAGGCACCATGCCCAGAATGCGCTGCTTCAGCTCACGGTCAAAGCCATTCATGACCGACATGACAATAATTAGCACGCAGACACCCAGCGTCAGGCCAACCATCGACATCAGTGAGATAAAGGAAATAAAGTGATTCCTTCGTTTGGCCCGGGTATACCTCAGGCCGACAAAAAACGGTAATGGTCTGAACATTTAGAATTTTTAAGCAGTCAATGATTGCGAAGTTCGCTATTATAACCCCAACAGCCCGACACGAATAAGGCTGTTTGCATTTCCTTGCAAAAGCTACAGTCTCCCATAACTATAACAGGAGCCACGGAGCTGACCGCTGCATTGCAGCCAATCCATGAGAAGAAGAAAGTATGACTGCCATGAAACGTTTATTATCAGCACCGTTATTGACGCTTTCCATGACCTTAGCGGGTCTTTCCAGCTTCAGCCTGCATGCCTCTGCAGCACCAACCGGTGACACTATAGCAGTGCCCGTTGGCAGTCAGTCGGCTGAACTTCGCAGCACAGTTCTGTTGCCGGAAAGAGGTCAGAGCATGCAGTCCGTAAAGGACCGCCTGGGATCACCTGAAACCTCTGAAACGGTTGGCAAGCCTGCGATTACCAAATGGAAGTACCAGGACATGACAGTTTATTTTGAAGATAAAACCGTCCTGCGAGCTGTGGTACACCCCAATCTCAAAAAGACAGAGCCAACAGCGGTTGCAGCTGACTCTACTGCCAAGCAGCCATGAACCGGGCAAACGGTTTGCCCGATTAACTTTATTTACCTGCGCCGGGTTCTGGCTAAGCTCTCTAKCCTGAGCACACTCCAGTGGTTGTCGGCGTTCTCGATCACGGCCAGGGATGGAAACGTGGTCTGAAGTATCTCTATAGTATGCAGCCCTCCTCCCGCTTCAGTCTGTACAAACTCCCAGGTACCGTCCGCCAGGAAGAGCATTGCCCCACCCCCTTCCCAGGTAGCTGGTGTAGTCACCAATACAGGCGAAGCAAACCACCAGGTTATTAAAGGCAACATGCCGGTATGACCCCACATCTGGACATCCGCGAATTCAACAAACGCCATGGCAGCGAGCTCCTCAATAGAGCCCATCCCGTTTGCCAGGATACTGTTGAGCAGTGTCAGTAATTCTGGTGATTCATTGAGTGCATTCTGAGCCAGAAGGATAATCTGCTGAAAGAGCGCTTCTCCGGTGATTCCCAGCCCCATGGCAAGGGTCAGAGTCTGGTAAAAACAGTAGTTGTCTTTTGCCACCTGACACCGGCAGATTCCGGCAGGCAAAACAGAGTAATCTGCAGAAGTATCTGAGGGGCTGACTCGATTAAAAACATCATCCAACAAGGCAGCTTCTGTAAATAAAGACCTGTCAGCTGTCTGTGTTTCTATAGACTGGGCACCTGCACTTTCTCCATGACTGTTTGATGATGGCAGTAATTTAATGTGCTGAATAACATATTCCAGCAGCTTCCTGGCCGCTTCACGGTATTGATCGGGCAATGACTCCCATTGTTCCGAGCGAAGATCAAAATAATGTCCCTCCTCTTGCCTCATCATGTCCCTGCAGAGCGCACAGAGCCTGGACACTTCTTTTTCCTGAGAGGTCGTTAATGTTCCGAAACGGCTCCCCTGATGCTGCACCTGCATTCTCAACGCCTTCAAATCTTGAGCAAAGGTCTGAATATCACTCTCATGCACCGCCACACTCGCTTCCTTTGTAACTGCAATGCAGTCAGCTTTACCCTCAAAAGAGTCTGCTCATAATCACTTTTCGCAGCAAGCTCTCTTAATATTTGTTTCTCCCGTTCCTTTTGAGCCATATAGGCATGTTGTTGATCTCTAAATCGCTGTTTGGCTTCAGATGTTTTTGCTGCCTCTATTTTTTCTTTGAACTTCTGTTTGGATGGATAAGCCTGGTCCAGGCGATCCAAATGTCTCAGCAGCTCACTATGAAGCTTTTCTGCATCCCCTTTCACTTCCGCGCTCTCCAGAAGTTTGAGGGTTTCCATGATGTCATCCATCAGTTCCCTATTCGATTTAGGAACCTTGGGCGCAGACCAGTCAGGCACCTCTTTCTCTGAATCACGAATCCGGGCATCACGCTCCCGCCCTAACTCAATGATTCTGGTGCGTACCTGACTTTCGGCATCCGTTACCGGCCATTGATCTGAGTGCTGAACTCTCTTATACCTGCTGTAAGCAGCGGGATCATTCATCACTGATGGGGGAATATAAGTTCTTGCCCCCAGCGATTCCGTTCTGAGATCAGGAATAAATTTCTCCAATGTGGATTCGAAACCTTCAACTGAGCCATCGTTGTCCAACAATTGTGAGAAGATCTCACCGCTGCTTCGCCCTCCTTCCAATTGAGACTCCAGCCAACGCTGAAAAGCATGAAGGGAGTGCCCTCTTAAAATGATCAACTCCAGAATTCTCTGACTGAGAAGGCGTTGCTGTGAAACTGTCAATGATTTGATAGCCCCCATAATCAACTGTGCATTGGCACTTGAACGGCCACTGCCAGTCAGCATCATTAGTAATGACAGCACGTTAAAATGCTTTATCAGTTGTTCCAGAGAGAGCTCTTGCTCAACTTCAATATACGGAGCCCTGCTGTACGGTCTCTCCAATAAGAAACTTTCCAAAGCTACTTTAAACGCTTCACCGTCAGGCTTGTCAGAAGGGCTGAGAAGGCTCAAACGATAGGATTCAATAACAAAAAACAATTCAAACAGGATTTCCGCTGGCGTCATTCTTGAGAGCTTTTTTGAATCTCTTTCACCTTCAACAGCGACCAGCTGCTCTTGAGCAATCTTTTCAAGCAAACTCGAATGATTCGACAAGTGTCCGTGCTCACTGTCCACATTCACCAGGTAAACCACCAGATTAGCGAGCAAGGCTTCAACTTCAGGCGAAATCCTTTCCGGTAGCCAGCGATTGATGACCAACACCAACCCGGGAAACCGGCTTTTGAATTCTTCCACTTTCTTTCCCTGCTCGTTGAATCCGGCTTTTTGAAGCTTAGACTGAATGTTATCCAGATGACTGGCATAAGAAGCGCTGGCAAAAACCAGACAAAAGATGAGCGACAGATAGAGAGGACATAACAAGAAGCGAATCGGTTTCATGCATCTGGATCGTTGAGTAAAAGAGATGAAATAATAGTTCAGATTTACAAATGATCTGTCAGCTAACCTCTTCTGACTTTAAAGGGCATTCGTTCAGGTCATTATCCGGCTCCATCATCTCGACATAGCAAACTCCCGGTTTTATCAAAAAGACCAAAGAGGCTAATTCCCTCCAACATATTTCCCATGGCATCGGTTGAAGTGAGCCTGACAAAGCCTCTCCTGCCTGTAGCTGGCTCCACAGCCGAAGTGCGGGCAGGTGAACAGAACATGATGATCATGGAGATGTTGATAAAGTCCAACAATACTAGCTGCCTGATACTGACAGTTCTGATGAGGACAGATAAATAGCATTCCATGGCTGTATAGATGCATCATATGCATCGACATGTGTATGGAGTGATCCACGGAACTCAAAGTCACATGCTGACAAAGATCACAAATAAACTGCACCTGCTGAACCTGAACAGTACCAATAACAGGTTGCACAGCAAGCGCACCTGCAGGCAGAGGCTGATTGGCTGGAACGGTTTGGATCTGATGGGCAGGAACACTCAACAGCCAGACATAACTCAGTTGGCAGGCAACACTGACCTGATTCAAATCGGTAATCACAGAATGAGAATGATGGGTTAAAGCATGATCGGTGGGCAACATCTGATCGCTTGCCACGACTTGCTGGCAACAGGGATGAAACAGGGTAATACCCTGAGCATGTTCATTGAACAAGTGCGATTGCAGCTGATCAAATCCGATACCTGTCACCTCCGTCTTGCAGCCATTCACTCCACAATAACGTCTTGCCCTGTGTCGGCTGCAACAGTAAATACATCGGTTTTCATTCCATTGCCCTGCGCAATCTTTGCATACCCGCTTACCACAACAACTGGTTGTTAATCCGTCTTCACAGACTTCACCACAGATACTACACTCCAACTCCGTTTCATCGGACGGATCAGAAGGTCCTGATCCATCCTCATTGTTCCGGTCATCTGGAGGCTCATCCCCACCCATACAAGCTATTGCAGGATATCTGCCTGCCACAACATCAGCATAAGTTCGATCACCGCCTGATTGCCTGCCCTCTCCGGTTGAACCATTCTTCTTGCTACTGCTTCCCTGACCGCCTGCCGGACAACTTACAGCACAAACCAGAATCGAATGAGACTCATAGCCCTCATCAGACCTGTCTACAGACAAGTCATACTGATCTTCCAATCGATCATGGAAAAGAAATTCAGACCCCTTCTCATAAAGAGGAGAAATACTGGCAAGCATTGCAACCCACATTGTTTGCTGCAACCAGCCAGAATTCACCAGATCAACGGAAGCCCCCTGAACTTGAAGAGCTCTGCATAAAACCCAAAACATCAAAATGAGCTGAAGGGACGATCTGGACATGCTTTACCCAACTGAAATTCGTTTTCGAAAGGTCAGAATTCCTGTTTTCTTCAGCCCTTCTTTTGAACAGATAGAGTAGAACAAACTATTCACTTTTTTCTGGGCAGAGACGCCCTCAGCAAAAATAATCTCCGTTTTAATTTTTTACAGACACAAAAAAGGCGACTGTCCGGGAACAGTCGCCTTTGTATAAGAAGCTGAATTTAGATCAATCAGGCAGTAGCCAGTTGAGCATCCACTTCTTCTTCACGGTTCATCAAACGATTCAGTTTAGGAGCCGTGGCAAACATCACCAAAGCAACAGCCGCCGCAATCAGACCCATGGTCTCAAAGAAGTGGCTGTATACAGGCAGCGTGTCCAGAGCGGTTACAGCAGAGCCCGCATCCACAGCGGTGAATCCAGCTACGTAACCAGCTACAACAGAAGCAGCAGAGGTAGTCAGGAACCAGGCACCCATAATAAAGCCGTGCATACGCTCAGGCACCAGCTGTGCCACCATGGACAGACCCAGACCACTGATCAGCAGTTCACCCAGCGCCTGGGCCAGATAAGTGCCCACAATCCAGCTTGGGTCCACCAGACCTTCAGCGCTTGCGAACTTTGCGGCAACCGGGATCAGCAGGAAGCTGACAGCGGTCAGCGCCATACCAAAAGCAAACTTCACAGGCATGCTCATGGCTTTACCGGTCACACCACTGCGGTTATACATGTAAGCCAGAATCGGGCTGGCAATCATGATCCAGAAAGGGTTCAGAGACTGGAAAGAGACCGGATTGATATCAAAACCCAGCACCACGTGCTCAACATTGTTGATGGTGAAGAAGTTCAGGGATGTCGGCATCTGCATGTACATCACCCAGAAGATGATAGCTTCCAGCATCAGCACCAGGGCAACGATCATCTTGCCACGCTCAGCACCGGAAGAAGCCATGATTTCCTTCAGGAAGATCATAACCACCACACTACCGACAACACCCAGAAGAATGTTGGCAATAATCAGGTGATTGAGAACAAATGCACTGGCAAAGCAAGCAGCAACCACTGCAACAAAGATCAACGCCAGTTTTTGAAGGTTTACAGGCTTGAAGTCAGGCTCAGAACCGTAGTCAGCTACCCAGTGACGAATCATAAAGTAGTTTGCCAGAGCCACCAGCAAGCCAATGGCACTGACCAGGAAGCCCACACTCCAACCGAAATGGTCAGCAATATAAGGCACACCCAGCAGTGAAATGAAGGAGCCGATATTGACTGCCATGTAGTACATGGTAAAGGCACCATCCAGACGGCTGTCGCCTTCTTCATAGCATTTGGCCAGAAGACTGGAAGGATTCGCCTTGAACAGACCATTACCCACGGCAATGGTACCCAGTGCCAGATAGACCAACTGAATATTTTTACCGGCCAGAGCCATAATCAGATAGCCGGACATCAGAACCAGTGCACCAAAAACTATGGTTCGTTTGGTTCCCAGAATCTTGTCACCCAGGTAACCACCTATGGACACCATTCCGTAAACCAGTGCACTGAAGGCACCGAAAATGATAAACGACTGTGACTCAGCTACATCCAACTCACGGACCAGATAGATGGCCAGAAGAGCTTGCAGACCGTAGTAGCCAAAACGTTCCCATAACTCCAAAAAGAAGATCAGGTAAAACGGCCTGGGCTGTTTCAGTACGTTCAAAGATTGTGACATTAAGATGTATCCCCTTGCTCCGGCGTGCGACAGTCAATGACTGTATCCCTGGTATTTTTCGATCTTCCTGATCTGGGCGGGGGAGATTTCAATAAGTTTATGGAAACATTTCCTGTTATTTATAAACTTATTGAGAGCTCTCCCTTTCGTTTTCTGGTTGGTCAAAAAAAAGACCTTTTTTATTAAGTCCTATTGAGCGCCGTTCCAATACCTGTAATTTTCACACTTCGGCAAGGGGATACCGATACAAAACAGGATTAGACACTTATACGACAGTGATCGCTACTTTTGCATAATCTTCCAGCTTCGATGAATACCTTTGCGACGCTGAAAATCACGATCTATGGTTTGGTGAGTGATTTCTTCCACAACAAACTCTGATTCGACCCTTTCGTCCAGCTTGAATTTTCGAAAATTGTTGGAGAAATAGAGAATACCGTCTGCACTGAGTCTTTTTACGGCCAGCTCAATCAACCTGAAATGGTCCCTCTGTACGTCAAAAACGTCTCTAAGTTTCTTGGAATTGGAAAAGGTTGGAGGATCCATAAAGATCAGATCGTACTCATTGATGTCCTTCTCCAGCCATTTCAGGCAATCTTCCCGCTCCATGCGGTGACGACGCTCACTCAAACCGTTCAGGGCCAGGTTCTTTTTACCCCATTCCAGGTAGGTATTGGAAAGATCGACACTGGTGGAGGACAAAGCGCCACCCATGGCAGCATGAACGGTTGCCGTGGCGGTATAACAGAACAGATTAAGAAAACGCTTACCTTCAGCCTCTTTCTGAAGTCTCACTCGCATCAAGCGATGATCCAGGAAGAGTCCGGTATCCAGATAATCATGCAGATTCACCAATAAACGACAACCGCCCTCATTCACCTCCATCATCCTGCCCTGCTCTGCCTGCCTGACATACTGATTGGAACCGGACTGCCGCTCTCGCCGCTTCAGCACAATATTATCATCGGAAATATTCAGCACCTCAGGCGTCACTGCAAGGGCTTCCATCAACCTTTCCTGGGCTTTATCTTCGTTGATGGATTTAGGCGCTGCGTATTCCTGAACATGCACCCAGTCACGATATACATCAACTGCCACGGCATATTCGGGCATATCGGCATCGTAGATACGGTAGCAGTCAATATTGTTCTTTCTGGCCCACTTACCGATCTGCTTGAGATTTTTCTTCAAACGGTTTGCGAACATGTTCGCGCCTTCAGAAATATAGGTAACCGTCCGAACTTCTGACTGATTTCTTTCCTGCTTCTCTGAAACAGCCTCTCTCGCTTCGCGGCTGCGAATATCATAAAGAAAGAGTTTACAAGGCAGGGCACCATTAAACAGGGCATAGCTTTTCCTGGGGCCCATTCCCAGACTTTTCACCAGGCTGGGTGTGCCTGTGAAAATACCTGCTTCCCAGCCGGGACAATTCTGTTTCAGTTTTTCGCCCAGATGTTTATAGAGGTATACCAGACTGGCCTCATCACCCATACGTTCGCCATAGGGAGGGTTACACACCACCAGACCGGGTTCGATATCAGAATCCATTTCCAGATCTATAAGTTCCTGCTGGCGAATGGATACCCGTTTCGCCAGACCCACTCTTTCAAGGTTGCCTTTGGCACGACGGGCCACTGAACCCAAACCTTCAAAACCGATGATGTCTGAATTCATGGATTGCAGACCTTGCTGACGACGCTCTTTCGCCTCTTCAAGCACTTTTATCCAGGTCTTCGGTACATGGCCCATCCAACGATCAAAGCCAAACCGGGCACGCAACAGTCCAGGCGCGATGTCCGCAGCCATCATGGCGCCCTCAATCAAGAGCGTACCGGCACCACACATGGGATCCATTAATGGCTTGCCCTGCTTTGCCATCTCTGGCCAACCAGAACGAATCAAAATGGCAGCGGCCAGATTCTCTTTCAGTGGAGCTTCACCAGACTCCTGACGATAGCCGCGCTGATGGAGGCTCTGGCCGGACAGATCAATGGAAACAAACGCTGTCTTGCCACGAGCATGAACATTGATTCTCAAGTCAGGGTTGGCAGCATTTACCGAAGGACGCCAGCCGTGCTCATCTCTCAATTGATCAACGATGGCATCTTTCACCATCTGGGCACCAAAGCGAGTATGGTTGATATCCGGTGTTGAGCCGGTAAAGTCGACGCGAAAGCTGCTCTGATTGTCGAGGTGGTCATCCCATTCGAATGAGCGAACCCCCTGATAGAGATCATCCTTGGTCTGAGACTGAACCTCACCCAGTCTTAACAAAATCCGGCTGGCCAGTCGCGACCAGAGACAGCTACGATAAGCCACTTCCAGACTGCCAGAAAAACTCACCCCAGCTACGGTTTCCGTGGCTGATTGGGCGCCTAAATCAGTCAACTCTTTGGCCAGCAATGCTTCCAGCCCTTTCGGGCAACTGGCAAAGAGTTCAAGAGAACGCTCAGCAAGAGGCGTGTTCATAACCTATATTCCAAAATCATTTAAAAACTCAATCCTTATTAGGATTGATTTCTCGACAGTCTGATCAAACTTCGTTAGAACTTAGATCGTTAGACTTTTCCTGTACGTACGCTCTCTGGAAGTTTCCAGCTCCCTGGTTGCAGGTAACCCGGGGAGTTTGCCGGAGCTGTCACATCGGACCCAGGAAATTTCCGAGTGCTGTAACAGGGTGCCAGGGAGGCATTGATAAACGAACCAGCAAGAGGCAGTACCACATGATGAAAAGACAAAAAAGGGATATGACAGACAGAGCCTTTACCAAAGGATATCAGACAGGTGCGTCTGGACGTTCGAAGGATATCTGCCCTCATACGGAACCTCAACTTCGTCAGGCCTGGCTTACAGGCTGGCGAGAAGGTCGCGTAGACAATTGGGAGGGCTTGATTGGCATTTCCGGCCTGCAACGGGCCAATAAAGCCCCCTTCCTCTGAGTACCCTATTATTGGAGCCTATAAGCCCCGGAATTTCCGGGGCTTCTTTCATCTCACTATAATGTTCCTGAATCAGGATTCGCTCAAGCTTCTCAGAGGTTAGAGCTTTCAACCATGATCGCAGGAATAAACCGCTTCAGCCGCTTCACGAATCAACGACGGACCTTTGTAAATAAAGCCTGAATATAACTGAATCAGGCTGGCTCCAGCCCTGATCTTGTCTGCTGCAGTGCGCGCATCCATCACACCGCCCACACCAATAATAGGCAGTTTTCCGGAAAGCTCTGCAGAAAGCAGCTTAATCACTTCCGTAGAGCGGTCGCTTAATGGCGCACCACTCAGTCCACCCTGCTCATCTGCATTGGGCAGACCCTGAACCGCATCACGGGACAATGTGGTGTTGGTTGCAATCACACCGTCCAATTCGTAGGCCACCAGCTCTCGGGCAATATCCGCAATTTCAACTTCATCCATATCCGGTGCAATCTTGATGGCGACGGGCACTTTGCGGCCGTACTTATCGGTCAGCAAAGCCTGCTCTTTTTTCAGGGCATCCAGCAAGCTTTTCAAGGCATCGCCAAACTGAAGTTTGCGAAGACCCGGAGTGTTAGGTGATGAAAGGTTAACCGTGATGTATCCGGCGTGAGGATAAACCTTGCGCAGGCAGGTCAGGTAATCACTTTCTGCGTCTTCTACCGGGGTATCAAAGTTCTTGCCAATGTTGATACCTATGATGCCCTTGTAATTGCACTTACGGACATTCTCAACCAGGTGATCAACCCCTTTGTTGTTGAAACCCATTCGGTTGATCAGCGCCTGACGCTCTGGAATACGGAAGGAACGAGGCTTGGGATTGCCGGGCTGGGGACGCGGAGTCACAGTGCCCAGTTCAACGTGTCCAAAACCCAGACTGCCCATACCGTCTATGCAATCTGCATTCTTATCAAGACCTGCAGCCAGACCCACAGGATTTTCAAATGTCAGCCCCATAACTTCTCTGGGACGAGAAGGCACTGAAGGCACAAAAGCATTGGTCAGACCCAGCCGCTGGCCTGCGCCTATCATCTCTAATGCCACATCGTGTGCATTTTCAGCAGAGAGACAAAATAACAACTTTCGGCCCAGTTGATACATGAAAAGCCCCGGATAATTCAGATAAACCCGCGAAATTATACGCGGCTTCATCCTGAAAACCAGTGCTGTTCAAGGTTTTTATGACTCTCGATTCTAAAAGAATGTCCGCTCTACCTGACAAGGCTGTCAGTGATACTGACCAAAAAGGCAATCTACTGGTATGGCTGCTGTCTCAATCTACAAAGGACCCCCCTATCCGAAGTTGGCAGGAGGCCAATAATGTTAGAAGTACTGATGGGAAGTCTTCCCGCAGGCACCAGTTGTACAGGCAATCCTCACGTCAGCCTGAAGCCCATGCAAACCCCTTTAGGGTATGCACGAACCTACTTGTCAGGTCAAAAGGCCGGGAGTGACTCCGCGCTCTTATCAAAACCGATCTCTGAACATGGCGTTACCCAGTCTGTACCTACTGTGATTATTGGCAAAACAACTACGACTGCTGATTCGGACAAGAAAGAAACCTCTCGAGATACAGTGGTTTCCAGCCCAGTCCCCTCAGAAGACTCAATAAAATTCCATTCGGCGACTTCCACAATAACATCCAGGCCAGACTCTGAGACTATTCCCGACGATGAAGACGATGACTTCTACGATGCCGAGGAGAACCACCAATGGATAGAAGAATACCATGCCAGACTGGCAGACGCAGCCACTCAACATCCGACCACCCAAAAGGATCACTGGCACTTCTCAGCTCACGACCGGGAAACCTTGGTCAATGAGTATCCTGATCTGCTGCAAAAATTCAGGCAGGACGGCATGGACGCTGAGGTCATCTCCATGATGCACCCCTACGGCATTCTTGAACTGATTCTGGAGGAGTGCCCGGAGAGTGGTTTTGCCTTGTTAAAACAAAGGTTATTGGCTCTGGCCAATGACGTGGAAAAAAACTGGTGGGGGATCACTTCCAGCAAACCGGAAGCCAGAAAAAAGCTGGAGGCTTTATTCCAGCAACTTGAAGCTCAAGATTACGATGCTCTGCTGGAAGGGTTACTTGAATTCGAAACCCAGCATGGCAAGGCACCTTTTTACCATGTGCTTCACGAGTGCTTTGTACAGAACATTATTACGGACCCATTCAAACCTGAAAGTGCCGGAGCTTACCCACCTGCTGAGGCCCTGACACAAAGTCTTCAGCTGAAGAAAATGAATTCCCAGAAAGCACTGGAAGGCCTTTATTTTCCGCCACCCGGAGACTGGAATAATCGCGCCCAGTTGACCGAGACTCTGACCTGGAGAACTCCGCAAATCGTTCACGACCTGCTTCTGGATCGCTGCAGCGCAGATATCAATGAAGCTCGAAAGAAGATGCGCTCCGGGCAGTGGCAAAGTCGTCAGCAACTGCAGTTATTATCGAACCGTCTCAAGTTTATTACGGTGATGCCCTGTACACCCGAGAACCTGACAGATTTCATTCAGAACCCTTCACATGGAGAGGTTCGTGACTTTCTGGAAATTGAATGCCGAAAGCTTTACTTCAAACAGCGCTATCAACACTTGATGTCGACAGAGTTATCGGAGCTCTCGATCGAGGAACTCAATGATATTGAGCAGCAAGTAGGTTATATGCTGGCCATGGAAGGGCATGAAGAAGTACCTGCTGATTTCTCAGCAGCCATGGTGAAACAGTTAAAGCACTTCAGCCATGCTATTGGACTGGTTCGTTTTATGAAACTGGAACAGGAAGAACCTCTTTCAGAACGGACCTTTATGCTGAAGCCTCCTGCAACCCGGCACCTTATGGAGAGATTAAATTCCGGAAAGGAAGATACAGAAATGAAGCTGTATCACGCCATCGATCAATACAGTGATCATCTGAAGGCTTATCACAAAAACCCCAGTTACTCTTCCATAGTCGCTTACCAGCAGAAACACCATGATCTCAGGCTGGCTCAGGAAGAACAGGTGATGGCAGAAACCAGAACACTGATCGAGCACCCTGAGATGCCTCCCGTGATGACGCCCGGTACTTACCAGGAAAACCTGCGACTGCTGAAAGTGATGGATCAGACGCTTCAGGAAACAGCTCCTGTAAGACCGGTCAACTCCGGTAAAGAGGCTGTCATGGCGGTCGGGTATCAGGTTATCTGGCCGGGCAGAAAACCCCTTAATGACAAACTCGCCGAACTGCAGCACCTGAAAGATCTGAAAGCAGTAGGCTACTCGTTCAAGGAAGAACTTCTGAAAACCTGCGAGGCCATTCCCGGCGCCTCTGCAGGCATTGTTAACAGGGTTTCCAACATAGTACAGCCAGCCGCAAACCAGATTCAGGACTGGTACAGCGGTAAAAGCAGTGCCTGGAGTATCCTGACTGGTGTTCAGGGCAGTTACGCCGAGCTGGAAAGGCAGGCCTCAGAGACGCTGTCGGGAGTGCTCGAGATTGCACAAAGAAACCCGCGTATGTTCCGACGTCTGGTCGGCGACTCTGCCCAGACCGTTGAACAGTTAAAAATACTGGTGGGAGCGAGAAACGCAGGACTGGTCTCACAGCTTCAGGCCAGACTGTCAGCTGAGTCAGCAGCTTCATACTTTGCAGGGGATGAAGCGATCATTGAAGAGTTCGATTACGCTAACAATCCCGAACAGGCTGCATTGTTAAAACAGTTTCAGTTCCTGCTGCATGTTTCAGACCTGGCGCTGAAAGGTTCTGTCGCTCTGAACTTCTTTGTTGATCTGTCCAGCAATACCGCAGGCTCGAGACTGGGGAACGTCATCGGACTCACTGCAGGAACCCTGATTGCCGGACCCGCTGGGGGTGCCGTTGGCTGGACTGTTGGCGGGTTTGTAGGAGCCATTGCCACCGCAACCGCTAATGCGACCGGAGCCATTGCCATTCGTGAAGGCGTCAACCAACTGGATGGTCGTGCAGTGCGAGCCCTCAACATGTTAATCAACTATGGACCGGCTTTTGCCTATGCATCCAGCCCCATGGATGAACTGGCATTGATTGCCAGAGGTGTAGCCAAGAAAGAAGGTCTGGCGAGAAGTGTCTTTAATGTCTGCTTCAACCCCATCCGATTCCGCTACAACCGACTGACAGAAGCCATTCGAGCCTATAACAACAAGGAAGCCGGAGCTTTTGGCCGGCTTGCTGCTGAAGGTGCAAAATGCCTGATCATTCTCGGTGGTTCCGCAGCGGCTGGAGCACTGGTAGCTGGCAGCACCTTCTACGGAGGCTTACTGGCTGTTGCACTGTGGCCCATTGCGGCCTCAAGCTTCGGCTTCATTGCCACAACACTCACGGCAGGCAATGTCATCAGTCGTCTCATCAACTATCTGGATCATACAGAAACTCTGGTTCATTCAGCCAAAGACTTCTATCACTATTACCAGATGCTGCTGCCCGAAGGTACCGATGAGAGAGCCCGTATCGAGGCTCACTGCATGGAATCTTCAAGGCGAATGATGGCTAAAATGACTGCCCAGAGCCCTTTCAAACAGTATCTGCGCGAAACAATCACTGCAGAAGTGGCCAACACCTACTGGGATCAGTGGAGTCAATGGCGTGAGACAGAAGAAGACAGGCAACTGGTTGATTCTGTTAATGCCGGTGTGGAAAAGGAAGTCAGTGAGTTTGCTGAAGTCAGGAAAGAGCTGGCAGAAGAAATTCTGAAACATCAGAAAGCCCTGATGATCTTCCAGAGCTATAAAGGCCGGGTCGATACCCTGACCAGAAATCGCAGGGCTTTTAACACGTTCAAGAGAAAGCTCAAGGAAGTGGGGATTAATCCTCCTGAGATCAGCCGTGGCATCGGCTATTACATTCAGGACCAGTTACTGGAGATTCCTCTGGCCATTACCCGTCATTGTGGAACACCCAACCCGGGAGCCACTCAATCAGCCATTGAGAAGACGCTTGAAGATACTCTGAGACAAACGATCAGGGGTCACTATCTTTTGAAAATGGCTGCTCTGGGCAGACCGATCAAGAGAGTTTTGGAAGATGACGATACCGTTTCACTGCGACCTCTCAGCCGTAATGACTTACTGACCATTAAAAACAGTGTCATGAGCAAGCTGCATAATCATCTGGAGAACGATATTTCATCGGCGGCTCTCGAGAGACTCCACCTGGCCGTCCATACTGCTGCTAAAAGTGTGGAAGAAGACTTCGGAAAGCGCAGAAGGCTGAGTCTTGATCAAGTCAGCACTGCATTAGCCAATCGACTGGAAGAACAGGGCAGAACGATGGAAGAGGTTGAGAGACTTCGGGTGAACCGTTTTCAGCAGCAACTGAAAGAAAACCCTGACTTTCAAAATATGACGGAAGAAGAGCAGGCTCTAATCATCGATCAAGCGGTTATGCCCCTCCCCGGACCCGAGGAAGAGGAATAAACGCCTTAAGGATTTGTCTCAAAATAACTTCCTGATTTACGTACGGATTCCGTTCACCCTGAGCTTGTCGAAGGGTCGTGGTATTGGGCTTCGACAGGCTCAGCCCGAACGGGTTTGAGAAGGGTTTAAAAGGAAATTTTTTCAGGACTACTCCTAAGTCAGAACCTCAGCTGTGGACCAAGGAACACTTCGCCTCGCTGAATAACAAAATCAGCCGTTCTTTGCTGTCTGGTTTCCAGCTCTGTTCGATTGACACTCAGACCAAACGGGTTGGTATCATTGGCTGTTTTATGGGTAAAGTTCTGCAGGTGCAGGACATTTTCTCTGGCGCCGGTCAAACCACTGTAACGCATGAAATGGGGACTGGCTGCAGCGTCACCTGCAACAGTCACAGTCAATTCATGACCATTTTCTTCCCGGGTAACCACATTCTGCTCAACCCGATGTTGCTGAACGGAAAAGGCGGCTGCAAATTTCTGATTGATTTTATCCGGGGTAGCGCCCAGTGATGTTGGGTCATCAATCCCATAATAATGAGCCACCGCCTGGAACCAGGCTTTATGCACCGCCTTCAGAGCCTCTTTGGCTTTTTTCTCAGCCTGCTTATTCGCCTCTTCCGAATTGATAATTTCTGATGAAAAAGCCAGATCAGCCACTACCTTTTGCTTTATCTTCCCTTCAAGTTTTTTACAGTACTGATCAAAGGGTTCTGGCAGCTCCATACCAATATAAACAAGATTCTTGTTCTCAAAACAGCGGGTTTGCATACCTTGATCCAGAGTCAGGTGCTCCAGTTCTACCAGATCTTCAGGGACGACGGCATTCTTTATTGAGTCAGCAGGCTCTGGTAAATCCACCAGTTCGCTGGCTAGTCTATTCCGAAAGTGCTGGTGGAAGTCTTTGTTAAACACCACCATTTCTCTGAAGTCCTGAAAAGTGTCCAGTCCCTCATTAGGTAGCTCCTCTCCTTTCTTTCCTTCCCAACTGCAGACACCATAGGGCTTGGAGTTCGTGACCACCTTATCGGTCATGAACTTGTCCCTCATTTTTGTGTTCTTGCCCCCGGCACAGATCAGCATATCAACCGGACGGTGTTTAACCTCCTCTTCCGGTTTGTAATCCTTTGCCCTGTCCTTTCTAGCTGCATCATAAGCCGGATTATAACGAGCACTGACCGTGTGCCCATCGGGTCCTGACTCAACATTTTCCAGCTCATAAGCGGCCAGACGTTCAAGTGAGTCAGAACTGCCTGAGTCGTGATCATAATTTCGAGCCATCAACTCAGTCAGCCGGTAATGAAGCCCTTCTTCCAGCCTGTGAGTGACTATCTCGCCAAAACCATCTGGACGAACGACGCCCTTGCCCTCCCCCTCTCCAAAGAGGGCGTAATATTGCTCGCCAAGGTAAAACTTCAACATATCCATCCACTTGGGGTCTAACCTGACCACCTGAACCCTGTCGTATTTTGTACTTCGCTTCTCAAAAATTGAAACATCGGCCCCGGCTTCAAACTGAGAAAACGCCAGAGTCAGTCCTGTAGGACCAGCCCCTTCTATAGCTACCCGAGGGTGACTTCTGACATCCTTATGCTGATTGATCAACCAGTCGAGCTGTGCCAGGTCTACTTCTTCACCTCTCAACGTGCCTACTTCCTGAATCTGCAGCAATTTGAAGAGGTATCCCTCCTCTCCTTGCCAATGATCCTGCTGTGACAATAACTTCAGATCCCAACGTCTGCCCGCTGTCAGCTGGATATCCAGTAAGACACGTCTTGACTCTGCTATGAGCTGCCCTTCCTCTTTAGTCAGCTCTCCACCCGTAGCCAAACGTTGTCTAATACCTTCTATATTCAGTTGAGTCACTTCATTACTGAGTCGATCCAGTTCAACTCTGACCTGAGCTTTATCCTGGTTTAACTGACTTTTGAGCTGTTCAATCCTGGCAAGACTAAAACGTGATTTAAGCCCAGGATGACGGGACATTGTTTGTAAAAAACGGTAACTCTTTTCCAGTACCAGCTCTCTGGGATGACCGTGAATTGAAAGCTCTGTTCGGGTGGCATTTTCAAACGTTTTGTCGACAACTCTGGCAAGAGCAATGTCACGGTTTGGATCAGGGAAGTCACTCCAGTTTGCCAATACCTGGCGATACTCTTCCTGGGAAAGACGCTCTGGAAAGGAGTGAACAATTTCCTGGATCACTTCATTGACCAGATCCTGATAGCCATCCGGTTGACGGGTGTCGTTAAAATGACGTTGCAGTTTGAGAAGATCCTGATGAATCTTGCTGGTATCCGGTATTCGTTCAGGAGCCAGAAGCAAAGTGGTGTAGAAGCCTTTCACAGCCTCACGAGCATTAAAAAGGGATACGGATGGAATGCTGCTTGTCAGTCTTGGAAATGCCTTGATTCCATGCTCTGCCTCTTTGAGCATGGTTCCCATGGATTCAGGTCGGTGAACAGCATTCAGACTTTTATCTCTGATTCCTCGTCTTTCCGAACGGCTGAACCCTGGTATAACCCCGGTAGCAACATCTTCTACCAGACGTCTTCTATTCTGTTTATCCAGACCCCTGTCGCCCAGTGCAAGCAGTACCTGATCATGTAGCAGTGTCTTGGCTTCACGTTCTCGTGCTCTGTAGTCTCTGGCACTCTTGGTAGGGGAAAAAAAAGCCACCAGTCGTTTGAGCAGATTTCCCCGGGGTTTAACGCGAACGACCTTGCGACCCCTGAAAGAAACGGATGAATCATTGTCAGCGAAGCCAGAACGTCCACTTACTATTAGTTGGCTCGCCTTCCCGGTTTTGTGCATAGTCTCAAGCGTTTCAACATTCTGCATCAAACCTGAGAATTGTGAGTCCACCCCTCCAGGTCCACCGGTGCTTCCCATACTCATTGCCACAGGCCTCCCTGCCTGAATCGCTTATGACAAGTGATGATGAAAAATACTGCTCATCAACCAGGCATATTAATAGTTGGTCATAGAGTGCATACTGGCCTGGGCCAGATCCATTAACTCCCGGTTAGCCACAGTAAACATAGCCATTTCATGGACACTGGCATTTCGAATCTCCGACAACATACCCTGCCAGCGAGCAACCAGGGCATGATGCTGCATCATCCACTCATCCAGCTTGAGGCTGAGATCGTCCTCATTGCCCTCGGTATTCAGCAAGGCTACGGTCAGGGCTCTCTGCTGCCAGGTTAACTCATCCCGGATACTGTCACGGGCCAGAGACTGCCAGTGATTGACTACTTCTATATTGCCCAGCTGCATGCTGTACCAGTTCAACTCCAAACGCTCACCCACAGCAAAGTATGTTCGGGCTACTTTCTCGATGGGCTGCCCTGTCTGATCAGCAGCCTGAATAATGGGCAGTGCACTTAAGAGATGCCTGAGACCGCAAACGACTTTAGCCAGGTTTTCAGGCACCTGATTACTCACCATTTGAGCCACTTTGCTGTCCAGCTCTTCTCTTTCCGACTCACTCAGATACTCGGTGAATGATTCGGTAAAGCTGCTGATCAGAGGACCAAAATGTTCGATGCACTCTGAAGCTACCAGATCCTGACGTTTCAGGCGGATAAACCAGCGACTGGCCCGACGGGTCAACTTGATCAGAGACACCATCATCTTCTGCTGCATACTGCTTGAAAGTTGGTAATCCAGGTCTTCGATGATGTGCCAGTAATCATTGATATCAAAAACATCGCGACTGACCATAAAGGCCCGGGCAATTTCCGGCGCACTGGCTCCTGTCGTCTGCCTAACTCGCAGCACGTAGGTAATCCCCATCATGTCGATCATGTGATTGGCAATCTGGGTAGCTACTATTTCCCTTCTCAGACGGTGCTGATCAATCTGTTCCGAGAATTTGTCCACCAGCGTATCGGGGAACGAAGTGTGCAGCTCATTGGTCATATAATCTTCATCTATAACATCAGAGCTGATTAATGCTTCCTTGAGATCCGCCTTACTGTAGGAAATTAATAACGAGAGCTCTGGGCGGGTCAAMCCCTGACCCGCCCCAACACGATCCGCCAGGGCTTCATTATCAGGCAGGAATTCAATGGAACGGTCCAGCTTGCCTTCACCTTCGAGATACTCCATGAAGCGCTTGTATTCATCCATCCGGTAGCGCGCTTCAGACTCTGCCAGAGAAAGGGCCTGGGTCTGACGATAGTTATTGGAAAGCACCAGCCGTGATACATCATCCGTCATACTTTCCAACAAAGCATTCCGCTGCTTAACGGTCATGTCACCACTGGCGACAATATCATTGAGCAGAATCTTGATATTCACTTCGTGGTCAGAACAATCAACCCCACCGGAATTATCGATAAAGTCAGTGTTCAGGGCTCCTCCCTGCAAAGAGTACTCAACCCTTCCAAGTTGGCTCAGACCCAGGTTGCCCCCTTCACCCACTACTCTCGCACGAAGTTCACAGCCATTGATTCTCAAGGGATCATTGGCTTTGTCACCGACATCGGCATGGCTTTCATTAATGGCTTTTACATAAGTGCCAATGCCACCGTTCCAGATTAAATCAACAGGTGCTCTTAATAATGAACGAATCAATTCATTAGGCGTCATGCGGCTGGCTTTGATGTCAAAGCGCTCTTTCATCTCGGCAGAAACAGAAACGGATTTGGCATGACGAGAGAAGATGCCGCCACCCTCAGAGATCAGAGAGGCATCATAATCCTGCCAGCTGGAACGCGGCAGGTTAAATAACCTTTGTCGCTCACTGTAACTGCGCTGTACGTCCGGATTAGGGTCAACAAAAATATGCTGGTGGTTAAAGGCCGCCACCATTTCCAGAGTTTCCGATGACAACATGCCATTACCAAACACATCACCGGACATGTCACCGACACCAATGACAGAAATAGGATCTTCCTGAACATTCACGCCCCGTTCCCGGAAATGCCGTTGAACGGAAACCCAGGCGCCTTTGGCGGTAATGCCCATTTTCTTGTGGTCATAACCAACACTGCCGCCCGATGCAAATGCGTCGCCAAGCCAGAAGCCATATTCATTGGCTATTTCGTTGGCTACATCCGAGAAGGTTGCGGTTCCTTTATCTGCGGCCACAACCAGATAAGTATCATCGTCGTCATAAAAAACCACAGATTCCGGATGAACGACATTAGACTCAGAAAGGTTGTCGGTAACATCCAGCAAGGCTCGGATAAAAGTCTGATAACAGGCCACACCCTCTTCCATGATCGCTTCACGACTGCCATTAACTGGAAGCTGCTTGGGTACAAAGCCGCCCTTGGCACCTACAGGAACAATCAGGGCATTCTTAACCTGCTGGGCTTTAACCAGCCCAAGAACTTCAGTACGAAAATCCTCCACCCGATCCGACCAGCGCAAACCTCCACGGGCCACCTTGCCACCCCGCAAGTGCACGCCTTCCACTCTGGGCGAATAAACAAAAATTTCATACAGCGGAACCGGTTTTGGAATGTCCGGAATCTCTCTGGGTGACAGCTTGAAGGAGATATACGACTTTGGATCACCCGCTGAATCCAATTGATAAAAATTGGTTCTTAAAGTGGCGGTAATCACACTCTGGTAGCGGCGAATAATCCTGTCTTCACTGAGCACCGTAACCTGATCCAGTGCATCCAGTATGGATTGCTGAATCTGTTGCTGGCGACCCAGCCTTTGGGTTTTCGAAAGAGACAACGCAGGATTAAAACGAACTTCAAACAGCTCCACCAGCAGACGGGTAATCTCAATATTGTTGCAGAGCGTTTCAGCAATATAACTCTGACTGAAACCCATTCGAATCTGTTTAATGTATCTCGAATAGGCCCTGAGCATGGCCACCTGACGCCAGTTCATACCACAGGCCAGCACCAGTAAATTGAAGCGGTCATTCTCCGCTTCACCGAACCAGACTTTCTCGAAAGCCCCTTTAAAGGTCTTATCGACTTTTTGAATGTTGACTGACTTCTTGGGGTCATAACTCAGTAGAAAGTCGTGAATCCAGATGACCTGCCCATCGTTCTTGCGAATCAGATAGGGGTACTCTGCCAGCACCCTGAGCCCCAGATTTTCAATAATAGGAATCTGATCCGCCAGTGGCAGAGGTTCAACATAATGATAAAGCTTGAAGTGAATGCGCCCGGGCTCATCATCCAGGGAGCGATAAAAGCCCATGGACAGAGACTTTTCATTGTTGATCCGCTCAAAATGCTCAACGTCAACCACAGCGGATTCCGGAGAAAAAGCTTCACGGTAGCCAGCTGAAAAGCCTGAGGCATACATGGCAATCAGCTTGTTGCCCTTGGCTTCACCATAAGACTCCAGCAGGGCTGAGCGAACTTCATCGATCCATGAGCTGGCCGCAAGGGTCAGTTCGTCATTGATGGCTTCAATATCGTATTCGACACGGCCACGGAGTTTAAATATAAAATGCACTCTGGCCAGCACCGATTCAGAAAAGTGCGTGGTAAACTCCGAATCAACGGCATGAAGACGCTCGCAAAGCAACTCTTCCATCTTTTGACGGAGATTCGTGCTGTAAACATCCCTGGGGACAAACACCAGCGCAGAACAGAAAGTGCCGTAAGGATCCTGACGTATATAAAGTCGGATCTTCTTACGCTCCTGAATTCGCAGGATTGACATGGCCGTTTCAAAGAGTTGATCTCTAGGGGTCTGAAACAGTTCATCACGGGGGAACACTTCCAGTATCTGCTCCAGCTCCTTGCCATGGTGGCTTTTCGGGTCCAGCTCAGAGCGTTCAATCACTTCCTGGGTTTTATGATTGATATAGGGAATGGCAAAAGGACTCTGGCGATACACCGGAGAGGTATACAGCCCGACTATACGAGCCTCACCTACCACCGAGCCGTCTTCGGCAAACTGCCTGACGGTTATGAAGTCAGGATACGCCGGACGATGCACACTGGAGCGAACCGCTGCTTTTGAAAACGAGAGCCAGTCTTTCTGCTCAAAAAAGTCCTTTTCAATAAAAGGTTCCAGCTCCAGCTGGCCTATTTCACCTTTATGAGTGGTTCTCAATAAACCCAGCAGGGAATCGGAAGGACGAATAATCTGTCGTTTGCCTTCACTCTCCACCACTTTCAGTTCTTCATAACCCAGGAAAGTGAAGTTGTTGTTCAGCAGCCAGTTGAGGAATTCCTTCACCTGCTCGGCCTGTCCGCCAATCATGGAACTGGCAAGATGCTCAACCCGGCTGTACATGGGTCGGTAATCTTCCACCACCCTGACCACGTCTGCCATGACCGCAGCCACCTGCTCGGCAATAACATCGAGCTCTTCTTCTTTATCCTGGCGATCAATCTCAACATAGATGACCGCCTCACGATGCATGGAGGCTTCTGTATCGACGTCAAAAACCAGATTAAAAGCACTGTCCCGACGATTATGAATCACCGTATTGCGCAAATTATGAATGGTCAGACCACGCTCATTGAGCTTCATGCGCAACGAATCCACCAGAAAAGGCATGTCCCGGTGGACCAGACGAAGAATGGTATGGGTTGAGTGCCAGCCATGATGAGGGTAGTCAGGATTCAGTACTTCGATGCCCGGGCTGTCAGGGTCATGGTACTGGATAAACTTCCAGAAAGAGAGGGTTGAACCCAGCAGATCTCGACGCTTGCACTTATTGAGCTCCCGACGGGTATCCATGGAATAGTATTGATAGACAAACTCACGGAGGGCTTCTAACTGTTGTTCAGGGACTTGAGGACTGAGCTCCTCAACAATCTTGTCCAAATACTCCTTCCGCTCCAATGTCTCGTGATGACCCATGCTGGCATCTCCGGATAAGAAAATGTATTGCCAGGGGCCGTTGACGTCATGCAATGTTAATGCGCCAGTGAATGACTACGTCAACAGCTTCTGTATACTGCTTGATCCTGATCAAGAAACAAGCTGGTAGGGACGGCATCCATAGACAGGACTCCTGCCTGAAAAGAAACTTTTCAGGCTCCCAGCCTCTCTAAAGAAAAATGCACCAGACCTGTTACCAACTTATCGACCTTTGCCCTTTGAGAAAAGGACTACCGGACTCACTGTCCGTAAATCGAAAAGAAGCTGTCAGATAACTGACAGCTTCCCTTGAACTACTAGACCTTGGCGGCCACTAAACCTATATTACAAGGTCTCTACTTGAACTATAGGTAAAGGCCAGACGCTTTGCCCAACTGGACACTCGCAGTGGACAAAAAACGGTCACTGCTCGATAAAAATCGAGCAACAGGTAGAACAGGACGAACCGAGTCAGCGCAACTTTATTGTGCCTGTCGGATACAACAACGAATTTAATCAAAGGCTGCTGTCCCGCAACAGAAGCCAGGAGCCATC
The DNA here is from genome assembly GCF_001562015.1 of Endozoicomonas arenosclerae. Taxonomy (GTDB): domain Bacteria; phylum Pseudomonadota; class Gammaproteobacteria; order Pseudomonadales; family Endozoicomonadaceae; genus Endozoicomonas_A; species Endozoicomonas_A arenosclerae. The sequence continues at coordinate 21,516 of NZ_LASA01000149.1, read as the reverse complement.
CGGGATTCAAGATTCTATGTCTAACAATTCAGTACTGAATGAACTCAGACAATACCTCTGTAGCTGCATTATCGGACAGGAGCATCTGGTTGACCGGTTGTTGATTACCCTGCTCGCCGACGGGCACCTGCTGGTTGAGGGTGCTCCCGGACTGGCCAAAACCCGTGCCGTCAAAGCTCTGGCTGACGGGCTGGAAGCCGGTTTCCACCGAATCCAGTTCACTCCGGACTTGCTACCCGCTGACGTCACAGGTACTGATATCTATACCCCTGAAGACGGCAGCTTCCGCTTCCAGCCTGGCCCTATTTTCCAGAATCTGGTACTGGCGGACGAGATTAACCGCTCCCCGGCAAAAGTTCAGTCTGCATTACTGGAAGCCATGGCAGAACGTCAGGTCAGTGTCGGTCGCAAAACTTATCCCCTGCCCAAAGTCTTTATGGTGATGGCCACCCAGAACCCGATTGAGCAGGAAGGCACCTACCCGCTTCCGGAAGCCCAGCTTGATCGCTTCCTAATGCACGTTCGTGTCAGTTACCCGGATGTTGAAGCCGAACGCAAGATTCTCCGACTGGCCCGAGGGGAAGCCATGAAGCAATCTCCGGTCAAGCCAACTACACCTCTTACGCAGGCCAACGTTCTGGCAGCACGACAGGAAGCCCTGGCCGTTCATATGGAGCCAGTTGTTGAGGAATACATTGTTCAGCTGATCAATGCGACCCGTCACCCTGCTCTCTACAATGACCGCCTGGGTGAATACCTCGATTACGGCGCCAGCCCCCGAGGCACCATTGCCCTGGATCGCTGTGCTCGTGCTCGTGCCTGGCTGAATGGCAAAGACTTTGTGAGCCCTGATGTTGTTCAAGCCGTTGCTCACGATGTCCTCCGGCACCGGTTGCTGTTGACCTTTGAAGCCGAGGCCGAAGGCAAGGATGCTGATCACATTATTGATCAGCTGCTGAACCTGGTTCCCGTTGCCTGAACCAGGAGCAGAAAATGAGTGGAGCATACTCTGAACTGAAAGAGCTGGTCAGCCTTCGTTTCCAGGCCAGGGATCTGGCAATCTTTCGACAGAATCATTCTCGCAGCCTGCTGGCGGGCAGTGGCTACTCGCCTTTCAAAGGCCGGGGCGTCAACTTTGAGGAAGTCCGGGCTTACCAGCCCGGTGATGATATTCGATCCATAGACTGGCGGGTTACCGCTCGCAGGATGAAGCCTCATACCAAACTGTTCCGAGAAGAGCGGGAGCGTCCGGTGCTGGTTCTGGTGGATCAGAGTCATTCCATGTTCTTTGGCAGTCAGCTGAACTTCAAATCTGTCACCGCCGCTGAAACAGGAGCCTTGCTTGCCTGGGCCACCCTTCAACACAGCGACCGTATTGGCGGTCTCATATTTGATGAGCAAAGCCTCAGCGAGATTCGTCCCAAACGTTCCAAGAAAACCCTGATGCATTTGCTCAACAAACTGGAGCATCACAATAAAAGCCTCAGTGCAGAAAGCATTCCTCATCAGCATCAGGACAATTATTTAAATAAAGCCCTCAGGCATGCCCGCAGGGTGGCTCACCCGGGTACTAATGTCTTTGTGATCAGCGATTTCCAACAACTGGATGAAGAGAGCTTTCGCCACCTGTCTCGACTGTCGAGGCATTGTGAACTGATGGCCATTCAAATCAGTGACCCTCTGGAATCGGAACTGCCAAGACCGGGTCGGTACGACATCACGAACGGCATGCACCGCAAAACTATCGACACCCGTTCAAGAGATCTTCGTCAGAAATACCGCTCCCAGCACCACCAGTTCCAGACTTCACTGAAAGATCAACTGGCCAGTCTCAGAGTCCCTCTGCTGGAACTCAGTACGGATCAGGACACAGGCAGCCAGCTACAAGCCTGCTATGGCTCCCGGGCAAATCCCAGGAGGACGGTATGACACAGAATCCTCTGGATCAGCTTCGACCCAACCATCTTCCGGACCCGGTCAGTTACTGGCCGCTGGCGCCCGGCTGGTGGATATCAGCCATTCTTATCATCACGGCGGTAACATTAATCACCCTGTTTGTGATTCGTTACATCCGCCGGAACCGCTATAGAAGACAGGCAAAGCATCAGGCCAATGAAATCTTCAGCGCCTTTCAAAAACACCAGAACGCCCTGCAGTTTGCCAATGACTGCAATCGCTTGCTGAAGCAAACGGCACTGCATGCCTATCCTGCCGAGCAGGTTGCCCCTCTTTACGGCAACTCCTGGCTGGACTTTCTCGCTCGCAAGAGCGGGATCAAGGAGTTCAGCGGGAAGTCCGGACAAGCTCTGGGTGAAAACCGTTTTAAACCAATGCCCATAGCGAAAGAACAACAAGAGGTCGATGTGGATCATCTCCATAAACTGACTGTCAGCTGGATCAGGAAACACCATGCTTGAGTTGCAATGGCCCTGGATGTTATTGGCCGCCCCCCTGCCCTGGCTGGTTTATCGTTTTGCCAGTCCGGCTACCCGCGCCTCGGGCGCAGCATTAAGAGTCCCGTTTTACCGGGGACTGGCTGACATTGCCGGTGAACATTCTGAACATCGGGAAACTCTGAAACGCTGGCAATCCCTCATGCCCTGGATCATCTGGCTGCTGCTGGTACTGGCCTCTTCAAGACCCGTCTGGCTGGGAGAACCGGTTCAGATTGAAGGATCAGGCAGAGACCTGATGATGGCCGTTGACCTCTCAGGCAGTATGGAAATCTATGACATGGAGTTGAACGGCGAGTCCGTTGACCGACTGGTGGTCACCAAACATGTTCTGACAGACTTTATTGAAAAGCGAAAAGGCGACCGATTGGGTCTGATTTTGTTTGGAACCCAAGCCTACCTTCAAGCCCCGCTAACTTTTGACCTGAAAACCATTGGCACATTGATGGATGAGTCAGAGATTCGCATGGCCGGTAATAAAACCGCCATTGGCGATGCACTGGGTCTGGCCGTCAAGCATCTACGCAAGCGTCCACAGGACAGCAGGGTTTTGATACTGCTGACCGATGGAGCCAATACAGCCGGTGAAATCACACCGATTCAGGCCGCCAAACTGGCAGCCCAGGAAAATATTCGTATCTATTCCATTGGATTGGGTGCTGAAGAAATGGTTCAACCGGGCCTGTTTGGTTCATCCATTGGCGCAAGAAGAATCAACCCTTCTGCCGACCTGGATGAAAAAACACTCAAAGAAATAGCAGAACTGACCGGCGGCCAGTACTTCCGGGCAAAAAATACCGAAGAACTGGAAAAGATATACGACGTGCTCGACAAGCTTGAACCGGTCAAACAGGAAGAGGAAAGTTTCAGACCCAGCATTACCCTTTTCTACTGGCCTCTGGCTCTGGCCCTGATCATCAGTCTGCTGGTGGCCACCCTGAGAGCCTTCCCTGAAACTGCAGTAAATCCAGCAGGGAGGAATCGTCAGTGAGTGAACTCATCAGTCAATTCCATTTCCTGCGCCCACTCTGGTTACTGGCCATTATTCCCTGCCTGATATTGCTGGCCATCCTGTGGCGACAGCAACAACAGACCGGCGACTGGAAAAGGGTTATCGCACCTGAATTGCTGCAGCACCTTTTACAGGGACGCAGTGAGAAACAAAGCAAATGGCCTTTATACCTGCTGATGGTTGGCTGGATTCTGGCGGTACTGGCCATGGCTGGCCCCGCCTGGCAAAAAGTACCTACGCCCGTAAACAAGAGCCTGCAACCCCTGGTCGTAGTCGTTGATATGTCATACAAAATGTATGCTGAAGACGTTAAGCCCAACCGACTTTCAAGGGTTCGCTACAAGCTGCTGGATCTCTTTAAAGAGCGAAAGGATGGACTGTCAGCTCTGGTCGCCTATGCAGGTTCTGCCCATATGGTTTCACCGCTGACTGACGATAACCGGACTCTGGCCAATCTGGTACCCGCTCTCAGCCCTCAGATTATGCCGGAACAAGGTGACAGCCCACTGAAAGGCCTTGAGCTTGCAGTACAGCTGCTTGAGCAAGGGGCTGGTGAAGCTGGAGACATTCTCCTGATTACGGATCAGATACCAGGTCGACAGCTGAATGACATTCGTTCGCTGTTGAAGAAAAAAGGCAGCCGTCTTTCCATTCTGGGCATTGGCAGTGAAAAAGGCGCCCCCATCAGCCTACCGGGCGGAGGCTTCCTGAAAGACAGCCAGGGCACCATCATTGTCCCCCAGAAAGCGCGCCAGCAACTGACCAGCCTGGCTCAATCAACAGGCGGTGTTTATTCAGACATGTCATTGGACGACAGTGATTTGAAATCAGTTTTGCCCAAGGCAGGGGTGAACGACAATACCGTGAAGGTTGAACGTCAATTCGATCAATGGCAGGACACCGGCTTCTGGTTGGTCCTGTTACTTCTGCCGCTAGCTCTGGCTGGCTTCAGAAAAGGTTGGTTAACGGTCATGCTGGTAGCAGTCTTACTGCCATCCCCCCATGCAGAAGCTTTTGAGTGGGACAGTCTCTGGAAAAACAGCAATCAGCGCGCCATGGAAGCTCTCAACAACCAACAAGCCGAACAGGCCGCAGAACAATTTGTCCGACCGGACTGGAAAGGGGAAGCCCTTTATCAGGCTGGCAAGTTTGAAGAAGCTGCCAGTGAATTTGGCCGCGCCAATACTGCTGATGGTTTTTATAATCAGGGTAACGCTTTGGCCAAAGCCGGAAAGCTGGATGAAGCCGTGGCCGCTTACGACAAGGCATTGAAACTGAACAGTAATATGGAAGATGCCAAGGCCAATAAAAAGCTGATTGAAGACCTGAAGAAGAAGCAGCAACAAGAACAACAGCAAAGCCAGAATAACGATCAACAGAATCAGCAACAAGACCAAAACAACCAGGGTCAGGGGCAACAGAATCAACAACAGGATGCCCAGAACCAGCAACAGAACTCTGGCGATTCGTCTGAAAATCAAAACCAATCCTCTCAGAACCCGCAAAATTCGGATCAGCAGAACCAGGAAGAGAATCCGTCGTCTCAATCCCGATCTTCTGAAAACCAGCAGGGAGAAGATCAGGATCAACAATCCGCTGCCCGTCAACAGCAGCAACAGAATCAGTCTGAAGCCAACCAGCAGCAACAGGCTCAGGCCGGAGACTCAGAAGAGCTGACTGATGAGCAACAGCAGGCCATGCGCTCTCTTGAAGAAGAACAAACTACCAGTCCCGATCAGCAGGCCATTGAGAACTGGCTGAAAACCATACCCGACGACCCGGGTGGTCTGTTAAGGCGTAAATTCCTTCATCAGCAACAGCAGAGAGAGCAGAGAAGACAACAGGAGCAGTCATGGTGAACGTTATTTTTTCCAAACTGAGTCGAATACTGGTCCTGCTGGCTGGTCTGATTCTTTCCAGCCAGGTTCTGGCCGCTCTCACTGCCACTGTTGATCGTACTCAACTGGCTGAGTACGAAACACTGGAACTGACTATCAGAACAGACAGTGATACCAGTGCCGCACCCGACCTGTCACCGCTGGAAAACGACTTTGACATTCTGGGTACCCGGCAGAGCCGCCAGATCAGAATCGTCAACGGGAACAGTGAATCCTGGCGAGACTGGATCGTTACCCTGTCTCCCAAAAAGTCAGGCCGCCTGCTGATTCCAAGCCTCACACTCGACAATATGACCTCCAAAGCCATCAGGCTTGAAGTTTCCAAAACGGCTAGCCAGCAAAATACAGCCGGTTCCGGAGGCATTGGTCCGGTCTTTATTCGCACAGAAGTGAGTAATGAAACCCCCTATGTTCAGGAAGAAGTCATCCTGACCCTGAAAATCTACTATCGAGTCCAACTTTACGACGATCGTCGACTGTCACCCTTGAATATTGATGGAGCCATTGCTCAACAGCTGGGTGAAACCAGGAGCTATGAAACCGTATTAGAGGGTACCCGCTATGGTGTCTTTGAACTCAATTTCTCCATTCACCCTCAGAAGCCGGGTATCATGGAGATTCCCGGTCTGACATTCTCGGCTTCTATGCCTGATCGCCGGGATACCTTTGGCAGTATCTTCTCAATGAGTGGCAAGCCCGTTGCAGCACGCTCTTCGGAAATCACTCTGAATGTTAAGCCTCAACCAGATAATTTCAGCGGCCCGGTCTGGTTACCGGCACGCAATCTGACCCTGACTGATGGCTGGAGCGCCCCTCTGGATCAGGTTAGAGTGGGTGATGCCATTACACGAACCATTGTCGTAGAAGCAGAAGGCTTGACCGGTGTCCAGCTGCCAGCCATCAATATGCCCAAACCCGCTGGCGTTAACACTTATCCCGACAAGTCGACAACAGATGATCACGCTTCTGACTCCGGTGTCATAGGCAGTCGTATAGAAGCCATTGCCCTGATTCCCACTCGCCCCGGGAAAATAGAATTGCCACCGGTACGCTATAAATGGTTCGATACCGACACCCAGACTGAAAAAGTCGCCGTGATACCGGCCAAAACCATTACCGTCCTGCCTTCTGAAAAAGGTGAAGTGGTTGCTTCTGCACCCACTATACCCACACTGAAAGAGGAAGAGCCCAAAGCACCTGTTTGCCCTCCCGCTCCCGAAAACACGGTCGTAACTTCAGGTTCTGGTTGGTTATGGCCTTCGGTATCCGCTGTTTTTGCATTGCTCTGGCTGCTGACACTGGGGGCCTTATGGCGATGCAAGAGGTCAGAAAATACCAGCATTGAACAGCCTTCAGAATCTTCAGCATCCTCAGGCTTTAACGAGAAGAAAGCCTGGCAGACGTTTGAGTCGGCCTGCAAAGCATCGGATTTAAACCAGATCCGTCAGAGCTTTATTCAGTGGACACAATCTCTGCGGGAAGACTCCTCCCTGGTCACAACGGACAAATGTCTTAGAAGCTTCAACAGCAAGGCATTAGGAGCGTTGTTCCAACAGCTGGAGTCCAGCCTCTATTCAGGGCAGAAGCAAAAGCTGGATACATCAGCCCTGATCAAGTTATGTGGTCAGCTGCGCAAGGATCATAAAGGTAAGTCTTCTGACACCGAAGACGGCCTGAACAGCCTTTATCCCGGTTAAGACTGAGGGGGTTCCCACCCAGGTGGGGCCCCTTTCACTCACACTTCTCTTTTGCTTTATCTGACTTCGGCACCAGCTGCAGATCCGGACATTCCTTCATGGCTTTTTGCCATTGATAATCGAAAGCATTCTTGTACATTTTCAGGGTTCTTTCTGGCCAGTCCTCCGCCTCATTTTCAAACATGATGTTCAGATCCCTGTCTGCCGTTACCTGAAAATCCCTGCTGGCCCCTTTTGCGGTTTCCAGAACACACTGAGCATCAAAACAGCCTATCGGGACGACATCAGTCACCTTTTCTTTAAGAAGTGCCGGAGCCAGCTCACCCTGAATGACTCCCTGAGCCGAATCCGGATCTTGAAGCTGAACCCTCTGATCAAATGCGCCCTTGGTGCTCTTAAGAAATATCTGGTACTGCTTGCTTTTCATCATTTCGAACAGTAAATCGGGAAGCGTCTCACCGCCTCCCCGCCAACGAACATCAATGAAGTGAACACTTTCGTTGTCTGCAAAATGATTGATCAATTTGATCTGCTCCTTAATCACGCGCTGCTTTTCACTGACCATAAAAACCCTGTCGTACTTAGGCTGCATGTCAATGACCAGAATCGCGACTTTTTTGCCTTCACTCAAAAGCTGTTCAATATAAGCGATGGAATCGTCGCCATTGGCCAGTGCAAGAGAAGAATAAAACTGAAGAATGATAAGCAAACCTGAGAGTCTGTTCATGGTAGTGCTACGTCTTAAAAACCTGAACACTATAGCCAAACAGATATCAGAAACGAAAAAACCGGCCACCCTCAATGAGAATGGCCGGTTTTCAAAAGAACCGAATGATCAGGCAGTGGTTAACTTACCTTCAGTTTCAGACTTTTTTTCGCTGGAACCCTCCAGATTCTCGGACTTGATAAAGAACCGAGCCAGAGCAGGCAGCAGCCAGATAGCGCCTATCATGTTCCAGATGAACATGAAGGTCAGCAGAATACCCATATCGGCCTGGAATTTCAGTGGCGAGAAGATCCAGGTACCGACACCAATCGCCAGAGTCATACCGGTAAAGGTCACCGCCTTACCCGTGATCTGAAGCGTCTTGTGGTAGGCTTCCTGCAGTGGCATACCCTGCTTGAGATAGCTTTCCAGACGACTGTAGATATAGATACCGTAATCGACACCAATACCCACACCCAGAGCGATAACCGGCAGCGTGGCTACTTTCACGCCAATGCCCAGATACGCCATCAGTGCCTGACAGAGAACCGAAGTCAGACCCAGTGGAATAACGATACAGAACACCGCCCTCAGGGAACGGAAGGTCAGCAGACACAGCACACTGACAACAAAGTAAACCCAGATCAGCATTTCCGCCTGAGCCTTGCCAATGACTTCGTTGGTCGCGGCTTCAATACCGGAGTTACCGGTAGCCAGCAGGAACTGCATGTCATCATTATTGTTGGCTTCAGCAAAGTCTTTGGTGGCTGCTACAACCCTCTCAAGCGTCTCAGCCTTGTGGTCATCCAGATACAATACAACCGGAGCCATTGAGCAGTCTGAGTTAAAGAGTTGAGTAGCATTGGAAACAGAGCTGTTCAGAACATAAGGGTTTCTGGACAGAGTCTGCCACTTGATGTTGCCTTCGTTCAGACCGGTGATTACACGCTTGGAAACAGTTACCAGGGAAATGGCTTTCTGCACCCCTTCAACGTTTTCCATTCTCCACATGTAGCGGTCAATGGCTTCCATTACAGGATAGGTTGAGCAGTTTTCCACACCGGTTGTCACCATCACCACAAACTGGTCGGCACTGGTGGAATAGTTACTGGTGAGGAACAGGTTATCCATGTTGTAGCGCGAGTCCGGATGGAACTCCGGAGCCCCCGGATCCAGGTCACCGATCTTCAGATCCTGAGCCTTGTAGATACCAAAACCAAAACCGAGAATCGCAATCACCACCGAAACTGGAACTACCTTGGGGTGAGCGAAGTTAGACAACAGACTCCAGATACCGCCTTCATCCTGCTGCTTGGCACGGATTCTGGCTACAGACTTCTCACTGGAACCGGCAAAGGACATCAATACTGGCAGCAGAACCAGGTTGGTCAAAATAATCGCAGCTACACCGATACTGGCAGTAATCGCCAGATCCTGAATCACCTGGATCTCAATAATCAGCAGGGTCAGGAAACCAATAGCGTCGGAAGCCAGAGCCACCATACCCGGAATATAAAGACTTCTGAATGCACGACGAGCAGCAGTCAGTTTGTCAGCACCAGCAGCAGCTTCAACCCCCACACTGTTGATGATCTGTACACCATGACTGACACCAATAGCGAAAATCAGGAACGGCACCAGTACCGAGTACAAGTCGAGACCGTACCCGAAAGTGGCCAGCAAACCGATCTGCCAGACAACCGCAACCAGAGAAGTAAACAGAGGCACCAGAGTACTGCGCAGGCAGCGTGAGTAAAGGAACAGCAGCACAGCGGTAATGGCTATTGCCATCACAAAGAACATAACAATGGCTTTCACACCGTCGAACAGATCACCAAACACCTTGGCAATACCGACAATATGAATGCTTACGCCCTGTTCATTATACTTTTCACGCAGTTCTTCCAGTTTGTCTGAAAGACCACGGTAGTCCAGCGCTTTGCCGGTTTCCGGATCACGTTCAAACAGGGGAGCACTGATGATACTGGAGCCAAAGTCATTGGCCACCAGCTGACCCACCTGACCGGAACGCAGAATATTCTGCCTCAGTTCCTCCAGGCTTGCCTGGGTACCATCATAAGTTTGCGGAATGACCGGGCCACCGTTAAAACCTTCTTCCGTCACCTGGGTCCAGCGAACACTGGGGGTCCAGAGTGACTTGAGTTTTGAACGGTCCACACCGGGCAGGAAGAACACCTCATCATTCAGGTTCTTGAGAACCTCCATGTATTCGGCGTCAAAGATATCCCCATTATTGTTGGAGACCGCAATCCGGATGGTGTTACCGGAACTGCCAGACTCCATATTATTCAACATGTTCTGAATATAGGGGTGTTTCAATGGGATCATTTTCTGGAAGCTGGCATCTACCCGCAACCCAGTGACCATTTTCCAACTGAGAAAAACCGTTGCCAGCAGGAATAGCAGGCAGATCAGCATTCTATTCTTGAAGATGAACCTTTCCAGAATAGGTTCTGTGCTGAAATGATTCGACGACATAAGCTACAGCCTCTGGTTTTTATTATTGTTCTTGTTCTGGATGGGTTGAAGTGCTTTTTTTCAGCACCTCACCGGTCGGGCTCATTCTGTGGATGCCACCCTGTCCGACTACGACAATGTTTCCGTCCGCGCCCGGAGCCAGGGCACTGAGAGATACCCTGTCACTGCGATTGACGGCACTCCACTGACCCGCCTTACCGGACACAAATGAACCGGAGGTTCCAACAAGAATACTTTTACCATTGCCCATCACGGCAGAACCGAACAGGGTCTCACCTGTTCCGGAGCTCATAGCCCGCCAGCTTTTACCCTGATCGGTGCTGCGAAAAACATTACCCCTCAAGCCATGAATCAGGACTTCTCCCTGACCTGCAGAAACGCCAAACAAGCTACCTTCATAGGGGCTTTCAAGGGTGTTCCATGTCCGTCCACTGTCGGGCGAATGAAACAGGATTCCGGCTTCTCCGGCAATGTAGACATTCCCATCCCCGTCTCCGGCAATGGCATTGTAATGAAACTCTTCTTCATTATTGATGCGATCACGGATGTCCACCCAATCCTTGCCACCGTTGCGGGTTTGCAGAATGGTGCCGTAAGCCCCCAGGGCAATACCGGTATTCACATCATCAAACCAGACATCCAGCAAAGGCGCCTCAAGACCGAGATCATCATATACCCGCTCCCAGCTTTCTCCACCGTCTGAAGTTTTCAGGATGATAGCGTCGTGACCGACCGCATAGCCGACTTTGTCAGAAGGGAAATAAACAGCGGTGAGCATCTGAATGGTAGGCACTTTGGCCTGATTCCAGCTTATACCGTTATCATCAGAGAAGAGTATGTGGCCACGGTCACCCACTGTGACCATGCGTGGAGATTCTGCTGCCCGGGTAACATCCAGCAACAGAGACTTGGAAGCCATATTGCTCATTTTGGCAAACTTGGGCTCTGTCGTTTTGGCATCCGCTGCCTGACTGACTGCTGCCAGCATCAGGCCTGCGGCCATCACACAATGCTGAACAGCCTGCAACGCGGGACTTCTTTTTCCTGTTTGGACATTCGGTGATTGCTCACCCTTCCTTTCGGAAAACTGTCCGTTCCAATCCTTGTGTAACTTCGTCTTACGTCCAGGGTACAAAGACATGCAGCTCCCCTCAGTCATTCTTATTATTTGTTGAAAAAGTGTCTCGGGCTGAGGTCCTGACCATCAGGGCAGGCCATTAGACGACACTTTTTTATCAGGGCTGATTTATTATTTGTCTTAGCTCAAGGCTGTTTTAGTCTTAGCTCAAGGCTTTTTCCGACTTGTAGTTTGCTAGCGATTATAAACAGACTGTGAAAGCCTCGCCAAACCTTTCCCATTGGCAAATTGCAAAATCGTCCGTTAAGACTACAAAAAATGTCGAATCATCCCACTATAAAAGAAAAACAGCCTGAAAAAGGAACATTTTCCAGGCTGTTTTTTTGGATGACAGATTTTTAACGACGCCCGCGCCGCCTTAAGGCAGAAGGCTTAAAATAATTCTTGGGAGGAACTGCACGCTCAAAATCAATATACGACGCTTCTTCGTTAGCAAGTCCCTGAACATGATAGCGCCTGGCCTGAAGATCGTGAAAAACATCCAGCCCGGTCCAGACTGTAGGTCGGTCATAATAGTTAATCAGATAAGCCATGCTGACCCGCCACAGGTTACCCCTGCTGTCATATTGATCCAGTACTGCCGCGCCCCAGCTGTCCTCATCCAGATAGAGCACCCGCTTGGAATACACATGCCTTGAGCCGGGTTTTAAAGTCCCTTCAACCTCCCAGACACGATGCAACTCATAGCGCGTATGCTCGGGATTTATATGCCCTTGCTTGAGAATGTCTTCGTACTTCAGCTTGGGACTGATCAGCTTATAATTATGGTAAGGGATGTAGATCTCCTTCTTACCCTTCAAAACCCAGTTGTAGCGATTGGGAGCACCGTTATAAATATCCGTATCGTCTGCTGTTCTCAAACCGTCCGACGCGGCTATAGGTGTATCATAAGAAAGGTTTGGGGCTCGTCTTACCCTTCGTTGACCGGCGTTGTAGCCCCAGGCCTGCCTGGGCTGCTTGATCTGGTTCAGAGTTTCATAAACCAGCACAGCACCACCAGCCAGTCGTGCCGGCGATTTGGTAAACGACAGATAATAGAAAATGATGTTATCGAGGCTTTTCTCTGAGCCACCCGGCAGGTTGTAGTTCAATACAGCTTCCTGCTGAGAAGTCACCAGTGAATAGGCACCACTTCTTTGTACCGCTACTTCAGAGGCTCTTCTGACAACGTATTCACCGCGATAGCGAACGATGTGATTCCAGATGGCTTCCAGACCATTCTGTGGGATAGGAAAAGGATAAGCATCGTAGGCCCCTTTGAAACCATTACCACCATCAAGAAGCTCTGCTTTCGTAGCAGCCGCACGAGTATTGTAATAAATACGTTCGGGCTGCTTTGCCGTACGACGTGTTTTATAAACCGGCATCTTGAAAGTATCAGGATAAGTCTTGAACAAGGCTATCTGACCGTCCGTTAGATGATCCTTGTACTTTTCCATGTTGCTCTTATCAATGACAAACAGAGGCTTGTCATCGGGAAAAGGATTGATGTAGTGCATGCCCGGCTTGAAGGCCTTGGGAATTTCACTGTCTTTTATCCCTCCGGTCCAGTCAGGAATCGTGCCTTCCTTATTGCCCGCCTTTTCAGCCCCAATGGGTGTCAGATCCTTACCCAGTCTTTGTGCAGACTGTTGAGAAACTGCAGCCAGAGCAGTAGCAGGCAGGGTGAGTAACAACCAGCAGGCAGCCAGTGCAAAGGTTTTATTATTGTTCATTATGAGCATCCCTATCCCGTTCAGAATGAGTACTTCATATTGAATGCGACATTATCTCTGTCGTTAATGGCGTTGGTTCGCTCCGAACCATAAAAGGTGGTGTAAGCCAGCCCCGCCTCAAAAGCATTCAGGTACAGACCTTTAACGCCCAGCGTGAGCGCTTTCCTGCCAGCCAGAAAATTACCGGTCCGTCGTGAATTCCCACTGACATCATGCTTGTAAATGGCATAAGGATTCAGATTGATACCGGCAAAGACATCGTTCAACTCTCCAGAGAGAACCGCCGTGAAACCCCAGCTGAATTTGTCCAGACGGTCACGAGCCGGTGTGTAGTCATCCGCAAAAGAAGCCCCATAAGCACCGGATGCGGTAGAGACATACCTGTCTTCATCATCCAGATCCTGAATGTATTCAAAGGAGGGTTCGAGAATACCGTAAAGTCCGTCAAAGCCGAGTCGAGGGCCAAAGTTTTCAACAAACACCAGTGATCCGGTCCAGAGCTTTATTTCCTTGAAATTATTGTAAGCCCCTGTGCTCAGACAGTACTCCAGATCGGGACTGGCCTGAGAGAAATTGGTGAAACAGTCGGCCCCTGCCAGAATGGCGGGAAGATTATCTTTAAACCCATCCACCAGATCATCAGGATGATCGATCCACATGGGTGCATTGGGTCGATAGGCCAGCTCACCCGCTACCGACGTGCTGCCAAAAGCACTGTTAAAACTGATGCCGTACATCTGGATATCTTCAGGAAACACCCGGGTTGCCCTGAGACTGTTCGACAACACATGAGCACCTGCCAGACTGCCGATCACCGCCTGCTTGGTCTGACCCGTTTGAGCGGCAATACCGGTGTAATAACCATCCAGCGCCGCTGCCAGTTGAGCATTCCCCGCTCCAGTGACTGCCGCCAGAGCGGATTGTGCAGCACCCTGATCCATACTGGCTTCTATAAAGGGAACATGAGAGTTGTAGTTAACAAAGTAGAAACCAAATTCAGTGTCATTCAGCTCTTCAGCAAAGTATTTAAAGTTAAAACCCCACTGACCATCATCACTGGCGTCTTTCTTTCCTGAGGTATCCGCGACCACAATATAATCGCCGTGTACATTAATACCTGTGGTTTGATAGAAGTCGCCAAAGACCTGCCCCAGAGTCAAAGAACCCACCCCGGAAGGGGTTACACCCCAGGTGCCATCAATCAACTTCAAACCCGGGGTCACTTCGTTGTACCCCTTGGTGCCACCATCCACAAAAAGATCATTGGTGCTGAAATAGGTGCCCCTACCAGGCAGGACCGACTCTTCCCACTGGAACTGGTAATAAGCGGACATGGAGAGGTTGTCGGTGATGCCCAGGCTGAACGAGATGGCGTTTTGGGGAATCAAAAGATCTTTCACTTCCGAGCCTGGCAACACATAAGAAGCTGCATCCAGAGCATTAATGGTATTGATACCATCGCGGTAGAACAGACCTTCTCCCCAGTTCATAACCTGTTTGCCGAACCGGACATCCAGAGGCATATCGCCAATATCCCAGGCCCCGTAGAAATAAGCGTCCTGAATTTCAGCGTCGTGACCCTGCCCGTCTTTTACATCATTCGCCCAGTCATTACCGTAGGGGTAGGTGCCTGTCTGGTCAGGGTACCCGGCAGCCAGAGCATCACGATTGGCACTGTTCCAGTCATTATGGTTATCCATCATGACCGTGTCGTAAAAGGCTGTACCGCGGATAAACACCCCGTACTGTTCCTGCCAGTCAATCTCCAGATCAGCTGAGATCTTGATGACCTGGGAAACCAGACCTTTATCAAAAGCCCGGTTACCGTCATTAAGATTGACGTCATCATGGTTGGGTGTGCTACTGCCCCGGTAACGGGTGTTGTCCCGCCCTTCTACCCGCCACATGGCACCGTAGGAAACAGTAGTGTCCAGGGCTCCGGTAATATTGCCATCTTCCGAAGCAAACTCGGCGGCCCGGGCAGAGGTGGATAAAGCTAGAGAGAAAGTGGCTGCAAGTGCAAAGCCTGAGCGCCAGGCCGCGAGCCGCAGTGAATGAGGTTGGGTAATCGCCATAGCTGGAAGACTCCCTGTCGGTGCTGGTTTTTATTATTTTGACTTCCCGCCGTCACACTCCCTGACCGCGTACAAACGCCCCCTGAAACTTCTTATATTAATGTTGTGATTTTCCTACCTTCCAACAGAAAGACCGGAAAATCAACTTTTCCGGCCTTGATAGATTCAGTTAGATGACAGAAAGAGGATTATGAGTGATTCATTCTGAACCAGCTTCTTTCAACCACAGAGATAGAAACAGCCAGAAACAGGATATCCTTAACCAGAAAGAAGTTACTGACCAGAATGCCGTCGGAAACTTTCCAGGTATTGGGTGTGGTGATCAGAAAGCTGAGCGTAGCCAGGAAAATCAATGCGGCGGCTATGCCAGAGTAAAAGCCGACTTTGGGACTTTTTAACCCGATAATCAAACCGGCAGCCACAATAATTTCTACAGCTCCAATAATGCCAGACACGGCTTGCACTGATAAAACATCGTACAACCAACCCATCGCAAAGTGATTAGCGACCAAAGGCTCTATCAGCTTGGCTTCTGTAGGAGTGAACTTATAAATCCCAATCCAGAGCAGTACTAATACGGTTCCAAACAGGCCCAGGTGATAACCTATAGACGACTCTCTTTTCTCAACGCTGCTACTCATATCTTAAAATCCAAACAACTTAACAAGGTAAAAAATAAATTAGCTATATACTGCAGATACCTGCCTGACCAACATATACGCCCTGGCATAAATTTCGGATTCAAATGATTCTGTAATTGTATACTGCGGACAAAGTCACAGAGAAAAACGACTCATTCTTTTTGAACGTCACAAGTTATTGATGCTCACAGCAGATAAGGTGATGGACTTAAAAACCCACCAAAGAAATGCTATAAAACGGCTATAACAAGAATAATAAAAGGGTCTCCTGCATGTTTTTGAGTGCAAGAGTGGCGATAGCGAAACCGGGCAGATTTTATACGCTCTGTTCCTTCTTACTGCTCCTTTGCCTGGGCATCAGCCTGTCCATGACAAACAACGAAGTCCTGTTCGACAGTCACGCTGATTACTCCGTTTATCGTTGCTCTACCAACGGGGACTCATCTCTCAGCACCCTTAAAGTCCTCACTATCACCTCTGCCGGTACCAAAAAACTGACCGACACTCTCTGCAGCTCACCGACTATTGCGGCCCAATACAGTAATGTGGAAACGTCATGGCAACCAAGGGGTTTACTGTCTTCAAAAGACCTGTTGGCAGAACAGTTTGATCTGTTGTGGAGTCGTGAATATCGTCTTCTGGGGCTGCTGCCTGATCTATACGACTATTACACACTGCTGGTTCACACCCCCAAATATGATGTTTACTGGATGAGCCTGAAAGACAAGCCGGAAAGAACCCAAACCTACTTTTCCAATAAAACCCTCGGCCTGCTGGATGACAGCCAAAGCCGATCAGGGTTTATGCTGCCTCTGAATGATCTGCGCAAAGCTTCCATTATCGTCTCGGACGAACAGAAACGTTTCTACCCCAGCAGATCGGCACTTTACAAAGCCCTGAGCACTGGCGAGGTGGATGTTATCAGTGGCATATCGGGTTTGGAGGACAAAGGCATTTCACCGGAAAATCGCCTGCTGATTGCCAGCAACGCGTCCACCGGCAGCTGGTTCATAAAATCTTCACTGCTGAACTCCAACATTCACTGTGAGTTGATGCTTTCAGTAAAAGGAATGATCTCAGACTTTCATCCTTTAAAAACATCGTCAGACGAGTTCAGTCAGTGTGGGTAGTATGAGTAAGTTAACGCGTTTCAGCCTTGCCTGGCTCTTCCTGTCATTGATACTTCTGGCCATTGGACTGGTGTCGGCTTTTTCTTCCATCACCTCCCAGGTTGAATCCCTGCTGGTTGAAACATTGCCTGCAAAGGTGTCCCAGTCACTGAAAAACAGAATCAGTGGAGATGCACTGGATACGGCCCTGATCCGCACAATCGATAACGACCTCTCCACTTTAGTTATCGGCACCGATTCTTCAAGATCACTCTCATTAACCAGTTTTCAAAGTTGCATTGCCTATGTTCAGCAGTATAAGGGTTATGTCACGGGAAATTCAGAAATGGGTTTACACCGTCTGATTGATATATTCATTCCGGATGAGGCTGAAGCGATCACGGTCAGCCTTTCCTGCCAGCTGTCCCCCGTTTATATGCTGTCTCAGGTAACCCTGGCATTTATTTTTGTCTGTCTGATCACAGCACTGCCACTGCCATCCAGGAACAGCCGGTTTATATGGTTTGAAAAGTTACAGGAGTCAGGAACAGAGAGCGAACAGGCCTGGCAGGCGTCCGGAAGGATTGACCGTTTAAACGACAGTCAGCGCTTTATATTCGACAAGCTGCAAACCAACACCACTTTGCCTTTACCAGAAATACTGGAATTGACCTTTGATGATCGTATGACGGAACTGAAGCCTGAGCAGTTGCCATGGTTTGAACTGGGGCTTAAACATTCATCCAACGACATTGAAAAGGCATTCTCTATAGCCTGCTCCGAAGCACATATGTTTTTTGATGTATCCACTCACAGTGTCATCATTCATGGTGTTCAGATCAAACTCCCCAGCACCCCCTTCTTTTATTATTACTGGTATGCCAGTCTGCTGAACCATCACACTGGCTGGTATATCAATCCAGCTATTAACCGCCCAGACCTTGAGCAGGGACAAAGGCTTGCTGAAATCATCAGTGCTGGCTCCGGTCATGGCAAGGCAATCAATGACTTGAAAAACAAAGGTCTGAGAGCCAAAACCCTCGACCAGAACAGAAACAAAATTAAAGAAGAAATCACTCGGGTTCTGGGCAGTGAGCTGGCAGAACTTTATCTTTTTGTCTGTGAACGTGACCCAAAAACCATGAGGTTTAAGTACCGATTACAGATCAATCCTGACAAAATCACTTTTTCAGAGACAATCTAACCAACTGATATATATAGTTTTTATTTTTATAGATATCTCCAAAAGCTCACCTCCCCCCTTTACTGGCATCAATTCGATAAGCTGAATCTTCCTCGTGGTCATTAACCACTGACTCCCTAAATCAAGGAAGTACAAAAGCTATGACAACAATAAAAAAAGCAAGACAACTTCTATTGACCGGTGCACTGGGTTGCAGCCTGTTTGCAAGCCAGGCCAGTGCCCTGAACATCGTCCTGACGAACGACGATGGTTGGGAAACCCCAAACATTACCGTTATGGCCCAGAAGCTCAGAGAAGCAGGGCATCAGGTTATTCTTTCCGCCCCGTGCACGGGCCAGAGTGGCAAAGGGGGAGCCATGACCTTCCTGCGTGGTGTTGTGATTGACAAGAGTAAAGCTGATCAGGATGAGTACTGCGTGGGGGATACGGATACCAGCAAAGCGCACGAAGATTATGTTGAAGGCACGCCGGTTATGGCAGCGCTTCACGGTATTGATGTGCTGGCTCAGAAGAAATGGGGCAGCCTTCCAGACCTGGTAATTTCTGGCCCAAATGAAGGCAATAACCTGGGTTACATGAATAACAACTCAGGCACACTCGGTGCGGCGATGATCTCTATCATCAGAGGAGTTCCAGCTATAGCCGTTTCAGCAGGTCGCGGCTCTACTCAGGAAGGGTCTGCACAAGCAGCCATTGCTGACATTGTGCTCAACCTGATTGCAAAGCTGGAAAGCAGGAAGGGTTACAGCAACAAACTGCTTCCTCCTTTTATGGGGCTCAACGTCAATATTCCCGATAACCTGGATGACAAAGGCTACAAATTTACCAATGTCGGTTGGAATCCGGGTGAAGCGAATGTGGTTTTCCGTGAAGACCTGTCCCAGGATCCGGTAGCCATTCAATATGTTGCCGGAGGCATTGCTGCCAGAGGCGTACCTTTTGAACAGGCAAAAATCATGGCCCTACAAATGCTGACCGGTCAGCCCGGATTATCTTTTGACACCAGTGGCTACCCTCTTGATACCCATGAAAGATCGGAAGGTGTAGCGCTGGCCAACGGATACATTACCATCAGTACCATTGATGCCCATATTCAGGCAGGCATTGCCAAAAAAGCCCTTACCAGGGCAAAGCTGGGTCCACTGCAGTAACAGATTAATCACCAATCTGTCTCTCTGGCTATCGCTGAAAGCTTTTAGATAAGCGACAGTGACAGCCAGAGAGATTAATCACTCAGTATTCGCCCACATTAAGTCAACTATCAAACCTATAAGAATATCCCTGCAAGAATGGTCATAAGAAGTAACGACACACTGTATGTCACGACATTGGCTGACGAATATTGCTGACCTGTTACCTCTGTTGGATCAGGGGGCTCAGACGTAGGAAAAGTCCCGAAATCTGCAGTCACCTCAGAACCCTGGGTGGATCCAAGTTCAGTTAATAAGCGGAATGCCCGGAAACTGTCATAAACAGCTCTGGATCCCATAGGCTGATCGGATCGTTTTCTCCGCACAGGCGGAACGGTGGCAGCCTCAGGCACAGCATGTGAAGTGACGCAATCAAGAGGACCCATCCCCAAACTAATCTGCAAAGTGCCAAGGTATCGAACACTATCAATCAAGCAATTGCCCAGGTGAGAGTCTATCTGATTACTTGTGACATTTGTTGTTATGAAATTATCGTAAAAGCTGTGAGCCAGGTATTCCCAATGCCCCCCCAGATGATTGTCGCTGAATTCAAGATTATTATTTTTACAGTAGTCATCAATATCCCTGCAACTGGTGAAATAGGAGTAATCGCTTCCACTGGGAATATCCAGGTAGTATTCACTGACCCAACAATAGTCGGTGGGATTACAAGATGAACACTGTGACGCTACCGATTGAATATCCTCGTGATTACAGAAACCCCGGTAACTCTCATCAAGAATCTTGTACTCATCGTGGGTGTCAATCAGTACAGGTCTGCTCTGGTTTCTCTCAAAACCCGTCAAAGACGACTGATGAACAGTGAGACTTGAATAATAAGAATAAAAAATCCAGGTGCGCTCATAAGGAGTCATTTCAGTCCCATCGATGAAGGACATATTGGATTCAAAACCGTTGATCATAGATCCAGTATCGGTATCCTGCTTCAGACTGGATTGGGAGAAATGTAAATAAGAGTAATCGAGGTACACCAGTCCGTATTCAACAAAGCCAGAGCTCTCAGAAGCTTCTGCTGATGAACTGCCCCTGGTGGTCATAATATTGCCCGCTCGAATAAAAGCTACGTTCCTGCCAATCAACCTGGCTTTGTAAAGAATAATGCTGGACTGCTGGCCATGCGTCTGAGAGCCATCCAGAGTCAGGTTGTAAAGCTCAAGCTGGGTTTCAGAAAGTTTGATCGGAGCATCACCTTCATTGCCATCTTCTATCGTGTTTGCGGTTCCACCTTGGAGTTGAATAATAACCTCACTGCGACTATCGGACCCCAAACCCAATCCACACAAACCAATTCGGGGAGCCATAATTCTGCTTTGGTGAGACCTCTTAGAGCGACTTCCTATCGCTCTCTTTTTTCTCGAAGAAGTGGCAACTGCATGATCAGAAATATAATTCTGGATCACATAGTCACTGCCAGGAGGTAACAGGTATAACACCCCTCCTGCTTCCGAGTTTGAATTCCATGGAAGAGCCGGACAATCTACCCACCGACAGTCTTCTTTGGACAACTGCA
Organism: Endozoicomonas arenosclerae; assembly: GCF_001562015.1. Taxonomy (GTDB): domain Bacteria; phylum Pseudomonadota; class Gammaproteobacteria; order Pseudomonadales; family Endozoicomonadaceae; genus Endozoicomonas_A; species Endozoicomonas_A arenosclerae. The sequence continues at coordinate 648 of NZ_LASA01000149.1, read as the reverse complement.
CCCAGTTCTCCGAGTTCTGTTCACTGATCGCCTTGATCACAGGAACCAGTTGCTCAGGAGAGGTGATCTCAACGATGGAAGAGTAAGAACTCCCCTGGCAGTTTGTTCGGGCAAATTGCAGTAAATCCGCTGCAGGTGTCAGATTCACACCTTCAACAGGTGTTGATGTTGTGAATTCAGGTGTTGGGGTGGGAGTTGACGAAACAAAAGGAGTCGTGGGAGTACCAGGAGCCCTTGTTGTGGGTGCAATATCGGCTGAAGGAGTTGAGGTGCTTTCTAGTGTACTAGGGAACCTGCGAATAACCTCTAATTTACTTCCCTTCTTGAATCGAGTTCGAAGTAGGACTGAAATCAGAGGTCTCAACCCCTTATTTGTATGATATTTAGCCACTTTCGTGACTTCAGGGCGGACTAACCCTGTGCCCGGATCATTTGATCCAGTCGAACAATATTCGCCAGGGCAAATAAAGTAGACAGTTTATTGTCATTCTTCTTCAAACCTCGATACCTGGCTTTTATAAATCCAAATTGACACTTMATGATTCTGAAGGGGTGTTCGACTGCTGCTCTCAGACTGGCCTTGGTAAATTCCAGTTTGATGGGCACCTTATTTTTTCGGGGATGCTTCTTCAGCTCTTTCACGATGCT
>NZ_LASA01000148.1 GCF_001562015.1 Endozoicomonas arenosclerae | reverse complement strand
CCCTTCGGGGCAGGCTTGTATATGGCCACCCATAGCGGCCGTTCTGCAGTTTATGAAATCATTAGCCGCTTTATATTGATGCAGTGGCAGTTTTTTATTCTTGCTATAGAATTCAAAGTCCTGCCTGAATATTTTCTGAACCGTTGTGTTCATGAGTTCCATCGGATGATCAAGAACTCTCAAAGATAGAACACAATCCTGTTATTAACTTCCCCCAGCGCTAGCTGGGCGCGTGCAACAGTGGTTTAAACGGAATAAAGCCGTATAAGTAGTTGTAGATTACGAAAGGCGAACTTTCCCAGTAACTAGAGCCCCAATGGCTACAGAGAACTCGCCTCTTGATAGCCATTTAACAACCCGTTCGCATTTCATCATTTCTTTAAATTCCGCTTAAGCAGTACGTGCGATAAAAATGCCTTAAAAACTTATCAATTTCAGAGAGTTAGAGAACAAAGGAAAGTTTGCTTAAACGAACTCTTTTTACGTAACTTTCGTGCTAGTGAAGCGAAGCGTTATTGGTCATACACACTCCGTTCAGCATGAACTTGCGAAGGGTGCTGGAAATGCACTTCGACAGGCTCAGTGCGAACGGTATGGGGCTCAGTGCGAACATGATGCGGTTATGCGCTAAGTTGCGCTAGAACTTTGCGTGACGAGGCTGCGAAATCGCAGTGTATGGGTCTTCAGACACGCTACCGCCCTGAGATTGACTGCTATTTATACAACAGTGGAGTAATTTCCCTTAACTCGTCACAGCATCCTGCCGGGGGTGTATTTTTGGGATTTATTCTGCCAGTTTATTTAGAGTTTCGGTAGTGGTAACTACGTATTTTGGTGTTTTGGAGTTAGAGAGGCGTGGGTGGGGAAGGGCAACAGCTTTTGACCATTGCCCTTCGAAATTTTAGAAGTTCTGGGAGGCTGTCGATCATAAGACGGTTTCGGCCGTTCTTTCTGAAATTTATGCTCGAACGCTTAAGTCAGACAGGCTCCTGGGTAGTCGACTGTTCCAGTTTGGAAACCGGTACCCATCCCAGTTCTTTTTTGCTGTTTTTTACCCAGGCCCAGGCGTTGAGCTCCCGCAGGATTTTTAACTCATCGCCTACCAGGACACTGAGTTCTCTGGCGGTATAGTCTTCAATGGCTGTTCCCAGCTTTTGGTTTAACCGCCTGATCAGGGGCAGGGGAGCCCAACCCTCTTTTTTTGAAGGCGATGTAACCCAGATCCAGCCCGGATACTCATCGTCAAGTTTACCCAGCTCCAGCTCGTCCCCCTTGTTGAAAGTGACCGGGTCCGGGTAGCAGGCATCGTAACTTTCTATAACTTTAACGGTTGTCATGATTTAACTTTTGGTTGAGAGTTCTTTCATCCCTTCTTCCAATCCTTTGACGGTCAGAGGGTACATCTTGCCTTCAAATTGTTCGTGAACGATCTGGGTGGAATGAGTGTATTCCCAACTGTCTTTATGAATGGGGTTCAGCCATATGACATTTTCGAAGTGATCCAGCATGCGCTGCATCCAGGCATGGCCAGGTTCTTCATTCCAATGCTCAACACTGCCACCCGATGAAGTAATTTCATAAGGTGACATCTGGGCATCGCCCACAAAAATCACTTTGTAGTCTTTGCCGAATCGATGGATGATATCCCAGGTCTCGGTGACTTCACTTTGACGACGGTAGTTGTTTTTCCAGACGCCCTCATAAAGATAATTATGAAAATAGAAAAATTCCATATGCTTGAATTCGGAACGGGCACAGGAAAACAGCTCTTCACAGACCTTGATGTGGGCATCCATGGAACCGCCAATGTCCATGAACAGCAGAACTTTTACCGAGTTGCGTCGCTCAGGCACCAGTTTGATGTCCAATAGCCCTTTGTTTGCAGTGGAGCGAATGGTGTCATCCAGATCCAGTTGATCAGCGGCGCCCTGACGGGCAAACTTTCGCAGTCGGCGCAGGGCCATTTTCATGTTGCGGCTGCCCAGCCTTTCGTCATCGTCCAGGTTCTGGAACTCTCTTTTGTCCCAAACCTTGGTGGCGCTCTTGTTTCGACTTTCGTGCTGCCCGATCCTGACCCCCATGGGGTTGTTTCCGTACGCTCCGAAAGGGGAGGTGCCTCCGGTGCCGATCCATTTGTTACCACCGGCATGACGCTCTTTCTGCTCCTGCAGGCGTTTTTTCAATGTTTCCATCAACTCTTCAAGGCTGCCCAGGGCTTTGAGTTTTTCCCGTTCCTCTTCACTGAGTTGATTGATGAACTCTTTTCTAAGCCACTCTTCTGGAATGGTGGCTTCCAGCAGGTCTTCAATGCTCTCTATGCCATCAAAGAAGGCCTTGCAGGCTTTGTCGAATCGATCATAGTGCCGTTCATCCTTGACCAGAATGGCTCTGGAGAGCTGATAAAAAGCCTCGGTGTCGGCAAACACGACATGAGCTTCCATGGCTTTCAGCAGGTCCAGGTATTCACGGGTGCTGACCGGGACACCAAAGGCCCGGACGGTATCGAAGAAGTTGTTGAGCATCGGTTTACCCTATCGACGGGTCATAAAAGCCAGTCTTTCCAGCAGCTGTACATCCTGTTCGTTTTTAACCAAAGCACCATAAAGCGGTGGAATGGCACTTCGGGAATCTTTGTTTCTGAGAATATCAGCAGGAATGTCGTCAGAGTTCAGCAGCTTTAACCAGTCAATCAGTTCAGAGGTAGAAGGCTTTTTCTTCAAACCCGGGATCTCTCTCAGTTCAAAGAACATTTGCAGAGCTTCAGAGACCAGATCCTGCTTCAGTTTCGGGAAGTGGACATCAACAATCTGCTTCATGGTGGCCGGGTCAGGGAAGCGGATGTAATGGAAGAAGCAGCGTCTCAGAAAAGCATCTGGCAGTTCTTTTTCGTTATTACTGGTAATGATGACGATAGGGCGTTGTCTGGCCTTGACGATTTTCTGGGTTTCATAGACAAAGAACTCCATCTTATCGAGTTCCTGCAGCAGGTCGTTGGGGAATTCAATATCGGCTTTGTCGATCTCGTCAATCAACAACACTACCTGTTCATCGGCTTCAAAGGCTTCCCAGAGTTTGCCTTTGACAATGTAATTGCCAATGTCGTGTACTTTCTCATCACCCAATTGAGAGTCCCGAAGCCGGGACACGGCGTCGTATTCATACAATCCCTGTTGGGCTTTGGTCGTGGATTTTATGTTCCACTGCAACAATCTTTTGCCCAGAGACTCGGCAACCTCTTCGGCCAGCATGGTTTTGCCGGTGCCGGGTTCGCCTTTGATCAACAGAGGGCGCTGCAGGGCAATGGCGGCATTGACAGCGGTTTTCAATTCGCTGGTCGCTATGTAACTCTCGGTAGAATCGAATTTCATGGTCAATATCAAGTCATTGGGATTATTGTTGTGTGTGCACTCTATAGCGCTTTACGGATAGAGTGAATGCTTATTCTATATTGATATCGAATAATAATATTTTATTACTTTAAGATATTTACGAGAGGAGTAAAGTCTTTCTTTATTTAACAAGGAAACGGTCTCATGACAAAGGTATTTCAGGACAACTCTCAATCCATTGGTAATACGCCTCTGGTTAAACTGAACCGGTTGGCGAGTGGTCATAATATTTTTGTAAAAATTGAGTCCCGTAATCCGGCTAACAGTGTGAAGTGCCGTATTGGTGCCAGCATGATCTGGGATGCTCAAGCGTCCGGACGTCTCAAGCCCGGTATGGAACTGATTGAGCCTACCAGTGGTAACACCGGTATTGCACTGGCTTTTGTGGCTTCTTCTAAAGGCATTCCTCTGACTTTGACCATGCCTGCTTCCATGAGTCTGGAGCGAAGAAAAGTCATGAAGGCTCTGGGTGCCAATATCATTCTGACAGAACCTGCCAAGGGTATGCCGGGTGCTATTGCCAAGGCTAAAGTGCTGTCAGAAGCCGAGCCCGAAAAATATTTGCTGCTGCAACAGTTTGAAAATCCGGCCAACCCTAAAATTCACGAAGAAACCACGGGCCCTGAAATCTGGAATGACACCGACGGTTCTATTGATGTTCTGGTGGCCGGTGTCGGCACCGGGGGGACTATTTCCGGTGTTTCTCGCTATATCAAGGAAATTCAGGGTAAGGCCATTACCTCTGTGGCTGTGGAGCCGAGTGCCTCGCCGGTGATCAGTCAGACAATAGCAGGCGAAGAAGTGAAACCTGCCCCTCATAAAATTCAGGGCATTGGTGCTGGCTTTATTCCCGGAAATCTGGATCTGACTCTGGTGGACGAAGTTGAGCAGGTCAGCAATGAAGAGGCTATTGAAACGGCACTCAAATTAATGCGGGAAGAGGGTATTCTGGCCGGTATTTCGGGTGGAGCGGCATTGGCTGCAGCATTAACAGTGGCAGAGCAACCGGTTCATAAAGGTAAGAATATTGTTGTGATACTGCCAGACTCCGGTGAGCGTTATCTATCTACACCATTGTTTGAAGGTGTGTTCTCTGAGAATGAAACCGTACAGTAGCAACCTTCCCATAACCGGTTCGGGCTGAGCTGTCGAAGCCCTTACCGCAACCCTTCGACTAGTTGAGGGTGAGCAGAATCCGTATGTAAATCGGAAGTTATTTCAGGAATCCTGAAAAGTCAGCCAGATCATCAGGCTGACTTTTGGGTTTCCTGACGAACTATAGGCAGCTTGATAGTGAAAGTGGAACCTTTATCTTTTTCACTGGCGACACTCAGGCTGCCGCCCATTAATTCCACCAGATGTTTACTCAGGGTCAGACCCAGGCCGCTGCCTCCAAACTGTCTGCTGTGAGTGTTATCTGCCTGTTCGAACGATTCAAAGATAGAGTTCAGCTTTTCTTCCGGAATGCCCGGGCCGGTATCGATCACTTCAATCAGTAGACTGTCCGTTTCTGCAACGGTGCTGGCGTTCACCATGACAGTCCCTGAATCGGTAAATTTAAAGGCATTACCAATCAGGTTGACCATTACTTGCCTCAAACGATTAACGTCTCCCATCAGGTCAACCGGTGTCCCCAGTTCAATTTTTATATCCAGTTCTATAGGGCGGGACAGGGTTTCGGGTATGAAGACTGATTTGCTCTGTTCAAACAGGGTGGTTAGGTCGAAGGGTTGTCTTTCCAACTCCAGTTTGCCTGACTCAATTCTGGAGTAGTCCAGTACATCCGTGACGATATCCATCAGGGCTTGTCCTGATTGCTGAATAATCTCAACATACTGAGCCTGATCTTCTGTGAGGTTTTCATCCTTCATTAAATCAGAAGTGGCAATGATTCCGATCAACGGAGTTCTGATTTCATGACTCATTTTGGTCAGAAAAATGCTTTTGTGGCGGTTGGCTGATTCGGCCTTGTCTCTCTGCATCTGAAGTTGGTCACGAATGTTTTGCAGGGTTTTAATGTTCAGATTCAAACGGTTCTGAGTTTCCAGAAACCGTTCCAAAACCCGATTGTACTGTCGGGTAATACCACCCAGTTCTGAAAAAGGTTCATGAATGACAGGTTTGAAGTGACCCTGTTCGGCCTGCTTCTCGAGTTTGTGAGCCAAATCTGACAGTTCAGTTGTACTGCCATGTTCAGCAATATTCAGGCCCAGTTGCTCAGCCTCGCGGGTGACTCTCAAGGGTATAAATTTATTGATTACAAACAGGGTGCAATAGCTGATACCAAAGGCCCAGGCTACGGTGACAGCAACCCCCATGGCCTGAACACCCAATTGCTCTATTGTGTTAAGTCCATTGTTGACCTCGCGAAGATTTCCCAGAAGGGCAACAGCAACAGTCCCCCAGATGCCTGCGGCCATGTGAACCGGTACTGCACCAATGACATCGTCAATTTTCCAGTGTTCAAGCTGCGCCATTGCACCACAGCAAATCAATCCGGCAATGAAACCAATAATGATGGAGGTATAGATTTCCAGAATATGGGCACCGGCGGTAATGCCCACCAGACCCGCCAGGACACCATTGGCAATGACAGGTACATCGAATTTCTTGAAGAAAATCAGGCTCCATACCGTCGCGGCAAGGCCACCTGAGCAAGCACCCAGCATCGTAGTTGTCATAATGGTCGGCATGGATACGTCAACTTTCAGAAGACTGCCCATGTTGAAACCAAACCAGCCTAACCAAATCAACATGGCACCCATCAGGGTAATGACCTGGTTCTGTCCTCTGAACTTTTTATAGCTCTCTTCCCCAAAACCGTCCCTGGGGCCAATAATCAGAATGGCTGCCAGGGCAACACTGCCACCCAGAACATGGACCAGAGTGGCACCTGCAAAATCAATAAAGCCCATTTCGTGCAGCCACCCTTCAGGGGTGCCCAGTATGCCTCCCCAGATCCACTGTCCTGCAATCGGATAGATAACCAGGGCCACCAGCAGGGCAATGACAAGATAAGCTTTCAGACTGCTGCGTTCTGCAATGGCACCGGAAACAATGGTAGTGGCTGTAACAGCAAACAGTGCCTGAAACATTAAAAAGAGATAGGGGTAGCCTGGTGAGCGTGGGTGAGCCCTTTCAAGCAGTGCATCAAACGCTCCGAACTGTATCGAGAAACTGATCAAGGCATACACCAGCGTAACGAGAACGAAGTCCAGGAGGTTTTTGGCGGCTACGTTGACATTATTTTTGCTTCTGACCGCACCAGCTTCCAGGCACAAAAAACCAATCTGCATCATAAAGACCAGCAGAATGCAGAGGGTCAGGAACAGTGTGTTGAGGTGGCCGTATGGCATGGCAGTTGCCCATGTAAAGTTCTCTAACTGCTATCTGCCTCTGGTGGTCATACTTTATGGCTCAGGGCGTCTTTCAGGACAACCCTGTTTTTTTCTGTCAGACTGTTGGTTTTGAAAATGCCTGCAATGCTTTTGCAGGTCGTCTCATAGTTTCCTCAGCTGGCCTTATAGCTCAGGGCTGTCTGCGGATTTAAACCTTTTTATCGGGCGAAGGAGTGACTCAGTGGGTTTTGAGATTACAGCAATTGCATTAGTGGTTCTGATTGCCGTTTTGATAGGGACCGGTGTCAGAATGGTACCCCAGGGCTTTCATTACACCGTAGAACGTTTTGGAAAATACACCCGTACGCTGGCACCAGGGTTGCACGTTATTGTGCCTGTTGTTGATGGTGTTGGTAAGAAAATCAATATGATGGAGCAGGTACTTGATATTCCTCCTCAGGAAATTATTTCTTCCGACAACGCTCAGGTAACGACGGATGCCGTTTGTTTCTATCAGGTGCAGGACGCTGTTCGCGCCTCCTATGAAGTGAATGAACTTTACCGTGCCATGCAGAATCTGGTGATGACCAATATCCGTGCTGTACTGGGTTCCATGGAACTGGATGAAATGTTATCAAACCGGGATCGTATCAACAGTATGCTGCTGGCCAAGGTGGACGAAGCCACCAATCCCTGGGGTGTCAAAGTGACCCGGATAGAGATCAGGGATATTGCGCCACCGGCCGACCTGGTGGAGTCCATGGCTCGACAGATGAAAGCCGAGCGGGAGAAGCGTGCACAGATTCTTGAAGCAGAAGGCAGCCGTGAAGCCGCCATCAAGGTTGCCGAAGGTGAGAAGCAGGCCCAGATTCTGAAAGCCGAAGGTGAACTGGAAGCGGCAAAACGGGAAGCAGAAGCCCGTGAAAGACTGGCGGAGGCAGAAGCCAGGGCGACGGAAGTGGTTTCTCAGGCCATTGCTACCGGTGATCCAAGGGCCATTAATTATTTTATCGCCCAGAAATACGTTGAAGCTCTGCAATCGGTAGCGTCGGCTGAAAACAGCAAAACCATCATGATGCCGTTGGAAGCGGGCAGTGTCATTGGTTCTCTGGCGGGCATTAAAGAGCTCGTTGAAGACTTGAAACAACCTTCCTGAATGGATGCAGGTGAAATATGGACTTTCTGAATTCTCTTCAACCCTGGCACTGGCTGATTATCGCCTTTATCTGCCTCGGGCTCGAAGCCCTGGGGGCGGGAGGTTTTTTGCTGGGCAGTGCCGCTGCCGCGTTTTTGTTGGCGGCAGTGTTGTGGCTGTTGCCTGATACTGGCTGGGCCTGGCAATTGGTCTGGTTTGCAGTGGGTAGCTTGATCTTTACCGTGGCTTACTGGAAGTTTTTCCGGAAAGTGAATGAGAAAAGTGATTACCCTCAACTGAACCAGCGGGCGGCACAGCTGATTGGTCGTGTAGTGGTGCTGGAAAATGATCTTCCGGGCGGTCAGGGCAAGATCCAGATTGGCGATACCCTGTGGTCTGTCAGGGCATCGGGCCAACTGGAGAAGGGCTGTTCTGTGATTATCACCGGTTCCGAGGGCATGACGCTCCTGATTGACAAGCACAACTGATTATTTATGGTGCCACCCCTCTGTTGTATCAGGGGGTGGTCATCTCCTCAGAAACAGTACAGACTTTTTGCTCATAATTTTCCCACCATTCCGGCTTGCTGTGTGGCCAGTGGAATTGCTGTCTAACGGTTTCGCAATCCATTCTCTGGAAAAAAAGGATCGCTTTTTCAGTCATCACGGTTATCCATCGGTCGTCTTTGCTGAACATGACTTTTCTTGGTGAGGTATTCATGGGGAGCCCTTCTTCCTCAAAGAACGCCTGCTGGCATCGCCATCTTCGACTGTCTTTTGATGATTCGGAGTAGAGTCTTAAACTGTTATTCTCTCGAGTGGTAATGACAAAGTCATCACTCAAATGAGCAAAGCGGCCATCCACTGGGGTGAATTCTTCTTCGTTCAAGGTGTCGGTGAAGGGTTGCCACTGTTCGATAAGCAGTGTTTGCCATTGATTTTCGACACGGTGTTTGACTTTGAATTCGCCCGCTTTCTCGCTGTTCATCAACAGGTAATGACCATTCCTGGACTGATCAATGGTTCTGAGCGCAGGCTCATCCTCATCAAAGGTGATGTCTTCCTTAAGTTCCAGGCGATGTTGTTCCGGGGAGTATTGATAGCGTCTGGCCAGCTTGCTGCCTGAGCGCATGTGATGAACGGCAAGCCTGTTCTGATCATCCATAGACATAGCGTGCAGGGTTGAAAGCGTACTGACACTGGTATCTGACCCTAGCTGCTCATAGGTAGGATCTTCCAGCATACCGGTTGAAGAGTTAAACCGCATGGCTATCAGTTTCGTTTTCTTGCCCTCATACTGGCTGGTGAATGCAAGACTGAACAAGGTATTGCCGGTGGCATCAAACAACAGATTGCAAAACTGTGCAAAGCTGTCGGCCAGTCCGGAGGCTTTGACAGGTTTGGGTTCAATTCCTCTGGTGTCATGGGCCGTAAGGGTAGAATCTAACCTTGAGCCGGTAATCAACCAGCGATGGGCAGGGTGCAGGGCAAGCCCGCAGCTATTCTCGGGTGCTGAGAACTGTTCGGCCAGTCTGAGCCATGAGTTTTTCGTTGCAGACCATTGGAACTGACTGACAAGACTTTCGGGATAGTCACTGGATAAAGTAAATACCGATTCATTATCCTCAAGCAGGTAATTGGACAGCGTTCCATATTGTGATTCGATCATTTTATAACCGTTACTTTGATCCTCAATCAGACCCTGGTATCGATAGGTCGGCTGATTATAGATAGCGGGAATCCTGTGAACCCATTCTGCAGGGTCCAGGGATATCCCACTGAGCCGGCCCAGCAGCTCATCCTTCTCAGGCTTGTCAGTGTCTTTTTGTTCTACCCTCGCAACCAGGCGAGACAAGTATTCGGCCATTTCAACATGCTTGTCGTCATTGAGCAGAATTCCGTAACGTGTGAGGCCGGTATCCGTCAGTTTGGGGGTGAATTCCAGCGTATATTTCTGGCATTGGCCAGGATGAAGCAGCATGGGGGTTGTACCTTCAACCCTGAAGCCTTCCGGAGTTTTAAAGAGGAGAATCGTTTGATTCGGATCTGTCTTCGGATTGCATATGTTGATGGTTTTTTTCTCAGTCGCACCCACAGGCACCATGCCAAAATCAATCTGACTCGGATCGATACTAATGGCAGAATAAGCCTCAGAAGCCATGATGGACATCAGGCAAGATAAAATAACCGTGAGTGCTTTCCATTGTCTGCACGGGTGTATGCATAAAGAAGAGTTCCATCTCTCGCCACCCCGGCCATTGAATAAAGACGGTGGCAGTTTCATAATTTTTCGCTCTTTTTACATTTGGGTAAGACGCAAGATTAGTCAATCCATCGAGGCTGTGTTGAATTTAATCGGGTTATTCTAAAGAATTATTCGTAGATGACTTAAAAGATGGTTTTTAGCGCCTTTCTATCTAATTAATGTGGTTCATAGCTCTGTTTCATATCAATATCCCAGCAAGAATTGTTGAATCTGATTCTGGTTCATTCTTTTTCTCCATGGCTGTTTTTGTTTTCTTCCGGCATACTCTTCGGTCAATGAGTTAAGGTCTTTCTTTATTAAGAAATGACTCTTATCAGTCTGAGTGATAAGAGAAGGTTTTTTGCTCAAAAAAGCGTCAGGTAGTGATGAGTTTCATGGAGGACAAGCATTGGGACTGTTAAAAACAACCCTGCATTTTATTAATCAGCATCTGTTGAAATTAAGCTGGCTGGCTTTGCTGGTTCTATTCATGCTGTTGTTTTTTGGCAGCTGGTTGTTAATGTTTCTTGCCGGTGAATCTGCCCTGATTACACCGGAAACCTGGTTTTATTATTTTGTGACCACGGCCACAACGGTGGGGTATGGCGACTTCAGCCCGCAAACTTCAGGCGGCAGGTTGACGGCTTCCCTGTTGGTTATGCCCGGTGGTGTGGTGGTATTTGCCGGTATTCTCGGCAAACTGTCCTCATTTTTTGTCGAGTTATGGAGAAAGAATATGAAGGGAAAGGGCGATTATTCAGCACTGTCAGGGCATATCGTGATCCTGGGCTGGCATCCCGAGCGGACACCCAGAATGGTGCGACTGATCTTTGGTGACACCCGCCGGGAAGACAGAAAGGTTGTACTTTGTGCAACGGAAGAGATGGATAATCCACTGCCTGACCAGGTGCTTTTTATTCAGGGTGAAAGTCTGAGTGACGACGAGTTACTCAGGCGTGCCGGTGTCGAGAGTGCTGATCGGGTTATCATTTACCGGTCCACGGATGATAAGACCTTAACCAGCTGCCTTACCGTTGCTGCTTTGTCAGAAACAGCTCATATCGTGGCCTGGTTTGAACAGGAGCACATGGTTAAATTGCTCAAGTCCCATTGCCCTGAAGTGGAGTGTCACACCAGTATTTCCATGGAATTATTGGTTCGATCCGCTCAGGATCCTGGTTCCTCAAGGGTTCAGGGGCAACTGCTTTCCACCTTGATTGGTCCCACTCAATACAGTGTCAGGGTGCCTGAGAATTTCACCGGGGTAACCTTCAGCCGTTTACTGGAGTTTCTGAAAAATCGCCATGAAGCCATTGCCCTGGGGGTTGCCGAGACGGTGACCGGGGATGATCTGGTACTTAACCCGGAGGGTGATCGTCTGGTGAAAGGAGGGCAACTGGTTTATTACATGTCTGCCCAGCGTATTCGTACCGAAGAAATTCAATGGCGAGACATTGAAATGTAAACCGTTTGGCCAGAGAGCGCTCAACCGTTATTGATCCACTCATTGTCTTTTGTAAAAGGCCATTGTGCTGCTGCCAGTGGCTGCACTCAGTCGAGCCAGTAAACGGCTGAATTCCTTCAGAGGGAGTTGATACCACTGCGGCAGGTCATCCAGACGGTATACCAAGTCTTTGCGATTCTTGGCTACGCAGGCTGTCAGATACAGGGATGGGAAGTAGCCGGATCTGGGTGTAAACAGGCTCAGACGTTGGCAAGGTATTCTGGACAGGGCTGTCTTCAGGTTCTCTGTAATTCTGTTCAGGAGGTTTTTCTTGTCCTGATCCATCACCAGTTCCCGATGCCAGGCATACACGGTATTGAATTGATCCGCAGGGTAGCCTGTGTATTCGATAGGTTCAGATTTTATCTCGGGTTTCAGTTTGTGTGCCCAATGGCTCAGGAGAGCATAGTAGAGATCCATATCCAGGGGGACTTCAAAATAGTCTTTGGCGGTCATTTGAGGGGCGTCAAACAACCAGGATGTATCGTTGTCGAACGTGTAAGCATAGCTGGCAATCCAGGAGTACCAGTTATTGAAGGCCTGATTATCGCCCAGTGAATAGCGATTGATATAAAAGTAAAAAGCACCACGATCTGCCAAAGCAATGTCGGTAATGACTCTTGTACCCATATAGACAGCTATTCCAATACCTGCCCATTTTGCCAGTGCCGTCAGATAAGAAAGTTGAGGTGCGTAATAAAGGACCTTCTGTTCTGTCTTTCTAGTGGATCTTCGACTCAGGCGTTTAGCTGCATACTTTTGAATTCTTTTGATTGCGCCTTTGGGAATAATTTTGGCTTTTAATTTCCCCAGTTTTTTTACTACAACCATTTCAGTCAGCTTGGGGGAATATATGCTCCAGATAGGCTTCAGGCCTTTTCTAGCCAGAATAAAAGTGACGGTTGTGAAGGGTAGAGTCACTATCTTCATGCTGCTGTACAAAGAGGCTTTGGTGCTGCTGTAATAACTCTCATTCATTTTTGAAAAGGCGTAACCAAGATCTTTCATGGCTCTGAACTTTTGACATTGAGCCTGGCCATCCTTGCACTGCTCACAGAGCTGTTTCAACCCATCATTTATGGTTCCGCTGACCATTGGGTAGTCCAGACAACCTTCGTCTTTGGCTGAAATTTTGGTGCCAAGATTGGCAACGGCATACATGAAATAACCCCAGTTTCTTTCAGCAGACAGTTCCACTTCTTCAATAAATTCATAATGTTCAAGCGTTGAAACTGAGATGGAGTGTGCACATTCCTGATAGCTAACAAATAGCGAGGCAAAGAAAAGAGTGCGCAGCAGAAGGTTGCGAAAACGGGCCATGTCGGGGTCTTTGATTAAGAAGCAAGACACTCGATATAGACAAGAAGGCTATTAATAACAATTCATGTATTGATCAAGAACACTTTCCAGGAACCGAAAAGTGAAAGGGATGATTAATAAAGTTGCTGAAAGTTCTATTAAATAGTCAGTCTTTAATTATCATCCCGATTAATTATTCACTCTTCGTGAAAATCAACCTGACCTTCGCGGAACACAATTAATTCGCCGGAATTCATAATATTCCAGGATTCATTGGTCGTCAGAGGTTCTGTGGCTACAACCGTGACAATGTCATTTTCTGTGGTGACTTCCTGGAAATCAACACTGACAGAGTCATCCTTGAGAGTTGCTTTTTCAAAAGGTGCTTTTCGGGTAATCCAGCTTAACTTGGTTGAGCAGAAACAGTAGAGATGCTTGGAGTCCGTCAATAACATATTAAAGACTCCCAGCTCACGCAATTCCAAAGCCAGCTTATGGATAAAGCGATGCAAGGTAGCAGGACGTGCAGGGGGCTTTGGGAAGCGCTCTCTGAGCTTGCACATTATCCAGCAAAAAGCATATTCACTGTCGGTGGTGCCCACTGGACGGTAATAGCATAGAGGCTTTTTCTTGATCCCTTTTAACTGGCCATTGTGGGCAAAGGTCCAGTTGCGTCCCCAGAATTCCCGGGTAAAAGGGTGGGTATTTTCCAGTGAAACCCGGCCTGCATTGGCCTGGCGAATATGACTGATGACAATATCACTTTTGATCGGATAATTTCTGACCAGTCGTGCGATTTCAGAGTCACAACTTGGGTGAGGATCCCGGAATTCTCTGACTCCGGCCCCTTCGTAGAAAACAATGCCCCAGCCATCACTGTGGGGGCCGGTTCGGCCACCCCTTTGCATCAGACCACTGAAGCTGAAGCAGATATCAGTGGGTGTATTGGCACTCATGCCCAGCAGTTCACACATCTCAAGTGTCCGTTATTCTTGTTTGAGCCTGGCTGTATGGGCTCATGGCTGTTTATGGTTATCGTGCAGCTATACGCTAAACCCCAGACCGTTCGCAATGAGCCTGTCGAAGTGCATTACCAGCAGCCTTCGACAGGCTCAGGTTGAGCGGAGTTTGTATTGGCATGAACGCTTTACTGCATTAACAGCTAGGTTCCTGCCTTTTCGGTTTCTTCCGACCCTCTGAAGCGGGCTTTTTCTGCTCACTCTTTTCTTCTTTAGTCCGGGTCGTTTTGACGGGCAGAATGATAGCAATCAGGCAGGCTGCTCCTGCCGTGATCACGGTAATCAGGCCTGCACGTGCCATGGCATCAAAACCGTTGGTCAGAGCATCAAAAACCATTGTGAAAAGCGCGGGAGACAGGAGGTCAGAACCCGGGCTCAGCCACCAGGGGGTATACAGCAATGCAGCTGCTGTGAGCCTCAGGGCACGCTTTAAACGGACGGGCAATCTTCCTGTGATAAGGATCAGAGCCAGCAGGCAGCCTGTTGCTCCAGCCAGGTAGACTGCCCAACCCATGATAAAATGTGAACTTGCCATCCTTTCTCCCATAGTCGATGGAGCCCGGCCAACTGTGAAAATGGCCATGAATTTAAAAAGCAGGGTGTACTACCCGGAGGCTCCAGTCGATGCAAACTGAAACAATAGTCTATATTGATGCTGGTGTTAACCGGTGAGTATCGAGCCAAAGCAGTTCAAGCACTCTAACATAAGTTTCAGGGATTTTGATCTGAATACCAGAATAACGGTTTTGTATTTTTGCCAAATGGCCATCGATGTTCATTGCGGATTGTCGTTTAGTCCGGTTTAACGATACATTGAAATGTAACAGTAAGAACAAATACATAGGGAGAAGGAAGCAATGACCAATGTCTCAGGGATAGCCTCCTGGTTTGACTGGTTGGCACTTTTGTCTCTAATAGTGCTCTGGGTCGGATATACCATCTTTGCCTACCGAAAGGGCCAGGCCACTCCTTGTCTGGCCAGCGTCCTGGCGCTTTATCGCAGGGACTGGATGTATCGTTTGCTGGGCCGTGACAACCGGATTGCAGATGCCAGTTTGCTCGCGAGCCTCAGGGCCTCGGTCAGTTTTTTTGCGTCTACCAGTATTCTGGTTATGGCTGGCTTGATCACGGGTATTGCGGCCTCTGAAGAAGCCGTCGGAGTGCTTTCGACAATGCCCTTTGTCACTTCCTATACCCGAGAGCTCTGGGAGCTCAAGGTATTGGTGATGCTGATTATCTTTGTTTACACCTTCTTCGAGTTCACCTGGAGCCTTCGACTCTATAATTTCACCTGCGTGCTGATGGGCAGTGCACCGCTTATGCAGGATATCAGTGGTAACAAGACCGAGCAGAAGGTATTTGCCGACAAGGCGGGTTACATCATGACGCTGGCGGCCAATCATTTTAACTATGGGTTGAGGGCGTATTATTTTGCGCTGGCGACCCTGTCCTGGTTTATCCATCCGGCCTTTTTCATTTTCAGCTCGGTCATGGTGGTTGTTATTCTCTATCGAAGGGAGTTCCACTCAAAAGTTCTGGATGCACTTTCTATCAGTGAAAGAGAGTAGGTTTTCTGGCTGTAACAGGTTGATTTGAAAAAATCCGGATTTCTGCCTTGAAATCACAAACCCTGTCCCCACATTAGTTTCAAAGCAATTTATGATCAGGCTGCCAGCCAGGAGAAATTCCGGCGGTGGCCGCTGCGAGAAAGCAACGTAGAGGGTCAAATGACTGTCGAAGCTAAAAAAGAAACACTGGGTTTTCAAACTGAGGTCAAGCAACTTCTGCACCTCATGATCCACTCCCTGTACTCCAACCGCGAAATCTTTTTGAGGGAGTTGATCTCTAACGCTTCTGATGCTGCTGATAAGCTGCGCTTTGAAGCGCTTCACACTGACGGCCTGCTGGAAAGCGATCCAAACCTGGATATCCGTGTTGATTTTAACAAGGAAGCCAAGACCATCACCATCGCCGACAACGGCATTGGTATGAACCGCGATGACGTAATTGCCCACCTGGGTACTATTGCCAAGTCCGGCACGGCTGATTTTCTGCAGCAACTCACTGGCGATCAACAGAAGGATTCCCAGCTGATTGGTCAGTTCGGTGTAGGTTTTTACTCAGCTTTTATTGTTGCCGACAAGGTGACTGTTGAGACTCGCAAGGCCGGTGTTTCTGCAGACGAATCTGTTCGCTGGGTGTCTGACGGTTCCGGAGAGTTTACCGTTGAAGGCATCAACAAGGAAAAGCGTGGGACTAGCATTATCCTGCATCTGAAAGACGATGCTGAAGAGTTTGCTGATGGCTTCCGCCTGCGCAATATCATTCGTAAGTACTCTGATCATATCTCCATGCCGATCCTGATGATCAAGCAGGATATGCCGTCTGAGGAAGAAGAAAAGCAGGAAGATAAGGCGCCTGAATGGGAAACCGTGAATACGGCCAAAGCGCTGTGGACTCGCTCTCGTTCTGAAATCACAGACGAAGAGTACAAAGAGTTCTACAAGCACATCAGTCATGACTTCGCGGATCCAATGAAGTGGAGCCACAACCGTGTTGAAGGCAAGCTGGAATACAATAGCCTGCTGTTCATTCCTGCCAAGGCTCCTTTTGACCTCTACAACCGTGACATGCAGAAGGGCCTGAAACTTTATGTTCAGCGCGTCTTCATCATGGATCAGGCTGATGAATTCCTGCCAATGTACCTGCGCTTCATCAAGGGTGTGGTGGACTCCAACGATCTGTCCCTGAACGTTTCCCGTGAGATTCTTCAGAAAGATCCGGCTGTAGACAGTATGAAAGCCGCTCTCACCAAGCGTGTACTGGACATGCTGGAGAAAATGGCCAAGAAAGAACCTGAGCAGTACGCTGAGTTCTGGAAAGAGTTTGGTCAGGTTCTGAAAGAAGGTCCGGCTGAAGACTTTGCGAACCGTGAGAAGGTCGCCAAACTTCTGCGTTTTGCTTCTACCGAAAGCAAGGGAGCTGAACAGAATCAGGCTCTGGAAGGCTATGTTTCCCGCATGAAGGAAGGTCAGGACAAGATCTACTACATCACGGCGGAAACATACAATGCGGCGGCTAACAGTCCCCACTTGGAAGTCTTCAAGAAGAAGGGCATTGAAGTTCTGCTGTTGTCAGATCGTGTAGATGAGTGGCTGATGTCCCACCTGAACGAATTTGATGGCAAACAGTTTGCTGACATTGCTCGTGGTGACCTGGATCTGGGTCAGCTGGACGACGAAGAGGACAAGAAAGCCCTTGAAGACAGTGCTAAAGAGAAGGAAGACCTGCTCAAGCGCATCAAGGACTCTCTGGTCGATCAGGTGGAAGACGTGCGTGTGACTCACCGTCTGACAGACTCTCCTGCCTGTCTGGTTGTTGGTGAGCACGACATGGGCGCCCAGATGCGCAAGATCATGGAAGCTGCGGGTCAGGCCATGCCTGAAGCCAAGCCGATCTTTGAGATCAACCCTGAACATCCCCTGATTGGTCGTCTGGATCAGGAAGCGGACGAAGACCGTTTTGTTGACCTGTGCCGGGTGGTATTTGATCAGGCAAATCTGGCTGCCGGTGGCCAGCTGGATGATCCAGCCAGCTACGTACAGCGCCTGAACAAACTGCTGCTGGAAATGGCAGGCTAAGGTGTGTTGGAGCTGGAACTTGATTCAGGTTCCAGCTCCCCATTCATTATTTGACCAGTTTATCCCAGCCACTTTTCACATCATCCTTAAAATCAGCCCAGCCGTTTTTGAGATCGTGTTTAAATTCATTCATCTCTTTTCTGGCTTTCAACCTGAATCGCTCAGACCTTGAGTCGGTATACTTCAGCTTGACATCAATTGTGGCCTGCTCAGTTTCGTGTCGAATGTCACTGGCTGCTCGCATAAAGTTCTTCAGAGTCAGTACCTGACATAGATAGCTGCCAATAGGCTTAAGCTCCGTCGCTACGTCCTCAAAAAACTCAGCGATTTTGTTGAGTAAGCTCTCCAGCGTTGGCAGGCTCTCAACATTTCTGTCATTAGAGCGTCCCTGGATAGGGCGGGGCAGATTTTCTGTCGGTGACTGATGGGGCCTTGTCGTACTTTGTCCTTCTACTCTCATAAACGATACCTCCCTGATTCGTTTTCATTCCTATCTGATTGTAGAGCTAATTAAAGCAGTATGGGCTCGGTTCTGTTAGTTCAGATAACCAGTTGGTTATCCTTCAGCAGGTTGAACTTTAAAATAATTTAATTGGAAGGGGGAACGGTTGACCCATCGCAGTGTTCCGTTCAAGAGGCTGACGGCTCTATCCTTGATCCTCGCTACCACAAACTCCTTGCGTGCTCTGAGATTCACCAGACGGTCATAATTGTCTGTCAGGGCAGAAGCTCTGTGAGGTTTTTTGTCACCTCTGGCAAGAGAGGCTCCCAGCGTATTGGCACATTTCAAGCCGTTATTCAGAGATCGGAAGTAGGGCAGTGCAGTGGCGCAGTCGCCTACCAAATAGACAGGTTTATCTTCACTGGTCACCGCTGTAACCTTTTTGGACTGAAAGTACATCAGAGCATAAGGTGTTGCTTCAGTGCTGTCTGGTACCTGGACTTCTCCGTTGCGTGTCTTCAGCTCCTGCCAGGTTCGGATCTTTTTCGACAGGCTTGCCGGCAAGTCATTGAGGTGAGCCGGGTGGCTGAGGTTGAAACCTTTTCCATCTTTGTACAGCGCATCGTATTCCTCTTTGTTGACGAAAAAGTCCAGGGTGATAGTTCGAGTGCCATTGTCTTTTAGCGGACCAATATGCTCATCAACAGGGGAGCCAAACAGCTTGCTGACCGGGTAGTAATGTTTCATCCAGCTTAACCAGGTACTTTTTAACCTTTTAGTGTCCCCCTTTACCTGATAGCGAATTCTGGCTCGATATTGGATCTCACGTCGCATTGAGAACTCTTCGTTTTTATCTTCCCGACCCAAGGCTTTAAGGTCCACGGCTTCACCCTTTTCAAGGGATTCGCTGTGCAGGGCTTTCCTCATTTTAGAGTGGGCACCGTCTGCACCCACCAGTTGATCGTATTTGACGACGGTTTTATCTTTCAGGGTGATGCTGTCGGGTCCAATCTCGGTGACTTCTGCGCCATCGTTATTCACTTTGATTCCCAGTTCCCGAGCAATACCAAGCAGTTGTTCTTCCAATACATTACAGCCAATACGACCGTGCAGATGCTGGATTTTCATCTTCAGGAACTTCAGGCCGAGATTCATTTTTGCACCCTTGAAGCTGTCCAGGTCTACACGAACAGTGTGCTTTCGAGTGTAGGTGGAATGTTTGTCAAACATTTCGATATCCGCATCAGGATTATTCAGTTTGTGCTGAATAGCGGTCCATAAACCGACAGGGCCAGCGCCTACAAAAACGGTTTTAATTTTTCTTTGTTCAAGATCTTTCGCTGGACGATGAAAATACTCAGAGGCTTCGCAGGCGAGGTATTTAAGAGCTGAACAGGACCAGGTGATCAGGCGCACAGGAAACCAGCCAATACAGCCAGTATTACGGGATGAATTGCATTCATCCTGTTTTGGTAATGTATGTGCAGAACCTTTTTCAAGGTTAATGAGTGGGTCCGTTGCCAGCATTTTCGTCGTCCTCTAAATCATTAAATCAGTTCAATGTCTGACACAGAATAGGGGAGAGGATTCCCGGGAGAGTACCCGACCATAGTCGATCATACTTTGGGATGAGTTGACAAAATTATGCTGAGATTGGCTCCGCGATACAGGTTTTGATCTAACCTGTAGTGTGCTTGAAACGGGTCATTCTGATCAGTTCTCTGTAACTGTGGAATTTGTCGATGCCATCCAGCCTTGCTGTAAAACTGTCAAAATGGCTGACCATTCTGTTAGCTGTTTTCCTGCTTGAGGGCTGCAATCTGCAGTCATCACCGATTCTATATCCGAAAGGACCGGTGGCCGAGACTGAGCGTGATCTGCTCTACCTGGCCAGCGTCATCATGCTGTTTACCTTGCTGCCAGTGTATCTTTTGACCTTCTGGTCTTGCTGGCGATACAGGGCCGGGAAGGGCAAAGGTGCGTACCGGCCAGACTGGCACAAATCTATCTTTGTGGAGTTATTCATCTGGACAGGCCCTCTGGTGATAATTGTCATCATTGGTGTACTGGTGGTGGTCTACACCTATCGACTGGACCCTTATAAATCATTGAGTAGTGAACAACAGCCGTTAAAAGTGCAGGCTGTTGCCCAGAACTGGAAATGGTTGTTTATTTATCCCGAGCAGGGTGTTGCTACGGTGAATGAGCTGGCATTCCCCAGCGATCGTCCACTGAGTCTTGATATCACCTCTGATACGGTCATGACCTCCTTTATGATCCCGGCGCTGGGAGGACAGATCTATGCCATGGCTGGCATGACCACTCATTTGAATCTGATGGCCTATGAACCCGGTCGGTATCAGGGGCGGAATACCCAGTTCAGTGGTCGGGGCTTTCCCAATATGGTGTTTGATGCGCTCAGTCTTTCAAGCAATGATTTTTCAGGTTGGATCAATCACGTCAGGAGAGCCGGGAAACCTCTGAACATTCCCCGTTACCAGCAGCTGATCAAGCCTGAGATGAGTCATCCTGTTGAATACTTTTCAAATGTAGAACCCGATTTATTTAACAAGATTCTGGCCAAGTACACCGGGCAGGGTGATGCATTGCCACGGCAGAAAGCCAATAACCTGGAGTGACTATGTACGCAGAGGCAATGCCTGGAGAAAGCGCAGTCGCAGCGATGCAGGGAAGTCTCCTGTTCGGTCGTTTGACACTGGATGCCATACCTTTTTATAGCTGGGTGGCCATGGGAGGCGCCGTTGTAACGGTGTTCACTGTATTGCTGGCAGTGCTTTGGGTGAGTTGGCTGGGTAAGTGGCGATATCTCTGGTCGGAATGGTTGACCAGTGTTGATCACAAACGTATTGGCGTTATGTATATCGTTCTGGCTCTGGTCATGCTGGTGAGAGGGTTTATTGATGCCATTATGATGCGTGCCCAGCAGGCCATTGCTTTGAACAATGAAGGTTACCTGCCACCGGAACATTTCGAACAGATTTTCACTTCCCATGGCACCATCATGATTTTTTTTATGGCCATGCCCTTTCTGACAGGACTGATTAATGTGGTGGTGCCACAGCAGATTGGGGCTCGCGACGTAGCTTTTCCATTTATGAACTCCATCAGTCTCTGGCTCACGGCTGCTGGTGCGGGATTGGTGGGTGTGTCCTTGGTGTTGGGGCGATTTTCAACGGCGGGTTGGACAGGGTATCCGCCTTATTCGGGGAGTGATTTCAGCCCCGGTGTCGGAGTTGATTATTGGATTTGGGCGCTGTTGATCAGTGGTGTCGGGAGCACCATGACGGGAATCAATTTTATTGCCACTATTTTGCGTTGTCGTGCACCCGGTATGGGCTTGATGAAGATGCCTCTGTTTGTCTGGACGGCATTCTGTACCAGCATTCTGATGGCGTTTGCTTTCCCCGCGCTGACCGTTGTTGCGGCGTTGCTGGGTCTTGATAGAACCCTGGATATGCACTTTTTCACCAATGATCTGGGGGGCAATATGATGAATTTTGCCAACCTGATCTGGATCTGGGGGCACCCGGAAGTCTATATCCTGATTCTGCCCGCCTTTGGTGTTTTCTCCGAGGTGACGGCGGTATTCTCACAAAAGCGTTTGTTTGGATATCCCTCTCTGGTCTATGCCACTGCAGCTATTGCTCTGTTGTCGTTTACTGTCTGGCTGCATCACTTTTTTACCATGGGCTCCAGTCCCAATGTAAACGCTATTTTTGGTATTGCGACCATGATTATAGCGGTGCCCACCGGTGTGAAAATCTTCGACTGGATTTTCACAATGATCAGAGGACGTATTATTTTCCACCCGGCCATGCTCTTTACCATTGGCTTTATCATCACATTTGTTATTGGTGGTATTACCGGTGTGCTGCTGGCGATTCCCCCCGTGGATTACCTGATGCACAACACTACTTTTCTGGTGGCCCATTTTCATAACATGCTGATACCGGGGGCCCTCTTTGGCTATTTCGCCGGTACTCAATACTGGTTCCCCAAGGCTTTTGGTTTCAAACTCAATGAGTTCTGGGGAAAGATGGTTTTTGCGTGCTGGTTTGTTGGGTTCTATCTCGCCTTTATGCCGCTCTATGTCCTTGGATTTCTGGGCATGCCGAGACGACTGGAGCATTATCACAACCCTGACTGGCAACCTTTATTGCTGGTGGCATTTGTCGGTGCCTGTGTGGTTCTGGTCGGGATTTTCAGTGTCTTCATGCAGTTTTATGTGAGCATCAGGGATCGAGAGCAAAACCGTGACATGACCGGTGACCCCTGGAATGGCAGAACACTAGAATGGGCAACCTCATCGCCTGCTGCACCGTATAACTTTGCTGTCATACCCCAGGTAGATTCCCTTGATGCATTCTGGGCCATGAAAGAAAAGGCTGAGGCGTACTCTTGTAAAGATCATTACGACCCTATCGTGATGCCAAAAAACACAGGTGTGGGTGTTTTTATTGGCGGTGCTGGTTTTCTGCTGGGCTTTGCCATTGTCTGGTATATCTGGTGGCTGGCAGCGCTTTCTTTATTGGCTGTCATCGGGTTATTGATGTTCAGAAGCAGTCAGAAAGAGGCTTATGAAATTATTTCTGCGGAAACCGTGCTGTCTATCGAACAGGCCAGAGTAAGACACTATCCAGAGGTTCAGTCAGCTATGTCTGAGAGGAGTCCGTCATGATTACTGTGGCTGAACTGATTCGTGAGCATGAAGAAGAGTCACTTGAAAACAGGGCCTATGGATTCTGGCTCTATCTGATGACTGATGCGATTATCTTTGCGCTCTTGTTTGCGACCTACGTCACTATGTTCTCGAATACGGCTCAGGGGCCAAAACCTGTAGATCTGTTTGATCTTCAGCATGTCTTTATAGAAACCCTGTGTCTTTTGATTTCCAGCGTGACCTTTGGTTTTGCTTTCCTTGCTTCTGTTCAGAAAAAGTTGGCAAGTTCTGTAGGCTGGTTGCTGATTACCCTTGTCTTTGGTCTGTCTTTTGTTGTGCTGGAAGTTTCGGAGTTTCTTGAAATGATTAATGAGGGGGCAGGCCCTCAGAAAAGTGGCTATCTCTCGGCATTTTTTACTCTGGTTGCCACTCACGGGCTTCATGTCAGTGTCGGCATGGTGGGTATTATGATGATGACTTGCCAGATTCTGTTCAAAGGTCTGACGAAACCGGTTTGTTCCCGGCTATTCCGGTTGGGATTGTTCTGGCATTTCCTGGATATCGTTTGGATAGGGATATTTTCAGTCGTTTACCTGCCAGTGTTTATCTAATAACCGGTATGTTGGAGCCTGTTATGCAAGAACATGGTCACAGTCTGAAGAGTTACATCACCGGTTTTATTCTGGCCGTTATACTGACTCTGATCCCTTTCTGGGTTGTTTGGTCGTCTTCATTTTCCGCCAAACTGCTGTTTGGGATTATTACTCTCTGTGCTTTGGTACAAGTTTTGGTCCACTTACGCTTCTTTCTAAACATCAGTCTTAAGCATACGGGCAAGGATTATCTGACTGCGTTGTTTTTTGCTGGAGTCCTGATTTTTATCATGGTGGGTGGGACTATCTGGATTCTTTATGACCTTAATTTCAGGATGATGTGAACCCACGGAGTATTGAAGGAGCTATGACAAAACTGGCGATGTCACTCGTTGTTTTCGTAAAGCAATCAGTTCCTGGCATACTGTTATTATTTATCGTGACTATTATAAGCCCTGTTGCTGATGCATTGACTATTAGTATTTCCTCTTCCAGAGGAGAGGTCATCATTTCAGATAGATTCGATGTGGTTGTTTTGAATTATTACTATCTTCTTGTGCCCTACGGCAAAGATGAAGCGCCTTTCAAATTATCGTCATTAGATCTGAATGACCATCGGTTTATGTTTTCAGACACCGAAGAGGTCACTTTCTCTATCGTAGGAGAGGAGCTGCAATGGCATGTGCCAGGTTTAGGTAAAAGGATGGCTAACCTTTTTGCAAGCGGTTGGCAGACGGTTATATACGATGACCGCTTCACAGGATTCTGTCCTTCCAGAGCCTTTTATTATCTGGCATCAGATTATGGCCAGGGACGATTGTCATTCAGGATATTAAGTGCCGACTTAAAGTTGCATCTGTCAAAAATGAAGTCAGGGCATCTTGTAGGCTTGGGCCAATCTTCAAGTGACGGTGAGAATTTCCAGTTTCATTTATGGATGATCTATCTGGCAGGGAATCTCTATCTGGTTCTGTTTCCGGGAATGGAGACGTTTTATGTTATGGATAAAGTCGAGCTGGATAAATACGCAGAAGCTTTTATGAAGAAAGGCTATCAATACAATCTAATCAGTTTTATTGGGCTGGCTTCCAGTTGTGAGGGGTGCGAATTGAGTGGTCATCGGCTTCAGAATCAAAAAAAATACTTGCTCGATAGAAAGTCGCTGATGTTTAAGTTCGGAACGGATGAAATGCTGTCGGGTTACTTCAATCATCCATCTGCTTATACTGCTCCGTCTGGAAGTTATATAAAGTGAGAGCAGGCAGCAGCCCATGTTTCGGGCTGCTGCCACCTGTGAGGTCAGGCTACAATCGCGTTATATTCTTTCGCTTCTCTGGCGTAAATGGCCAGCCCACCCAGTGAGGTTTCACGGTACTTGGCCTGTAAGTCCAGACCGGTTCGATACATGGTTTCAATGCAGCTGTCGAGTGATACTGCATGAGTGCCATCTCCACGCATGGCGAGACGTGCAGCGGTGATGGCTTTGATCGCCGCCATGCCATTACGCTCAATACAGGGTATCTGAACCAGACCTGCAATAGGATCACAGGTCATACCCAGGTGATGCTCCATGCCTATTTCGGCTGCGTTTTCGACCTGTTCAATGGTTCCACCTTGTACCGCAACCAGTGCTGCAGCCGCCATAGAGCATGCAGAACCTACTTCAGCCTGGCAGCCTGCTTCGGCACCAGAAATAGAAGCATTCATTTTAATCAGAGAACCTATGGCAGCGGCTGTGGCAACAAAGTCACGGATGCCCTGAGTATTGTTACGGGAGATAAAACGGGTGTAATAAGCCAGGACTGCTGGAATGACACCGGCAGCACCATTGGTAGGAGCAGTTACAACGCGTCCACCACAGGCATTTTCTTCATTAACCGACATAGCAAACAGCGTTACCCAATCCATGATGGCGAAATGGTCACTTAACATGGCTTCCGGGTTAGCCATTAAATGTTTGTGCATGCCAGCCGCTCTGCGTTTTACGCCACTGACAGGCAGGTGACCTTCCTGAGTCAGTCCACGGTCAATACAGGCTTTCATCACAGTCCAGATGCTGTCGATTTTGCTGTTAACAGCTTCAACATTGCCCTGATGCCTGGCCAGTTCATTAGCCAGCGTCAGTTGTGCAATGGACAAGTTGTGCTGACGACAAAGTGTTAGCAGTTGTTCTGCAGAACGGAACGGGTAGGGGATTTCAGATTGATCAGAATCATCTTCCGTATTGGCAGAGGCTTCAGGCTGTGCAAACTCTTCCAGGGTTTTGATAAAGCCGCCACCGATAGAAAGATAGGTATTTTCATGGATCACGATACCATCTTTGTCTTTGGCCAGAATTTGCATGCCATTGGGATGCTCTGGCAGACAGGTTTCGTTATGAAAAACCATCTGGCAGTCGTAATCGAAACTGACCGCATGGTGACCTGCCAGCTTGATTTCTTTGTTCTGTTTGATGAATTCAACAATATTGTCAGCTTCATCAGGGTCTACTGTGTCCGGCTGAAAACCGGCCAGACCCAGCAGGGTAGCCTTGTCAGTACCGTGACCGTGACCTGTCAGGGCCAGTGATCCGTACAGATTGACTTTGACGGTTGCTGCTTTCTCAATACCTGTTTTTTCATGCAGTTCTGACACAAAACGCTGGCCTGCCCACATAGGGCCGACGGTGTGAGAACTGGAAGGACCGATACCAATCTTGAAAATGTCGAAAATACTCAGCATGCCGTTCTGTCAACTTTTGGTTATTGTCGTCTGGCTAGTTTGATTTATAGCCAGACATTTATCATTACGAATATGTACACAGCCCGCCGGGGGTAACCGATATTAAATCAGCTGTGAAACGATAAAGCCTGTAATGGCAATGATGCCCATGACCAGTACAAACAGATTGGATCCGGACTGATACTTTTTCATGGCAGGCACACGCTTCACGGCATAAACAGGCAGAATGAAAAGAATGCCCGCAATAATGGGTGAAACGATCGCTTCGATTATACCCATTACACTGATGTCGAGATAGGCTGTCAGCCAAACAGTCAGGGTGATAAATACCATAATGCCGCGATCCAGGATTTTCTGGTTTACGGACAGGTCTTTCTTCTTCAGCTGGATGTTGACAAGCCCGTTCAAACCTTCCCGGGTACCCATGTAATGACCGAAGAAAGAGGAGCTGATGGCAATCAGGGCAACCATCTGGGCAAGCCAGGCAAAGATCATGTTGTCAGAACGTTCGGCAAAGAAACTCAGGATGGAAATGTTGGCCTGTTTTGCCTGCATCAGTTCAGCCGGGCTGAGGGTCAGTACACAGCTGTAGACAAACATCATGGTGAAGCCAACGAGCATAAAAGTGGTTCTTTTGAGTGTTCTGCTGGCGTTGGTTTCAGCCTGGTTGCCCAGCTCTTTACGGTAGGCGGTTGAGAAAGAAGAGATGGCAGGGGAGTGGTTAAAGGCGAATACCAGAACGGGGATGGTTAGAAACAGGGTTTTGAAAAAGTCACCGGCAGAAGGTACAACACTGAACTGTGCAGCTACATTCCATTCAGGAATCAGGAACAGTGAAAGGCCAATCAGTACAGCAATCAGTGGGTAGACAATTGCGGAAGTTACTTTTAGCACCATTTGCTGGCCAAAGGTCATAACGCCAACCAGACCGGCTACGAGCACAAAACTGAGCAATGCGCGATTAGGTGCGGCTTCAAAACCCAGTTGATTGACCATGAGGCTGGAAACCGTATTGGTAATGCCAATGCCGTAAATCATCAGAATCGGGAAAATAGCAGCAAAATAGCCAAAGGTGATTAACAGGGCGGAACGATCACCGAAATGCTCCTGAACGGTTTCTGAGATATCGCTGTCAGCTTTTGAAGAGGACAGGCAGAGTCGTGTCAGACCTCTGTGTGACAGAAAAGTCATGGGGCCGATCAGAAGGGTCATGATGATCAGTGGCCAGATACCACCCAGGCCGGCATTAATAGGCAGGAATAAAACTCCGGCGCCCACGGCTGTGCCAAAGAGAGTCAGAGACCAGTAATTGTCTCTGCGACTATTCTTCTGGGTGTCGGACTCACTGGTTTCAATCTCGGTGGTCTGGGCGGTGATAGCGTCTTGCATGTCAGCAACTTCAGTGTGTGGTCAAAAACGGCGCAGAATATACGGCTATTTGGCTGGCTGATTATTGATCGAGAGCAAGAAATATAATTTATTTGTTAAATAATGATTATTGATGAGGAAGTGTTTTGAATGGGGCTTCATCCAGTTTGAATGGTGAGTCAATTCAAGGCATTTTTTGTGAATACATTCAGGTTGGTCCGATTAAGGTTGTTTATGGAGCCCTTTGATTCAAAGCGTTATCTTCGTTCAGTCTCGTTAAAGCTTGAAAAAATTGAAGATTTCAATCGCTATCCTTTTTCCCTGGCGGCTGTTAAGGGTCTGTCGACAGAATTGGAATTGCATGAGTCGGTTACTTTTCTGGTCGGTGAGAACGGCAGTGGGAAGTCGACATTACTGGAGGCTTTGGCGGTTTCCCAGGGATTTAACCCTGAGGGAGGCACTCAGAACTTTAACTTTGCTACCCAAGAGTCACATTCGTGCCTAAATCAGTTTCTTCGAGTTGTTAAGGGCATTCGTAGACCTAAAACCGGCTTTTTTCTCAGGGCTGAGAGTTTCTACAATGTCGCAACAGAAATTGACCGGATTGGTGTAACGGAATTTTATGGGGGTATTTCACTCCATGAGCAATCCCATGGAGAGTCTTTTTTTGCACTGATGCAAAACCGTTTTGGCCGGGAAGGGTTGTATATTCTTGATGAGCCCGAGGCGGCGCTTTCCCCCAATCGACAAATGGCAATGATTTCGTTGTTGCATCAGCGAGTATTGGAAGGTTGCCAGTTTATTATTGCCACACACTCGCCGATCCTGCTTTCCTATCCTCATGCAGCCATCCATGAAATACGTGATGGAGGGCTGGTGGAAGTGGATTACGAAGATACTGATACTTATGCTGTTACCCGTCACTTTCTGAACAATTATTCCACCATGCTTGAAATTTTGATGGAGGAATAAAAAAAGCCACCTAAGAGGTGGCTTCTTCAGAGGTCTGCAGCTTCTGAAATGTATCAGAAGCAGCATCCATCATTCAGTCTTCGTAGTTCTGGAATACCAGACAAGCGTTAGTGCCGCCAAAACCGAAGCTGTTGGACATGATGCGGGTCAGCTTTTGCTCGCGAGCTTCACCCACCAGGATCGGCAGATCCTTGGCTTCATCGTCCAGGGTTTCTACGTTGGCTGAAGCAGTGATGAAGTTGTGCTTCATCATCAGCAGGCAGTAGATCGCTTCCTGTACACCGGCAGCTCCCAGAGAGTGACCTGACAGAGACTTGGTAGAAGTGATGGTAGGCATTTCATCACCAAACACTTCTTTCAGAGCTTTCAGTTCTGCCACATCACCCACTGGCGTGGAAGTGCCGTGGGTGTTGATGTAATCAACAGGACCGTCAACGGTATCCAGTGCCAGACGCATGCAGCGTGCAGCGCCTTCACCGGAAGGAGCTACCATGTCATAGCCATCTGAGGTAGCACCGTAGCCTACCACTTCTGCGTAGATCTTGGCACCACGTGCTTTGGCGTGTTCCAGTTCTTCCAGAACGACCATGCCGCCACCGCCAGCGATAACAAAACCATCACGGTCAGCGTCATAAGCTCTGGAAGCTTTTCCAGGGTTTTCGTTGTACTTGGTGCTCAGGGCACCCATGGCGTCAAACAGACCGGTCTGGGACCAGTGCTCTTCTTCACCACCACCGGCAAAGACTACGTCCTGTTTGCCCAGCTGGATCTGCTCAATGGCGTTACCAATACAGTGTGCACTGGTCGCACAGGCAGAAGTGATGGAGTAGTTAACACCCTTGATCTTGAATGGCGTTGCCAGACAAGCCGAAACGGTGCTGCCCATGGTACGGGTGACACGATAAGGGCCAACACGCTTAACGCCTTTCTCGCGCATGATGTCTGCGGCTTCAACGATGTTCTCGGAAGAGGCGCCACCGGAAGCAGCAATCAGGCCGGTTCTGGGGTTGGAAACCTGATCTTCAGGCAGGCCGGAATCTTCGATGGCCTGCTTCATGGCGATGTAGGCATAGGAGGCCGCCAGACCCATAAAACGTAGGGTTTTACGGTCAATGTGTTCGCTCAGATCAATATCTACTGAGCCGGATACCTGGCTGCGGAAACCTTTTTCAGCGTAGCTTTCGTTAAAGCGAATGCCGGATTTTCCCTGCTTAAGGCTGTCGGCCACGTCGTCCTGGGTGTTACCCAGGCAGGAGGTAATGCCGATCCCTGTAACTACAACACGTTTCATTTGTCTAAACCTGAATTATCCGAATGAATCAGAATGCGTCGGTGCTCTGGAAAAGGCCTACCCGGAGCCCTTCAGCTGTATAAATCTCGCGTCCATCGACGCTGACACTGCCGTCTGCAATACCCAGCGCCAGCTTGCGGCTGATGATACGCTTGATGTTGATGTGGTAGGTCACTTTCTTGTTAGTGGGAAGAATCTGTCCGGTGAACTTCACATCACCGCTGCCCAGGGCTCTGCCTCGACCCGGATTACCCATCCAGCCCAGATAAAAACCAACCAGCTGCCACATGGCATCCAGACCCAGGCAGCCTGGCATTACAGGATCACCCGGGAAGTGGCACTCAAAGAACCACAGGTCTGGGGTGATATCCAGTTCGGCAATGATTTCACCCTTACCGTACTTTCCACCTTCTTCAGAGATACGGACGATACGATCCAGCATCAGCATATTAGGTGCTGGCAGTTGAGCATTGCCCGGGCCGAAAAGCTCGCCCTGAGAACAGCGGAGCAGGTCGTCTTTATCGAAGGATTGTTGCTTCATTCGTTCATTATTCCTGGAAAATGCCATGGCCGGCCGTAAAGGCAGGGGTGACATGAATATGTCGACTCCCAGTCAGGCTGACCACTGACCACGGGAATTCATTACTATCGTTCCGGTGTGCACTATACCATCGCTCATAGTGTCTCATTAGCGTAATCCGTTGAAATTAACAAAAAAACAACAGATGTGGCGGCTCTCGTGACATTTGATCAAGGTCAATCCTGAATGATCAGGTTCTTTCATAGTTCAAAAGGCTGTGTACTTCCTGCAACAACCGCTTCAGGTAATGTATTATCTAGTTGAAACTCTGAATACCTGCGAAGGTATATGAGAAGTTTCATACTCATTGTCACTGTTAGAACCCCTAAGGATTATCCTGACCTTCAGGATGTCAGGGGTGATGGCCATGAGTCCTGCGTAACGAACATGAAACCGGTGTTCTGGAGAGCCAGGCTCTCTGTATACCGGACCAAGAGAAATACAGTCGGAACTATGATGATGACGCCGAACAACGGTAGCAAGCAGTATACCATAGCCATCCTCGGTGGAGGCAGCTTTGGTACAGCACTGTCCGATATCTCAGCTCATAACGGCCATCAGGTGAAGCTCTGGATGCGTAATCCTGAGCAGGTTGAGGGAATCAACAGTGATCACATTAATCATCGCTATCTTCCGGATTTCACCATCCATCCTTCGGTGCAGGCTTCAACCGATATCAGGGAGACGGTTCAGTCCGCCGATCTGGTTCTGATTGCCATTCCCAGTAAATCTTTCCGATCCGTAGTGCAAATGGCGGGAGATGCCCTGGAAGGGAAAATGGTCATAAGTACCACCAAGGGGATAGAGCCGGAAACTTTTGACCTGATGAGTGAGATCCTGAATGAAGAGCTGCAATCGGTTCGTATCGGAGTCCTCAGTGGTCCGAATCTGGCCAAAGAGATTGTGGCCAAGGCGGTTACCGCTACGGTCATTGCCAGTGAGGATGCGGAGCTTTGTGAGATTGTTCAGAAAGTCCTGCATTCAGATTATTTCCGGGTTTATTCCAATCATGATGTTTATGGTGTTGAGCTGGCCGGTGCCCTGAAAAATATCTATGCCATTGTTTCCGGTATTGGTGCTGCCATGGGCATGGGTGAGAATACCAAGAGTATGTTGATTACCCGAAGTCTGGCGGAAATGAGCCGTTTTGCCGTCAAATTGGGTGCTGATCCCATGACATTCCTGGGACTTGCCGGTGTCGGGGATCTGGTGGCAACCTGTACTTCGAACCTGAGTCGTAACTACCGTGTGGGTTATGCACTGGGTGAAGGGAAGAGCCTGACAGAAGCAGAAGCGATGTTGGGGCAGGTGGCTGAAGGGGTCAATACACTACAGCAAGTGAGACAGAAAGCCGTAGAGCTGGATGTTTATATGCCGATAGTCGAAGCCTTGCACAAAGTTATTTTTGAAGGCTTTGATGTATCTCAGCTGGTCAAAGGCATGATGCTCAGAGAGCAGAAGACTGATGTTGAGTTCATGGTCAGATAAAAAGAGTCATGAATTGACAGTAAGCCGAAGGACTTTTGTCTTGAAACTGATTGCTGTCAACTCATAACGGTTAACTCCAAACTGTTAACGATCAATAAACGGAGCGCGTTTTTATGGATGAGAAAGTCATTGATAACCTTAAATCGGAGTCTCGGTGGTTGAGGCTGCTGTTTATGGTGTTGTTTTACATGGTGGCCAATCTGGCTGGCCTGTTAATTCTGGTGATCTCTGTCGTGCAGGTAGCGCACGGTTTTATCAAGACAGAGCCCAACTCACGGCTGCTGGAATTCAGCTCGGGTTTGAACCAGTATTTTTACCAGATTATCCAGTTTATGACCTATAACTCAGACACCAAACCATATCCTTTCAGTGACTGGCCGGAGCAGAAAGAAGTGTTTTCTGACAGTGATGAGAGTGATGATAAAGACGCCTGATTTATGAATGTTTCAGGATAGCTGAGGGGGATTTATGAAACTGATCATTATGCGTCATGGGCAAGCCAGCTGGTCAGCACCTTCTGATCAGGAGCGACCACTGACTGAAGTCGGTCAGAATGAAGTATTGAAAACGGCAAACAAGCTGCAACACCTGGGTATTACACGAGTATTGGCCAGTCCCTATCTGAGGGCTCAGCAAACAGGTCGTATTGTTGCCGAGACTCTGGAGTGTACTCTGGAAACACTGGATTGTATTACCCCGGATGATAACCCGGTGGCGG
This sequence comes from Endozoicomonas arenosclerae, assembly GCF_001562015.1. Classification (GTDB taxonomy): domain Bacteria; phylum Pseudomonadota; class Gammaproteobacteria; order Pseudomonadales; family Endozoicomonadaceae; genus Endozoicomonas_A; species Endozoicomonas_A arenosclerae. The sequence goes on along the minus strand of NZ_LASA01000148.1, from coordinate 69,238 downwards.
TGATTTCAGAGCTGCCTGAGCAAGGCAACATTTTGTTGGCCAGCCATATGCCACTGGTCAGTGCTCTGACCGGTCTCTTATGCGACGGGGCTGTGCATGAGGGGCCCGGTTTTATGACTGCCAATGCCGCTGTACTTGAGATGGATATACCGGGGCCAGGGCTGGCTCGGTTTCAGGAGATGATTCACCCGCAATAATGGTTTTTTCTTCGCCCTTTTCCCGCTGAAAAAGGCGAAGAAAACCCCCTCGATGAAATAAATCTTCCCTGGTCGTGAACTTTCCCTGCCTTGATCTAATCTAAGCCTGCCTGAATAAAAACAGATTGTCGTAGAAGTGGATTGAATGTCCTGTTCAATCCTGTTGTTTGATCTTTAGCGTGGGAAGTTTGCTGTGTCAGGAATTAGCTGGTTCAGGGGTATGGTTGTGTGCGCCATCGCTACCCTGTTCTGTACCTATCAGTTCATGCTGCAGGGAGCACTTTCTTTTATGGTCCCTGAGCTGATGCACAGTTTGTCGCTGGATTTGACCGAGATAGGTTTTCTGTCCAGCGGGTTTCTGTATATCTACATCCTCTTTCAGGTGCCCGGTGGGATGGCCGCTGACCATTTCTGCCTGAGGAAGCTGCTGGCCATCAGTTGTCTGTTGATGGCTCTGGCCATCTATTGGTTCTCCATAGCGGGTAATTATACCGAAGCATTAATGGCCAGAGGCTTGATGGGGATAGCTACGTCTCCCGCTATTGTCGTCTGTATGACTTTGGTGGCTCGCTGGTTTCCAGAGCGCTGGTTTCCGGTCATGAGCGGTATGGTGGAGTCATCAGCCCTGGTGGGTGGTGCTATGGGTCCTATTTTGATTCCAATGCTTATGGACCATTCAGGCTGGCGTGGGAGCATGGAAGAACTGGCGTATTTTGGTGTCTGGCTCAGTGTGCTGGTGATCTTATTTGTTCGGGATGCACCTGAGGCAACGGTTAACCCGGTTAATAAAGAGGCGTCAAAAGTCTATGACTGGCCTTCCCTGATTTGTAACTCAGGCTTCTGGCTTTGTTGCTTTTACGGCTTTGGTGTTTTTGTGGTCATCAACAGCTTTGCCGGCCTTTGGTGTGTCCCGTTTTTCCATGAACGATTTCCTGGTGAATCGGTCAGGGTAAGGGAAGCTGTCTCCCTTATTTATATTGGGGCAGCAGTTGGTGCACCTTTACTGGGTTTGCTGTCATCACTGACAAGGATGACCCGTGGTGTGATGCTAACCAGTTGCATAGTCCTGATTATGGCGACGATCTATGCTTTTTTCTCAGGGTGTACTCTGGATGGTATGTGCTATTGCTGCTTTGGGATTGGCTTTTTTGCAGGGGCCTATATGCTGGTTTTTGGTCAGGTAAGAAAACTGGTGCCTGAATCTATGGAGGGCGTAGCCATGGCAACCGCTAATGGTTTCATGCTTCTGGGTGGGCCATTAATGCAACCACTGATTGGTTTTCTATTGGGCAACCAGTCAGAGCACGGGCTGGAAACTCTGGCGCTGGAACATTATCAAATGGCCTTTCTGGTGATAGTGGGGTGTCAGTTACTGGCATTGTTGTGTATCTACAAACTGAGAGTTGAAGTCTGTGACTACCCATGAGCAGAACCTGTCAATCTGATTCTTGCAGTGACAGAAAGTAATCTCCTGGAGAAGCTGAGCTGAAGTCTTTGGCTCAAAACGGTTTAGGGGGTATCCTTGGCGGCATTTTTAATCCTGCGGATGATTGAAGTGTCAGTCACTCCTGCCAGGACATTTAAAAAGGACAGGTTAACCAGGTAATGCCGTTACTGAGATTTGACAATATAAACCTTGCCTATGGTGACCAGCCCCTGATGGATGGGGCTGAGTTCCAGATTCGTAAAGGCGAGCGTGTCTGTTTACTGGGTCGCAATGGTGCCGGTAAATCCACCATGATGAAGCTGGTCTCGGGCAAAATTGATGCCGACGATGGCAGCATCTGGCGTAAACCGGGTTTGAAAATTGGTATCCTCAATCAGGACCTGCCCGATCAGGATGAGAAAAAAGTCTACGACGTAGTGTCTTCCGGACTGGAAGAAGTCGGGGAGTGGATCAGCCAGTTCCATGAACTTTCACAGAATATTCAGTCTGATGAAGATATGAAGGCGCTTGAGAAGGTTCAGCAACGGTTGGAAGCCGCTGATGGCTGGAGTCTGCAGCAGAAAGTCGACACTGTGATCCAGAAGCTTGGGCTGCCGGAAGAGAAAAAAATGAAGGAGCTCTCGGGTGGCTGGCGCAGAAGGGTCGAGCTGGCAAGAGCTCTGGTTTGCGATCCTGATCTGTTGCTGCTGGATGAGCCTACTAACCACCTGGATATTGTTGCCATTGACTGGCTTGAAAAACAGTTGCTCGATTTTCAGGGTGCTTTGCTGTTTATTACCCACGATCGTTCCTTTCTACAATCACTGGCTACGCGCATCGTAGAATTAGATCGTGGTGTTCTGACGAGCTGGGATTGTGACTATAAAACCTATCTCGACAGAAAAGCTCACGCTCTGGAAGTAGAGGCGGAGCAGAATGCACTGTTTGATAAGAAGCTGGCTCAGGAAGAAACCTGGATTCGTCAGGGTATAAAAGCCAGACGAACCCGTAATGAAGGGCGTGTCAGGGCACTAAAAGCTCTGAGAAGCGAGAGAATGGAGCGCCGGGAAGTGCAGGGCAAAGCCAGCTTCTCTCTGGAACAGGGAGGCAGTTCTGGCAAGCTGGTCATGGAATTCAAGAATGTTTCTCAGTCCTGGGAAAATAATCACATTATTAAAGACTTCAATCTCAGGGTCATTCGTGGTGACAAGATTGGTTTGATCGGAGCGAACGGTGCGGGTAAATCCACTCTGTTGAGCATACTGCTTGGTAGGCTCCAGCCGGATACCGGTTCTGTACGTGAAGGTACCAAGCTTGAGGTTGCTTACTTTGATCAGTTACGTAATCAGCTTGACCTTGAGAAAACAGTCATTGATAACGTGGCTGAAGGCCGTGAAAGCATTGTAATTAATGGTGCCAGTCGTCATGTGATCAGTTATCTCGGTGACTTTCTGTTCCCGGCAAACCGCTGTCGTGTGCCTGTAAAGGCTCTGTCCGGTGGAGAGCGTAATCGACTGCTGCTGGCGAGACTGTTCAGTAAGCCCGCTAACCTTCTCGTAATGGACGAGCCGACCAATGATCTGGATGTTGAAACTCTGGAATTATTGGAGTCATTGCTGGTGGACTTTAACGGAACCGTGTTGCTGGTGAGCCACGACCGTGAGTTTCTGGATAATGTTGTCTCCAGTACGCTGGTATTTGAGCCCGGTGGCAAAATCAGTGAATACGTGGGTGGCTTTGAAGACTGGTTGAGACAGGGTGGTGAAATCAATCAGCTGGTTGCAGAGCCTCAAACCAGCAAGCCTGAGAAAAAGGCGGAACAAAAAACTGAAGTCCAGCCAGAGGCTAAAAAGAAAAAGCTCAGTTATAAGCTGCAGCGTGAACTGGATGCCCTGCCTGGAGAACTTGAAAAGCTGGAAGAAGAGCTGGTTGCTCTTGAAGAGCAAATTGCTGATCCAGCCTTTTATCAGGGTGATCAGGAGGCGGTTCAAAACACCTTGGCTCAACTGGAAGTGGTGAATCAGAAAATCGAAGAGAAAATGGAGCATTGGGAAGAGCTCGAGAATATGGGTTAATCGTGGTGAGTTAACAGTCGGCAGCTTTCAGATTGATTTCTGTTGACTGTCAACTGTTAACTCCAGGCTGTTTTAACTCTTACCGTTTTTTCCTACTCTGACGGCGAGTACATCACAGCATGCCCCGTGCAGGATGCTGGTGGAGGTTGAACCTAGTATCAGCGCCAGGCCATGACGTCCATGGCTGCCTACCACAATCAGATCGACATCAGACTCTTCCGCAATTCTATGCACTTCCCGTTCGGGACGGCCATAGACTACATGCTGTTCACCTTTATCCAGATGTATGCTGTCAGCCAGGCGTGAGATGCGTTCTCTGGCCTGTTGAGTGATTTCATCCTGAAGGGTAGTCAGATCCAGTGGGATATCGCTGCCATAGGCAACGCTCAGGGGTTCTACCACGTGCACCAGAGTCAGTCTGGCCTGATAGGTTTCTGCAAGAGACTTGGCCTTATCCAGCACATCGTCTGCTTCATCAGACAGGTCAATAGCAACAAGAATATGGTTATATTGACTCATAGACTGTCTCTCTCTTCCCAAAGTTTATTGTGAACAATCGGTGATATTTTATCTTTCAGTCGCAAATGCCAGCCGTTGCATGGCAATGAGCATTTGTGACTGATTGCACGCATCATAGACCAATCGCTCACATTGTATGGTGGTCAGCGACATTCTCCAAGAAAATTTATGGTGGTTTTTTGATCTGAATCGGTATTATTGCGGATATATTGGTGTTCATTTTCTTGACTTTGATTGAGAATTCAAAGAAGGTAAGTACAAAAATTCAAACGGTTGTATGAATTCTGGCTGGCACTGTCTGATAACAGTATTACAAGGGGTCTGTCGTACTTAAGGTTTCAGTTCGAAAGCTTAGGTCTGAGAGATTGCAGGACAGGACTTATGGAAGTCGGACGTCAGTGTTCAGAACAATCTTATTCAATCCGTCCGGAGAGAGATCAATGATATATCAGGGGAAGGCATTCAAGGTCCTGGCACTTGAAAGCGGCATCGCTGAGTTAAGGTTTGACCTGGAAGGCGAGTCGGTGAACAAGTTTAACCGTCTGGCCATTGAAGATCTGGATGCTGCTGTTCAAGCCATTAAAGCTGATAGTTCGATCAAAGGTGTAGTGCTGACCAGCGGCAAGGAAGGCATTTTCGTTGTCGGCGCCGATATCATGGAGTTCACTTCCACTTTCCGTCAGGAAGAAGGTGAGCTGATGGAAATGGTCATGGGCGTTAACCGTGTCTTCACCAGCTTTGAAGATCTGGATATGCCTACCGTTGCTGCCATTAATGGCAGCGCACTGGGTGGCGGTTTTGAAATCTGCCTGTGTGCCGATTATCGCGTCCTGTCCAATCAGGGTGGTGTTGGCCTGCCTGAAGTTAAACTGGGTATCTATCCTGGCTGGGGCGGTACTGTCCGTCTGCCACGTCTGATCGGTGCTGACAATGCGGTTGAATGGATCGCTGCTGGTCGTGAACAGAAACCTGAAGCTGCACTGAAAGTAGGTGCTGTTGATGCCGTAGTTGCCCCTGAGAAGCTGCTTGAGTCTGGCGTTGCCATTATCAAACGTGCATTGGCCGGCGAACTTGATTTTAATGCCCGTAAAGAAGAAAAGCGTTCTCCTCTGAAGTTGCCCATGCTTGAGTCCCTGATGGTTTTTGAAACCACCATGGCTGTTGTTAAGCAGCAAGCCGGTCCTCATATGCCTGCTCCGGTAGCTTCTGTTAAAGCCATTAAAAAGCACGCTGAACTGACGCGTGATGAGGCTCTGAAAGTTGAAGCGGAAGGGTTCATCAAGCTTGCCAAGTCTCCTGAATCTGATGTTCTGGTAGGTTTGTTCCTGAATGACCAGATGCTCAAGAAAAAGATCAAGACGATCACCAAGAAAGCCGGCAAGGTAGAAAAAGCCGCTGTATTGGGTGCGGGTATCATGGGTGGAGGTATTGCTTACCAGTCCGCCTACAAGGGCACTCCAATCCTGATGAAAGATATCGCCCAGGATGGACTGAATCTGGGTCTGAACGAAGCCAGCAAGCTTCTGTCCAAGCGTGTAGCCCGTGGTCGTATGGATCCTCTTAAAATGGGTGAGGTGCTGAACCATATTGTTCCAACCCTGTCGTACAGCGAATTCGGTGATGTTGACGTAGTCGTTGAAGCAGTTGTTGAAAACGTCAAAGTCAAAAAAGCGGTACTGGCTGAAGCTGAAGATCAGGTCAGTGAAGAGGCTGTTCTGGCTTCCAATACTTCAACCATTTCCATCACAGAACTGGCTAAAGATCTGAAAAGACCTGAAAAATTCTGTGGCATGCACTTCTTCAACCCGGTTCATGCCATGCCTCTGGTAGAAGTCATTCGTGGCGAAAAAACCAGCGAAGAAACTGTGGCTACTGTTGTGCAGTACGCCAAGAAGATGGGCAAAGTGCCTATCGTAGTCAATGACTGCCCCGGCTTCCTGGTCAACCGCGTTCTGTTCCCATACTTCGGTGGTTTTGCTTCTCTGGTCAAAGACGGTGCTGATTTCCAGCAGGTCGACAAGGTGATGGAGAAGTTTGGCTGGCCTATGGGTCCGGCTTACCTGTTGGACGTAGTAGGCATTGATACCGGTTGTCACGCTGAGCAGGTGATGGCAGATGGCTTCCCTGATCGTATGTCCCGTGACTGGAAGAGTGCCATTGATGTCATGTTCGAAAACGGTCGTTACGGTCAGAAGACCAATGTTGGCTTCTACAAGTACGAGCAGGACAAAAAAGGTAAGCCGAAGAAGGTTGCGGACGAAGCTTCCTATGAACTGCTGGCTGAAGTTTCAGGTGAACGTCGCGAGTTTGAAACTCAGGAAATCATTGACCGTATGATGATTCCTCTGTGCATGGAAACCGTCCGCACTCTGGAAGATGGCATTGTTGATACTGCAGCTGAAGCGGATCTGGCTCTGCTTAACGGTATTGGCTTCCCGATCTTCCGTGGTGGTGCGCTCAAGTATATCGACAGCATAGGTCTCGATAAGTTTGTTGAACTGGCTGATCAGTACGCTCATATCAGTCCGCTGTATCAGCCAACTGAAAAACTGCGTGAAATGGCCCGCGAAGGCAAAACGTTTTACGGCGCGTAAACAGCCCTGAGCCAATAACGATTAACTGACTTTGAGAGTAAATACTATGAGCCTGAATCCGAGAGACGCCGTAATCGTAGACTATGGCCGGACCCCGATGGGTCGTTCAAAAGGCGGTATGTACCGTAATGTGCGTGCCGATGATCTTTCCGCCAACCTGATTACCGGTGTTCTGAACCGTAACCCCAAGCTGGACCCGGCTGAGGTTGAAGATGTTATCTGGGGTTGTGTAAACCAGACTCTGGAACAGGGCTGGAACATTGCCCGTATGGCCTCTCTGATGACGCCAATCCCTCATACTTCGTCTGCCCAGACTGTGAGCAGACTGTGTGGATCTTCCATGAGTGCGCTGCATACCGCTGCTCAGGCGATCCAGACAGGTAACGGTGACGTTTTTGTTGTCGGTGGTGTTGAGCACATGGGTCACGTCGGCATGATGCACGGTCTTGATCCAAACCCGCGGCTGTCCAAATACGCGGCTAAAGCAGCAGGTATGATGGGTTTGACCGCTGAAATGCTGGGTTTGATGCATGGCATTACCCGTGAAGCCCAGGATGAATTTGGTATGAGGTCTCACATGAGAGCCTGGGAAGCGACCAAAGCCGGTCACTTCAAAGACGAAATCATTCCTATGCAGGGGCATGACGACGACGGTAACCTGGCTGTCTTCACACAAGATCAGACCATCCGCCCGGATACCACCCTTGAAAGTCTGGCCCAATTGAAACCCGCTTTTAACCCTAAAGGTACGGTAACGGCGGGTACTTCTTCCCAGATTACCGACGGTGCTTCATGCATGATCGTTATGTCTGCCCAACGCGCCCAGGACCTGGGTCTTCAGCCTATGGCTGTGATCCGCTCCATGGCCGTGGCAGGTGTCGATCCATCCATTATGGGTTACGGTCCGGTACCCAGTACCAAAAAAGCACTGGAAAGAGCCAGTCTGACCATTGCTGATGTCGATCATGTTGAGCTGAATGAAGCCTTTGCGGCTCAGGCACTTCCGGTTCTGAAGGATCTGGGTCTGCTGGAGCAGATGGATGAGAAGGTTAACCTGAACGGTGGCGCTATTGCTCTGGGTCACCCATTTGGTTGTTCAGGTGCTCGTATCTCAGGCACGCTGTTGAATGTTATGAAACAAAACAGTGGCACCATAGGTGTTGCAACCATGTGCGTAGGACTGGGTCAGGGTATTACTACCGTCTTTGAACGCCTGTAATCTGATTATTTGTACAGTTTGAACTGTTTTCCATCTGGTGAGTGTCTCTCACCAGATGGAACTACTGTTTCGCACTCGAACGCACTTCACCCTATCATCTTGATGGGGTATTTCTGCTGTTTTGTATTTTTATCTGTTGTCCTCATTTAAATCGTTTTCTTGCTTCCTGATCGACCATTCGGTCGCGTAAAAATCAACTTTTTTCTCAATGCTGCCGACTACCTGAATCAGAGCTTCTTCACAGGAATTAAATAATCTTTTGATATTCAAGGAAATTATTGCTTATAACTGGCTGGATTAATAATTGTGGCTGTGAAACGATAAAAAAAGAGGGTCGTTCGAGAAAAAATTCATGTCATTGCAGAGTTTTCCTTGACCGATGTTTTTCTTGACCTTATATATTGAAGCAATTTTCAATTCCCGACCTTTCTTGTTCAGGTCGCAGACAGCACTGATTGTTTTATGATCTTTTTTAACAGGCTGATCAGCATGACCGGAACAATGGAGCTGATTACAGGACGTGTAAGGTAGCATGGGTAAATCTTTAGTTATCGTCGAGTCGCCTGCCAAGGCGAAGACAATAAACAAATATCTGGGCAAGGACTTTATTGTAAAGTCCAGTGTTGGTCATATCCGTGACCTGCCCACCGCAGGTGGCTCAAAGAAGCCTGTGGATCCCAAAGCTCGGGCAAAGGCCGCTGCTGAGACACGTAAGCTATCCCCTGAGCAGAAAATCATTCATAAGAAGCGCAAAGCCAAAGAGCAGCTGATCGAGAGAATGGGCATCAACCCTGAAAAGGGCTGGAAAGCGCGTTACGAGATTCTGCCGGGTAAGGAAAAGGTGGTGGATGAGTTGCGCCGCCTTGCTGCTTCTGCTGACACTATCTATCTCGCGACCGACTTGGACCGTGAGGGGGAAGCCATCGCCTGGCACCTTCAGGAAGCCATTGGTGGCGAACCTGATCGCTATAGAAGGGTAGTGTTTAATGAGATCACCAAGAACGCCATTCAGGAAGCCTTTAAGGAACCTGGCATTCTTAACATTGATCGGGTAAATGCCCAGCAGGCCAGACGTTTTCTGGACCGTGTTGTAGGTTATATGGTTTCACCTCTGCTTTGGGCCAAGATTGCTCGAGGGTTGTCTGCAGGCCGGGTACAGTCGGTTGCAGTGAAACTGATCGTAGAGCGTGAGCGAGAAGTACGAAGCTTTATTCCGGAAGAGTACTGGGAAGTTTTTGCAGATCTGGCCACAGCCAGGGGTGAAATGATTCGCTTCCAGGTCGCCAAGGAAGCTGGAAGCGCTTTCCGGCCGACCAGTCAGGCTTCAACGGATGTTGTTCTGGAGAAGCTGAAGAATGCTGATTATTCTCTGACAGACCGGGAAGACAAACCTACCCGCAGCAAGCCTTCTGCACCTTTTATTACCTCAACACTGCAGCAGGCTGCCAGTACTCGATTGGGTTTCAGTGTTAAGAAAACCATGATGATGGCTCAGCGCCTCTACGAGGCAGGCCACATCACTTATATGCGTACTGACTCTACCAACTTGAGTCAGGAAGCCGTTGAGAATGCGCGAGAATTTATCGATGGTCAATACGGCAGCCGGTATCTGCCTGAAAAACCAAACAGTTACTCCAGTAAAGAAGGGGCTCAGGAGGCGCACGAAGCGATTCGTCCTTCCAGTGTCAATGCGGAGCCTGGTTCTATTTCCGGTTTGGAGCGAGATGCAGAACGTCTTTACGAATTGATCTGGCGCCAGTTTGTTGCCTGTCAGATGACGCCGGCTGAATACCTCAGTACTTCCCTGACCGTCAGAGTGGATGACTTTGACCTGAAAGCCAGAGGCAGAACGCTTAAGTTTGATGGTTATACCCGTGTGATGTCTGCAATGTCCAAGAAGGGTGAAGACATCATCTTGCCGGCTCTGGAAAAGGGTGATCCTCTGGATCTTAAAAAGCTCGATCCAAAGCAACTGTTCACCAAGCCACCTGCGCGTTTCAGTGAAGCAGCTTTGGTTAAAGAGCTTGAAAAACGTGGTATTGGCAGACCTTCAACATATGCGTCGATCATTTCCACAATTCAGGATCGTGGCTATGTCTCCCTTAAAAACCGTCGATTCTATGCAGAAAAGATGGGCGATATTGTCACAGACCGATTGGTTGAGAACTTCCATGACCTGATGGATTACAACTTCACGGCCAATATGGAATCCAATCTCGACGTTGTTGCCGAGGGTGGCAAGAATTGGAAAGATCTTCTGGACAATTTCTATAGCGAGTTCAGCAACAAGCTGGAGCAGGCTGAAGACGACAGCGACGGCATGCGTTCCAATGACCCTTCACCCACGGACATTAAATGTCCGGAGTGTGGTCGGGACATGATGATTCGTACAGCCAGTACTGGTGTATTTCTGGGCTGCTCAGGGTATGCTTTGCCACCCAAAGAGCGTTGCAAAAGTACCATCAACCTGGTTCCGGGAGAGGAAGTAGAAGACGCAGACGACGAAAACGCGGAGGTGAATGCCCTGCGTGCCATGCACCGTTGCCCCAAGTGTTCAACGGCCATGGAAAGTTATCTGATTGATGAACAGCGCAAGCTTCATGTCTGTGGTAACAATCCTGACTGTTCCGGTTATGAGGTTGAAGAAGGTCAGTTTAAGCTCAAAGGTTATGATGGCCCGGTGCTTGAATGCGATAAGTGCGGCTCTGAGATGCAGCTTAAGTCTGGCCGTTTTGGCAAATACTTTGGTTGTACCAACAGTGAGTGTAAAAACACCCGTAAGCTGTTGAAGAGCGGTGAAGCGGCTCCACCCAAAATGGATCCGGTTCCGATGCCAGAACTCAAGTGTCTGAAAGTCGAGGACCACTACATTTTGCGTGACGGTGCTTCCGGGCTATTCCTGGCCGCAAGCCAGTTTCCAAAGAACCGTGAAACAAGAGCACCGCAGGTGAGCGAATTAATTCCTCATCAGGCGGCCATTGATCCGAAGTACCATTATTTGCTGGATGCACCCAGGCAGGACCCTGATGGCAATCCAGCCATCATTCGTTTCAGCCGAAAGACCAAAACTCAGTATGTTATGAGTGAGTCAGAAGGCAAGGCCACTGGATGGAGTGCCACCTTCCAGGAAGGCAAGTGGGAAGAGAAAATCACCAAGAAACGTAAGAAGTCCTGATCTGAATCTACCTGAAAACCTTCACGGATTTCCGTGAAGGTTTTTTTATTGATGAGAAATACTATGTCTGAGCAGTGGCGTTCCTATACCAACAAAAAACTGCACTATGCCCGTTTGCAACTGGATGCCTGGGAAAAGGCTGAATCCTTTGAACAGGATGCCTTTCGTGAGGCTTTTCTAATGCATGCCAATCAGGCTTATTGTTCAATGCTGGCAGAAATACTGTCACCTTATGGATTGAATCTTCCTCACCTGATTACTCTGGAAGAAGCCTGCAAGCTGATGAGTGATCGAGAGGAGAGTGTGTCGGAGCTTGAGCAGTTGAAGCAGCTTGAAGTCTCTGACAGCTGGTTGGCACATTTACAGCAGGCTCATAGCAAACTTTCTGTTCTGAATGATGATATCCAATCATCACCGAGTAGAATCAATACTGTAATGATCGTTTCAGATGGCGGTGAGTCAACTGCTGGTGTCAAAAGTCCTGAAAGTGGCAGAGCCCTTCTTGGTTCTCTCAAGGATCTGGTGGGGCATTTCAGAAATTTCAATCTTGAGTGGTAAGGTTTGTAAACTCTTTATCAGGATTAGACGTTCATGATCTCTTATCACTGAGATCATGATTAAAGGGTCCTTCAGTTTCTCACGATTATGCTTCAGTTCCTTTTATACCTATAGTTCTGAGTCAGACAAACAGTTATTAGTATTTATTGATTAAGGTCAACACCTGATCAATTTCGATATTCAGTACCACTGAAACCGGTTACATTTAATTCCTTTGTGGGATATATTCTGGCTATAGTTGTTCAAACACTGAATCTTTGTGGAAAGGTTTTGGAGCTTCTGTGTCATTTTGGAAGTTCTGCAAATGTTTCTTTAAAGCGATTGCCATTTGTTAGAGGTATCCTATGACTAAAATTATGCTGTGCTGCTCCGCAGGTATGTCTACCAGTATGCTGGTTAAGAAGATGCGTGAAGCGGCTGAAAGTCAGGGTAAGGAAGTCGAGATCGAAGCTTTTGGCGCAACTCACTTCGACGAGCAGGTTGCCGGTTTTGACGTGGTTCTGCTTGGGCCTCAGGTAAAATACATGCTGAATGACCTTAAGCAGCGTGCGGCTGAGTATGAAGTGCCTGTAGAATCAATCAGTCCTGTTGACTATGGCACTATGAATGGAGCTAAGGTTCTTGATTTCGCCTTGTCCTTGAAAGCATAAGCAAGGATATCTGGCTGTGTACCTGCCCCTGAGCAGGTGCACACAGCACATTTTTAACAGTTCTTTTAACGACTTTTCTGTCGTAATGCAGTGACCTATTGCATCATCGAGCACAATGCTGCAGAATTTCTCCTCTCTGACACGCTATTTATGGAACGAAATATGGCTGCATCGTTTTTGGAAATTGTGGAACTTCCAACAGGCGAGATTGTTCTGCGACGCAGTGATGAAGAAGGTGAGCCTCTGCTGACCATGAAGTTTTCTGAAGAGGCCAAGGTTTACCTTGAGGGAGAGCATCTGCAAGTGGCTAAAGCCATGTTTGATGCTGGCATGCAAGAAGTTGCTGAAATCACACGTCCGCAATCTGAAGAAGAAATTCCTGAAAACAGAGTACTGCACTGACTCTTTTTCCTGGGCTTTAGATCGCGCTGTAGGCATTCATGCTGCTTGCCTGCTGCGAATAGCAAGCCCTTGACACTGTCCATTCCGAGCAGCGTTTTCCAGCTTAGATAACCATCTCTTGTCCAGGTCTCTCAGCCAACTGATTACAGTGTGGCTGGTGCCTGAAGCGAGTGCTTTCTGCGTGAGCTCCAGAGTCTGATTGACGTCGTTAGAGCTGAAAATCTGTACTTTACTGTTATCAAGTCCGCAGGTCTTTAGCCATTGTAAGGTTCTCTGATCGGTCTTGTCAGCCAGAATTACGGTCAACCAGCGTTCACTGTCGTTTGATAACTGGTTGAGCATCGGTGTTAGAAGTTGCTCTGCCTGCCATGGCTGGCCTGAGAGAATCAGCTCGTTAATGCTGGCTCTTTCCGGTTCTTTTTTGACCACAGGTGTGATCTTCTTTTTCAGGTGAGTGCGGTTAATGCAAACTGTATTTTTCTGAAGGCAGCTGGATGAAAAAATGTGCCTTTCAGTGCTTGTTCTGTACAGCATGACTCCTTCCTCCTGACAAAGCCCAGTCGCAACAAGGTCGTAGCGATGAAGTGTGATTGGGCCTGGCTCACTACAGTAAAATAATAATCAATGACTCAGTAACGAACTATGACTGGTTGCGAATGACTCCAACGCTCAGTCCTTCAATGGCAAAGAAGTCCTGGGTGAGGTCAACGACAATGGTGTCAAAATCTTCGTTTTCAGGGTGTAGCAGGACTTTGTTTTTCTGCTTCTCAAAACGTTTGACTGTCACTTCATCTTCAATCCGTGCAACCACCACTTGTCCATTACGAACGTCCGTTGTTTTGTGAACAGCCAGAAGGTCGCCATCAAGAATACCGATATTCTTCATGCTCATGCCTTTTACCCGAAGCAGGAAGTCAGCAGAAGGGTTGAAGAAGCCGGGGTTGAGATTCAGATGGTCTTCAATGTGTTCCTGGGCAAGGATGGGGTTACCGGCAGCTACCTGGCCAATAATGGGAAGCCCGTCTTGCTGGCTGTCAGGAATACGAATACCGCGGGAAGCGCCTGGAGTAATCTCAATAGCACCTTTTCTGGCCAGGGCTCTCAGGTGCTCTTCAGCGGCATTGGGGGAGCGGAAGCCAAAGGTTTTGGCTATCTCTGCCCGGGTAGGTGGGAAACCTGTCTCATCAATATGGGATTTGATCAGGTCGAGAATTTCAGACTGTCGTCGTGTCAGTTTGATCATAATGTTTAGGTCTGTGTTTTTATACAGTATCTGTAATTATATACAGTATTTTTACTGTGGCAAGTTATTATCGACAATCGCTTTATCTGTGTGGGTGATGAACTTTCATCCTGAAGCACAGGAAAGTTTCTTCTATATAGTAGTGATAAATGTTGTGAGCATGTCAGAGTGTAGCCCCATTAGGGATAATGTCGTCTGAAGGGATTATGAAATCACTGGAAGCAAAGGTATTTTGAGGTTGAGAGGGGAGTTACCTTGACAGTTCGGTGTTTGAAACGTAGGTTTGAAACAGTCGTTTATTAACCTTAAAAAATTCCTTGTATCATGGCACAACCATCAACTGTTGAGAGAATACTGGATTCCGCCGAGCTGCTCTTTGCCGAGCATGGCTTTGCAGAAACATCCCTGAGAACCATTACCAGCCAGGCGGGAGTGAATCTGGCTGCGGTGAATTATCATTTTGGCTCTAAAAAAGCTCTGATACAAGCCGTCTTTGCGCGCTTTCTGGATCCCTTCATGGCAGGTCTTGACGAGAGTCTGGATGAATTGACTGAGATGAATGAACAGCCTGACCTGGAAGGTGTTCTGGAAATACTGGTTGATCATATCCTCGCAGCTAAGCCTAGAAGGCCTGACGATATTTCAATCTTCATGCGTCTGATGGGATTGGCATTTACTCAGAGTCAGGGCCATCTTAAACGCTATCTCACAGAAACCTATGGAAAGGTATTCAGCCGATACTTTGAGTTGCTGTTCACGGCTTGTCCTGATCTGCCAACTGCCGACAAATTCTGGCGCACGTACTTCATTCTGGGTTCAGCAGTATTCTCCATGTCTGGCGCTGATACTCTACTTGCCATGGCTAAACGAGATTACGATATTGACGACAGTCTTGAAGCCATTATGAGAAGAATGGTGCCGTTCATGGCAGCTGGCCTGCGAGCTCATGCCACCTATGATTCTGGCCGATAATAGATTTCCAGGCTGATATTTTTCAGCACCTTCTCTTTTGAGAAATAACTTCTTCTACCAGACAACACGGGATTCAGCTGTGCATATTAATGTTCGAATTGCCTCTCAAACTCTGGAACTGATTCAAGAGGGTAAAGAAGACATTCTTTATTCGGTTTCCACTGCCAGTAAAGGAACTGGTCAGCAGGAAGGCAGTTGGCAAACCCCTTTAGGTAAACATGTTATCCGCGCAAAAATCGGTGAGGGTATGCCATTGCACGCTGTCTTTGTGGGAAGGCGTTTCACTGGCGAAGTGTATTCACCCGATTTACAACAACAATACCCTGAACGAAAAGATTGGATTCTGAGCCGTATTCTCTGGCTAAGTGGTCTTGAGTCTGGCTTTAATCGTCTTGGCGATGTCGACACTATGCGACGATATATATATATTCATGGTTCACCGGACTCTGCCATCATGGGTGAGCCAGGGTCCCGTGGCTGTGTCAGAATGCAGGGTGGCGATATGATCGATCTGTTTGACCGGGTTTTGCCAGGTACAACTATTGATATCCTGCCGGAGTAGAAGTTACTGGCAATTGCAGCCTCCATCTCGCTCATTGAGCAGGAGAACAGCTAAAGAATGAATACGGGTGAATCTCGCAACGCAATGACCACCAATGATAATAACAAGGGTGTTCTGATCATTGATCTTGAAGGTCAGTCACTACAGCCTGAAGAACGGGATTTACTGCAGCATCCTGGCGTTGCCGGGGTATTGTTTTTTGCCAGAAACTTCCATGATAGAAACCAATTGTGTGATCTGGTGAGTGACATCAGAAGTGTTCGTCAGGATCTGGTGTTAATGGTTGATCAGGAGGGAGGTCGGGTCCAGCGTTTCAAACAGGACTTTACCCGACTGCCCCCTGCAGAGAGTTATGTTCGTTACTTTAACAGAGACCCCCAGAGAGCCCTGGAACTGATTGAAGACTGTGGCTGGCTAATGTCGGAAGAGCTCCTGTCTTGTGGCCTTGATCTCAGTCTCGCGCCGGTCCTGGATCTCAATCTCGGGTTGACGGATATAGTGGGTGACAGAGCGTTGGGCACTGATCCTGAAACCGTCATCAAACTGGCCTCTGCCTGGTGCAGCGGTGTCCATGATTCGGGTATGGCATCCGTTGCAAAACATTTCCCGGGGCATGGCAGTGTCAGTGAAGATTCTCATCTGACATTACCGCAGGATAACCGCACTCTGAAAATGATTCAGAAGCAGGATATGATTCCGTTTTTATCCTTAATAGAACAAGGGGTAGAAGCTGTAATGCCTGCGCATATCGTATTCTCAGAAGTCGATGATCAGCCTTGTGGTTTCTCGTCCATCTGGCTGAAGGATATTCTCAGAAATAAAGTAGGCTTTAATGGTCTGGTGATCAGTGACTGTTTGACTATGGAGGGTGCGGCTTCAGCAGGAAGTTATACTCTCAGGGTCGAAAAAGCTCTGCATGCTGGCTGTGATCTGTTATTGCTAAGTAACCGTGAGGGTGTAAAAGAAGTATTACCCTGGCTTGAGCAATCTTCCTTTACTGCTGATAGTTCACCACTGAAGGCAAAAGGAGGGCGACCACTGGATGAACTGGTGGCTATGGATCGTTATCTGAGCTGTAAAGATCGTCTCGATCATCTTGCTGAACGCTTCAGTTAATTACTTGCCGTTTTCTTTCTGGAAGTAAAATCATGTCATTTTCCTTACCTGTATTTCAGGACCTGGATATCCCCCAGTGGGTTATCCAGGTGTTCATAGTTTTATTGATATCAGGTGTGATTAACCTGTTGTCATCGAAGGTGTTTATTCATCTTGCCCGAGGCGCAAGAGCCACTAGAACCCCCTGGGATGATGCCGTTATCAAGGCGCTCAGAAAGCCTGTGAACATGCTCATCTGGGTCATAGGTATCTGCTGGTCCATTGATGTCATCTCAAAAGCGACGGATTCAGTACTGATCGACGGCCTGAGTAATCTCAGGGATGTCATCATCATAACGCTGGTCGGTTGGAGCATCATCCGGTTTATACGTCAGCTGGAACGCAACTTTCTGAATCCAACTCTCACAGGTAACAAACCCAATGATCCTACGACGGTCGTCGCTATAGGGCGACTGATCAGAATTGTGGTTATCATTACCTGTGTTCTCGTTGTTTTACAGTCACTTGGCTACAGTATTTCAGGTCTTCTGGCATTCGGTGGTGTAGGTGGTCTGGCTGTAGGCTTTGCGGCCAAGGATATGCTGGCCAACTTCTTTGGTGGATTGATGATCTACCTGGATAAACCTTTTCGTGTGGGGGACTGGATTCGTTCGCCGGATAAGAATATTGAAGGTACCGTAGAATATATTGGTTGGCGCCAGACCCGCATCCGGACTTTTGACAAGCGTCCTCTGTACGTACCGAACGCTACTTTTGCCAACATTTCTGTTGAGAATCCTTCCAGGATGGAGAACCGTCGTATCAAGGAAACGATTGGTTTGAGGTATCAGGATGGAGCCAAGCTGGAAACTATTATCAACGAAATCAGACAGTATCTTCAGAATAATGATGAGATCACCAAGGATAAAATTCTGATGGTGAATTTCACCAGTTTTGGAGCTTCCAGTCTCGACTTCTTTATCTACTGCTTCACCTGTACCACCGATTGGGCGGAGTTTCACCGGGTTAAGCAGGATGTTCTGGTAAAGGTCATGGAGATTATTCATTCCCATGATGCTGATATTGCCTTCCCAACCCAGACGCTGGATCTGCCGGAAGAATTGATAGCGAACGCTAGCAGCGATATGTCTACTTAATTTAGCGTGGTCTAAAGTCAGGGTTAAGGGATTAACCTGGACTTTGAATGGATGCCTAAGATCGACCCTTCAAATAATCATGTTTCACTTTATGGCGTTACGTCTGATCAAAAAACGGACGAGGCTTTAGATAAGGATAAAACTGGTCAATATCAGGGACGCAGTGTTGATCAAAAGTCTATAGATAAAGCTCTTGGTCAGGATGAGTGGGTTCAGTTACCAGAAGATGCTCCACGTACTCAGAATCTGTCAGTCGATAACAGTTCGAAGACACCAGGTGGGCAATACAAGACTCACCCTGAGGGCTTGGGAGATTCCTCCAGTCTAGAGATCCAACCATTAAAATACTCTGATTCAAACGGATCGACAGAGCTTCATTCTAATGATTCAAAGAAAGAGCATTATACAAAAGAGCGTTCTGAAAGCCTTACTCAGTCTGAAGACATTGAATCCAATCAGGACAAGCCTTCAAGTATTAATTTCTTCCGTGGTATCTACCATTGGGTGAGATATTTGTTATGGCCTGAAAAGGTTGATAGCAGTTATATGCAACTGCCTCATTTAAAAAGTAGAGTTAAGGATCTTATGAAAGCTTGCAAGCCGGGTAGGTCGATAATACTGAACCACGGCAGTGGCTTACATACAGCCATGTTGGTATGGAATCCTGAATTGGGGAAACCTGTCTATTTAAGCTATCGACATGACTATAAGCCCTCTCTCCATCAAGTTCATAGCAATCTCTTGAAGGTTGACTTAGTTTTTTATAATCGTGGCCGGCTGCAAGCAAGTAATGTTGTAATCATTGATGGGCTTGATGAGCAAGCGCTTTTCAAGCGGTTCAATCAGTTGACGCGAACCCCATACCGTGCGCTGTCTTGCAATTGTTCTCGCTTCATTGCAGACCTGATGATAGCGGGTTGTTTGAAGACGCAGTCTTTTCGCCATGATCGATATTGGCAGATGCCGTTTAATACCCATCAACTGGCTTTGGAAATAAAGCATAAATTGCTTCAGAAATAATCTAAGTACCTGTTAGGAGCTACTCAACAATCCTGTGGAGGTTATTTCAAAGTAAAAGTGCTGCAAAACTCAAGAAATGACTCTTTTGTATGGATATAACTTAAAGGGCAGAGGCAATCTGCCCTCACAGCCATCGGGTCGTTCTTGCGTGAGGGGCATAAAATGCTTTGGGAAGAGCTTCTTAAAGACGAAACGGTTCATCTTTTATCAGCTCCCGTCATCGCTTTGTTGGCTTCATGGCTGAGTCATTACTGGCTGGGCCGATGGGCAAAATCTGAAAATCAATCGATTCGGACCAGTCTTGCCAAAGCGCTGCGCCCTCCGCTTCTTGTACTACCTTGGGTATTCTGTCTTTTTTATCTGGCTCACTGGTTTTTTAATCACAGTGACTTGGAGGTGTTTGACTGGCTTGCAGTGTCAGAAACATCTGTCTCAGTCTTGTTTCCATTCTGGGTTCTTCTACGGCTGGTCCGGCAGCTTCCTGATATTGCTCTGATCTCGGGAGCTAAACCTCATGACCTTGATTCAGCAAGAACATTGTCTCGCTTCTTTCATATTTTATTAGTCACTCTTGCTGTTCTCATTCTTGCACAAAAGCTGGGCTACTCACTTTCTGCGTTATTAGCGTTTGGTGGGGTAGGTGGTCTGATAGTGGGTATGGCTGCTCGTGAGTGGCTGGCGAACTTCTTCGGTGGCTTGATGCTGATTCTGGATAAGCCGTTCAAAGAGGGCGATTGGGTTCGTTCGCCGGACAGGCAGATTGAAGGCCATGTTGAACATATTGGCTGGCGTCTGACACAGATAAGGAACTTCGATCGTCGTCCTGTCTTTGTTCCGAATTCGGTGTTTACGAGTATCGTGATCGAAAATCCATCCCGAATGCGTAATCGCAGAATTATTGAAAATTTTGGTATTCGCTACGAGGATCTGGAAAAGATCCCGAACATAATGAACCATATTATTGCCGGCTTTTTGCAACATCCCGAACTGGATTGTTCTGAACCCCATTACGCAAGATTTCTTAAATACGGTGATTCCTCATTAGAGTGCCAGATCCGTGTTCATGTAGTACCGAAAGGCAGGGTGGATTTTGTCAGGGTTCAGGAAAGTGTGATGCTGTTGATCGCCTCTGCAGTAGAACATGCTGGTGCCGACTTTGCTTATCCGGTTGTTAAAGTGATTCAGGAAAAGAAAGGCGGTTAAACAGAGTCAGTAGCAGGCCGATAAGGGCTACATGAATATTCTTATTGTTGAAGATGCCCGTGACCAGCGTTTGATGTTATCCGTTGTGCTGAAAAAGCAGGGACATACTGTTCTTGAAGCAGAGCATGGCAAACAAGCCCTGGAGATTCTGAAGGAGCATCAGGAAGTCAGGATCATTATCAGCGACTGGGTGATGCCAGAGATGGATGGTCTGGAGCTTCTCAAACAAGTCCGGAAAACGGATCTTGGTCGTTATCTTTATTTTATTCTTCTCACTGGCAATACTGATCATGAAGCCGTTGTTGAAGGGATGAATCATGGTGCGGATGACTTTCTTGCCAAACCTGTTAATTTTGATGAGTTGTCTGCTCGCCTGAAAGCCGGTATCCGTATTATTGAGTTGGAAAAGCAGCTGGAACAACAAAAGCAACAGTTGGTTCAGGCTATTGAAACTGTAGAGAAAGATCTGGAATCCGCAGCACGGGCCCAGGAAGTCCTGCTGGCTCAGCCTGCCACGATTCAACATGTTTCCTTCGACTGGTTCTTTAAACCCAGTAAGATTCTGGGTGGTGATATGTTCGGCTATCAGGCTATCGATGGTGAAACACTCGGGTTTTATCAGCTTGATGTTGCAGGTCATGGAATACCCTCAGCGCTTTTTTCATTTACCCTCAATAATATTTTGTCAGAAACATCGGGCAGGGGCTCCATAGTCAAGGAAACCTTCGACCAAGCGCCGTATTATTCTGTGCGGACGCCTGAAAAAGTTTTAGCCTCACTCAATAATCGATTTCAGGTGACGCCTGAGTCGATGTTGTATTTCACAATTGCATATGGACTGATTAATAGTCGTACCGGTGAAGTGACCCTGTCTCAGGCCGGACATCCACCTCCTTTATGGATTCGCCGTGAGAAAAGTGTTGTCGAGCCTGTTAAGGGCGGCGGTGTGCCTATTGGCATGATGCCAAATATGGAATACACATCATGTACGCTACAGTTCCAACCGGGTGACCGTCTGTTCTTATACTCAGATGGCGTGACCGAATGTGAAAATGCGGAAGGTGAGCAGTTTGGTGAGTCTCGTTTACTGGAATGTCTGAAGGATTCATTGGACGAAGATTTGAAATCAGTTATTGACCGGGTAGAGAAAAATGTCAGAGACTGGAGTGAGCTTGACCGTTTTGATGACGACGTAACCTACCTGTTACTGGAATGGAAACCCTAGTTTGTATGCAAGTTTCAAACACTTGCAGCAACTTCACTTTCCCAAAGGGTAAAGTGATAACAGCCAGGAGGATGGCATGGCGTTTGAACACCGTGATGAAGGCCACTTTACTGTGGTTCAGATTGAAGAAACCCGATTGGATGCTTCCATAGCTGAAGCCTTTAAAACCTATGTGTTCGATCTGATTGATAATGGCAAGACCGCTATTGTCATTGATCTGGCTGAAGTCCGTTTTATGGACAGCAGTGGACTGGGGGCGCTGGTAGCTGGCTTGAAGAAACTATCGGGTAATGGCACTTTCAGTCTGGCGTCTGCCCAGCCTGCGGTTAAGGATCTTTTTGATCTCACATCCATGGACAAATTGTTCAAGCTGCACAGCTCGGTTGATGAGGCTGTGAAGGGGGGCTGACATGTCGCAGGTGCTAAAACTGGAGATAGACAGTCAACTGTCTAATACCACCATGATTGCTATGGCTGTCAGAGGTGTCTGTGCCATGACGACTCTGTCGCCGGTGGAAATTAATCGACTGGAGCTTTGTCTGGTAGAGATTGTGAACAATGCCATCGAGCATGCCTATGACAATGAAGCGGGTCACCCGGTAGAAGTCTGTGTTGATCTGGATAACACCATGATGAACATTGCCGTCAGTGATTGGGGGCAGAGTATCCCCGACGATGTGATTGAGGATAAGGCTGAACCTGCAATGGATCCGGAGCATCCGGAAACCTGGTTATGCAGCGGCCGTGGCTTGCATATCGTTAACAAGCTGATGGATCAGGTGTCTTATGAGTCGGATGAGGGTAAGAACAGTTTTATCATGAAGAAAGAGCTAAGGCATTAACAGAAGGGTTTAGACCTTTTGATCATTTTTAAATCTGCAACCATAGTTCCTTATTGAATGTTAAATACAGGGACTATGGCCGCAGTGACCTAAGGCATTCTATTTAGGCTTGAGTTTGGTTTGAAAGATCGTCCAGTATCTTTTTGAACGATGGACGACGCATGAGAGAATCCATATTCTCCTTTTCTCCCTCTGAGTCTGTATCTGACATCAGAATCTCTCCAGAGATATCAGACGGGAGGGTTCTTGGATCTAAAAATACATCATCAGCATCAGGTACCTGTTGAAGAGTGTCCATTGAGACCTTTGTACTCGTATTTTCTACAGGTTGTTGGAATAGAGATGTTGGATATTCCAGACCTGTGGGTGGCTGAGGCTGTGACCAGCTCCCGTTCAATATCTGCTCAATAGGAAACCCGGAGTTCTGTACTTCATGCAATAATGTTTCTAATGATGGATCGAGTGAATCCATAGTTGCGCTGTTAGCTCCTCCACTCTGGACCGTAAATTGTGTATGAGCCTGCGGAGCTGTTCCCCGGTTGTTTGCTGCTGGATTACTTCTATGGGCTTCTGCCTGCATAACTTTCTGGTAGAACTGATTAGCAAATAGATAGACCTGTTCCTGAACTTGTTGTTGGAAAAAAGCATTTCTCATGAGAAGTTGTGGATTTGAATCGATCAGTTGAGCCAGAGTTTGCTCTTTGAGTCGGGCTTTATACTGCTCTTGTTCTGCTTTTATTTTCTCCTGCCACTGATCGATTCCCACCTGTTTTTCTTTTGTTCTCTCGTCCATTTGTGACTGGTAATGAGCTTTGAGGTCTGACTTCATTTTTTCCATGTGTTCAACAAACAGAGTGGTTGTCTTTGTGAGTTCTTTTTTCAATCCTTCATTTTGATCCGTTACGGAATCTTTTTCAGACTTAAGTTCTTGAATTCTTTTTTGTAATGAGAGTGTTTGGCCATCGAATGTTTCACGAGCTGTGCTGTTTTCCGCTTTAAGGTCTTCAACCTGACTGCTATGTAAGCTTACAGTCTCTCGGAGACTTGCTAATTCTTCATCACCTGTGACTTTTTCAGCTTCAAGTTCTCTAATTCTCTGTTGTAGTGATATAGCTTCAGTACTAATTCTCTCAGACGCTGATTTGTGTTCAGCTTTAAGCGTTTCAACATAGCTGCTATGCAATAATTGATCACTCACCAGTGAGCTTACTTTTTTTCGAAGGTCGGCTACTTTTTCTTCACGTGTGACTTTTTCAGCTTCTAGTTCTTCAATTCTTTTTTGCATTGAGCTGGTTTGATCATTAAGCCTTTTCGAGTCAGCTCTTAGAGAGGCCAGTTCACGTGCGCTTATTGTTAATCTTGTTTTTTTGATACCCGGTTTGCTTTTTTGTTTAACCCTTCCATCCTGTTCAGAGTCAGCTTTTTCTTTTAAGTATTGATCTTCAAGGTCATCAAGCATTGAGTCAAAGTCTCGACTATTTGTTTCATCTTTTCTTAATGGACTATGTACTTCCGACGGTTTAGTGAACTTCATTTGCTTTGACTGGGTTAAAGTTCCTTCTTCTAATTCTCGATGTTCTATTCTTCTTTTTCTTAATGGATATCTATGTCCTGTCTCTGATTCGGACCTTTCATCCATTAAGAATTCTTCTGAGGTTAAATCAACAGTGAGGTTGGATTGCGCAGATGGGTTTATAATAACACCGGGTCGAATAACAGCAATTCCGCTTTCTATCAGTCCCATATGTCTTTCTGTCCCCTGAATTTGATTAACAGTCCTGCTGCCATGATTAACGGTTGAGTAGTTATTTAAAAGGGGAAGTTTTTGCGAGAACGGATTTCCAGGAATGTTTACTTGAATGGATACGGGTAGTCCGTTTGATGTATTCATAGTTTACTCCTTAAACTTTTTAAAAATTTGAAATAATTATTACGGAATGAAAATGAGAATGGTTTCAATAAACGACAAAAAAATTTTAAATAGATATTTGTTTTTAATTTGGTAAGACTAATTGGTTAGAAAGAAATTCTTGTGCGTTTAAATATGTCTGATATATTTTCAAATAACTTTGTTATTAAATTTCTGGAGAAGTTTCTATAAGGGAATTTAAAAGGCAGCAAGATGTTTTGTTGTAGATATCTTTCACTTGCCGCCTTCTATAAAGAGGGGGGTTATCCTTCCTGATTGATAATGCCAGGTAAGATTCCCAGCTCTGGTGATTTTTCCTCAGAGTCAGGAGTCATTTCTGGCAGTAGCTCTTTATCGGGTCGCTCATAAGGCGTCAGTTTGAACAGTACACCGATGACAGGACTGTCCAGATATTGAACCTGTTTGCTGTTTCTGATTCTCCGGCTTTCATTAAGTTGAAAGTTTCGGGAGATTCTCATAGGTTGCCCGCCCGGAGTTGTGACCAGTTGAAGTTCTTTGTCGACCATAGGTTTTTGTTCAGGGCTTGAAGCCGATGGCGACAGACTTCCCATATTGTTAGCAAGACCTTCCCAGGCCAGCTCGCTGTACCAGAAATTTGCATTGACGTGCAGGAAGCGGCTGGAGCTTACAGTAATCGTACCCTCAAGCATGCTGGGCATTCGGCTTTGGGTATTGTAACTGCGAATACGAACAGGCACGGTGCTTTCACCTTCCTTGATGGGCATCAGCCAGGCCTTCTGTTCCAGAATTCGATAACTGCCATTTCTGGACAGGGTATTACCTTCTTTCTGTAACAGGTGTGATTGATAGGGCAGCGAAACAAACGCGTCTCGCTCCAGGTCAATGGATGTTTTCTTATCCGGCTGATCAAGGAAACTGGTGAGGTCGCTAGAAGATTCCTTGTGGGTGCCTGAAGGGTCATATGACTTTAATTTGATAGAATTGGCAGGCAAAGAATGCGGCGTAATGGCTGGCCATTTCTCACTGCCATTCATACTCTGTTCATTCAGAAATACAATCATGTCAGCCTGATACCAGCGAGTATCGTCTTTCTTGGTACTCTCTGTTTTTGTATTGGCCAGGATAGACATTGACACGGCACTAAGGAGCAGGGCGGTCAGTGATTTCTGTATTCCTGAAAGTGGCTTGTTCATATAACTCCTGCTCAATTCGATACCCTGCGGTCTCTCCATTTGATCCGCCTGAGGTTCCGGAGTGGTGGACTTCAAAAAAATAGTCATGCAGTCTCGTAAAATCTTCTGTCATGGAGCAGCCTTAAAGAGGCTGCTCTCTTCGCTCAAGCGGCCAGTCGATCCATTAATTGCTCCAGGAGCTTGAATCGTGCTTCGGCTTTCTCCATGGAGCCACTGTACTTCAACACGTTGCTGCCTTCCAGTCTGTATAGGTGCGGTTCTGACTGAATGAGCTGAATGATGGCAATAGGATCGATATCCGGTTGGCTGTTAAACTCTATGCGGGCACTTCCTGCACCGGCATCAATTTTAACAATGCCCATCTTTTCTGCCCTGAGACGAAGGCGGGTCTGACGGAACAGGTTTTTGGTCTGTTCAGGTAGCAGTCCAAAGCGGTCAATCAGTTCGACCTGAAGGTTCTTGAGGTCTTCATCATTTTTAGCTGCAGCAATGCGCTTATAGAGAATCAGACGGTTATGGACATCATGGATATAGTCTTCTGGCAGCAGAGCGGGTAAGCGAAGATTGACATCACTGCCTTGTTGCAGGGGTTTATCCAGATCCGGAGTTTCACCATTACGAATGGCCTCAACGGCTTTTTCAAGCATTTCAGTGTAAAGAGTGAAGCCGACGTTCTGAATCTGGCCACTCTGTTCTTCGCCCAAAAGTTCACCGGCACCACGAATCTCCAGGTCATTAGAAGCCAGCATGAAGCCAGCGCCAAGATCTTGAGCTTCAGCAATGGCTTCAAGCCTTTTCAGGGCGTCTTTGGTCATCGATTTTGGTGATGGTGTAAGAAGGTAGGCATAGGCCTGGTGATGAGATCGTCCTACACGACCCCTTAGCTGATGCAACTGTGCCAGACCGAACTTATCGGATCGGTGAATGATGATGGTATTGGCATTGGGGATATCAATGCCCGTTTCGATTATGGTGGTGCAAATCAGAATGTTATGCCGCTTGTGGTAAAAATCCGACATTACCTGTTCCAGATCCCGCTCTCGCATCTGACCATGTCCAACAGCAATACGGGCTTCAGGAATGAGTTCCTGCAGGTCGGCCGCGGCCTTGTCGATACTGGAGACTTCATTGTGCAGATAATAAACCTGCCCACCCCTGAGTAATTCACGAAGAATGGCTTCTTTTACCAGCAGCTTGTCGCTCTGCCGCACAAAGGTTTTTACCGAGAGTCGTCGAGCAGGAGGGGTGGCAATGATGGAAAGATCACGAATGCCAGACATGGCCATATTCAGAGTTCGAGGAATAGGCGTGGCCGTCAGGGTCAGAATATCGACCTCGGAGCGCATGGATTTGAGCATCTCTTTATGGCGGACACCAAAGCGATGTTCTTCGTCAATAATCAACAATCCCAGGTTCTTGAACTTGAAATCACCCTGGATCAGTTTGTGGGTGCCAATAATGATATCAAGTTTACCTTCAGTGACTTTTTCTTTGAGACCCTGAACCTGCTTGGCCGATTTGAATCGGGAAGCTACATCAATCTCTACTGGCCAGTCAGCAAAGCGATCGCGGAAGCTTTCATAATGTTGTTGTGCCAGCAGGGTGGTGGGCACCAGAATGGCTACTTGCTTACCACTTTGAACCGCCAGGAAAGCCGCTCGCATGGCTACTTCTGTTTTACCGAAGCCAACATCGCCACAAACCAGCCTGTCCATGGGTTGACCTTGTGACATGTCTTTAATGACATTGACAATTGCCTGTTGCTGATCAGGTGTTTCCTCAAAAGGGAATCCTGCACTGAAGGCATGATATTGCTGATCGGGCTCCGAAAAAGCAAAGCCTTTACGAGCTTCACGACGGGCATAGATATCAAGCAATTCTGCCGCTGCGTCCCGAGCCTTTTCTGCAGCCTTGCGACGTGCTTTGGTCCATTGCTCACTGCCAAGACGGTGCAAAGGAGCCAGTTCATCATCGGTGCCTGTATAGCGGGCTATGAGATGAAGAGAGGCTACAGGAATATAGAGTTTGGCTTCATTCGCATATTCAAGGGTCAGAAATTCAGTCTCCTGACCGTCCACGGACAGTGTTTGCAAGCCCCTGTAGCGACCGACACCATGATCTATATGAACAACGGGAGCGCCTTCTCTCAGCTCAGTAAGGTTGCGAATCGTCTGATCGGTTTCTGTTTCTGTCGCGCCTTTGCGTCTGCGACGCTGCATGACCCTTTGGCCAAGCAGAAGAGATTCAGGAATCAGGGCAATATTCTGCTCAGTCAGGAAAATGCCTGACTCCAGTGTGCCTACAGTGATTCCGAGGGGTTCTCTTCGGCTCAGGAACGTTGCCCAGCTGTTGAAGTTGTCAGGGCGAATATCGGATTGGGCCAGCATTTCCAATAAGACTTCTCGTCGTCCGGCACTTTCTGCTACCAATAAAATTCTTGGCCCAGTGGCAATCAAATCTTCTAACGGCTTAAGTGGATGATCAGCCCGGGCGTTCAACGTAAGCTCTGGCAACGGCTGATGGTCAAGATTAAAACTTCCGGACGATTCCACTTTTCCGGCAGAAAGAATAATACGAGGATAATGTTTTAGAGACCGGTTGATCTCTTCAGAAGGCATCAGAACCTTTGCAGGAGGTAATAAGGGACGGTTGGGATCGACCCTGCGGTTCTCATAGCGGTCGGTAAGATCCTGCCAGAAATGTTCAATTGCATCCTGGACACCTTCATACTGGATGATGGTGGTTTCCGGTGACAGATGATCGAACAGTGTGGCTGTCTGTTCGAAAAACAGGGGCAGGTAATATTCGATGCCGGGACTGGCGAGCCCCTGACCGATATCCTGATAAACAGGGCATTCACGATGATCGACATCAAAGGCTTCTCGGAACATCGCCCGGAAGCGATCCCTTGAAGCTTTATCCATGGGGAATTCATGGCCCGGAAGCAGCTCGATATGATCCACTTGATCCACTGACCGCTGGGTTTCTGGGTCAAACACTCTTAGTGTATCGATTTCGTCATCAAACAGGTCGATACGGAAAGGGGTAAGTGAGCCCATGGGGAAAATGTCCATGAGCGAGCCTCGAATAGCAAACTCACCATGTTCATAGACGGTTTCAACGCAACGGTAGCCTGCCTGCTCTAGCTGTTTGCGCTTGTCTTCAATGACAAAGGTTTCACCGCGTTTAAGCACCAGACAGTTGGACTCAAGGTACTCTCTAGGGCACAGACGATGCAGCAGCGTGGATACGGATATGATCAGTATTGTTTTTTCACTGCGCGGCAGCCGGTAAAGGGTTTCCAGCCTCTGGGAAATAATGTCCTGATGGGGTGAAAAAGCATCATAAGGCAGAATCTCCCAGTCAGGAAAGTGCAGGATCTGTGACTGCTCATCGTCTCTTAAGAAGAAGCTGAGTTCTTCTTCCAACGCATTGGCCTGTGAAGAGTCCGGTGTAATCACCAGTAGGGGACGTCGGGTAGATCGGGCTGCACTGGCAATGGCGTACGAGCTGGAAGATTGACTCAACTGCCCCCAGTAGACGTTATAGCCTGATTGTTCAGGAAGCTGAAAAGAAGATGAATTCAAGTTGGCCTGCGACATGAAAGCTTACTAGTCCTGGATACGCTAGACCGGCCATTGTAGCCTTTCAGGGTTCTTTATACCATGAAATAGCGGCAGCATAGGCTGTCCTTCAGCCTGTTTATATTGAATGTCATATAGTGTTATTAGGAATAGCTATTTTGATTCAATAAATGCCCATTCAATCGACCGGCCAGGCTGGCCAGGGTTCTACCGTCTTCCAACCTGCTGCAACTCAGCAGGAGGGTTCTCATAATCTTCGTAAAGTTCAGGCCAGACATTCTGAGCCTAACAGGGTATCCGGTTTTCAAAACCCTGAAGGCCCCTCTGATACTTCAATATTGAGCCGTAAAGCTGAACGGGTAAAAATCAGCAATAAGGGCGTTATTTCCACGGTTTCCAAGGTCGCAGCCCCTCTGGTTGAGAAAGGGATGACTTTCTCCAGTCAGCGACATCTCAAGAAGATAAAAAGTGAGCATTCGGGATTACAGAAAGAACTTAGTGGTATTAACAAGAAAACGGCGTCACTTGAACGAGATATCCTCAAGCTGGAAAAGAAACTGGAGAAGGTCAGAACGGACAAGAGGGATATGAGCCCTGCAAGGATGCAGGAATACAGCGAGATGCAGGCCAAAGTAGCATCAAAAAAGGAGCAGCTCGACGGTTTAAGGGTCAAAAAGCCTCAGGTTGAGCAAGGTCTGGCCAGTATGAAAGAGGCTTTGGGCAAGGCTGAAATGGAGGCTGATCTTCAGCAGGAATACGCTGAATCATTGCGCTCGGGTATTACAGCAGGCTCCAAGCTATTGGGGGGGTTAAGAAAGGTCTATCAGGAAACCCGTGATCATGGTAGCGCGGGTCGAGATTTTGAGCTGGATCTGGGCGATCTCAAAATGTCTGCCAATGGTCATACTGAGCTCTCTGCAAAAGATATGAAAGTGGTGATCAGTGATTTTGCTAAAAACTCGGATGGCAGTTTGACTTTGGCATTGGACGAATGCTCAGCCAGTGATGTCGTTATTGGCGATAAGCCTCTGGGTTCAGTCAAACTCAGTGGTGTTCGGCTGACCGTTAACCCCCCTCTGAGTGAACAGATCAGTGAAATGATGACTTGTGGCTTCCATAAATTGCCTGGAAAGATGATGGCCCTCTCTAAAGAATATGAAGAGAAATTGATGAACGAAGCCGGTTCATTGGATAGAACGGTCGAGGTGCTGGGTGTTAAGGAAATGGGTGTTTCATCAATGGAAGTCAATGGGGAGGTGATGAATCCGGATGGAGAAGGTGCAGAAAATTTAATGAAGCTTCTCGAATCATTCTTGCCCGGTTATCTGCCTGGGAGTGAAGCCTGACGCTGTTCTCTTTCCTATAGTTAATAGCAAGACCCACTAAAAAAATAATTCCCATGCAGACGGAACCGACAGGTCAATCAGGACAAGTAACGTCATCATTAACTGAGTCGATCAGGAAGCAGGGCAGTCACAACCTCAGGCAGGTCAGTGAACAGCAGGACCTTGAAAAACAGCTGACTCATACGCCTCCAGAAACAACTTTTCAAACCCTTAAGCAACGAGGTATTACGCCAAAGTCATTGTCTGGTGGTTCTGTCAGTACCATAGCCAATGTTTTGACACCCCTGGCATTAATGGGGATGGACTCGTCATCCAAGAAAACCAGAAAACTGATCAAAAAGAATCTTGAAGATTCAAAGGCAGGTCAGTCCAGAGATTCAAAAAGACTCAATGCCGCCAGAAAAGAGCTGACAAAAGTTAATTCGCAACTTGTCAGACTCAGAGTTTCTCTTGGGGCTATGTCTGCAAAACAGATGCAAAATTATCAGACAGCCTTAAAAGCATCCATCGGATTGAACAGGGAGATTGCCGAGCTAGAAGCGCGGGATTCGTGGTCTACAACACGACAGCAGCTTTTGCAAAAGGATCTGGAGCAGTTTAATCACAAAACGGATCAAACAAGGCAGTTAACTGAAGCTGCTGCGTATGCGGGTGCCAAGTTTATTGGTGGTCTGAGACAGGTCTATCAAAGTGACCCTTCAGAAAAGGCTTCAGAAAAAGTACGACTTATGAAGTTGGGTGACCTGAAAATGGCAGATCAGGATCACTATGAGGTTTCAGTGCAGGATTTAGGGGTAGCCATAGAGACATTTCACAGAAATGAAGACGGAACAGTGACACTGCATATCGCTGAATGCAGTGGTCGTTGCACCGCTTTGAACAAAAATGGTGATGTTACTGGCCCGGTAAGACTTAATGGCGGCATGAAAGTGGTCATTAAAGAGCCATTGGCGGAGCTGGTGGATCAATTAATGAAGTGCTCACTGTTAAAGCTGCCGTTTCGAGTTCAAGGCATGACAGAGGAGTTTGATAAAAGAGCAAAAAAAGTCATTCAGGATCTCAATGGCAAGAAGCCGGAAATGCAGGATTACATCGACTTTGAAGTGTCGGCACTGAATATCGATGATGAAGAAACACAACAGGTGAACAGTATTCTCAGTCGTCAGGGCGTGAATATTATCCTGGAGTTGCTCAATCCTGTGGTGAGCAGTTTTAAAGGTATGGCTGATGATCAGTTGCAAACAAGGATGAGTACCCAGAGTGCCACCCTGACTTTTGAAGCTGAAAAACGTAGAAATCAGATCGGTAGATTTGAGGAAGTTATTCATCAGCTAGAGGATGACATTGCGCATGTTAGCAGTGATGACAGTCATTCTGCTTTGAAGGCAGAACTGATCAAAACACTGGAGGAGCTAAAGCAGGAAAAACAGTTAGCTTCTACAAAACAGAATGAAAATGATGAAGTTAATAAAATCTACAAAAGTCTCATCGCGGTTAATGATAAGTGGCGAAAAAGTGACCGAAATGAATGGGTCGAAGGCTATACCAACCTTGCTAATGCTTTCCTGACTCTGAGGGATGCAGAAAGCCATGCCACTGAAGCTGACCCTGTCGTTTTAAAATGCCCCATGCAAAGAATCCCCATAGGCCGTTTTGCTCATCTTGATGTAGAAGGAATGGAGGCCGCTATTACCGGTGTTGAGCTTGATGAGTCCGGGAATTTAACCATCTCGATACCAGAGATGAAGGGACGATTGTTGTTTGAAAATGATGTTTCTGGAGACAGTCGCGTCTTCCCGGTCTCATTAAAGGGAGGGCAGATAAGAGTGATGTCTCCTCTTGGAACATTTATCAGGGACACGCTCAAGCTGGATTTTCCATTGGATGTTCGCAGAGTGCAAAAACTCAGTGCAATGCTTAGTGATTTGTGGCCTGCCGAAGATCAGACAAAAGCCAGATCAGCTGCCACAACAAAAGGAAAAGATCCCAGGATTGATGAACTGTTACAGCTTAATTTTGGTGACGTCATGCTGGTTCGTGATGGTGAAGAGTATTGCAGTGAGAGCTATGAGGTTGATCCGGAAGAACTGGCCAAAACCTCGACCCAGCTGTTAGGGGGAGAGGTTAAAGCAGGTAGTTTTGAAGAAGTCATAGGAAAACTGTTCAAGCCTGAAACACTAGAGTTCAGGAAACTGATGCATTTTCTGGCCATGAGTGTGCTTGGCGTTCAAGGTGAGCAACGAGCTCCAGACACATCGGAAATTGTTCTCGAACCTGAAGAGGATGCGTTGTCTGTGTCTTCATCCAGCGGGGATTCAGGAGTAGTGAGTGACTTTGACAGTGACTCTGAATTGGAAACAACCCATGTGGAGACGTTACCCATCAGTGAGGTTTCAGTAGTAGAAGAATTGGTGTCCATTGAAACCTTATTGGATGAGCCTTCAGAAGTACTGGTTGAGCCGGTTAAGGTATCGGAAATAACGCTTCAAGAGCATGAAAGTATTGCCTCAACAGTAAAGGCTCCTATTGAGAAAGAGCCGGAAGTTCGTGTTGATGAAACAGCAACCTTGTTTGAAGAAGAGGCTGTTCATGTCACAACTGAAGTTATGGAAGCCCTGACTGTTGAAGAACTCAGATCTGCAGAGGGTCTCAGCGATAACCCCAGCTTTATTCTTGATACTGACAATACAGCAAAAGCAGTCTTCGAGCTTAAAACTAATCTTGATCAGTTGTTTGGCAAATTATCCTGGTTTTGGAAATTTCTAATGGGGTCATCGGCAGATCTGGAAGTTATGGTGCCCAAGACAAAGCGTGGTGTGGAACTGGGAAACCCCATTGTACGTCTCAAAAAAGCCGGGGCCATCAGAAGGTTTGCAGTGAATCGTTTGCTTAAAAGTGCAATGAAGAAACGCAGAGTCACTCTGGCAGTCGATTACAGCGGAGAGAAAAAGAGAATTGGACTGGTTTTGGATGATTTTTCACCACGAGTTACCAAACATTAACGAGCTTTAAAGACTGAAAAAACAAAAGGTTAAATGGCTTTTGTCATGTTGGTCGGAGAAGTTGATGTTAATGTTTGTTGTACTTTGTTGCCAAGTGGGGCTGAACTCTGGATAATACCCCTGAAGCCGAAGGGCAGACCAGCCACAGACATTTGTCGTCTTGGGTACCGTCGTGCTACAGACGGCAGTCTACCAGAAGTAAACAGCCTTGAGCTAATTAACAGCCTTGAGCGCATAAAAATACAGGATTGGAACCGTGGGAAAAGACCATTTTCAGGACTGGAAAGAACGAGAAGCCTTAGCCGAATCCATGATTCCTCTGATCGGCCGCTTGTATCGGGAAAATAATGTCATCACCTCGATCTATGGTCGTTCAATCATCAATCGTTCCGTGATTGATATCCTCAAGTCTCACAAATATGTACGTCAGGTAGAAGGTTCTGCACTGTGTGTGCGTGAAACTTTTCCTGTGATCGAATTGCTCAGCAAACTGAATCTGGCCCCTGGTCGTATTGATATCGGTAAGCTGGCTTCAGGCTACGAAAAAGACGGCGGAAATCAGTCTCTGGAAGAGTACGTTCGTGGTCAGGTTTCCGAGCTGGTGGATGGCAAGAATGGCCATGCCGACGAAGAAAAAGACGTTGTTCTGTATGGCTTTGGTCGTATCGGTCGTCTGATGGCTCGCATCCTGGTTGAAAGAGCAGGTGGTTCTGGTCTGAACCTGAGAGCTGTCGTAGTGCGTAAAGGTAAGGCTGAGAATGATCTGCAAAAGCGTGCCAGCCTGCTGAGACGTGATTCTGTGCACGGTTCTTTCAATGGCACCATTACCGTTGATGAAGAAAGCAACATCATTTATGCCAACGGTGTAGCTATTCAGTTTATCTATGCCAACTCTCCGGATTCCATAGATTATACCGATTACGGTATTAATGATGCCATCATCGTTGATAACACAGGTGTATGGCGTGATCAGGAAGGTCTGAGCCTGCACCTGCAGTCCAAAGGTTCCTCCAGAGTTCTGCTGACAGCTCCTGGCAAGGGCGATCTGAAGAATGTCGTATTTGGTGTTAACCACGACATTATTAACGACGAAGACCAGATTATTTCTGCCGCTTCCTGTACCACTAATGCTATTACCCCGGTACTGAAAGCAATCTGTGACAAGTTCGGTGTTGAAAACGGTCATGTTGAAACAGTCCATTCCTACACCAATGACCAGAACCTGATTGATAACTATCACAAAGGTTCCCGTCGTGGGCGTAGTGCTGCGCTGAACATGGTTATTACCGAAACCGGCGCTGCCAAGGCCGTTTCAAAAGCACTGCCGCAACTGAAAGGCAAGCTGACGGGTAACGCGATTCGTGTTCCAACGCCGAATGTTTCCATGGCCATTCTTAACCTGAACCTGTCCAAGGACACAACAGTTGAAGAACTGAACGCATACCTCCGTGATATGGCTCTGTACTCAGATCTGAAGAAGCAGATTGACTACGTAAACTCTCTGGAAGTGGTATCCAGTGACTTCGTAGGCAATCGCAATGCCGGTATCGTCGACAGTCAGGCAACTATCGTTGATGGCAACCGCTGTGTACTGTACGTCTGGTACGATAATGAGTTCGGTTACAGCTGCCAGGTAAATCGTATCCTGCAGCACATGACTGGCAACCATCACAACACTCTGCCTGTTCAGTAAAAGAAGAACTTTTCGTCTCTTCTGAAGCCCTCAGCTAATTTCTGAGGGCTTTTCCTTTTTCAAGCTACTGATTTTGTTTCTGACGTACAGTAACTGTGCTCTATCTCGCCTTTTGAATTCACTGAATTCAGTTTCACATCAAATCCCCACAACAAATGCAGATGTTTGAGAATTTCCATGGCTGTATCGGAGTGAAGATTCTGCCCTTTATGCATGGTATGAATCAGAGTCAGAGAGCGATCCCCCCTGACATCAACATCATAGACCTGAATGTTGGGTTCAAGGTTTCCCAGATTGTATTGGTTGGAGAGAGACTCCCTTAAAGCCCGGTAGCCAGTTTCATCATGAATCGCGCTGACTTCAAGGAAGGATTGTCGGTCGTCGTCATCAATGCAGAACAGCCTCATATCACGCATTACTTTGGGTGAAAGAAACTGCAGAATGAAACTTTCATCCTTGTACTGAGCCATGGCGTGATGAAGGGTTTTGAGCCAGTCACTGCCTGCTATATCCGGAAACCAGACTTTGTCTTCTTGGGTCGGGTGTTCACAAATCCGGCGAATATCCCTGAATATATTGAAACCCAGTGTGTAAGGATTAATGCCTGAATAGCGTGGATCATCAAAATCGGGCTGGAACACGACACTGCTGTGTGAGTGGAGGAACTCAAGGATATAACCCTCGTTAATCAGACCTTCGCGGTAGAGTTGATGCATGAGGGTGAAATGCCAGAAGCTTGCCCAACCTTCATTCATAACCTGTGTCTGACGCTGAGGATAGAAATACTGGGCTATTTTCCGGACAATTCGGATCAGTTCCCGTTGCCAGGTTTTTAAAAGCGGTGCGTTTTTTTCAACAAAGTAGAGAATGTTTTCTTCCGGCTCGGCTGGGAATCGCTTTCTGACTTTGGCCGGATCTTCCTTTCGGGTTGGAACGGTCCGCCAGAGATCATTAATGTTTCTCTGGATATATTCTTCTCTTTCCCGTGCCTGGTTCTTCTCCATTTCTGCTGAAATTGCGGAAGGGCGCATGTATCGATTGACGCCCTGGTTCATCAGTGCGTGACAGGCATCAAGCAGTTCTTCGACGGCATCCACACCGTATTTCTCTTCGCACTGATAGATGTAATTTCTGGCAAACAGTAAATAATCGACAATGGAGTCTGCATTGGTCCACTGGCGAAACAGATAGTTGCCCTTGAAAAAAGAGTTATGGCCATAGCAGGCATGAGCAATCACCAGTGCCTGCATCGTCATGGTATTTTCCTCCATCAGGTAGGCGATACAGGGGTTTGAGTTGATGACGATTTCATAGGCCAGACCCATACGGCCACGTTGGTAGCTTTGCTGGTTGGTCAGAAATTTTTTACCAAAACTCCAATGGTGATACATCAGAGGCATGCCCACAGAAGCATATGCATCAATCATCTGTTCCGAGTTGATGACTTCAATCTGATTGGGGTAAGTATCCAATTCAAATTTTTCTGCCAGCTGGCCAATGGCCCTGTCATAGGTATCGAGTAACTCAAAGGTCCATTCGGAGCCGGTTGAAAGGTACTGGCGAGTCATGATTATTCCACTTTCTTTTCAAAAAGACGCCGGAAGACCGGGTAGATGCCGCTCTGATCATGAATCTGTTGCTGCGAAAACTGTTCACTGTAGTTTTTTTCAATGTCTTTGTAGGTGTGCCACAGATTCTGATGCCGATTGGCAATTTCAACATAAGCAAAGTACTGAACCAGAGGCAGAATCTTCTGGGTTATTGCGTCATGACACAGTTTGTTATCACTGTCCCAGTTATCACCGTCGGAAGCCTGGGCAATGTACACATTCCATTTTGAAGGGGGGTAACGATCTTGAATGATCTGACTGGCAAGCACCAGTGCGGAAGAGACAATGGTGCCGCCTGTTTCTCTGGCGTAGAAAAAGTCGTGTTCATTGCACTCTCTGGCTTCAGTATGATGCCGGATGAAAACGACTTCAGTGGCTTCATAGTTTCTTTCCAGAAACAGGTACAACAGGAGAAAGAATCGCTTGGCAATATCCTTGATTTCACGGGTCATGGAGCCGGATACATCCATGACGCAAATCATAACGGCTTTACTGGAGGGTTGAGGCACTTTGACGAGGCTATTGAATCGCAGATCAAAGTCGTCAATAAACGGTAACCGGCGGAGCTTTTTATTTAACTCGGCAATCTGCACACGCAGCTGTTCTTCTTTCTCCTTGTTATCCTGATCCGGTTGAACCTCCAGCTCTCTGAGTTCACGCTTGAGTTCCCGGATAGCTAATCGCTCCTTGCCGGAAAGGGCAATCCTTCTGGCATGTGCCGCTCTCAGTGAACGTATGACATTGAGTCTGTCTGGTGAACCCGCTGTAGTGAATCCCGCTCTTTTGAGGGAGTATTCTGTAGAGTTCATCAGCTCTTTTTTGATCAGGTTAGGAAGCTCCAGATCTTCAAAAAGATACTGGAGAAACTCATCCCGATTGATCTGGAAGACAAAGTCATCAATGCCGGAGCCCTGGTTACTGGCTTCGCCTTCACCTGACCCCTGACCCTCTCCTCCCTCAGGTCGCTTGAATCGATCTCCGGAATGGAACTCTTTGTTACCCGGGTGAACGCGCTGTCTTTGACCGTCATCTCCATGATGAAAAACCGGTTCTGAGACATCCTTTCTGGGAATAGTGATGTCCGTACCGTGTTCCATATCGGTAATCGAGCGGTTGTTGATCTGCTCCTGAACAGACTCTTTGATGGTGTTCTTGTACCGTCGCAGAAAACGTTGACGGTTGACCGTACTCTTTTTGCCGCTGTTAAGGCGTCGATCAATAATGATACTCATGGCGTTCCCTTGCTGGACTACTGGGATTTTCTGACCCTGATGTACCATTCAGAGAGCAACCTGACCTGCTTTTCGGTGTAACCATGCTGGACCATGCGATCTACAAAGTCGGCGTGTTTCTTCTGGTCGTCATGGGAAGCCTTGGCATTGAATGAGATTACGGGCAGCAGGTCTTCGGTATTGGAGAACATTTTCTTCTCAATCACGGCTCTCATTTTCTCATAACTGAGCCAGCTGGGGTTTTTACCCTGCAGGTCAGCTCTGGCTCTGAGTACAAAGTTGACCACTTCATTTCGGAAGTCTTTCGGATTGGCAATGCCCGCCGGTTTCTCGATTTTTTCCAGCTCTTCATTCAACGCACTTCGATTAAGAATTTGTCCGGTATCAGGATCTCTGAACTCCTGATCCTGAATCCAGAAGTCAGCGTAGGTAATGTAGCGATCAAAAATGTTCTGACCGTATTCGGAGTAGGACTCGAGATAGGCTGTCTGGATTTCTTTCCCCAGAAATTCAACGTATCGAGGGGTCAGATACGCCTTGATAAAGCCGATGTAGCGTTCTTCCTGTTCTTCAGGGAACTGTTGCTGCTCAATTTGCTGTTCCAGGACATAGAGCAGGTGAACAGGGTTGGCGGCGATCTCCGTTGGATCAAAGTTGAAGACTTTTGACAAAATCTTGAAGGCAAAACGAGTAGAAAGTCCTTCCATACCTTCATCGACACCTGCTAAATTCTTGTACTCTTGCATGGATTTGGCATTGGGGTCTGTATCCTTGAGGTTTTCACCGTCATAAACCCGCATTTTTGAATAGATGGAGGAGTTTTCTGGTTCAACGATTCTTGAAAGAACACTGAACTGGGCCAGCATTCTCAGGGTATCGGGGGCACAGGGCGAATGATACAGAGAACTGTGCTCCAGAAGCTTTTCATAAATCCGGATTTCTTCACTCATTCGGGTGCAGTAGGGCACCTTGATGATATTGACCCGATCAATAAAGGCCTCATTGGTTTTGTTGTTTCTGAAAGCCTGCCATTCGGACTCATTGGAGTGAGCCAGAATAATGCCTTCATAGGGGATGGAGCCCAATCCTTCCGTACTGTTGTAGTTACCTTCCTGAGTAGCGGTCAGCAGAGGATGCAAGACTTTGATGGGTGCCTTGAACATCTCGACAAATTCCATGATACCCTGGTTGGCGCGACAAAGTGCCCCAGAGAAGCTGTAGGCATCGGGATCATCCTGGGAGTATTCTTCCAACTGTCGTATATCGACCTTGCCGACCAGACTGGAGATATCCTGATTATTTTCGTCACCGGGTTCTGTTTTGGCCACGCCAATCTGTTTAAGACGGTTCGGGTACAGCTTAACCACCTTGAACTGAGTAATGTCGCCATTGTATTCCTGCAGTCGTTTAACCGCCCAGGGGGACATGATGTATCGCAGGCAGCGGCCAGGAATGCCGTATTCCTTTAGAATCAGTTCACCGTCTTTCTCAGGATTAAAAAGCCCCAGAGGGGATTCAAAGACAGGGGACCCTTTGATGGCATAGAAGGGTACTTTTTCAACCAGTTCTTTAAGCTTTTCTGCCAGCGACGACTTACCGCCGCCCACCGGCCCCAGCAGATAGAGGATCTGTTTCTTTTCTTCCAGTCCCTGGGCAGCGTATTGAAAGTAGGAAACAATCTGCTCAATGGCTTCTTCCATGCCATAGAACTCGTCAAATGCCGGGTATCTTTTGATCAGTTTGTTGGAAAATATACGACTCAGTCTCGGGTCTCGTGAGGTATCAACAATTTCAGGCTCGCCTATCGCTTCAAGAATGCGCTCAGCGGCGCTGGCATAACAGCTGGGTTCTTTCTTGCACAGATCCAGGAAAGCCTGAAGGCTCATCTCTTCTTCCTGGGTTGAGTCATATCTTTGCTGGTAATGTTCAAACAGGGACATGCTGCTCACTCCGACGGGATTCGTCTGCAGGTGAAGTGAAGATAGTTGAAAAGGGCGAGAATAAGTAACTGGAAATGCATTGAAATGGGTCAGGAAAAACCTTCCCGGATGTCCGGGAAGGTCAATTATTACTGGTGGCTCTCGAAGGCTGCTTCAAGCAGCTCACGGGTGTAAGCGGTTTGAGGTTGGTGAAAAATCTTATCGGTTGAGCCCTGTTCAACAACTTCACCGTCTTTCATGACCAGAATACGATGACTCATGGCTTTAACGACGGCCAGATCATGGCTGATAAAGATATAGCTGAGATTGTATTTCTTCTGCAGATTTCGCATCAGCTCGATCACCTGAGACTGAACAGTACGATCAAGGGCTGATGTAGGTTCATCAAGAATAATCAGCTTGGGTTTGAGAACCAATGCCCGGGCTATGGCGATTCTTTGCCGTTGGCCACCGGAAAATTCGTGAGGATATCGGTGGCGCCATAGCGGATTCAAGCCTACTTCTTCCATCGCTTTAATGATCAGACCATCACGGTCACTGTTGGTGGCTAGCTCATGAATATCTAACCCCTCACCAATAATGTCGGCAATGGTCATTCTTGGGCTGAGACTGCCATAAGGGTCCTGAAAAACAACCTGCATCTGTCGTCGATAAGGGCGACACTGTTTTTGAGACATTGTATGGAGGGCGTCGCCTTCAAAATAAATTTCACCCTCTGAATCCTGAAGCTTCAGCAGAGCCATACCCAGCGTCGTTTTACCTGAGCCAGACTCACCTACAATGCCGAGGGTTTCTCCTTCAGCAACGGCAATGGAAAGATCAGTCACTGCTTTGATATGGTCAACCGTTTTGCGGAAAAAGCCGGCCTTGACCGGGAACCAGACCCTGATATCCCGGCCTTCGATGATTTTATGCTCTGATCGGGCTATCTCCTCAGGAGCACCGGAAGGTTCCGCGTTTAACAGTTCAATCGTGTAGGGGTGTTTGGGTTGGCTGAATACGTCTTCTGTTTGCCCTGATTCAACGAGTTCACCATCTTTCATGACACAGATACGATGTGAGACGTGACGAATCAGATTCAGGTCATGGCTGATGAACAAAATGGCCATACCGAGTTTCTTCTGTAATTCAGCCAGCAGAGACAGGATCTGTCGTTGAACTGTGACATCCAGTGCAGTGGTGGGTTCATCAGCAATCAGTATTTTGGGCTCACAAGCCAGAGCCATGGCAATCATCGCTCTTTGCCTTTGTCCTCCGGACAACTCATGGGGATAGGCAGAAAGTTTTTTTGCAGGCTCCTGAATACCAACCAGTTCCAATAATTCCAGAGCCCGGTGGCTGGCTTGCTGTGGTCGCATCCCCAAATGCAGGGCCAAGACTTCACAGATTTGTTTTTCAATGGTGTGAAGAGGGTTCAGTGCGGTCATGGGTTCCTGGAAGATCATACCGATCTGATTGCCGCGAACTTGACGGATCTGCTTAACGGAAGCATCCAGAAGGTTATTGCCCTCGAACATTATCCGCCCTTGATGCTGGGCGTTTTCAGGCAGCAGTTGCAGAATACTCAGTGCTGAAATGGATTTCCCTGAACCGGACTCACCTACCAGTCCCAGTGTTTCACCGGCGTTTAATTGGAAGCTTACTTTTTTAACAGCATGATTGCTGCTGTCGCCCTGGTTAAAGACGACTTCAAGATCTTGTATTTCGAGTAGAGAAGTAGCCATTGTTATTGACCTGTTACGTATTTGCGTGGATCAAGAGCGTCACGGGTGGCTTCTCCGATAAACACCAGAAGTGTCAGCATGATGGACATAACCAGGAAGGCGGTAATACCCAGCCAGGGTGCCTGAAGATTGTTCTTGCCCTGGGCAATTAATTCTCCCAGTGAAGGTGATCCGGCAGGTAATCCAAAACCGAGAAAATCCAGTGAAGTCAGGGTGGTAATGGCACCGGTCAGGATAAAGGGCATAAAGGTTACAGTGGCAATCATGGCGTTGGGTAGAATATGTCGGAACATCAATCGTCCATCGGTCATACCTAAAGCTCTGGCTGCACGCACGTACTCGAGGTTTCGTCCTCTTAGAAACTCTGCCCTGACTACATCCACCAGGGCCATCCATGAAAACAACAACATGATGCCAAGCAGCCACCAAAAGCCGGGCTCCACAAAGCTGGAAAGGATAATTAATAGATAGAGACTGGGCATACCGGACCAGACTTCAATAAATCGTTGTCCAAAGAGATCGATTCTTCCGCCATAGAATCCCTGCATGGCGCCCACTCCGACGCCAACCAGTGAACTGAAGAGTGTGAGAATCAGGCCGAACAGAACTGAAATTCTGAAACCGTAAATAACCCTGGCCAGAACATCTCGACCCTGATCATCGGTGCCTAGCAGGTTTTCCAGAGTAGGGGGGGCAGGCGCTACTCTGGCGTAGTTAATGGTGTCATAACTGTAATGAACGGGTGGCCATAGCATCCAGCCATAGGGGTCAATCAACTCTCGGGCATATTCCTGTCGGTAGTCCATCTCCAGTTCAAACTCACCGTCAAAGGTGGTTTCCGGATAGGTATGGAAGACAGGGGTATAGAGCTCACCTTTGAAATAGACCAGCAGAGGTTTGTCGTTGGCTATCAATTCGGCAAATAAGGTTGTAAAAAACAGAAAACCGAAAATCCACAGCGCATAAAAGCCTCTGCGGTTGCTCTTGAAGTTTTTCCAGCGACGCTGGTTGAGAGGGCTCAAACGGGAAGGTTTCATCGTCTGATTCGTATCCATGTCACCCTCTCGCCTCAAAATCAATGCGTGGATCAACCAGCATGTAAGTCAGGTCGCCCAGCAGTTTTACCACCATGCCAATGAGGGTGAAGATAAAGAGTGAACCAAACACTACGGGGTAATCTCGATTGATAGCCGCTTCATAACCGAGCAGGCCAAGACCATCGAGAGAGAAAATGATTTCTATCAAAAGAGAATTGGTAAAGAGAATCCCGATCAGGGCGGCGGGAAAGCCTGAAATCACCAATAACATGGCGTTTCTGAACACGTGACCATACAACACCTGATTGTCATCCAGCCCTTTTGCCCTGGCCGTTTGAACGTATTGTCTGTGAATCTCGTCCAGAAATGAGTTTTTGGTGAGCATGGTCAGGGTGGCAAATCCACCGATGACAATACAGAACACAGGTAACACCATATGCCATGCATAATCGGCTAATTTACCCAGCATACTGAACTGATCAAAGTTCTCAGAGGTTAACCCTCTCAGGGGGAAAATGTTCCAGTAACTGCCGCCGGCAAACAGGACAATCAGAAGAATGGCTAACAGAAAGCTGGGAATAGCATAGCCGGTGGTAATCACGGCACTGGTCCAGACATCAAACTGACTGCCGTGTTTCAGTGCTTTACGGATACCCATGGGAATTGAGATCAGGTAGATCAGCAGAGTGCTCCATAATCCCAGGGAGATAGAAACGGGCAGCTTTTCCTTGATCAGATCTATGACTTTGGCATCCCTGAAAAAGGAATCACCAAACTCGAACTGAACATAGTTGCTAACCATTTGAAAGAAACGTTCATGGGCAGGCTTATCAAAACCATAGAGTTTCTCTATATCTTTGATCAGTTCAGGGTCCAGTCCCCGTCGGCCACGGTATTCTCCGGATTCATCCATGCTGAATTGTTGTATTTCTGCACTGCTTGAACCGCCAATACGACTGATTGCGTTGATTTCAAAGCCTTCCAGCTTGGCAATCATCTGTTCAACCGGGCCACCCGGTGCAGCCTGAATAATGACAAAGTTCAGTAATAGAATACCGAACAGAGTGGGAATCATCAGCGCCAGCCGGCGCAAAATATAGCTCTTCATGGTCGGATCATTTCCAACGGCTATACAGCCTGAGCAATGAAATTAAGGTTTCACTCCGAGGAGTGAAACTGAGAGAACGCTTCCCTGAATCATGTGATCTTTTTCACATGGGAAAATATTATTTCTGACGTTTGGAC
This sequence comes from Endozoicomonas arenosclerae, assembly GCF_001562015.1. Classification (GTDB taxonomy): domain Bacteria; phylum Pseudomonadota; class Gammaproteobacteria; order Pseudomonadales; family Endozoicomonadaceae; genus Endozoicomonas_A; species Endozoicomonas_A arenosclerae. The sequence goes on along the minus strand of NZ_LASA01000148.1, from coordinate 25,607 downwards.
TGACGAATGAACCAGCCCAGGATCAGGATCGCCAGCAAGATTCCGGCAGGCCAGAGAGGCATACCTTTCTCGGCTTCTTCCTTGTCTGTGCTATCGGCGGCTGGCCCCGTGGCTTTGGTGTTATCAGGCTCTTTCCACCAACTATCGAGATCAAACTGGTAGAGCGGTTGCTGATCAGGTTTGCTTAGAGGATGGTTAAGTGGCTTCCAGTAAGCAACACGGTTACTGGACAGATACCACTGAGGAATCATGTATTCATTCCAGAGCAGTACCCGGTCGAGGGCTTTAACGGCGGCTACCAGATCGGCCCTGGACTCTGCATTGATGACATTCTTTATCAGGCCATCAATAACAGGGTTCTTGATGCCCATCATGTTGCGGCTACCGGGAAGGTCTGCTGATTCGCTACCCCAGAAATCTCTCTGCTCGTTGCCGGGAGAACTGGATTGTGGAAAGCGAGTGACCAGCATGTCGTAATCAAAGCTTCGAATGCGATTGATGTACTGGGAGATATCAACGATTCGGATGGTGGCCTTAACCCCCATAGCTTCAAGGTTCTTTTTAAGGGGCAGGGCTACCTTTTCCATGGAAGAGTCATAGAGAAGTATCTCAAATTCGAATGGCTTCCCGTTTTTTCTTAATGATCCACTTTCCAGTTTCCAGTCTGCCTGTTCCATCAGGGCGAGGGCTTCATTCAGCTGGTTTCGGATTCTGCCACTGCCATCTGTGACCGGAAGTTTATGAGGTTCAGTGAAGAGCTTATCCGGTAGCTGATCGCGGTATGGTTCCAGATAGGCAAGCTCTTTTCCTTGAGGAATACCAGTGGCTTCCATATCTGAATTGGCAAAGTAACTTTGGGTTCGGGTATAGCTGTTGTAAAACAGGTTTTTATTTAGCCATTCAAAGTCCATGGCATAATTCAGTGCTCTGCGGACATTAACATCCTTGAACAGGTCCCGACGGAGATTGAAGGCGAAACCTTGCATACCCTGTGGCGCCTTCGTTGGAATCGCTTCAAGAACAAGGTTACCTTTGGTTACGGCAGGTGTGTCATAGGCCGTTGCCCAGTTGCGGGCTATATTTTCATATCGAATATCGTACTCGCCCGCTTTCAACGCCTGAAGCGAGACATTGCTATCCCGGTAATAATCATAACGACGGGTATCAAAGTTATAGCGACCCTTATTAACCGGTAGATCTTTACCCCAGTAATCTTCAACCCGTTCATAAACAACACTTCGTCCCGGTTCTGCAGATCGAACTTTATAAGGACCGCTGCCCAGTGGCTTGTTCAGGTTGGCCAGCTCAAAATTATTTGTTTCCTGCTCCCAGAAATGTTTGGGAAGGACCGGTAGCTGGGAAATAATCAGGGGCAGCTCAGGGTTTCGGTTATCCTTGAATACAAAACGGACACTGCGCTTTGAAAGTGCTTCAGCCTTGGCGATATCGCCATAATAAGCCTTGTAGAATGGAGAGCCTTTATCCCTGAGTGTTTCAAAACTGAAGACTACATCTTGTGCTGTGATCGGTTGACCATCATGAAAGCGGGCAGCGGGATTCAGGTGAAAAGTAATCCCACTGTTATCAATGGCTGGCTCAGCATACTGGGCTACCAACGCATACATGGAAAAGGGTTCGTCGGCGCTGCTGGTCATCAGTGTGTCATAAATCAAACCGATACCAGAGGCCGGAGTACCTTTCTCAATATAGGGGTTCAGGCTGTCAAAGGTACCCATGCCAGCCATCCGAAGGCTTCCACCCTTGGATGCGTCAGGGTTTACGTAATCAAAGTGTTTGAAGCCCTTCGAATATTTCGTGTCACCATGAAGTGACAGGGAAGGCGTCTTGTTAATTGCGTCTTCCGCAATGACAGATACAGGCGTGATTGTCAGTGAGAGAAAAAGAGTCGCAATAGGGAGGGCAGGGGAAAACGTTGTCTTCAACGAATTCTTTATCATCATTGTATGATTCATGGTTCGCCTGGATCGCATTGTTATAACTATTGCCTCTATAACTATAGTCGGCCCCTTGACTACAGGTATTACTTCTTGGGGAGTTATTTCGATTCCTGACAATATTTTAAACACTCCAGGAGCCAGGCAGGCAAGGCATTTACAAAATCTGTTCAAAACACTACTGGAAGGAGATAGGCAAGTTATTCGATACAAGTCCGTTGGCCACAGTCAATAACCCCCAGTTTTAATGACTGGGTCATAGAGCACGGCCCCGAATTCTATTGGCGATTTTGTAGTAATGAATGCCAACACTGATATCGTGGTCAGGTCGGGTTAGAGGGTTGTCTCTATAAGCCTTGTGAATATGGCCCAACATAGAGAATAAACCTCCGTACTGGCGCAAGAGCGCTTCATGACCCTGGCTTCTCAGATGCTGGGCATATTGTATTGCCTCGTCTATTGATTGGCTGAAGCTTGCCGCTGAGGATAGTTGCTCTGATTCTGGCAGGCTTTTTGAAATATCAGATTCAATTTTATGGAGTAGGTGTCGGACTTTTTTCTCAGCCAGTTTTAGATATCTCTTACCCCGTTGTGCAGTCGTTTCTCCGGGTTCCAATTTAGATGAGAGGTAATCGTAATGGCTTGATGATTCGAGAAGTAACCAGGCTTTGGCTTGCTGAAGCCGGTACCAGATTACTGTGTGTTTGGGAGGTTGTAATTCACTCAGTAGCTCTCGGGCCTGATCAAATTCAGCCTGATAATGTATCAAATTCATGGCTTCATTGATTTGCCTCTGCATGGCTGAGGGAGACAGAACTGGCTTATCAGAGGTGGCTGTAACGTCTTCTTTTTCAGATGTATCTCTGGTTGTTTGAGTTGAATCAGGGGTTTGTGGTGTTGGAGTACTCTCGTCTGAACTCTCGTCATCACTGTTACTTCCTGATGCAGTGGATGTATCCGTCGTTGAATCAGATTGTGATTCCAGTAATTCTTTATCGACCTGAGTTGGGGAAGGCGGTTTGAATGTATCCAGTAGCAACGCTTTTTTAGTATGCCAGTGATCCAGGTGTCTGCTCACGGCAGCCAGCTCTTCAAACTCCAGTTCCTGGGCTTCTCCTTGTTTGCCGTCCGTAAATGAATGCTTTGACTGCTGACCCAGAACATGAGCATATAACGGTCGCTTCTTATCAAGAAATGCCTGCAGGTGTGCTTCGCCTTCAGTCAGTTGTTCAATGGCTCTTTCGGGTTGCTGTCTGGCAATATAGAACTCACAGAGATTTTCATAACCTTGTATTGTCATCTTGCAGTAGATGTTATCAAGATGAGCTACGATGGCATCATGATGTTTTACGGGATCCATTGCAGCCATTGCTCTGGCACAAAACAGTCTGGCGGTAGGTTGTGGGCTTTTTTCTATTTCTGAAAGTAAACGTGTTCGGACTTTTGGATTCCCCGTTTTCAAATACTGGACATACAGATAGATCACAGCTGCGGTGGATTGGGGATCTTGAGTCTTTAAATAGGGTTCAATCTTTGAGGTTGAATGTTCAGTGGCCCCTTCATCCATATAGTCACATAATCCGCCTGTAAAGTAGGTAAGTGCTATGGGGGCTGCGTCAGCAACATTTCTGCCTTCTGTAGCCAGCATTTGGAGACAAACCTGCTTCATAGGGTCATCATCCGATAGACTTCTGGTCTGGGTTCTCATTTTTGCCTGCTTATCTTCAAAGCGGCACTTTTTATCTTTGTATTGCTCGAGAATTCGAACGCCTTCCTCAGGGTTACACCATTTGAGAAGGCTGATACTGCCCAGTAAACCGCTTCTTGCCAGCACGAGATACTTTGCAGCATCTGGGTGGTCCGCCTCCCAGGCTTTTTGAAAGCAGCTAACTATAAATTCATCAAAGCGTCTTTGGAGACTTAACTGGCTTCTCCCCATAATGATAAAAGCACTGGTTCTCAAGTAATGATCTTCAGGTAGCTTGGCAAGTAATTCTCTGGCGTTCTGGACTGCCAACTTGTACTTTCCCATGCCGTAATAACTGGTAGCCAGAAGATAATGAGCTTCAGGTAATCTGTCGGGCGATTTTAGCAGTGTGAGACCTTGCCTTAGCGAGGTTTTATAGTAGTCATCTGATTCTTCAAGGGTTCTTGCCGGGGCTCTCGTCCTCAGTTCTATCTTTGTCTCCATCTTTGCTGGAAGCTTCTTTCCGGCATGTAATTGTTTTTCAAGTACTACTTTCTGTCTCTGGCTTAGAGAAAGCCTTCCGGGCATATCTGTAGGAGGAGCTGCAACCGGGTTGTCAGACTGTTCTTTCTTTTTTTTCCTCTTCTTTTTCCCTGAAGAACTGCCTTTTGAAGGGTCAGTCTGTACAGGTCGATCCGGTGGTGATGGGCCATCCATGTTAAGGCTCCTGAGCTACTTTCCACCAGGTGGATAAGCCGTTTTCATAAGGAGGAGCCTTGTCTGGATGAGCCAGTCCCTTTCGATAAATCATGGGCCAATACGGGAGGTACCATTGTGGAATGACCGCGTATTGCCAAAGTACTACCCGGTCAATGGCCCGGCAGATCATTATTAATTCATCCCGGCTTTGTGCTGCAATGGCTTTTTCTACCAGAGTATCCAGGACAGGTAGCGAAATTCCCGAAATGTTTTTACCAGCATGACTCTTGCCACTGGCACTTCCCCAAAAATTCTTGAGTTCGGTCCCGGGGGCAATACTTGGATAAAAACCATGGATCACCATGTCAAAGTCAAACTTCCTCAAACGGTTTATGTACTGTGAGGTGTCAATGGTGGTGACTTTCACTTTGATCCCGAGCATGGACAGATTATTGGCAAAAGGCAGGACAAAACGTTCAAACTCAGGCTGGGAAAGAAGGATCTCGAAAACCATGGGTTTGCCGGTCTTTTCTTCCTTAAGTACGCCATTTTCAAGTTTCCAGCCTGCCTGTAATAACAGTTTCAGAGCCTTGACCCTGTTTGCTCTCCAATCTCCGGTGCCATTGGTTTTTACGGGCTCATAAGCCTGGTTAAAGACTGCTTCCGGGAGTTCACTTTTCCAGGGTGATAACAGCTTTATTTCTTTTTCAGAAGGAAGCCCTGTTGCTGCCAGTTCAGAGTTGGAAAACAGGCTGTAGGCTTGTTCGTAGATACCAAAGAACAGATGTTTATTGATCCAGTTGAAGTCCTGTGCCTGACTGATAGCCTTGCGGACACGGCGGTCATTGAAGAGAGGCTTTCTGAGGTTGAAAACATAGGCTCTCATACCCAGAGTTTTATTCGGAATTTTTTCCTGGATGATTTCACCCTGACTTAGCGCTTTTCCTTTATAGCCCTGGGCCCAATTTTTCGGGTTACCATCCACGCGCAAATCATAACTGCCTTGCTTGAAAGCTTCCAAGGCAACCGATTCATCCCGATAATAATCCGTGCGAACAAGATCAAAATTATGGCGCCCCTTATTGACGGGTAAATTCACCGCCCAATAGTGTTTCACGCGCTCATAAGTTACATAACGTCCTGCTTCTAACTCTTTGATTTTATAGGGACCACTAGATAGCGGTGGTTTCAGGTCAGCCTGAGTTAAATCGTTTTCTTCCCTCTGCCAGAAATGAGCGGGTAATACTCTCAGTTGCGACAATCTAAGGACCAGGCTTTTACTGGGTGGGCTTGAAAATGTGAACTTTACAGAATATTGGTTGAGCGCTGTAACGGATGAAACGTCGGAGTAAAGATGGCGGTAATGGGGAGGACCATTTTGTTGCAATTCATTAAATGTGTATACGACATCGGATGGTTTTATTCTTTCACCATCATGAAATTCCGCATCCGGGTTTAGATGATAAATGACCCATGAGAAATTTTTCGGGTACTCAATGCTCTCAGCAATGAGGCCATAAACGCTGTAGGGTTCATCTCCGGCTCTTGCCATCAATGTGTCATATAAGAAATAACTGCCATCGGCCCAGTTTCCTTTGGGAGCAAACGTGTTAAAGGTGTCAAATGTGCCTGTTGCAGCTTTTCGTAGCATCCCTCCTTTGGGAGCATCCGGGTTGGCATAGTCAAAATGACTGAAACCTTCCGTGTATTTTGGGGCATCATGGATGCTCAGGGCATGGGAGCGAATAGTGTCCTGAGTCCAGCCTTTATGTGATCCCAAAGCAAAGAGCATTGTCCAGAGAAGAAATGTCTTGCCGAGCATTGTTCAGTGCCTGATCTTATCGAATGCCATTTACATCGACTGATTGTCAGGATTCTTGGGTGAGGAGTGCACATTTCAAGCTTTTATCACTCAATAACACGATTTATCTTACTCAGTTGTTTGAATTATGAACAATTCATGACAAAGAAAATCATTAATATCTTTAATCATCAGTAAAAGTTGATCTGGAGCAATTAAAAATACCGATTCCTATATAGAATTTACGCAAACACAAGACAGGGAACCAGAGAGTTCCTAATTTTTGTCCTCAGAATGTAACCGGTTACATCTGAAGGGCAAAAACACAACCGATCACATAACACGCCCGAGTACACACAGGGAAACATTAATGTTCAAGAAGACCATGCTGGCCAGTGCTGTAATGGCCGCTGCTTTTGTCTCCACCGGTGCACAAGCAGAAGAGACTGGTAACCCTTTCTTTGATGATGCCACCATTTCCGGCGGTATCTACAACTTCACACGAATTCGTGACCGTAAAGACGCCCCGGGCGGAGATTACGAAGAGAACATCCATCACTCCACAGCGATGGCAAACCTGGAGTTTAACTCCGGTCTCTATAACGGCTGGTTCGGTGTCGATATGGGTGTGTTTGGCACCTATGATCTTTGGAACTCCGGTACCTCACAGTACAGTGAATTCTCCCTGATCAATGACAAGGGCGAAATCCACAACGGCTTCAGTGTATACAAAGCTAACGTCAAGTTTGATTTTGGTGCTGTTAAAGCCCGTACAGGTTACCTGCAGCCAAGTGGTCCAGGTGTTCTCGGTGTTAACTGGAGCTTTGCACCAGGCACTTACAGCGGTAGCGAGATCACTTACAGTAAAGGTGGTTTGAATCTGGCTTATTTCTGGGCAAATGAATACAAGAGCCCGTGGACCTATGACATGGAAGGTATGATGCGTGAAGACGGTACACGCATGAGCTACGTTCACAGCATGGGCGCCAGTTATGACTTTGACAATGGTGTCAGCGTACTGGGTGCCTTTGGTCAGGGTGAAGACTATGTCGATATGTACAAGTTCAAGCTGGGTTACAACAACAAAGGTCTGGGTCTGAGCTACCAGTTCTACGGAATTGATGACAAAGCTGACGATGGCACAGCTAACGATTTGTATGACGGACTGGGCTACCAGCACGCCATTACATCCAGTCTGGCTAAGGGCAACTGGACATATCGTGCAGAAGCTACGTACACACGTGCAAAAGGTCAGAAAGGTGCGTTCGTATTCCGTCCAACTTACGCTTCCGGCGAGTCTAACGGTTCATATGAAGTATGGTGGGATCAGCGTTCTGACTTTAACCATGATGGAGAAAAGGCTGTATTCGCCGGTGCCTGGTATGACTTTACTGAAATGGGTTATGCCGGTTGGACCGCAGGCTTCTCTGTTGGCTATGGCTGGGGTGCAGAATCTCAGGATACCAGCGTAACCACTGAAGAACTTGAGGAAATTGGCTACAGTGTTGATCTGGGTTACACCTTCCAGACAGGTAACCTGAAAGGCGCCACTGTGGCTCTGCATGCTACCTACTTTGACCTGAAAACCGATGTAGGCAGCTACACCACTGCATTCCCGAATGCTTTCCAGGACGAGAAAGACATCAAGCTGATGTTCATGATGCCATTCACCCTGTAAAGGGAAGAGCATAAGCTCTTAATGATTGTGTGGGGCCGCCAGTAGATTATTCTGCTGGCGGCTTTTTATGATGGGCGCTTGCATTTTCATGCTCGTCTTCTGGCTGATACCACCAGGCATCAAGATCACTGCCATAAAGCTCGCCATGCACAGGTCTTCTTAGATGAGGATTTCTGTAGACAATTCTGAAGGTAGGTTTGTACCAGCCTTTAGTGAAGTAAAAGCGGGTGACCAGAAGCCTATCCAGGGCTCTGGCAACTGAAATCATTGACGCTTCATTTTCTGCCTGTACCAGTTTTTCAATCAGGTAATCAATGGCAGGGTCGTTAACCCCCGAATAATTATATCCTTCTGACTCATTCGATGAGTCACTGCTCCAATAGGTTCTTTGTTCATTGCCGGGTGAAACCAGTGCAACGAGCACTTCAAGCAGCATGTCATAATCATGTTTTCTAAGTCTGCTCAGATACTGACTGCTGTCTACGGTTTGAATGGCAATCTCAATACCTAATGGGGAAAGTGCTTTTTTGAATGTGATAGCAATTTTTTTCCTCTCATCATCCTGCATCAGCAATTTTAACTTCATGGGCTGTCCCTGCTGATTTCTCAAAACGCCCCTGGATAATGTCCAACCCGCTTCTTTCAGAAGTTCAAGCGATTCTGACAGGCGTTGACGGGTATTCCTGTTACTTTTCAAATCAGACAGCGGGGTAAAAAAATGTTCAGGAAGGCTTTCCTCAAAGGGTTTAAGCAAAGCGATTTCATCATGCCCAGGCAGGTCAGGGCTGGCAAAAGGCTGGCCACTGAAGAGACTGCGAGTCTCAGTAAAGCTGTTATGCAAAAGAGTGTAATTCACCCGAGTAAAATCAAAGGCTTTATCGATGGCTTGTCTGACAAGTATATCTTGTAGGAATGGGTTTCTGGTATTGAAAAAGAAGTAATACTGATCAAAATATCCCAGAAGAGGGACTTCAAGCTTCTTAATAGTCCCTGAATCGACTTCCTTCTTGTTATAGCCATACTCCCAAGCCTGAATATCAAATTCATATCGTAGATCATAGTGACCGGCATTGAATGCCTGGAGTGCAGCAGATTCATCTCGATAGTAATCGAATGTCATGCTCTTGAAGTTAAATCGGCCCCGGTTCACTGGATGATTTTTGGCCCAGTACTGATCATCACGAGTCAGTGTCAGTTGTTTACCCGCTTTGGTATTGCTGACTTTATATGGGCCAGAGCCTGTGAGAGGGATCATCGTAGATTTATTGAAATCCTGCTCACGCCCTTGCCATTGTGATCTCGGCAGGACAATCATTTCAGACAGGATGGCTGGAAGTTCCTTTATGCCGCTCTTGCGAGCTTTAAAGACCACTCTTGATGAAGATCTGGCTTCAACCGACTCTACTTCCCGGTAATAGTTTCTAAAAGAAATGTCGCCATACCGGGTTAAGAGTTTGAATGTGAAAGCTACATCATGAGCAGTAACTGGCTGGTTGTTATGAAAGCGGGCATCAGGGTTCATATTGAAGGCAACCCATTCAATATCGGGACCGATTTCTATGGATGAGGCCAGCAGTCCATAGCTGGTGTATGCCTCATCCAGTGACAATTCCATGAGACTGTCAAAGGTGTAGCGATAGATGCCAAACCCGGCTACACCTTTCCCGGAGAAGGGGTTGAGGGTGTCAAAGGTGCCCAGAACCTCCCTGCGTATTTCACCCCCTTTTGGAGCATCACGGTTCACATAATCAAAGTGCTTGAATTCAGCAGGGTATTTGGCTGTACCAAAAATAGTCACTGCATGAGAGACGTTTTTTCCTTGAGTCTGAGCAACAGTATTTAAAGCACTAAATGCTATAGCAATTAACAACCCGGCTAAAACGAAAGCATTATTTTGCTTCATACCACCAAGTACTCAAATCCAGAGCATAGATTGAAGTATTTTCTGGATGTTTTAGTGTGTCTCTGTAGACAACGGGCCATGAAGGCATGTACCAGAGAGGCAGAGCATAGTGACCCCAGAGCAGAACCCGATCCAATGCATGAACCATTGAGAGCAGTTCTTGTCGGCTGGTGGCTGAGGGTATGAGCTGAGCGATTTGATCAACAACAGGAGAGTGAGCCCCGGAAAGGTTTTTTGTTCCGTGCTTCATGAAAGTATCTGAACCCCAGAGCGATGCTTGTTCAGTGCCTGGAGAGGCGGTATGAGGGTATACATGCAGAACCAGTTCAAAGTCCAGTTCACGGATTCGTGCAACCATTTGAAGAGCATCGACTCTCTGAACGTTCAGCGTAATTCCCAGATGATTCAGACCGTCTTTGAGAGACAGTAATACTTTTTCATGTTCCGCATTGGATACCAGTGCACTGAGAACCAGTGGCTCTCCTTGCTTGTTGATTTGTTGATTGCCTTTAATCTGCCAGCCAGCTTCTTTGAGCAGTTTGAGCGCTTTTACTTTGTGAACCCTGTCTCCTGAACCCAGCTGACTGTCAGGAACAGAAAAGGGCATCTCAAACAGGGCGGCAGGTAACTCTGTTTTCCATGGCGTGAGCCATTTCAGTTCTTCTTTTGTGGGTAATCCTCTGGCTGCCAGCTCTGTGCCTGCAAAGAAGCTGTTGGCGCGACGGTACATTCCATAAAACAGGTTTTTATTGAGCTGCTGGAAGTTGAAAGCGTAACCTATGCTTTCCCGAACCTGAGGATCTTTTAGAAATTTGTGACGGGTGTTGTAAGTCAGGGTCAGGGTTTGAGGGTTATGATTTTGAATGGTTTCCTGCTTGAGTCTGTTTTTCTCAAGACGGCTGGTGGTTAACAGAGAATTCCAGGTCGACGGCTCGGTCACCATTTTGAAATCATATTCACCATTGAACAGAGCCTGTAACAAAACCGACTGATTGCCATAATATTCATAAATCATACGATCAAAGTTATGACGGCCTTTGTTAACGGCAAGATCTTTGCCCCAATAGTTTTTATTTCTGATAAAGCTGATGGAGCGTCCAGCATTTATTTTTTCTACTTGATAAGGACCGCTGCTGACCGGAACATCGAATCCTGAAGCAGTGAAGTCCCGGGTTTTCCAATAATGTTCAGGCAGTATTGGCATCTGGCCCAATATCAGTGGCAACTCCCGGTTTTTGTTGTGTTTGAAGGTAAATAAAACCCTCATTGGGGCAGTCACTTCAGCTTTATCGATCTCAGAATAAAAGTGGCGGTAAAAGGTTGAACCTTTTTCTCGTAACAGGTCAAAACTGAATTTAACATCGCTGGCGGTAACGGGTTGGCCATCGTTGAAGCGAGCCTTTGGATTGACGTGAAAGGCCACCCATTTGTTATCAGGATCCAGTTCAATCAATTCAGCAATCAGTCCGTACTTGCTCAGAGGTTCATCCCATGATCTTTGTAAAAGAGTATCATAGAGCAAATGACTGCCTGCAGCTGCAGAACCCCGGTCTACGTAAGGTGTGATGGTATCAAATTGACCGACTGCTGCTTGACGGAACTCACCCCCTTTAGGTGCATCAGGTTTGGCATAATCAAAATGCTCGAAACCGGCACTGTACTTTGGCTCACCATAAAGGCTGATAGCATGCTTAAGGGGGATTTTATCCTCTGCAATAACCAGGGTGGTCAACAGCAGTAGATGGAGTCCTGTCAAAAGGCGTTTCATTCTTTTTGATTCTCCCACCAGATGCTGAGGTCTATAGGACCAAAAAGACCTGCATGATCCGGGTAGCTGTAATTGTTTCTATGGGCCACACGCCAGTATGGCTGATAAATCTGGGGTATCGTGTAGTTCTCCCAGAGCAAAATACGATCAAGAGCCCGCGTTGCGGTCTCAAGCTGTTCCAGAGAGTTGGCTTTTATGATGTGGTTAATCATATCGTCGACAGCAGGGTTTTTAACGCCTGCGAGATTCTGGGTACCATGATCGTCTGCTGTTGTGCTGCTCCAGTATTCACGCTGTTCATTGCCAGGAAGGTCGGGCTGCTGGAAGGTTCGCAGAACCATGTCGTAATCATGATTGCGTATTCTTCTAACGTATTGAGAGACATCTATGGACACGATGTTCATTTCAATACCCAGAAATTCCAGGTTGGTTTTAAAGGGTATAGCAATGCGTTCCTGCTCAGGAACAGCGAGCATCAACTCAAACTTGAGTGGCTCACCGGTCTTTTTATTGACCATTTTGCCGTTTCTGAGTTCCCAACCAGCCTGCTTCAGGAGCTTGTTGGCGTAACTGAGCTGTCTGCGAATATTGCCACTGCCATCAGTTTGTACACCTGTCCAGGGTTCTTTAAACAGTTTTTCTGGTAAGCGGTCTCTGTAGGGATTAAGTAGTTTCAGCTCGGAATTACTGGGGGCATCTCTATGGGCAAACTTTGAGGTGGCGAACAGGCTTTTGGGAGCAGAGTATATGCCGTACAGCAGATTTGAGTTTGTCCAGGCGAGATCGTAACCCTGACTTACTGCTTCACGAACCCGCTGGTCTGTGAAAGGAGCCTTACGGGTATTAAATATAAATGACTGTACCTGAAAACTTCTTCGTGGGTAGTCTTTCTTGATGATTCTACCGCTTTCAATATCTCTACCTTTGTAGGCAAAGGTCCAGTTCTTCGCCAGGTTTTCAACACGAATGTCATAATTGCCTGAAAGAAAGGCTTCTAATGAAATGGTTGAATTACGGAAATACTCCAGCTTGACCTGTTTGAAGTTATTTCGACCGACATTCACAGGTAAATTTTCAGCCCAGTATTGATCGTTTCTAACCAGAGAGACTTTCTGGCCCAGTTCATAGCTTTTGATGGTGTAAGGTCCGGAGCTGACTGGAAGCTGAACTTTACTCTCATCCTTATGGTTTTCATGCCAGTAACTGGGGTGAATAATGGGTAGTTGAGCCAAACGAAAGGGTAGCTTTTTATCTTCCGGAACATTCAGGGTTAATTTAACCCGGTTATCTGCTTCAACTTCGATTTTTTCTACATCCTGCATGATGAGTTTAAAGCTGGAGAATTCCCCATTTTTATAGTTCTGGAAGGTTTCTTTAATGAGTTTGGCAGTGATTCGACTGCCATCAGAAAATTTTGCCTTAGGGTTGATGACAAAACGCACCCAGCGGTTATCGCTGGGAAATTCGATTTGCTCGGCAATAAGTGGGTACAAGCTGCCTGGTTCATCTCTACTGGCGATCATCAGACTGTCATAAATATAAGGGCCCACAGCAGCAGGAACGCCTTTAGAAGTAAACAGGTCAAAGGTGTCATAAGTGCCCAGCACTGCCAGTCTGACTTTTCCCTGTCGGGGGGCGTCAGGATTAACGTAAGAGAAGTGTTTAAAGTCTGATGAATATTTTGGTTGACCGTGCAAGCTCAAAACATGACTGGTTTCGTAAACATTCTGGCTATTAGCCTGCAAAGAAATCGAAAATAAGGCAATCTTCATATTCAGAAAACAGCATGCCCATTTTTTCATAATCATTATTTTCCTTATTGACTGTCTTTTGTAGACGCCGGATTCATCCACCATGAAGTCAAACGTATGCCAAAGGGTGGAAAGGTTTCAGGTGGCTGGATATGTTTCCAGTACGCAATCCGGATAAAACGGCCTTGCCAGTTAGGAATAGTGTAATGCTCCCAGAGCAGAACACGGTCTAGAGCTGACATGGCTGTGTTGAGTTGATTATCTGTTGAAGCGGATAAAGCCATTTCAATCAGCGCATCCACCGCTGGATTACTAATGCCAACTATATTATGACTGCCATCAAGTTCAGCAGACTCGGAGTGAAACAATCCTTTAAGTTGTTCACCAGGTAAGAAAGGGACTGCAAAGACAGCGGGCGCCATATCAAAATCTCTTTGTCTTATTCGGCGTTGATACTGGCTAAGATCGATGGCTCTGAAATCCATTTTGATCCCGACGCTGGCAAGATTGTTTGCAAAGGGGAGTATGAAACGGTCAGCCAGCTTTGAATAGTGCAGAAATGTAAACTGGAATGGTTCGTTTTGATCGTTAAGCAGTTTACCTTGTTCATAATGCCAACCGGCTTCTTTCAACAGCTTTAAAGCCTGTCTTCTTTGCGTGGTAATATTGCCATCACCTTTTGTTTTTGAGTGCTGGAAAGGTTTTGAATAAAGATCAGCGGGAAGCATGCTATGGAAAGGTGTCAGTAAAGCCAGTTCATCGCTAACAGGCACTTTGGTTGACTGACTGTTGTGAGCAGGGAAGAAACTGACCGCTCGGGTATAAGCATTATGAAACAGCACCTTTGAAGACCACTCCCAATCGAACAGCATACTGACAGCCTGTCGGACCCTTCGATCCTTGAATAATGGCGACCTCAAATTAAAAACATAGAAGCGTCTGCCGTAGTGCATTTTATCCGGAATATTGATCTTGGAGATTTTACCTTGCTGAATGGCTGGAAAGTTATAGCCAGTCTCCCAGTTCTTTGCCTCACCTTCATAGTGAATATCTATTTCACCGTTCTTGAAAGCCTGAAAGCTAACGTGACGATCTCGATAGAAGTTAAGCGTAATCCTGTCGAAATTATACAAACCCCGGTTGACGGGAAGATCGGCAGCCCAGTAATCCTTAACCCGCTCATAGACGATCACAGAGCCTGGTTTAACCTGGGTAATCTTATAGGGCCCACTTAACAGTGGTGGGGTTAATGTCGTTTTGGTGAAATCACGATCTTGCCAGTAGTGTTTGGGTAACACCGGCAGCTCACTGAGTTTGATGGGTAACGCTTTTGAGGATGACGGTTTGAGATAGAAATGAATAATATAGGGGCTCTCAATCTCTACGTCCGAAACTTGTTGAAGCGTTAGCTTGAAGTTAGGGTGACCACGCTCAAGCAGTGTTCTATACGAAAATGCCACATCTTCAGTAGTTATGGGATGTTGATCATGAAATCGGGCGTTTTTTCTTAACTTGAAAGAGAGTTTGCTCCGTTCTGGGTCGTAGGCAACAGATTCTGCAATGAGACCATAAACTGTGTTCTTATGATCCATGGACGGAGCATACGCCCCGGTACCCACCATCAATGGCTCATTCAATTCAGTAAAACCGTACCGGAAAGTATTATTGGCCTGAGTGGGGGGAATCCCCTTGGCACTGTATGGATTTAACGTGTTGAATGTTCCCAGGGCTGCAAGACGCAGGTGACCCCCTTTAGGTGCATCTTTGTTAACGTATTGGAAGTGCTGGAAGCTTTTTCCGTACAATGGCGCATCCATGACGGATAAATAATGTTGCCAGTTTTCCCCTGATCCATAGGAAATTATCGGGATCCATGCCCAGAGAATTGTGAGAATCAACCGTTTCAAAGATGCTTCCCGCCAAAAGTAAACCGATACACTATAGCATCGACAGGGCAGGGAAGTGGTTTACCAGAAGAGGCCAGATCCGGATTATCGGATCTGGCGATAGAGGACTCTAATCGTAAGCGCGGGTTACGTCGACGTAGAGAGTTAACAGTTGGCCAGGCTGAAGGTATTTGCTGTCAAAGGTATTCCAGTTACGAATCTGGGCAACAGCGACATTAAATTTGTCAGCAATGCGGGACAGAGAATCTCCATTGCGCACCTTATAGTTTACCTTTCGAACCACGCTGTCCTGGGACGCATTGGTCTTGGTCCAGACTACGAGTTTCTGGCCTATATGCAAGGTATCTCTGGGTGAGAGGTTGTTCCAACGGGCCAGCTCTTTGACTCCGGTATTGTACTGCTTGGCAATACTCCAGAAACTATCGCCTGATTGAACCTGGTAGTTAAGGCGGTGACGACCGGAACGCTGGGTGTTCTGCTTGGTAATACGACGTTGTCCTGCGGTCAGGGAATACTCTTCGCGATCTTTGGCTGGAACAGGAATCAATAGACTCTGTCCTATACGAATCATATTGCCACTCATCTTATTCACTTCCTTGATGAGCTTGGGCTCAGTCCGGAACGTATTGGCAACCTTGATCAGACTGTCACCGGATTTGACGGTGTAACGGCGCCACTGCATCCGTTTTTCTGCAGGCAAACGGGCCACTTCTGTTCGGAAGGACTCGGCCTTAGCAATGGGTACCAGCAGATAATGCGGACCTGATGGCGGTGTAGACCATCGATTCACACCCGGGTTCAGGCGATAAAGTTCATTCAGAGGTACGCCGGACAGTTTGGCTGCTTTAGCCATATCGAGCTGGCCACCGGTCTTTACCTTGGCAAAATGAGGTTTATTGGGGATGGGCTTAAGTTTGATGCCGTACTTGGACGGATTCTGAACAATCTTGCCCAATGCAATCAGCTTGGGTACATAAGCTGTGGTTTCTCTGGGTAGGTCAAGATGCCAGAAGCGTGTGGATTTACCCAGCTTTTTATTCTTGTTAACGGCATTGAGTACCCGGCCCGGACCTGAGTTAAAGGCTGCCAGTGCGAGTTCCCAGTCTCCGAACATTTTGTGAAGGCTGACCATATAGTCCAGTGCAGCCCGGGTAGCGGCTACTACATCTCTTCGACCGTCATACCACCAGTTTTGCTTAAGGCCGTAGTGTTCTCCGGTCGCAGGCATGAATTGCCAGAGACCGGATGCTCCTGCATGGGAATAAGCGAATGGATCGAAAGCGCTTTCTACAATGGGCATCAATGCCAGTTCAAGAGGAACACCACGCTTTTCGGCTTCCATCAAAATAAAGTAGAAATAAGGGCTGGCACGATCAGAAACACGATTAAAGTAGCCCTGGTTCTTCTTGTACCAGCGAAGCTCAGCCAGCACTCTGGGATGATTGCTGGTCAGATCCATGGCAAGACCTCGACGGGTTCTTTCCCAGAGGTCGGTAGCCGGCTTTTCAGCTACCCGTTTTTTGGTCGGCTTTTTAGCGGTTTTGCCCTTGGCAACTTTCTGCTCGGCCTTGGAAGGCGGAGTGGTTCCCACTTCTTCAGTCGGCAGTGACTGGCAGCCAGCCAATGTAAGCATCAGGGTGGCAGCACCGACAACGCGGACCAGGGATTTCACCTCGACAGCGGGAATACGTGCAGGCGTTTGTTCTGTGATCAAAGGTTCAGACATAAAAGCATTGTTTATCTAGAAGGAACACAGTTTTTATCGTCATTAGAAGTGATCCTTCCACTGACGTAATGCACCAAACACGTCTGCATCGTTAGACAAGACAGTTTCCGGGGCGTGCTCCTTAACTGCAGTAATGACACTGTTCTGGTCAGTACGCAAAAATGGATTGATGGTCATTTCCAGCTTGAGTGATGAAGGCAGGCTGGGCCTGTTCTGCTCGCGAAGCTGGTTCACTCTGTTTCGGTAGTCTTCGATAGAGTGGTTCTCTGGCTCAACCACCTGGGCAAAAGCCAAGTTGGCCAGTGTGTATTCGTGTGTACAGTATATCCGGGTGTTTTCGGGCAGAGCGCGCAACTTATAAAACGAGTTTTGCATCTGCTCTGCAGAGCCTTCAAACAATCGGCCACAGCCTGCAGAGAAAAGGGTGTCACCACAAAAAAGTATGGGGTCTGACTGTTTGGGCCTGGCAAAGAAGGCAATATGATCGAGTGTATGTCCCGGAGTAGTTATAATCTCGAATTGAGTGTTAAGAATGTTGAGTGCATCAGATTCTTTAAGTATGTGTGTTACACCCAAAATATCTGGATTATCAGGACCATAGACGGGAATGTTACGGTCTTTTGTCAAGGCTTCTATACCGTTGGTGTGATCCCAGTGATGGTGAGTAATGAGAATGCCTGACAATTCCAGACCCTGTTTTTGCAGGGCTTCTTTAACGACTACCGCGTCTCCTGGATCAACCACAAGACAATGCTGGCTGCTGTCTTCGGAGAGCAACCAGATGTAGTTATCTTGAAAAGCCGGGATAGCCTGAATCTGGATCATGGGTCTATAAATCTGATAATGGTCACTGACATTCTAACGTCAAGAACTGTTAGAAACATCATTTTTTACAGACTTTACGTGTAAAGTCGGTACTATTTTCTTTACGATTGTTATCTGAAGAACACTCTGGTGCTGGTCGAATCCTGTTGTGCCAGATAAGATGTGTAGTTGACCAGGACAACATTCTGGCTCGAGATTTTTGCTGAAATGACAACAGCATTCATGGAAAAAGCCTGATGCAAAGGTTCAAAAAATCGACCAGGCCTGCGATGCCTTGCAGACTGCAGGCTCTGCAAAACTGGATGACCTCTGGTGCTGGAGAGTATGTACTCAGGGCTGAGCGCTGTCACATAGAGCATGAGTTAAATTTTATCTTCGGTTATCATGCCGCCGAATTGTCAGTGTCTCCATCAGCAGACCTGCTGGCAAGCTCACAAGTGAGTCGCAATTTCCAGTTTCATCCTTTAAACACTGAGCCGGCCTCTTCACTGCTGCTTGATCCCTATCATTGGCCAGTATCACCAGGCAGTCTGGATCTGGTGCTTTTGCACCATATTGTGGAGGTATCTGATCGTCCTCATCGTCTGCTGAGTGAGGCGGGAAATACCATTATACCAGGCGGCAAGATGCTGGTAGTTGGATTTAATCCACTGAGCTTGTGCAGTCTGACCCGTATGGTATTGCCCAGTTATCGCAGACTGTTTAATGGCGTGCAGTTTATAAGCCCTAACCGGATGAGGGACTGGCTGACATTGTTAGGATTTAGCGTTGAAAAAGTGATTCACGGCGCGTATCTGTTTCCTTCGAATCACCCGACAAAAGGGCTGGGATCAGAATTGGTGGAACAGCGCTGTCATAACTGGATGCTGCCTTTTGGCAGTTTTTACATCATTGTTGCTACCCGGGAAGTGGCTGGCATGACTCCGATCAAGCCCAGCTGGTCTTCTGTGGGTCAACCGCTGGTTGGCGGACCAATAACCGGTTCGAGCCGTGTGGGAGAGAATCGTTGAGTAAGCTCGTAGAGCTGTTTACAGATGGTGCCTGTAAAGGAAACCCGGGGCCTGGAGGCTGGGGCGTAGTGATGCGCTACGGCACTGCAGAGAAGGGTTTGTACGGTGGTGAAGATGAAACCACTAATAACCGTATGGAGCTGATGGCAGCCATTGTTGGACTCGAGACGTTAACACGATCCTGTCAGGTTCGCCTTACCACTGACTCCCAATATGTCAGAAAGGGCATCACTGAGTGGATGACTGGCTGGAAGCGTAAGGGTTGGAAAACTGCCGCGGGTAAACCCGTTAAGAACCAGGATTTGTGGGTACGTCTGGATACCCAGAATGCTCGTCATAATGTCGAATGGTGTTGGGTGAAAGGCCATGCAGGGCATCGTGAGAATGAAATGGCCGACGAGTTGGCCTGTCGTGGTGCTGAAGAGATTATAAAGGGTAAAAAACAATGACCCGTCAGATCATAATGGATACCGAAACCACCGGTATTGATCCTTCACAAGGACATAGGATTGTCGAGATCGGTTGTGTCGAAATGATAGACCGTAAGCTGACAGGGAATACCTACCATGTCTACATCAACCCTGAACGTCATATGGATGATGAGGTTATCCAGGTCCATGGTATAACCAATGAATTTGTAAAAGATAAGCCTCTGTTCGCAGCGGTAGCCAAAGACTTCATTGAGTTCATCAAGGATGCTGAGCTGATTGCTCATAACGCACCTTTCGATGTGAACTTCCTGAATCATGAGCTCAAGTGGCTGGATCCGGCACTGGGTAAGGTCGAAGATTACAGCAAGATCACCGACTCTCTGGCGATTGCCAGGAAAAAGCATCCAGGTCAGAAAAACAACCTTGATGCTTTGTGCAAACGTTATTTTATCGATAATTCAGCCCGAACCTTCCACGGGGCTTTGCTTGACTCCGAGATTCTGGCTGAAGTTTATCTGGCCATGACCGGTGGCCAGACATCATTGCTGCTTGGCGGAGCAGGAGATGGAGACGGGGAGGACGTAACCAAAATCAGACGTTTGTCCTCTGATCGTCCTGCCTTGAGAGTCATCAGTCCTTCTGACGAAGAGCTGAAACTGCACAAGGAAAAGCTTGAGAAAATTGGTCAGGAAGACTGGTAAATGACTTTTTCCGGAGCACAGATGGTGCTCCGACTCTCTTACTGATTTGCTGAATATCCACTACCTGGATTCCTTCAATCCGCTCCAGATACAGAGTGTGCAGATTGCCTTTCTATTTCCATGAGTGGCAACATTATATTTTCATACCTTTATTTTTCAGTGCGACTCACGTGAGCAGAGAATTTTATGAGTGCTTATACACCTGCGGCGGGATGGAATCCCGAGGGAAATCTGTCTGACTGTTTCTTTGTCCTTTCTGGACGTGATATTGCATTAAACCCTGACGGACACTGTTTATGGGAAAAACAGTCCTGGATGCAGAGTGTTGAAGCTGTTCAAACAGGTCATATAGGGAAACAAAGTGTTGCAGTGATACAGCTTCAGGAGCCTCCTGCAGGAGCTTCGGTTATAGATCCCAGACAATTTATGGCAAGTCAGTCAGAGTCACTGGTTGGATTGTATAGCCATGCGTCCCAGATTCTTAGATCAAGAAAAGACCATAAGTTCTGCGGTCGGTGTGGTAGTGCATGTAAGCCCGGAGCAGGGGAGTGGGCTATGACATGTTCAAACTGCGAAATGCCTTATTACCCAAGAATATCACCCTGCATCATTGTATTGATTCATAGAGGTGATGAAATATTGTTGGTGCAACACAAGAGACACCTTAGAAAAACCACCATGCATACTGTTGTGGCTGGGTTTATAGAGCCGGGAGAAACAGCTGAAGAAGCTGTGGTAAGAGAGATCAGGGAAGAGGTGGGTCTTGAAGTTAAAGGGGTTGAATACTGTTTCAGTCAAAGCTGGCCATTTCCCCATGCACTCATGCTAGGTTTTCGAGCTGAATATTCATCAGGAGAAATTCTGTTAGAGGAGGAAGAAATAGCCAGTGCTGAATGGTTTAATCGTAAGGAACTCCCTGACTTGCCCCCTAAGTTTACTATTTCCAGACATTTAATAGATTATTAATATTATACAATCATATATCTAGTTGGTTTAATCAAAATACACACTGTGCAAACTCTAGAGTATTGAATAATGAAGGACTGATTGTAATCAGTCCGCATCAGTGGCTTTCATACCTCCATGTAGAAGTTAAAAACAGAAAAAGAGCATGGCAAAAAACGGTGACACAATAAAAGTTATTGGTTTTTTCAGGTATTCTTAGTCAGTCACATAGTAATGAATGTTGGGAGGCTCTCTTGGAGTATCTGGCGGAATACGGTTTATTCCTTGCCAAAGTGGTCACTTTTGTCGTGGCACTGCTGATCGTCATTGTTGCTGCAGCAGCAATGGGGCAAAAATCGAAAAAGATCAGTAAAGGGCATCTTGAAATCAAGAAACTCAATGAACATTATCAGCACCTGAAAGATGATCTTCAGCATGCCATTCTGGACAAAGAAGGTTTGAAACAGCTGGCTAAAGATAAGAAAAAAGCTGAGAAAGAGAAAAAGAAGGACAAAGACAAAAAGCAAGAGTCCAAATCACGACTCTATGTACTTGAGTTTGATGGTGATATGAAAGCTTCGGCGGTCAAATCCCTCAGGGAAGAAATAACCGCTGTACTTTCTGTGATTACAGAAAAGGACGAGGTTCTTCTCAAACTTGAGAGTGCAGGGGGCATGGTTCATGCCTATGGTCTGGCCGCTTCCCAGTTGCAACGGATCAGAGATCGCGGTGTCAAATTCACCATTGCTGTCGACAAGGTGGCTGCCAGTGGTGGCTATATGATGGCCTGTACCGCTAACCAGATTGTTGCAGCCCCCTTTGCCATCATCGGTTCCATTGGTGTTATGGCTCAACTGCCTAACATCAACAAGCTTCTCAAAAAGCATGATGTGGATATTGAGCTTCACACGGCTGGTGAGTTCAAAAGAACATTGACGGTTCTGGGTGAAAACACGGATAAAGGCCGTGACAAGTTCAAGCAGGACATTCAGGACACACATCAACTGTTTAAAGACTTTATCAAGGAAGAGCGTGACCAGGTGAATGTTGAAGACGTGGCTACCGGAGAAATCTGGTATGGACGTCAGGCCATTGATAAAAACCTGATTGATAAAGTCATGACCAGTGATGAATACATCTACAGCAAGGTGGATGAAGTTGACATTGTCCAGGTCAGCTATGAGGTTAAAAAAGGCCTTGCCAGCAAGCTGGGGCTGGCAGCTGAAACCACTCTGGATAATACCTTTGGAAAAATCTGGGAAAGAGCTACTCAAACCCGTTATTTCTCATAAGAGGTTATTCGCGGACAACGGTATGAATTTGTCTCGTATATTCATATAAATACCGTTCACCCTGAGCTTGTCGAAGGGTTGTGTTATTAGGCTTCGACAGGCTCAGCCCGAACGGGTTTTGAGAGGGTTTCAAGTTCGGACAAGTCTGTAGAAAGTAAAAAATCCCCCGGATCTCTTTGATTCGGGGGATTTTTATATGAAATCAAAACTTCTTCTTAATCTCTTCTGAGTTTCTCAGAAACCGCTATGGGCGACTCGTAATTAAACACGACTACATAGGAAGAGATGATCAGGGTCATAATGGCGGTTGCTTGTACCACATGAGCCGCAATTTCGCCCATCAACATCTGTCCCGCTGCCAATACTGCAATCAGAATTGAGAATTCACTGGTTTGTCCCAGTCTGAAACCCACCTCCCAAGCCGTTGATTTCTTTTCATTAGCTCTAAGCAGAACGCCGAATGTTGTGGGTTTGAGCAGCAGACAGACCACCGTCATGATGAGAGCTGGGAACCAGACATCATCAAGCAGACTGAGATTGAAGCTGGCCCCGATTGAGAAGAAAAACAGAACCAGAAAGAAGTCCCTCAACGGTTTGAGGTTAATGGCTATGTATTGTGATATTGGACTGGTTGCAATACTGACACCGGCAATAAATGCCCCGATCTCGTAAGAAAGGTTGAGGGCATGAGCCAGCTCTGCAAAACCAAGGCACCAGCCAATGGCCAGCAGGAACATATATTCATGGAAGCGATCAAATCGGGCCATTAAAGGTAGGAGGGCATACCTTACCGCCAGGAAGGCCGCTGCAATAATCATGGGAAGTGCGGCCAGTGCCATGAGTACATCTGCTTTACTGTTGGCAAAACCGCCATCAAAGTTATACAGCAACAGTAGAACCAGTATGGCCAGTAAATCCTGCAACAGCAGCAAGCTGACCAGGATTTCACCCGTATGCTTGTGATGCAGTACTGTTGTTGGCAACAGCTTGATGCCAATAATGGTACTGGAAAACATCATGGTTGCGCCGGTAATAACGGCTTCTTTCTGGCTAAAACCAAACGCCAGACCTAGCCCATAACCGGTGAGGGCAAATATGACTGAACTGATCATGCCTACTGTGGCTGTTTTCTTAAGTAAGTGCCCAAGATGACTGGGCTGCATATCGAGCCCCAGCAGAAACAGCAGGAAGATAATACCGACATGGGCAATATCATTGAGAAGCCCTGTGTCCGTAACCATTTCCATACCGTAGGGGCCCAGGAAAGCACCCAATACAATATAAGCGACCAGAAGTGGTTGACGGGTAAACAGGGCGGCTGTGGCGAGCACCGCAGCACCACTGAAAATAAGAAAGAAAGAGAATAGCAGGGAACCACTTTCCATTAGACGCGCCAAATAGATAATTGTTTATAAATAGGGCTCTTCCAGCCCACATTTTGGATGAAGCTAAAAGACCAAGTATATACCCAAGCTATTGAATGCGGGTAACCCGAAGTGTCACTGGGCTCTATTCTTATGGGATTTATTCAGGATTGAGTATGAGAAGAGGGGGGAGGGCTGCTTAATACAGCCCTGAATGAATGTGTTTAAGCTCTTTTTCTGTACAATGGTTCCGGATCATCACTGCTGCCCTGATAGCGCAGAGTAAAAGTATCCAGTGCCTTTATGGCGTCTTCTGCTTTCTGGTCGTCTCTCAGGTAGTAGCTGGAGAAACCACAACGCTTCATCATGAAAATCTGGTCAACCAGAACATCACCGACGGCACGGATATCGCCTTTAAACTGATAACGATCCCTTAGAAGCCTGCTCAACGAGTAGCCTCTGCCATCCATAAACTTAGGGAAGTTAATGGCTATCAGCTCAAACTTCTCCAATTGGTCTTCGTAATCTTCCAGTTCATCGTCACTGTCTAGAAACAGACCTATAGGCTGATTCTGCTGCAATAATGTCTGATGTTGGTTCAGATGCTTAGCCTGAATCAACAAAGTACCACTTTCATTCTCAGAGTTTTCAGCGCCCAATAGCTGGTACTCTTCCTGAAAGACTTCGTTATTCTTAAGCAGCCTGGCCATACACTCGCTCCTTGAAAGGGGTTATGCCGATGCGCTGGCAGGTATCAATAAATAGTTCATCTTCATGACGCTGCTCGATATAAACGCTCAAAATTTTCTCAAGAACACTGGGGACTTCTTCTCGTTTGAAAGAAGGCCCAATAATCTTGCCCAGAGAAGCTGCTTTGGCAGCAGAGCCCCCCACCTGAATCTGATAGTACTCAATACCTTTACGGTCGACACCCAGAATACCAATGTGTCCAACGTGGTGGTGGGCACAGGCATTCATGCAGCCAGAAATGTTCAGATCCAGCTCGCCCACGTCATGCAGGTAGTCGATATCTTCAAACTTCCGCTGTATTTCTTCAGCCAGGGGAATCGAGCGGGCATTAGCCAATGCACAGAAGTCACCTCCCGGGCAGCAGATCATATCGGTTAACAGGCCACGGTTAGCGGTTGCCAGACCAATTGCATTGAGTTTATCCCAGAGCTCAATCAGAACACTCTGCTCAACATCAGCGAAGATTAGATTCTGTTCGTGACTGACTCTAAGTTCACCCAAACTGTACTGATCAGCCAGGTCAGCAATAGTGTCCAGCTGTTCTGCTGAAACATCGCCAGGAGCATCGCCTGTAGCTTTAAGTGTCAGAGTAACTGCACAATAACCTGGCTTTTTATGTGGGAAAACATTCTGCTTAAGCCAGGATTGAAAACCTGCAGGGGCTTTCAGAGCCAGGTCATTGAAATCCTGATCATTCAGGTTTTTATATTCAGGCTCGATAAAGTGCTTACTGACACGTTGGATTTCAGTTTCTGGCAGTATGGAAGCACTGTCTTTGATGGTTTCCCACTCTGCTTCCACCTTTTCACTGAACACTTTTGGTGTCATGGCTTTTACAAGGATTTTGATCCGTGCTTTGTATTTGTTATCGCGTCGGCCGTAGCGGTTATAGACCCGTAGAATGGCGTCCAGATACGTTAGCAGATGTTCAGGCTCAATGGACTCCCTGATAACACTGGCCACCATAGGTGTTCGGCCCAGACCGCCACCAGCCAAAATCTTAAACCGGACTTCACCGCTGTCATTACGGAAAGCATGCACGCCAATGTCATGAACCATGGAGGCAGCACGGTCTTCTTCAGAGCCACACACGGCAATCTTGAATTTACGGGGTAAGAAAGCAAATTCAGGGTGGAAGGTTGACCACTGGCGAATAATTTCACACCAGGGTCTTGGGTCTACAATCTCGTCACGTGCTACACCCGCAAACTGGTCAGTAGTGGTATTTCGAATACAGGCACCACTGGTTTGAACCGCGTGCATTTCGACTTCTGCCAGATCAGCAAGAATATCGGGCACCTGTTCCAGCAGAGGCCAGTTAAGCTGAACATTCTGGCGGGTCGTAAAGTGAACATACCCTTTGTCATACTTGCGAGAGATTTCCGAAATTCTTCTCACCTGACGGGTATTCAGC
>NZ_LASA01000147.1 GCF_001562015.1 Endozoicomonas arenosclerae | reverse complement strand
CCTCCATGTCTTGCCACTCGTCCGCTCCACATATGACTGCGCATACAGCAATGATAAGTATATCGAGCAGGTTGTGATCACACATGCCGGGGCAGCGAGGATCAGGAACTTTGGCTAAAAAATCAGCTAGTGGCTGGTACTGCTTGGCTTCCATGCGGATGAACTACTCTAGGAGACTCGAATAAACTGGATAGAGAGTTTACAAGAAATTTATCTTCGAGTGTTCAGATTGATGCAATTGCCCTGTGGTCGCTTGGTTTTGGTTCTGGAAGTGTTAATCGATCTTGATGGCAGTGTTGCCCTGAATCGCAATCAACTGTTTTTCAGCCCTGATGGTAACTTTCTGGGAGTCAGTCACGGCACCAAAGTCAGCATCTATAACCTGAGAAAGATCAGTAAGAACAGTAAGGGAACACCCGTTGCTGCACTTTATGCTGAAGTAGAATTCGAGCACGCCATCAATGTCATCGAATTCGATCATGAATGGACCAAACTCGGTATTGGCATCAATAACGGTACGGACTGCCAGTTTGTCGTCTGGAATCTTGCAGGCCTCACCCCCAATGCCCAAGGAGTGGTCACTCCAAAAAAAGTGGCTCAAAAAGATTTTGAAGACGATCAGATCAACGACATCAGCTTTGATCGCTTTGGTGAGCTGATGGTCACGGCCATGCAAAGCCAGAATGCCAATGTGTTCAATGTTACGGGACTGGATAGTGCAGGCAATGCCGTGAATGCCAGCGAACCTGATTTGCTAGCTAACCTTCCTCATGCCAACGCCAGTGTTTCCAAAATCAGGTTCTCACCGGATAATCAAAAGGTGGTGACGGCAGCTAATGACGGTAATGCAAGGTTATGGGATGTTGCCGATTACGCTGAGGCAAACACTTCTTCCGCAAACATGATCGCCAGCGGAGTGACTCTGGTTACCACAATAGCGCTCTTTATTGCTTCCTTGTTCTACTGATTTTTAGCCATCTGAAAACAGAAGAGGCTTCACATAAGCTCCCGCTGATAACCTTTTATCGGGGGGAGCTATAGCGGCTTGCCGATAAATAAATGTTAACTATATTTAAAATTCACTTTTTTGGCTGAGTCGAAGTATTCAATTCCTATGCGGGTTATCCGGTTCAATAAGCTACTGAAGTCTTTGTTGAAACCGAGACACTTTCTTTCTGGCTTCAACAGGATCATATGTACAACGGTTCTGTTTTTTTCTTTACTGCTCAGTGAATGGAGTCAGGCAGGAGCGTTTGCTGTTCACCGTTTTGACTTGTTTCAAGGGTGTCAATTCCTTGGAACCTATTCATTGCTATTTCGTCTGTCAGAGGAAGGAGAATACGATCTAAAATCCTTTTATTTTCTAAGTTTTTTCCCTGAAAATGGAACCTCTATGGAGCAATTTTTCAAAGATTCTCCCTGGGCTAGTCTGGGAAAATGGCTTGATCAACTGGCCAAAAAGGAAGTTTGCACCTGCCAGTTTAACAATATTGCCACCCGATTGGATAGCTGCCTCACCTGCCAGAAAAGTGATATTGCCAAGGATGTCAGTTTCTATGTATCGCTTATGCTCAGTGGTAATAGTCCTGATGACTGCCCTTTCAGACACTTTGAAAACTTTAAGAAAACACACTGGCTGACAGATCACCAGGCCGACGGTTTTATTGCACGTTTTAAAGCTGCGGACAATAAACAACTTAGGTTGGAAACTGACGGAGTAGCCTTTCGCTCTGACAATCCCGACGGAAAAGTCTGTTTTCAACAGCGCGGGCGCACCTTCACACTGGGCAGATTTCTTGCTGGCAGTGGAAAAAAGGAACCGGTACTGACTTATCAGGCTGTCGATGATGCAGATGGTACCCCCGTGGCTTTGGAACTTTGGTGGAAAAGTAATGGGACTCACCTGAAAAAACTGCGACATATGATGGCATTGAGTCAAGTTCCCGATAGTCCGAGCATTTCACCAAAGGCAGTCATGCAATTAGACGCCAGTCATTTTGTTAGGGCTTCTTCAATAGTCAGTGGTGATCTGGGAACACAGTTCTCGACACAGAATGCCTTGTTGATTGTGGAAGAATTCGCCGACTATAATTTTTTTTCGAAGCTGAATCAGCATACTGACCCAGATGAATTTATTTCTATTGTGACAAATCTATTGGGAGTATTTACGTTTCTTGATCAGCAGGGCTACCTGTTTGATAGCGAGTTATATGACTTTTTATTTATCAGTAGCAGTGCCCCTTCATGGAAATTCACCGGTCACGAACGATTAAGCCTCGCGGAGAAACATCAAAAGAATGATGCATCTGCTCTGATCGGAAAAGTTTTGATCAAGGCCCTTAATAGGAAAAGCCTATGGGCTTCTATTCCTGAAGGTACACGTCATTTATTAAGTACCATTGAGAAATCTTCAGGATCTCTGACTGCTGCGGAGGCGAGAGAGTTTATTGACTTATCTCAGGGGTACAGGAATAACGTAACAGCCTCCTCTATCAATCAGGATCTGATGGAAACCTATTCCACCGGTTACCATCATCAACTGGATGAAGTGGGCTTGCAGTTAGCAGCCACTCCAAAAGATGGTTACTGTTTACTGCATGCAGTTTTTCAACATTTTGGTGATGTTGACCCAGCTGATATCATCTCAAGTATCAGCGAGAACTTAAATCAGGATCCGGTTCTTGCAGAACAAGCGGTAGAGGATCTGGAATACCTGAATAACGGAGGCTGGGCTTCACCGACGCTGCTACCTTGTATGGCAACTATGGTACATCAACCCATAATCCTGATGATGGCCAACTCCGAGACAGGACAACCCATTATCCAGTCATTTATGCATAATGGCTCCGAAGCACCGGCAGGAGAGAGTTTAGAAACAGTAATGGGAGGCATGGGAGACCTTGTACCTATTGTTGTCGTCCATAACGGTACCAATCACTTCTATGGAACAGCTCAGGCAACAGCCAATGCCAGTACCGGAGTTGAAGAATCAGTTGACCAGGAAACTTTGACCCGAATAGTTGAGGGCAACAGAATGTGGCTTCTGATGCTCTCACTTCTCCTGGGTTATCATCATTGCCAGTAGCCGGTCAGATGCTGCATAGAATCACACAACTTCACTGCTGGGCGACAACATCCTTCTGTATCCGTTGGCTCAGATCTGCCAGCAAATAACTGATCCCTTCAACCAACTGTTGCGGGCTGCTATTTTCAGGTAGGTTACGAGTCAGCTTGATAGTACGAGACTGCACACGTACCTGCTTTTTCATCAGTGTGACTCTTGTATCCAACTCCAGAGTGGAGTCATACCAGGCCAGATTGTTAATGGCTACTTTCACCGCTAAATCCGGTGACTGGCTTCTCAGCCAGGGGCCTGATTCCACATCAGACTCAGGAAGCAGAGCATTCAGGTTCTGGGTCAGTGTTCGGGTAATTGCGTCCTGAACAGGTTCACCCCAGCGTTGTACATCGTAGCGCTTAAGTTCATAGCCTCCGTCGTTTACAACAAGATTGGCACGATCCATCCAGCCAGGAATCTCAACAGGCGACACACCTATAGAAGTCTTCGTATTACTGGCTTTACCCGTTTCCAGAGGCTTCAGGGTGAAGTACTGAAAGGGTGTCACATTCGCTGCACAGGCTGAAAGCAGAAAAGCAGCAACCAGCACAGAAAACCATTGAACATTTTTCATCATCCACTCATTCCCCTGTATCCCTGCCTGACAACACAGAGCCCGGCTGCTCTTCCAATAATTCTGCCAGCTCCCTGACGGCATCCGCTGAACGGCTGATATCCTTGCTGCTGCGCTCCAGCTGATACATCAGGGGCGAATCCGGCGCCATAGTATCTCCCAGGGCAGTAGTCGTTTGCTCTACCGCTTTCAGTGTGGCTTCAACGGTAGCCAGCGCTTCATTCACTTTACCCAGTGTTTTGGGCAGTTCTCTTTCTATGGCCTGAGACATCTGATCCATGCTGTCCGCCATGGGTACAAACTCATCTCTCATGTCGGACATGCTTTTGGCCATATCCTGGGACATGGTGCCAAACTGGGCGAAAGCCTTATTGAGGTTTTCCGGCATTTGCTGGAATTCCTGGCCGCCACTGATAGTGTTCAGGTTGTGGGCAATGCTTTTTAGGTCCGAGATCAGCTCTGGCAGATTCATCTTATCCAAATCCTGAGTGATGGTTTCAAGATCGGTAGGTACTGTAGGAAGCTGCGGATACTGGGTGGCGACAGAAACTGTTCTGGAGCTGGCTTTATAGATGTCTACTTCAACGTATAACAGACCGGTCAAAAGACTCTGGGTTTTCAGTTTGGCCGCCAGGCCTCTGGCCACCAGCTGCTCCATAATATCTTCGGGAATTTCTCCCCCTTTGCTGATCACCATATCCGGGTAGATATCAATGACAACGGTGTTCAGCAGCTCTTCCCTGTTAACATAGAGCTGGGTACGGATATCCGTCACTTCACCAATCTTCACGCCACGCAATGTCACGGGGGCTCCTACATTCAGTCCCATAACACTGCTGTCGTATATAAGCTCATAGCGCTCTTTGCTGTTGCTGGAGTAACTGCCCTTACCAATAAACAGGGCCAGCCCCACAGCCAACCCGATCATGGCGATCACAAACAAACCGGCAAAGACCGAATATCTTTTTTTATTCATTGGCCAACCTCCCCGGAAATCGGTTGATGACCCTGCCCACGGGACAGAAAGTCTCTGACCAGGGGTTGAGAACTGTGATTCAGCATATAGGAAGGAGCACCTGTATCCAGCTGTGTTTTTGTCTGTGCATCAAGAAAAACGCCATTGGAACCTATGGCAAAAATACTTTCCAGTTCGTGAGTCACAATCACAATGGTGACACCCAGTGAATGACTGAGCTGAAGAATCAAATCATCCAGGCGTTTAGCGCTTAATGGATCCAGGCCTGCTGACGGTTCATCGAAAAACAGTACATCAGGATCCAGAGCCATCGCCCGTGCCAAGCCCGCCCGCTTGGCCATACCGCCACTGATTTCGGAAGGATAATAACTTTCATAGCCTGACAGCCCCACCAGCGCTAGCTTGTAACGCACCAGATCGTCGATTTCTGAAGATTTCATCCTGGTATACTGGCTCAGCGGCAGACCCACATTTTCTGCCAGGGTCATGGCGCTGAACAAGGCACCACTCTGATAAGTCACCCCCCAACGCTTTCTCATTTCAAGCTGTTGGGCATCTGTGGCTGAAAAATAATCTTTTCCTTCGTAGGAAATAGTGCCCGCTGCAGGCTGGTACAAACCGATCATGTGTTTGAGCAGCGTGCTTTTACCGCAACCACTGCCCCCCATGATGACAAAGACATCGCCTTTTTGAACCTGGAAGGTCAGGTTCTCCTGTATCAGGTTGCTGCCGTATTTCATGGTCAGCTGATCGACTGCTATGGCTGCACCGGTTTCAGCTATGGCTTCGGGATCTGGCTGTTCCATCATCAAATACCCAACTGGAAATAGAGAATGTTCAGACCCGCATCGGCCACCACAAGATAAACGATGGCAGTCACCACCGCTGTAGTGGTCGCCTTACCCACAGCTGCCGAAGAACGACCGCAAGCCAGACCTGCCTGACATCCGGCAAAACTGATCAGAATGGCAAACACCAGACTTTTAAACAGACCTGTGAGGACATCGGACAGAGAGAAAGCACCGGCCAACTGGTGCACATACTGGGTGAAAGTAATGTCCATGCTCAATGCCACAGCACCGCCTCCCAGCATGCCCAGAATATCGCTGTAGAGTGTCAGCAATGGCATGGCCACAATCAGCGCCAGCATTCTGGGCAGCACCAGATAATCAACGGTTTTGATACCCAGTGTGGTCAGGGCATCCACTTCTTCATTGACCTGCATGGTTCCCAGCTGGGCAGCATAAGCGGCACCGGTTCGGCCAGCCATAATGATCGCGGTCATCAAAGCGCCCATTTCCCTTACCATGCCAACGCCGACCAAATCCGCCACATAGACTTCTGCACCAAACTGCCGGAGCTGAACAGTGCCAAGATAAGCCAGTATCATTCCCACCAGAAAGCTCAACAGCGTGACAATGGGAAGTGCGGCTGGCCCGGCCTGATGCAGAAACTGAAAAAAGTCACCCAGTCGTGCATCACTGCGAAACCTGAGCACGCGAACAATGCCCAGTGCTATATCACCAAGAAACAGGACAAAGTTTTCCAGCCAATCGTAAAGTCCTTTTATCACTTTTTGAAAAATGGCAGAAATTAAGTAAGGACTTTTTTTCGTGACTGCAGCGGGAGGAACAGCTGTAGCCAGTTGGTGCAGACTGAGAGCATCATCAGGCAAACTGGACAACATCAGTTGTATGTTTTGGCGATCACAGTGCCTTTGCAGCTTCAATAGCCAGGCAGAAAACAGTGAATCCCATTGAAAGGAGGGCTCAGCCAAAATTTCAATGGACTGAATTTCCGTTGAGTCTGAACCGGTGAAAAGCTGTTCAACATCAGGCAATGTCTGATGCCGGTCCCAACAACCACAGAGGCAGGCGCTCAAATGTTCCGGACTGACATTATGCGTTATCTTGAAGCCGGGTGATGCCATCGAATTCAGAAGTGCTGATAAAAAAGAGCGTCAAGCATATAGATAAACCGCGAACGGGTAAATATTCCTGAGAATGACTTTACCTAGCCCATACCCACTTCGTCACAGAGTTTTAAAAACAGTATTGACTAAATCTGGACCTGCCACTCAAAACAAAACGTTCATTGACGTTTATAAGAATTAGAAGGCTCACTACTTTATTCTTGTTGTTCAAATCTGTTTTTGGCCTGTACCCACTGTATACAGGCCAATCACCAGTTCGCAGGACTGTTACATAAACAGTTTAACGATACTTTCCTGAAGGCTTTCTATCTCAGCAGGTGAGACCGGCGCAACAAAGATAGTGTCGTCCCCTGCCACACAACCCAGAATGCCATCGGAGCGACCTATGGAGTCCAATAGTCGGGCTATCATCTGGGCAGCCCCGGGGCTGGTTTTGATGACAATCAACATTCCGTTATTGGCAACATCTTCCACCAGATCCCTGACAGCGATGTTGGAGTCCATTTTTCCCAGCTCCGGGGGCAGGCAATAAACCTGTTCATTACGAGCGTTTCGGGCACGAACTGCGCCGTGACGGCTCAACAGTCTGGACACCTTGGATTGACTGATGTTGTCAAATCCCTGGTTTTGAAGCTGTTCTACGATCTGGCTCTGGGAGCCACAGCGTTCATCTTTCAGCAACTGCCTGAAAGCCTTTATGAGTTCTTCCTGTTTTTGACTGGCCATAATCTTTGTTCATAGCTCCTGAAGTCCCAGATAAAAAAACCGGGGTTTCCGACCCTTCTGGGTAAAAAAGCAATATCTATGAATAAATATTCAAATGTTACTTGATTTTATCCATGATCATGTAAGAGAATCCTTTTTTCCATGTGAACCCGTAGTCTGTTCGGCCTATGCTTTCCGGTAAGAAATAGCCTGCAGACCCAGTCAGCCCTAAAATCTGTTCGAGCCGTGACAACTCGGCCAGACTTCTGCTGATGCGCCGCTTCAACCCTATCGCGGCAGGACTCTCACAAACAGCCATGAGCTGGAAACACTGCCAATGCAAAAGACACTGGCTGAACGGGTGTTTCAAACAGTCATGAGCACAAATCAGCCATGAGCGACTGAAACCATTTTTCGTCACCCATGGGGATGAAGAATTGTTCAGTGTATAAACTGCCCGCTGTATTTCATACTCACCAAAGCGGGAATTTTTACAAAATGGTAGATGAAAGGCAATGGGCATAGTAGTAGAGGGCCTCAGTAAGGCTTTTGGTTCCACACAAGTTCTCAAAGACATCAGTTTTAATATCCCCCGCGGAGAGACAACGGTTCTCCTCGGCGCCAGTGGTGCAGGTAAAAGTACCCTGTTAAGAATGCTGAACCTGCTGGAAACCCCTGATCAGGGCACCATGAAAGTTGCGGACATGGATTTTAATTTCACCCGCGATCATGATAGCAAGAGCCTGAATAAACAGGCTTGCGCACTGCGTCGCAAAGTCGGAATGGTGTTTCAGCAGTACAATCTCTGGCCTCACATGACAGTTCTGGGCAATCTGATTGAAGCTCCGGTGGTTCAGGGTATGCCTAAAGAGCAAGCCACCAGCAAAGCCAAAGAATTGCTGGAACGTGTAGGCCTCTCTGAAAAAGCCGATGCCTGGCCTTCATCCCTTTCTGGCGGACAGCAACAGCGTGTTGCCATTGCCCGTGCCCTGATGTTGTCACCTGACGTATTGTTATTTGACGAACCTACTGCCGCACTGGACCCGGCTATTACCAACCAGGTGGTAGAAGTCATAAAAGAGTTAAGCCAGTCTGGTATTACCCAGGTGGTAGTCACTCACGAAGTGGAATTTGCCCGGAAAATTGCCAGCAAAGTTATCTATCTTGAAGATGGCCATATCGTCGAAGACGGTTCATCCGATCGTTTTGCCAACCCTGAAACAGAAGCTTTCCGCAGCTATCTGGAACACTGACTTTTCTGGAGGCCTTCGCCTCCGGATACTTTCTTGCTAGAAGAATTTTTCGGATTTCTGGAGTACCGAAAATGAAAAAAATGTTCGCCACTGTTCTGGCAGCTACTGCCCTGACCCTTTCCGCAGTTCAGGCCCAGGCCGAAGAAACCATTCGCTTTGCCACGGAAGCCACCTACCCTCCTTTTGAGTTTGTTGGCAAAAACAATCAGCTGGAAGGTTTCGATATTGATCTGGCCAACGCCATCTGCAGTGAACTGAAGGCCGAATGTACCTTCAGCAACCAGCCTTTTGACAGCCTGATTCCCAGCCTGAAATTCCGTCGCTTCGATGCGGTTATCTCAGGTATGGACATTACTCCGGATCGCCTCAAGCAGGTTGATTTCAGTGGCCCTTACTATGAAAACTCAGCTATTTTCGTCGCTGAAAATGACAAGGGACTGAAATCTATTGAAGCCCTGAAAGGTAAATCTGTAGGCGTTCAGAACGGCTCCACACACCAGCAGTATGTCATCGACAAACTGGAAAGCCAGGGTGTTAAAGTTCGTCCTTACGACACCTTCCAGAATGCGTTTCTCGATATGACCAGTGGTCGTGTTGATGCTGTTTTTGCTGACACCGCCGTCGCTAAAGAGTGGCTGGCAGAAAGAGGGGAAGGTCAATACGGGCAAGTGGGCCCGGAAATCAAGGATGCCGATTACTTTGGCATTGGTTACGGTATCGCAGTGCGTAAACAGGACGAGTTGAAGAAGAAATTCGATACTGCCCTGAACAAGTTGAAAGAAAACGGCACCTATCAAAAGATTTACGACAAATATTTCAACAAGACTTCCTGACCAATCACACCCGGGCTGCAGTTAACGACTGCAGCCTCCTATCGACTGACTGACCGTAGTTTCCATGCTTGAACTCTTTTTCAATGCAACGCTGATGACGCTTGGACTGGCACTCTCTTCACTGCTGCTGGGACTGGTTTTGGCTACCCTGCTGGCACTGGGTGAGCTGAGTCGCTTCCGATTGCTTAGATACCTGACCGTTGCCTGGGTCACCGTGGTAAGAGGATTGCCTGAGATACTGGTGGTCTTCTTTATCTATTTTGGTGCGACACACTTGTTGTTCCTGTTAACCGATGAATTTGTCGAAATCAGCCCATTCACAGCCGGTACCGTGGCGCTTTCCCTGATTTATTCCGCCTATGCCAGCCAGACGCTCCGCGGTGCTTTTATGGCTGTTCCCAGTGGTCAGACCGAAGCAGCGAAAGCCCTGGGGATAGGTAGTGCTCGTTGTTTCTACCGGGTGATTTTGCCTCAGGCCTGGAGGCATGCTCTGCCCGGACTCGGCAACCAATGGCTCGTTCTTCTGAAAGATACCGCTCTGGTGGCGCTGATTGGTGTCACTGATCTATTACGTCAGGCCCAACTGGTGTCTTCCCAGACTTATGAACCCTTTACCTGGTACGCAACGGCGGGTGCCGTTTACCTGGTGATCACCCTGATCAGTCAGCACTGTCTGGATAAAATGAAGCAGAAAACCAGTCAACACATCAGGACGGTGAATGTATGACGCTGGAATCCATGTACGAATACCTGCCCCAGCTTCTTAAAGGTCTGCAGACCACTCTGGAGCTGACCTTTGCCAGTCTGTTCACAGGCCTGATACTGGCGCTGCTGTTTACATTAGTTTTGTCCCTGCGCTTTAAACCCCTGGAATGGCTGGTCAAACTACAGATTTTGCTGTTTACCGGCACACCTTTGCTGGTTCAGATTTTCCTGATCTACTATGGACCGGCGCAATTTCCTATCCTGCAGGAAACGGCCCTTTGGTCTCTGCTCAGCGAGCCCTGGTTTTGTGCCATGCTGGCCCTGGCTCTAAACAGTGCAGCCTATTCAACACAACTGTTCAAAGGTGCTATTGATGCTGTTTCCGCCGGAGAGTGGGAAGCTGCTATGGCATTGGGCATGACACGACAGCAGGCGCTGACCCGGATCATTCTGCCCCACGCCATTCGTCGTGCACTGCCTGCCTATGGCAACGAGATGATTCTGGTCATGAAAGGTACATCTCTGGCCAGCACCATCACCTTGATGGATCTTATGGGCTATGCCGCTCGTCTCAACGCTCAAACGTACGACACTCTTACTGTTTTCTCACTGGCTGGCGTTATTTACCTGACTCTGACCGGAATCCTGACTCTGGTGGTTAGATTCATCGAACGAAAAGCCCTGGCATTTTCCAACTAAACTGAAATGATTTACCACCGGCCTTCGGGCAGGAAGGAATCAGGAAACCGTGTCCAGACGCTTTCTCATTTTTATAAGTGCCTTGCTGATCACCAAGGTACTTATATTCTTCCCCTTGATCAGTGAGGCTGAAAGTCCTCTACAACCTTGCCGACACTTCCCCCATAAGGAATATGGATCAGAGCGCAAAGTGATGTGGGAATGCCTTAGAGATATTCAGATAAAAGCCAGCCTCTTCTATTTGAAGCAGGACCCGTACCACAACCTGAAGCATGGAGAGCGGGTGGTGAGTTACGCTATGAAAATCAATCAGTCCGAGAAGGGTAACCCGTTTCTGGTAGAGGCCGGAGCCTGGCTGCATCAATACCATGATCACCCGGATCAGCTCAGACAAGTATTGACTGAAACCGGTCTGGAACAGGATGTCAGCGATCAGCTTTTTGAAATTGTCAGGCTGTGCCGGCCCCATCTTATTTCTGAAAGCTCCCCCATTGAAGCCAAGATTGTTTTCGACGCCGATGCTATGGAGTTAATGGGAGCTTATGGGATTTCAAGGGAGCTGGCCTGTAATCTGGAGACCCGAAAACTGCCTTACGATCACGCCTTAACAGCCACCCGCAAAGTGCAAAGTCTTTTTGAAAAAAAACTGATGACCGCCACAGGTCGAGCCATGGCCAGAAGTGATATCCGTACTGCTCATCAGTTCTGGAAAAATCTTGATGAGTCCGAGTCCATCTCATCGGCGCATGTTCTGAACCAGTAACCTGGCGGCCACATCGCACATGCTATTGATAGATTCTTTGTCGAGATAGACACCGTCATTCAACAAACGACTCAGGCCATGCAAACTGCCCCAGGTCACCTGAGCCACCCTTAAAGCATCCTGCCCATGACTGAACTGATCACCCTGAAGGCACTTTTTAACAAACTCGGCATAGCGCTCAAAGGCTTCAAATGAAATCTTCCTGAGCGACTCGGTGGGTTGTCCGTTCTTCCATATAGGTCGGCCAAACATCAGGTCATACTGTTCAGCATGGTTTCGGGCAAAATCAATATAGGCATGGGAAAAGGCCCGAAACCAGGCCTCAAGATCTTCTGGGACTTCATTGAGTCGGCTTCCCATCTGATCATACCAGTGACTGAAACCCTGCTCCGCTATGGCACAGAGCAACTCATTCTTATCCTTGAAATGGTGGTAAGCCGCCGTGCGAGAAACACCAACACACTCAGCCAGACCCCGCATGGACAACTTTTCGATCCCGGAATCGGCAATCATTCGGGTGGCCTCATTGATCAGGCTCTGTCGTAAGTCTCCGTGATGGTAGTTTTTTTTGGCCGGCATACTTTCACTCAATAACGAATGGAAAATCTTGTTTTCAATCTTGACAGTGTCAACATACACCCTTATCTTGACACTGTCCAGATAACATAATTACAAAGACCCTTTGCTTAAAAAGAACATGATGAGGACCTGTCAATGACCACTGCCGCCCGCAGCTCTGAACCCCATAAGCTGTACCCTCACCTGCTGGAGCCACTGGATCTGGGCTTCACACAGTTAAAAAACCGGGTACTGATGGGCTCCATGCACACCAACCTGGAAGAGCATCCGGGTGGCTACGAGCGATTAGCCGCTTACTTTGGTGAGCGAGCCAAAGGCGGTGTCGGCCTGATCGTTACCGGGGGTATTGCTCCCAACCGTGAATCAGGCGGCTTGCCCAATGCGGCTTTGATTAAAACAGAAGAAGAGATCGCTGGTCATAGCCTGGTCACCCAAGCCGTGCATGAAGAAGACGGTAAAATTTGCATGCAGATCCTGCATACGGGTCGCTATGCCTACCACCCTGAAGCTATTGCTCCCAGTGCCTTGCAAGCGCCTATTGCGCCGTTTCCACCCCGTGAACTGACCCCTGAAGAAATTGATGCCCAGATCGAAGACTTTGTGCAGTGCAGTCTGAATGCCCAGAAAGCGGGTTACGATGGCGTTGAAATCATGGGTTCTGAAGGCTACTTCATTAACCAGTTTATTGCCGCTAAAACCAACCATCGCGATGATGACTGGGGTGGCCGTTATGAAAACCGCATTCGCCTGCCCATTGAAGTCATTCGTCGTGTACGTGAAAAAACCGGATCTGACTTCATCATCATCTATCGCTTATCCATGCTGGATCTGGTTGATGGCGGCAGCAGCTGGGATGAGATTGTAGAGCTGGGCAAAGAGATTGAAAGTGCCGGTGCCACCATTATCAATACCGGTATTGGCTGGCATGAAGCTCGTGTGCCCACCATAGCCACCATGGTGCCCCGTGCAGCCTTTACCTGGGTGACGGCCAAAATCAGAAAAGAATTGTCGGTGCCTGTCATCACCTCCAACCGTATCAACATGCCTGAAGTCGCCGAGTCGGTTTTGGCCAGAGGTGATGCTGATATGGTTTCCATGGCACGCCCTCTGCTCGCCGACCCTGAATGGGTGAATAAGGCAGAAGAAGGCCGCAGTGACGAAATCAACACCTGCATCGCCTGCAACCAGGCATGTCTGGACCATGTCTTCGAACTCAAGCTGGTGAGCTGTCTGGTTAACCCAAGAGCCTGCCATGAAACAGAACTGAACTACCTGCCAACAGACACTCCGAAAAAACTGGCTGTTGTGGGTGCAGGCCCAGCCGGTCTGTCCTTTGCGACAACCGCCGCCTACCGAGGTCATTATGTCACACTGTTTGAAGCTTCCGACAAAATTGGCGGTCAATTCAATATCGCCAAGAAAGTCCCCGGCAAAGAAGAATTCAATGAAACTCTGCGTTACTTCCAGCGTCAGGTTGAACTGACCGGCGTGAAGCTGAAACTCAACACCCGGGCAACTGTAGAAGAACTGGAAAACAGTGACTTTGATGAAGTCATTGTTGCCACAGGTGTTATGCCTCGCTCACCTGCCATTGAAGGTCTGGATCATCCAAAAGTTCTGAACTATCTCGATGTCTTCAAAGGCGCCGAAGTCGGTAAAACGGTGGCAGTGATTGGTGCCGGTGGCATCGGTTTTGACCTGAGTGAATTTATCACCCAGAAAGGTCCTTCCCACAGTCTGGATGTAGAAGCGTTCATGAAAGACTGGGGCGTCGACATGAGCCTTAGCCACCGGGGTGGTCTGGTGGCAGCCACTCAGGAAGAAGAAAGCAGTCGCGAAGTTTATCTGCTGCAGCGCAAAAAGAGCAAACCTGGCGCAGGTTTGGGTAAAACCACCGGCTGGATTCACAGAACTGAAATGGTCAAACGTGGCGTAAAAATGGTGCCTTCCTGCGAATACCATAAGGTAGACGATAAGGGTCTCCATTTATCCATCGATGGCGAGCCTACGATTCTGGACGTCGATAATGTAGTAATCTGTGCGGGTCAGGAACCCCTCAGGGAACTCGCTGATGCTATCACAAGCAAGCCAGTTCACCTGATCGGTGGTGCCGATGTAGCGGCTGAACTGGATGCCAAGCGAGCCATTAACCAGGGCGCTCGCCTGGCGGCTGAAATCTGATAGAAAACCTTTGTCTGAAGGCCTCTCTGGAGGCCTTCACTCTTTTAGCAACCGTTTCTAATAGTCAGTCACTTCAGGCAGGTAAATGTAGAGTTTATCATCGTCCTTGCTTGAGCTCTTTGAAGCCTTGTTACTCCTGCTCCAGTGACTTACCTCCCTGAACTCCTGCTTCTCCGGTATTTTCAAAGTGCTGAAATTAATAGCGAACGGTGTAATATCCCGACTCTCACCCTCAGCCCAATGGGCTACTCCGGAATCCGATGATCCATTATTGTTGGCCAGGCTATGACTGTTTTGCACAGAGATCACTTTTTGTTTGCCCTCTGTAGGCCTGAACTTTCCCTGTCGATAATAATACACACGCGTTAACTGTCGTCTTCCTCTTTTGAGGGTAAAGTCTGAAGCAACGTGCGCAGCCAACTTATTTTGTTCAGGATCAAAGTCTTTCTTATTTTCCATGACCGACAGTTCCGGCGCTTCAAGCCAGAACCTGAATTCACTCTCAAATCCTTCCCTGTTCAATGAACGAACCAGCACGGCTACAGGCTCCCCCCCGGGACTGACCACCTTTAAATCTTTCACCAGAAAGTATGTCAGACAGTCCCGCCAAAATGCTTCGAGATCATAGCCCGCCAGAGACATGTTGGTGTGGTCATTTCCGGAAACCACCGCAACCTTTGTCCACCCATGGATAGTCGATACTTCGAAATAAAGAAGATAAGCCAGCTTGTGGGTTTCATCTTTGAGCTGAATACTGCAATACCCTCCCGTTCCTTCAATAACTCCGGGCACAGCTCTTACCGGACTCCTGCCAATAACGGCTATCCCTTCAGAGACCAGCATATAGGGGCTGGACGCTTCCACACCATGATCATACTGTCTGGTAATCCTGCAGCGCTCTTCAGTCTCTTCAGGTTTGAAGTCCCTGCCCAGCAATACCTGACACAGCTCTTTTAGTGACCTCAGTGAACTGACCGGGCGGATGCCGGTAAAAATATAAAGATTGGGGAAGGCTTTATGCTGATTGAACAGATCGGCCACCTGTCCTTTCAATTGTTTGACCCGGTGATCAATCTTTTCCTCCTGGGCCATATCATCCATAGAAAGGTGCCAGCTGAGCATTTTCAGAGAGACATCTTTACTGACTGACTTATTCTGTTTTTTACGCCAATCCCTATCGGCTTTCGAGGCATATTGAATTGAACCATCGTCTATGACCTTTAAGTGATCCACTGGCCCTTTATAGCCATGACGGGTTGTCTTTTTTTCCAGAATATTCCAGATTGCAACGTCCTGATCTGCCTCAGTGTCTGCCCAGACTGTCCCTGACCACAAGAGCACTATTATTAAAGCTGAACCGACCTTCATAATGACCTCTTTTTTATTCTGAGGTCATTGTAGGCGCGAATTCAGCAGGTATCGGAAGCAATGATCAGCGGTAGCTACCAGAGCTTTATAGCAGCCTCAAGCACTTTTATTTCTTTCCTCAAACTTTCTCTGGCGTCTTCTGGCCATTCCCCCACATAGGCAGAAAGAAAGCCTTCAGAATCCAGACCATATCGTTTGATATCTTCAAACAGTCTTTGTAAATCAGCCCTGATTGCTGAGGGCTCAAGAACGGAAACCGAGAGCCCAATAGTATCAATCAATGAAAATCCGGATTTGCCATCGTAAAAAACATTCTTGAAGTTAAGGTCATGATGCACCGCTCTGGACAGGGTCGAAAGACCTTCCATTTTCGAGGTTCTGTGACGCAGATGAAACCTGGCCAGGGTCTGGCCCAAGGCAGAGAACAAGGCATCAATGTCAATCTTGCTCAATGGTTTACGGGACTCTAAGACCCAGTCTCCCATAGAACGGCCACTTACGGCTTTAAACAGGGAGTGCATTCGCCCTCCAACCAATCCGCTCCACTCATCAAAACCGAAAGAAACGGGTTC
Organism: Endozoicomonas arenosclerae; assembly: GCF_001562015.1. Lineage (GTDB taxonomy): Bacteria > Pseudomonadota > Gammaproteobacteria > Pseudomonadales > Endozoicomonadaceae > Endozoicomonas_A > Endozoicomonas_A arenosclerae. Next base: position 12,305 of record NZ_LASA01000147.1, on the reverse strand, counting down.
TTCCTCAGGCACAAAATAGCATTCGGCCACTTTCAACATAGGGGCAATCATAAAGCCAGTGCTGACATAGCCTTTCAGAATAAACTGCTGACTATCGATGTGTATCGAGTTCAGTGAAAACACCGAAGGGTAGTGAGCCAGAGCGTCCACCGCCTCACCTTCATCCATCGTTTCAGCCGCCATCTGGAACACCCCGTAATGCACTGGAAGTTCCTGCCACTGAGTGGCGTTGTTCCCGGGCGAGCGCCAGTTGAAGTAGTCAGATAAAGCTATTTGCCAGTTATTGCAGGCCATTGTCGCAGGCTGCATGACTCCCGTTTCTCTCAATAGTTTCACCGCTTCTGTGCGGTTCTTACTGGAAATCAGAGACTGGCAGAAGTCACTGTTCAGGGTGGGTTTCCAAAGTTCGAAAGGATGGATATTGCACGTCCCTTCATCGCCGGGTACAGAACTATCGGGAGTCCCGGGCCATGAAAAATAGGAAACGACAGACGCAAAAAGAGCAGCCAAAGGTGCCAGATATCTGGTAGAGCTACTGCATGATCCTGTCTGACACTGATCTGAAGAAAACGAATCTGGTGCCTGCAGGAAGAGCATCAGAGCTAACAGGGCGGGAAATAGCTGCCTGTTGAGAAGGCGGTACTGCAACATGGAAAGTTCCTGAATCAAGGTATAGAACTCTATGACCGGTATTTGGCCATAGAGTTCGATCCTGTCAGGAAATAACCTTATTAATTCAGCAGAAACAGAACTGAATCAGGTCAGCAAGCCATACGCAGCGAAGGAAGCAGATCGCTTAGATTTTGGCTTCTTCATTCTTTTTTTCTGCCTCAACTTCTTTATCTTCAGGCAGACTGTCGTCGATTGCAGGCTTGTCTATTGAACAGCTCCAGCCCCAGCTTTCCTGTTTTTTCACAAACTCGGCAGCCTTGTCTTCACAGTAACCTTTGGTATAACTGGCATTCCAGAGTGTTTCTTCCTGCCCATCTTTCGTGTATCGAACTTCACAAGGCACACTGGATTCACGCTGGAGATACATGACGTCGATCTTGCGCTCCTGCTTGCCGTAAGAACAGGTATAAGAATAATTATCCGAAGCGGATGCCAGTCCGGTCATGCCCAGCCCAACCAGAATGGCCAGAGAAGCTTTATACATGGGGGGAATAGTCCTGTTTGAAATGATGTTCATCCACCGCCAGAAGCGTTGCCAGAGTAGACCAGGCGCTCATGACTGCAGGAAGTCAGAAAAACCAGGATCACACTCTAACACAGCCTAAAGCAGAAACCGAAGATTCAAGAATGGAACTGAACTCTCTCTGGGGAAAAATGTGAGCAAAGGTTTATTTTTTAATCATTCTTTCCGAATCAGGAAGCCTTGCCAGTGGTTTTCCTTCGACGCCCTCGCTTCTTGAAGCGTGACTTAGATACCGGAGGCAAACCCTGCACATTGATGGTTCCTGACTGTCCTGCCTGCTGCAACAACTGAGACAGAGTCTGCTCCAGGTTCGTCATGAACGACTGGTAGGAACCTTGTCTTTCTACAATCTGATTCAAAGCCGCTTCCCATTGAGCCGTCATATCGGGCTGACTCACCGGCTCCGGTAAAGCATTAATCAAAGCCTTACCCGTTTCTGTGGCATGAATATTTTTTCCCTGTCGGGTCAGATATTTTCGATTGAACAATAACTCCAGAATGCCTGCCCGTGTTGCTTCTGTCCCCAGACCGTCGGTTTCTTTCAGCACCTTTCTGATCTCTGCATCTTTGACATAACGGGCAATACCCGTCATGGCTGACAACAACGTGGCGTCTGTAAAAGGTTTGGGAGGTTGTGTCTGCTTTTCTGCCAACTCGGCTTCTTTGCACAACAGCGAATCACCGACCTTCATCTCCGGTAACCTCTGACTGTCGTCTTTATCGGCTGAAGATGACGACTTACGGGGAAACAACGCCTTCCATCCCTCTTCCATTACTTCTCGACTGCTGGCCGTGAACAATCCGCCTTCAATAATGACCTGAACCTTTCTGGCCAAAAACCGGTGATCCGGGTAGAACTGAGCAACATATTGTCGGGCGATCAGGCTGTATAACTTGCGCTCCCGCTCTCCCATTTTGTAGAGATCGGCTCGTCTTGTTGTCGGAATGATGGCATGGTGAGCCCCCACCTTGCTGTCATTCCAGGCTTTACTTTTTCTGTCAGGKAAAGCTCCGTCAACCGCATTAGCCAGCTTTTCATCGTTACTCCGGATGGCTCCCAAGACTTCAGGAGCCTCTTTTAAATGCTCCACCGGAAGATAGCGACAATCCGATCTGGGGTAAGTCACCAGCTTTTGTTCATAGAGTTTCTGGCAAACATCCAGTACTTCTTTGGCGCTCATCCTCAACTGTTTGGCGGCATCAATCTGCAAAGCGGACAAGGAGTAAGGTAATGGCGGCGACTCTTTACCGGGCTTCTTATCCAGTTTGCTGACTTTTCCCTGCTTGCCCTGAATTCGACTGACTACGTTTTCAGCAAGACGCCGATCCAGTACACGACCTTCATCATCCATCCAGGGCTGACAGGCTTCACTGGGCTGCCATTTGGCCTTAAAACACTCGCCCTGATCCGTCACCAGCAGAGCAAACACCTCAAAATAAGGTTTGGGCTGAAAGTTGTTAATCTCTTCGTCTCTGCGAACCACCAGACCCAGCACTGGTGTCTGAACCCTTCCCACTGAAAGCAGACCACCATAACCCGCTTTTCTACCCAGTACGGTGTAGGCTCGGGTTAAGTTAATGCCGTAGAGCCAATCCGCACGGGAGCGGGCAAGAGCAGAAACAGAAAGCGGCACATAATCAGAATTATTTTGCATTCGATCAAAAGCTTTCTTGACCGCAGAGCCGTTCAAGTCGTTTACCAGAAGACGACGGACGTTTTTCTTGCGGGTTTGGGAGAGCTTGAGGTAGTCCAGCACTTCATCCACCAGTAACTGCCCTTCCCTGTCCGGGTCGCCGGCATGAACAATCACATCGGCCGTCTTCAGCAGCTTGCGAATTACCGTCAGCTGGGAGCGGGTGTTTTTCCGGGGTTGCAGTTGCCACTGTTGAGGAATAATGGGCAAATGCTCAAAGCGCCATTGCTTGAAAGCAGGATCATAATTTTCAGGCTCAACCTGCTCCAGCAGGTGACCTATACACCAGGTGACAACATCACCTGAAGCGGTCTCAATATAGCCGTCTTGTCGTTTATGAGGCCGGGGCAGGACATCAGCAATCGCTCGGCCCAGGCTCGGTTTTTCAGCAATGATTAATCGCATTCGGTGAAAATAACATCCATAAAATCAAAGTAGGATTATAGGACTATGATACCGCTCTCTCCGGATTGTGCCATGGACAGAGACCAAGAACTCGCTTTCACCCTCATGCTGAGTACCAGTAATACCCGATACCGTTCGCACTGAGCCTGTCGAAGTGCATCACCAATATCCTTCGACAAGCTCAGGATGAACGGAGTATGTCAATTAATCACGGTGCTCTTTTCGAACGGCTTCCAAGGTCGCATAGAGATACTCAGTAAAGAAGCCGTGCATTAAAAACCTTTGGCTCAGGTTCCACGGCCCCACCAGATAATGAGGGTGCTTATTATAGGCGGTTTCGGTTAGATGGGGCTGGCCAATCAATTGTGAAACCCTGATGGCGATAGACTGATCCAGGTTAAATCCATTAATAGCGTCCCGATACTCCTCTCGGGTCAGCAGCAGACAGAACAGACACATAAACAACGAATGCGCACTCTCAAAATCAAGTACCTGAGTCTTTTTAGGCTTGATTTGAAACTCATCCATATCGATTGGTTGCCAGTTTTCCCAGGACAGCTTATCAATAGCCACCGGATCATTCTTATGCTGCCAGCAGCCCATGTCGGCAAACAGCCTGAACAGTTCCTGGTCGTGCTCTACAAAGCTGTCTCGCATCATATCCGCAATGCGTTTGGGATAGAGCTTCAACGGTTGATCAATCTCTTTTCCGCTATTCGCCGCCAGAAAATTCAAAATGTTCGACTCGGTGGCAAAATGGCGAAGGATCAACAGATTCGCTTCATGGCTGACAAAGTGTGTGCAGAACCAACAGATCAGCTTTTGTAATAACTCATGGGCACTGAACTGAGGCAAAGGCAGTCGTTTCAGAAACCAGACCAGATGCAGCAGGATGGCAAAAAAGAATTGCAGAAGCGGGCGCAATACCCAACGAAAAGGATTATCCAGATCCTTCAGCCAGAGCTTAACCGCGTCTTCCTCTATCTCCAGAGAATTATCATGGCGAATGGCCTCAATATAAGGACTATACCGGTTACTCATAGTCCACCTCTTCAAGTTGCATACTATAAAGTCTGGCTACAACCGTCGCTGTACGGACAATAGCCTTGCGATCCGATTTTGTCTTGCAGACCCGATCGATCAAGGAGTAGAGCTTATCCATATGCTCAGAGTCATTCTCACCGTGATACCTCATGAACCGGGTACATCTTTGACGATTTGAACCAGGGTTACTCTCTTCCTTCAGCATGGATTCAATCCGTTCAGACCAGCCAGTCGCCATCTTCTGGCCCAGCCCTTCAATAATCCACATGGCTCCGATCAGATCGATCGGATTAGGTTGTGTGGCCCGGTACATCAAAAAGCCATGCAATGCTTCAGAACCCGGATTTCTGTCAGCCTCCTGAATGTCTGAAAGAACACCGCCTGCTGCCACATAATCTTCTTCCAGCAGCAGATAATCACGATGTTCATCCCTGGCATGGGCAATCACTTCTGAGCGAACATCACTGAATTCCCGGTCAAAGCTTGATGCACAACGGGTAATCCATCGGGAGCCTTCAATCACCTGCTGCCTGATGTTCAGGAGTAACTTGCGATAATCTTCAACAGTAAAAAGATCTCGCTCCAGCTTTTGAATGAGAGGCACCCGGCTCAGGCTTCTCTCGAAGTCGAACCAGACTCGCATTAATGCCTGCAGACACTGCTGACCTTCTTCTGTGAGTACTTTCTCGGTCATGAACTCTCCCCCACTACTGTCAGCTTCATATACACGTTATTAAAGCGGCCACTCTCTGGCACCATGCAAAGAAGGGTATCGTCCTCTTCGTAGGATTGGGTCCGGCGAAATTCATCCAGCATGATAAAGATTGAAGCGCAGCCCGTATTGCCTCTTGTATACAGGTTTGTGTACCACTTTTCTTCAGGAATCATCGCACCGGCCATCGTCAGTATTTCAAAAATCTTGTTACGAAAGTGGTGGGATGAATAGTGGCAGAGAACATGATCAACTTCGTCTTTCTGGATAAAACCTTTGTCCAGTAATCTCAGGTAGCCATCAGCCCCCAGCTTGACGATATTTTCCAAAAGCCGGACATCCTGTCGTATCAACAGGCAGCCTGCTGCTTCCGCTTCAGCGTAAGTGGCATAATCCTGCCATGTTCGTGTATCTGAAGAATCCAGTGGACTGCCCACTGACATGCAAGTCGGGTAAGAGTCTGCATGGGAGAAGCTCTTGATCCATTCAATTTTAAAGCTCTGCTTTCTCGGCTTATTTTCCAGCAATAATGCCCCTGCACCATCGGACAGCATCCAACGCAAGAACTCCGCATTAAAATCAATTGCCCCTGATCCCTGGATAGCTTCATAACGACTGGCTTTAAACAAACGGGAAGCCAGCTCACTGGCAATCACCAGGGCATTACTGTGCTCCCCTTCTTTCAAATGCAGATAGGCCGTTTTTAAAGCCATCATACTGCTGGAACAAATACCGTGACTGCTGAAAAGTTCTACGTCAGGAATTTCCATAGCCGCCTGAACCATACTGCCAAAGCCTGGTAATACCAGATCGCCCTGACTGGTTGCGCAGGACAAAAGCGAGATATCCTGTCGGTTCAAATAGCTTTGATCCAGACATTCAAAACCCGCCCTGGCGGCCATGCCACTGTTGCTGATTTGGGTTTCGTGAAGTGCGTTTATGGCGTAGTGTCGACGTTGGATGCCATTGGCTTTCAGAATCCGCCGTTTTAATCGACTGGGTTTTCCATGAACATAACCCAGAACTTCTTCAACCGTCTCATTATCGATCGGGTCACCGGGCAAATAATGCCCGGTACTGTTTATATAAACGTCCATTTAACTCGATTCCTGATTACTTCAATGCCTGCTTGAGGCAACGCAAGTTTTCTTCAATATACGGGAATATGCAAAGCACACTCATTGCCAGTAAATAATAGGCAAGATAACTGTCTCCACCATGGGCATATTCCATGGGGACAAATTGTATCTGTCCCTGCCAGTTCAAGGTAATGAAACTAAAGAAGGCCTCCCAGTTAATCACTATGATCATGATCATCATATAAAAAGGCAGTGTCGCCAGATAACTGTGGGCATGCATTTCCCAGATACTGATCTTGCGCCTCGTCGATGCATAGTGCACATCCCAGTGAGCCACCAGTTCATGCAAAATCCAGGTCAGAATACAAATCATTAAAATCAGCACATTGACTCTGAATAGCAGGCATAAAAGTATCGGAATCCCAATTTGAATACCCATCAGGCTGTGCATCAAGGATTCTTTAAAACCTGAAGTTATTTCTATTTTTGTCGCCCGGTGGCAACACCAGTCAACGAATCCTGCAATGCCCCAAAGGGGAAGCATGATGTAGAGAAGAATATTGATGAGTAGTTGGGATGTATCAATCATTATTATAAAGTGAGCTCTATAGTCATCGTAATCATGCCAGACCTACTCCAAACTTAGAATCTAAACACCATGGGATGAGTTCTTATTTTTCGAAATGAATTCAGTACCTACCACTTTGATCTGGACTATTTGTTTGTATAACTGAAAACAGTTTCAAAGTAATTAATCGCATTCGTCGCAATAGATATCCATCAGACCCAACATGGAACCGGAATCAGTGCCATCCCACCGGGTTATGGTAAATTTATTTCTGACTGTGTCATAGACCAGCTGAATAAAATGGCCACCCACAGAGAATACAAAAAATACCGCCTTTGTAGGACCTGCCAGCCATTGATAAGCTCCCGACAGCCAGCAGAACATACCTGCGAGAAAAGCACTGGCCGCCAGCTTATCCAGGCTGATCATCGACAACAACGCGCTCGCCAGCAAGCCTGTCCATTCTAACCCACCCACAACATAAAAAGAGGTATACAGAGTAACCAGTGCAGTCCCGACAATCACTACAGCAACTCCCTGATACTCCATACCGCAGGATCGAGCCAGCGTTGATATATCGGGCTGTTCCAAAAGCTCATCCAGACAGATTAACGATTCGTTTTCGGCACAATTCAGTCCTGGTGTATGGGAAAGCACCACCGCTCTCTGACCCACAGGTAATGTATCAGCCTTAACGGTCAGCAGCGGGATGATCAACAAAAGACAAAGCCCGGCTCTGATCAGGCCGCCATTCCCGCCCCAATACTTTGAAAAGATGTTTCCAGACACGGCTGTCTTCCTCATTTTCTACCACCGGTAGAAAACCGTAGTCCAGATAAAGCTTAATGCCTTTCACACTTCTGGGCTGAGTGGTCAGCCAGTACTCGGTATGAAACTGCTGGAGCGTATCAAGAGTGGCCTCCAACAAAGGACGAATCAGCCCTCTGCCCTGATAGCGGGGTTTCATGGCTACAAAGTGCAAACGTCCCAGCTGCTTTTGCTGCGGGTGAAACCAGGATGTAGCTGAGCCTATTACTTCATCTTCGTTATTGCATAAATACAGTACTCGATGACTGACTTCTCTTTCCTCGGCACTGGCAAACTCAAGATCAAAACGTTGGACAGACGCTTCAAGGGACGCAAACTCTCCTGCCTCATGGGCTATTTCAGCCCACTGATGCCGAAAACCTTTTCCAGCCTTTATGATATAAAATCCATCAGGAATACCAGTCTGTCCCAGACTCTGCAGCTGTTTTGACACCATGTGCAAACGATAATCCGGTGCAACGTCCATAACTTCTCCTGTCAGGCACCCGGGAAAAAGTAACTATAATTTTCTGAATTTTCCCTTCGGCCCACCATATTATGATATTCCGTTCCAGATGGCTTTCTGGCATAGCCCTGCTGTTCTGTCTTTACACGACGGCTGCCAGCTCTTCACCCACTTCCCCACTGCTTCGTACTACCTGCCTGGGCACTCAGTACCATGTCCGCCCAGCCTGGGATCAGGACATAGAAAGACTGGTTACGTCACTGCGAAACCAGATTAAAGACGCGCGCCAAAGTCAGAAACGAATTGTCTATATCAGTTTGCCACTGGGCGCCCGCAACGGAGGTGCCCGAGCCTTTAATGAATTTCTTGGCAGAGAGATGAAACAGGCCCTGCTGCACAGGTATCCCAACTCAAGACTGGAAATCATTCTTCCAGGGCAGTACGAAACCGAACTTCGATCCGTTAACGGAGAATCGCCTTCCGGCGGTGAATATCTTTATATGTGGACTCAGGTTCTGATGGGAGAAGACTGCCAGGGAGCCATTGACTGGATTTACTTTATGGATCATCGAGATGTGGCTTCCCTGCTGAATCTGTCAGACAACAACCCTCGCGAGTCGCTGTCTCAACATCTGGATAAACAAGCCTCGAAATTCCCGTCTTTATACCGGGATGTGGCCTGGCAGGAAGAAAGCAGAGAAGCCTTTCTGGATTACTACCTGAACCATTACTCCCCCTACAACAGCAAAGGCGTTCGGGATGAATGGAACATGGTGCAATGGGTAACGGGTTGTTTTCCCAACAAAGCCCGTATCCGACAACATATTGATGGCAGATGGACTCACAAGACTCAACCTCTGCTGGAATGTGGCTATCAGCTGCATGCCGGGCATTGCAAAACTCACCTTCCAACGGTTTCTGCCGACTATGATCAGCATGAACTACCTTACTAAGCTCACCTGCACCCGCCCCAGGGTCAGCTCAGCAGACCCGGATCGGAACCTGCTGACAGAAACCGAAAGTAATCGCGGCCGGATCATTCAGTCTGCCGCCATTCGCAGGTTGCAGCAGAAAACCCAGGTTTACCCTCTGGAAACCAATGCTGCGGTTCGCAGTCGTCTAACCCACTCTCTGGAAGTGCAGCAGACCGGCCGCTTTCTGGCCCAGACCATTCTGCAAAGATTGTCTGAATCCGGTCAGTTACAATCTCTGGGCCTGAACGGACAGGAAACGGCTTTTATCAACCTGGTGGAAATGGCTTGTCTGATGCATGACGTTGGCAACCCGCCCTTTGGCCATTTTGGTGAAGCAGCTATCAGCCGGTGGATGCAGGACAAAGCCCTGACCTGTCATGAAAAAGCCTTCGGGAGTCAGACCCAACAGTCCAAACTGTTGGCATCCACGCTTCTGCCAGATCTTTTCACCTACGAGGGGAATGCCCAGGCCTTAAGAATTATCCATCACCTTCAGGATCTGAACCTGACCTATTCCCAGCTAGCGGCCTTGATGAAGTACACCCGGACGCCTTATCAGCCCAAACCGGATAAAAATTCTGCCGACGCCTACCGCAAGAAAAAGCCGGGCTTTTACTTTTCTGAAGCCAACCTGGTCAAAGATATCTGGCAACATCTAAACATAAAGGAAGGCTGCCGCTTCCCTCTGGTTTACATCATGGAAGCCGCTGACGACATTTCTTACTGCATTGCCGATCTTGAAGACGCCGTGGATAAAGGCATTCTGTCATTCCGTGATTTACGTTTCCGGCTTTACGAAGTCTGGGAAGAGTTCACCGACCATAACGACTACCTGCCCAATATCATGGAGTCGGCCATAAAAAGAGCCGGAAACAACAAGCAAGAGTTTATTGTCCGGCTCAGAACCCGGCTGGTCAGAGATCTGGTGGATTACGCAGCCAAACGTTACCTGCAACAGCACAAGGCAGTTTTTGACGGCACTCTGGATGAACCCCTGATTGATGGTCAGTCCGATCAGCACCTTGCCCTGGACACACTGAAAACCGTAGCCATCCGTTATGTGTTTACCAGTATGGAAAAGGAAACACCGGAACTCAGGGGGTACTCTGCCCTGATGGGGTTGATGGACATCTTTCAGCCCCTGCTGGAATTACCCCGCGAAGAGTTTGCCGGCATTACAGAAAAAGATTCCAGCCGACACTTTATTGAGCAACGCCTTTACCATCGCCTTTCCGGCAAGCATAAAATGGCTTATCACCTGGCAGTGCAATCATTGTCTGAAAGTGACTATTCCCGTGAAGAACAGGATGATCTGGAGTGGTATTACCGGGCAAGATTATTGATTGATTATGTCAGCGGCATGACCGACCACTTTGTGTTGACGGAGTATCAGAGCCTGTCAGCTATCTGACTCTAAACAGTCATAATCAGGCTCTATATCTAAACAGTAAGAGCGGACAAAATAATTTATGGCTGCCATCAACAGGACCGATGGCGAAGCAGAATATTTTTACTATAAAAATAAATATATACCTTTCAGGGAGGGTGAAACCGATGAGCCAACTCAATACAGCCCGATCGACCAGAGACATTAACGGTGTACAGGTTCCCTGCTTTATCTACGGCACAGCCTGGAAAGAAGAAGCCACTCAGGGTCTGGTAGAGAATGCCCTCAGTCAGGGCTTCACAGGAATTGATACAGCCAATCAGCGCAAACATTACTTTGAAGCTGGTGTGGGCCACGGACTTCAGAAAATCTACGAGCAGGGAAAAATAAACCGCGAACAACTCTTCCTGCAGTCCAAGTTTACTTATCAGAGAGGGCAGGATGACCGACTGCCCTACGATCCTGCTGCCAGCCTGACAGAACAGGTGTTTCAATCCTTCCAATCCACACTTGAACACCTGGGAACCGACTACCTGGATGCCTACCTGTTGCATGGTCCCTCACACCGAGAAGGCATTTCAGAAGAAGACCTGGAAGTCTGGATGGAAATGGAAAGGCTGTATCGGGAAGGCCACATCAAACTGCTGGGCGTAGCCAACTTTTCTGCACGCCAGCTCGAAGGGCTGACTCACCATGCCGCCATTCGCCCAAGAATTGTCCAGAACCGTTGCTTTGCCTCAATGGGCTGGGATAGAGAAGTGAGGGCCACCTGCCAGCGACACGACATTATTTACCAGGGTTTCTCGTTACTCACTGCCAACCAGGCCATTCTGAGTCACCCCCAGTTTCAAGCCATCGTCAGTCGAACAGGCTTAACCGCCGCACAGGTTATTTTTCAAGCCGCACACCGAATGGACATGCTGACACTCACCGGCACCTCCAAATCCGATCATATGAACCAGGACCTGCATTGCGACAACGTCGCCTTGACGGATGAAGAGGTTAAGATGATTGAAACTTTGTATATTCAGTAGACGTTGTCCGTTTAGTACTTGTCTGAACCCTCTCAAAACCCGTACGGGCTGAGCCTGTCGAAGCCCTATACCCTTCGACAGCTCTGGGTGAACGGAATCCGCGTCTCCCTCAAAAATGCCTGCAGTCGTTCTAGCTCTATGCCTACCCTTTTTTACAAGTTACTGGCACAATGTCGCTCAATGATTTATGGGTCTAACCCTATCAGCAGGATGCGAATTGAGTTCAGGGACATACGCTCGTTGTTTTTATACAGTCGAAGTCTATGGGCGGTAGCGTGTCTGAAGATTTCTACACTGTGATGTCGCATCCTCACCACACATAGTTCTATGTGCAGCATAGCGCTATACCTCATACCGTTCGCACTGAGCCTGTCGAAGTGCATTTCCAGCATCCTTCTCAAGCTCATGATGAACGGAGTATGTATGGCCATTAACACTGCACTAGCACGAAAGTTACGTAAAAAGAATTCGTTTAAGCAAACTTTGCTTTATTCTGTAACTCACTGAAACTAATAAGCTTTTAGCCATTTTCATCACACGTGCTGCTTAAGCGGAATTTAAAGAAATGATGAAATGCGAACGGGTTGTTAAGTGGCTATAAAGAGGTGAGTTCTCTGTAGCCCTTTAGGATCTATGTATTTAGAAAGTTCGCCTTTCACAATCTACAACTACTTATACGGCTTTATTCCGTATAAACCACTGTTGCACGCGCCCAGCTAGCGCTGGGGGAAGTTAATAACAGGATTGTGTTCTATCTTTGAGAGTTCTTGATCATCCGATGGAACTCATGAACACAACGGTTCAGAAAATATTCAGGCAGGACTTTGAATTCTATAGCAAGAATAAAAAACTGCCACTGCATCAATATAAAGCGGCTAATGATTTCATAAACTGCAGAACGGCCGCTATGGGTGGCCATATACAAGCCTGCCCCGAAGGG
>NZ_LASA01000146.1 GCF_001562015.1 Endozoicomonas arenosclerae | reverse complement strand
GTGGGCTATTGGCCGAGTTTTGAGGGCTTCCATCCCACCCTTGCGGTACCTTCCAGTCCACCTATAGATGCAGGATTCATCAGTTCCATACTCTTCAGCAAGGCTCTTTACAGTTGCACCATCAAGCCATTTCTGAATAGCTTCCATGCGAATGGTTTCTCTCACTTCATGGGAGATTTTGCGACCGTCAACCTTGCTCATAAACACCTCAAAAACTGAGGTGTGATCATATAGAAAAACGGACTGCAAATTGTTGGCTCAGATCAATAGTGCTCACGGGAGGGTTGATTTGGTTCGCTGTGAACAAATACCGCACGAATAAGAGGGTACGTTCACAGCCTGTAAGAGTAAGTTCACAGCCTGTAAATGCAATGGTTACAAACGAATACTATGATTCAGCTCATATTTACGACGCAGTAGGAAGCTCTAATTCACCTGCTGCTGCAAGAACCACTCAGCGTTATCAGCCCTCTCCACTTCATGATCCTAGTCATCAAACCCGTTTCTCTCCCGCAAGAGGCTCTGTCTTGTCATCCGACTACGTTCCAATGAAGCCGACTTCGGAGTCAGCAATAGACCTGTTAAAACAGCAAACTGGAAGTCCGGTTTTTATAAACCCGGGAGTTTTGGATTCGGCAATACCGTGAATAATCGGGACTCATATTTCTATGTTCAAGCAACTGATTCAAAGAAAGGCTATAGCCTGTAGTGCTTTTATTTTAGTGCTGTGTTTTGCTGATACGCCTTTTGCCAGTGACAGTGGGAGTCAATTGGGACAAGAAGGCGTTGTTCCTTTCCGGTTTTCTCTGGAGTTGGAGTCAGTACATCGTACGGATTTAAATGAGGCTATGCGTTTATGGGTAGATCTGGCGTGTGTGAGGTTTGAGGAGCATGGAGAGGATGATGAGGGGTATCCTCTTATCTCTATCAGCTCACTGTATAAAAGCTCTGATGATTTTGTTGATCAAGTTCGTAAGCTGGTCATTCCAGACAGCGCTTTTGGGCATCAGGCCAGATTACTCTATCAGTTATTGCCCTTACTCAATCCTGAAATGGATGGGAAGTTAACGGAAAAGGGGGAGCTTTGTCAGGAGGATGTCGACCAGGTAAGGCTGCATTATGCATGCAAGATACAGAAGGTGCTGCCTGTTACTCAAAAGGTTGCTACAAAGTATCAATCGGTCAAGAGTGAAAGAAGCAGAAGGCAAGTTTTTCAACCTGATTATGGCCGTCCCATGGTGCAGTTTATCACCGCTGAGAGCTTTCACAATAAATCAAAACGAGCTCTCTTCTGTTCTCTTAATCGCTGTGAGTTAAGGCAATGTACAGACTGTCTTTCTGATAAATTCAAGTTTTTTATTACTGAGTCGCCTACTTTTGGGGTGTCTAATAGCAGCTATTTCGACGGTGGGTTCAAAGATTTTACCTCATCCAATATCATCCCTGAGCCCAAAGCTTCGGAGAAGCGCTATTTGGATTGCAGTAATCTAGGGTGTTCTCTCAAGGTGGCTAATCACGCCATTCTGGCGCAAAGGTTTAGAGCTGTTTTAAATCAAACGTTCCTGGAGCTGCATCAGCAGGAAATAACATCATCCAAAGTGCCGATTCGATATGATAATCAGACGGTCTTTTTATTGACTAATTTAGTGTCTTTTACAGCTAATGGTAAAACTCATTATCACTCTCACCGACTCAAGCACTTGAATTGTGAGACTATGGCCAATGGAGAGTGTCGTGTGATCAATGCGATAGATCCTGATGACGCTAATGATCCTAATCAGCACAATGCTGACTGCCTTTCTTCGGAATATCGTGCCGGGTTGTGTGGTCCTCAGGCTTTCGTTCTGAAATTACTTCGGCCTTATGCCAGAAACTGCCACTAATTCAATATTCCCCCCTTATAGAGTTAATCGTTTGGTTAATGAATCAGGACTCTGAATGTCTAAACAACGACTATTATTAGTCTCGTTCAGCCTGACGCTATTCAGACATTATCCTCACTGCCAAATTTAGGTGTTTCAATGCTTATATCTTCATGGGAGACACTGATCATCGCCATACTGGTGCTCTTTGTGGGGCGCTTCCTCAATACCCGTGTTGCCTTTTTCCGTCACTTTAATATTCCAGAGCCTGTAACCGGTGGGTTTCTTGCTTCGCTGCTATTTACGGCCATTTTTATTCTGACCGGCCTGAGTATTGAGTTTGAACTGACCATGAGGGACAACCTGATGCTGGTTTTCTTCAGTACTATTGGTCTGTCGTCGCGTTTTTCGACGCTGAAGGAAGGCGGAATCAGCCTCGTAATTCTGATGGTGGTGGCAAGCCTGTTCCTGTTTGTGCAGAACGGTATTGGTGTAACGATTGCTAACCTGACCGGTGTTGATCCTTTGATAGGTGTTGTCGGAGGGTCTATTTCTCTCAGTGGTGGGCATGGGACGGCTATAGCCTGGGCTCCCATTCTGGCTGAACAGTTTAATTTACCCAATGCCACTGAAATAGGCGCGGCCTGTGCAACCTTTGGTTTGATTCTGGGTGGGCTGGCCGGTGGGCCTCTGGCTCAGAAACTGATTGAGAAATACAATCTGACCCCTTCAGGAAATGAGCACATTACCATTGGTTCGCGTTATGGTGAGGAGCACGAACTGATCGATGCAGAAATGATGCTTGAAACGGTGTTGCTGTTTGCTATTGCCATTGGTGCCGGTCTGCATGTGACCGTTCTTCTGCAGAAAATCGGGTTGTTTCTACCTCAATACGTTACCTGCTTGTTTACCGGTATTCTTCTCACTAATGTGCTTCCCTATTTTTTCAAGAACATGAAGTGTCCGTCGGACTCTGCTTCGTTGGCACTGGTTTCAGATCTGTCCCTGGGTTTGTTTCTGTCCATGTCGTTAATGAGCATGCAGCTCTGGACGCTGGTGGATCTGGCTCTGCCTATTCTTCTGATTCTGATATCCCAGGTAGTGGTGCTGGCCCTGTTTACTTACTGGGTTATCTTTCGGGTACTTGGCAAAGATTATGACGCGGCTGTGATGTCAGCAGGCTATATGGGAATGGCATTGGGGGCCACACCTAATGCCATTGCCAATATGACTGCGGTCACCAAGCATTTTGGTCCTTCAGGCAAAGCTTTTATTGTGGTGCCGCTGATTGGTGCTTTTTTCATCGATATCACCAATGCCATCGTGATCCAGTTATTTACTGGCTGGTACGGTGGTTAAACAGCATTGAATGGGTTAAACAGATGTTTGAAGTTCGTTATACTGGAGGTTGGTACAGAGAAGAATAAGAGATTGCACTGACATGAATACCGATGAGCAGTTAGAGTCTGTCGTTCAGCAGTTTCTCCATGCGATACCTCATTGTCGTATATTGGGGATGGAGCCAGAACATGTGACTTCTGAAGGTGTTGTCATCAGCATGCCTTACAATGAAGAGCTGGAAGCCAATCCGGGGACCGGGATCATTCATTCAGGGGCTATTACTACTTTAATGGACAGTGCATTTGGCATGTCGGCGTGTATAGCGCTGCCGGGTTTTGAAACCTGCCCTACTATTGACCTGCGAATTGATCACCTTGGATTGCCAGATCCATTCAAGCCTGTTCGTTGTTTTGCTGAAGCTTACCGGGTCACCAAAACCGTTGTCTTTACCCGTGGAGTGGCTTATCAGGACGATCGGGATGAGCCCTTTGCCCATGGTGTTGGAACTTTCATGAGGACCGGGCGGACACTGAGTGAAATGGCGAAGGAGCTGGCAAAATGAAACTGGATGAATCTTTTAAGGACGTACTCCTTCAGGCTAGAGCTACCAGTGATTACAGTCACCTTACTGAGTTGCTGCCCTATGCCAAGAAGATAGGCATGCGCTGTCAGTCATTGGGGGATGATGCCTTGTTTGTTTTGCCTGAAAATCAGGAAAATACAGGCAATCCTGTTCTCCCGGCTCTGCATGGTGGTGTTCTAGGCGGGTTCATGGAAATGTCGGCAGCTATCCACCTTATGCTGTTTATGGATGAACCTAAAATTCCCAAGATTGTCGATTTTTCCATCGACTATCTGAGAAGCTCAAGAATTCAGGACGTCTTTGCAGAGTGCCGTGTAGTTCGTCAGGGCAGTCGTATTGCCAATGTGTCCATTACAGCGTGGCAAAGCCGTCGTGAAACGCCTGTAGCTACCGCCAGAGGGCATTTCAGACTGGATAGTCAATAAGTCCTTACGATATCGGAATTGTGAAAATATAGCCGTTATCTATAAAATATACGGCTATATGAACGGAGTTAGTCTGGTTGTTTGGAGTGTTCAGCTAAACCCAGTATCTCTAATGTTGTAAAAATATCGAAGGATTGACTGTAATCCTCTAATAGTTCATCAAGCTTTTCATTGCCTATCTTTTTAGTGATTTCAGCTCTGATTGCCTTATCAGGAAAAATATCAACTATCGAATCAATATATTCTTGAAGTTCATCTTTGCTGCCAGTTGTTGAAATTTTTTCTATTCTAGAGAAAACCTCTTCCTTAAGTTTATTTCTTTTACACTGGTAGTAATTATTTAAACTTAAATAAAGTAATGTTTTTTTCTGAATCTCTTTACTTTCATTAAATAACCAATGGGACTTAGGAATTTCTAGCACTTTACTGTCGCATACCCTTTCAGAGGCTGATGCCAGGGAAGTGCTCGCTATAAAAACAAATGTTAGTAAATATTTAACGAGTTGCATTTGATACACACTTCCAGAATTGTCTATTATTGAAATCGTGAGTATTTATCGCTTCCATTTGAGCAATTTTTCCAATAATCACTCTCTTGGTCATATCGATTGATCTTATAGTTTTTTCGAACTCTATCCAGTCATAAGTTATTATTGACTGTACTTCTGAATGCTTTGGGGAAGGCTCTACGAAAATTTTATAAATAGGTACTGTAGAGACAGCCGCTTTTAGTGTTGTAGACAGCTTTGTTTTTCGCTCAATCTTATCTAATGCCTTTAATGTGCTGCCATCTGGCTTAAAGTTGTTAATATTGCAGTACTTAACATAATCCATATAGTGTAACTCCTATAAAGCTTGCTGGGCGATAGTACCATGCACTGATAACCCTTAGTAGATAAAGTTAAAGGCATTGCGGGGTGAGCTTCTGTCCTTATGAGTGGTGCTTTCCAGTACGCTTCCTGATACATTCCCCCGCATATTTGTATTGATACTGAGAAGCTCATGATCGGAACCTTTGATTTAGCGATTTATGATGCACAGAGTCTGGCGGGTGAAGCCCTGCTTTCGGTTCTGGAAGAGAGTCACCTGGAGCCTGGGGCTATTTACCCTTTGGCTGCTGAGCCGGAAGCGGATGCAACGGTGGCCTACAAAGGCACTGAGCTGGATGTTCTGAATGCTATGGCATTCAACTATGCAGATGCCGACCTTCTGATCATACCTGTTGGAAGTCAGGTGAATCCTGAGATTCTGAATCTGGCCATTGAAGGTAGTTGTCGCGTTATTAATGGCTCTGGTGAGTCAGAAGCAGATTTTTATCTGGCTGGTTTAACCGATGAGGCCGATTTATCTGATGATAATGAGGTGGCACTGCCTTCCAGTCCTGCTGCTTTGATGCTGCAAGTACTGAAGCCTATTCAGGAAGCGGTGGGTATTGATTCTGTGAATGTTATGGCAAGTCTTTCTCTGGCAGAGAGTGGTCAGAAAGGCATCGAAGAGCTGAGAGGTCAGACGATCGATCTGCTGAGCGGCAAGCCCGTCAAGAAAAAGCTGTTTGATCAGAGAATCGCTTTTAATGTTCTACCTCAGGTAGGAGAACTGGCTGCTGACGGAACCTCCACCATCGAGCGTCAGATTGCCACTGAGCTGGGAAAAGGTTTGCATCAGGATGACCTCAGGGTAAGTGCCACCTGCGTGAGGGTTCCGGTATTCTTTGGTGACAGTCTGGCTGTGCATCTGGATCTGGATCGTCCGGTGGATGGTCAAACCATAAAAGAGCTTTTGGCAAATACTCAGGGCGTTGAGCTGGCAGCGGCTGACGAGATGCCTTCAGTGGAAACCGTGGCGGGAAAAGATGTCATTGTCGTTGGCCGGATTCGTCAGAACCCGGAGCATGCTGATCAAATATGCCTCTGGATTGTGGGTGATCCTGTGAGATGTGGCGCAATTCAGGCAATGTCAGTGGCAGAAATATTGCTAAAAGACTTTTTAAAATGATAACTTAGCTGAAATAGTGACAGTTCCGTATTGAAATTGTCAGAATAATATTTTTCGACCTGGGGTCTTGCCTTAAACAGAAGAGGGCAGGACTTCGGGCTATCAGGAACTGTTAACCGTACCGGCTTTATGACTGTGAGTGTTTCATGGTTTTTGATGCAGCCCTGCTCTTGTCCTATTGACGACAGTTGCAGGGGTTGCTGATTGGGCACCTGTCTTCTGGTTGAAGGTGTCTGCACACATCTGAAAAGCTGTTTATTATAAAAACAGTCGTAAGAAAAAAGGCTGCAGGTTCAGGATCTGGTTGCAGCTCCCTCTTATGACTTAGATTATGCAGTTTTAGACTCGGTTCTGCTTCAGGCTGTCGATGTAAGGTGTGTATTTACGGGCGGGTTTGCTGATACGCGCAAATAACAAGGATTCATGATGAGACTGCAAAAGCTTGTAGCAGCCATGGCCATATCAGGAGCACTGGGTTCCGGTCTGGCCAATGCGCTGGGGTTGGGCGAAGTGCGCTTAAATTCGGCGCTGAATCAACCACTGGATGCCGAGATTGAACTGCTGCAAGTCAGAGAGCTGACCCGGAATGAGATTCTGCCCAATCTTGCCAGTCGTTCAGACTTTCAGCGGGCAGGTCTGGACCGACCTTTCAGTTTAACTGGCCTGAATTTCAAAACCATACTGAGAGAAGATGGTACGGGTTATATTCATGTAACCAGTGATCAGGTAGTGCGTGAGCCCTTTCTGAATTTTCTTCTGGAAGTCCACTGGCCCAGTGGGCGTCTGCTGCGTGAATATACCATGCTGCTGGATCCACCTGCGTTCAGTCAGCAACCAGCTGCCCCAGTAAGGCCAGCATCAACACAGAATTATAATGGTGGAGTGCCAACGCCTTCTCGTGATCAGAATGTGAATCCTTTTGATCGCAGAGGGGCTCAGGAAAGTCAGCCTTCGACTTATCGGCCTGAAGAAAATACCCGACCTATTCAAGCTACTCCGGTTCGAGAGGAGCCTATTCGTACGGGTGTGGATAGCTATTCCGGGCAGGCTCAGCCCGATACTTATGACGTCAAGCCAAACGATAACCTCTGGAATATCGCCAGAAGTGTTCGTCCTGCCAGCGATTTGAGCGTTCAGCAGACGATGTTGGCCATTCAGAAGAAAAATCCTCAGGCCTTTATCCAGAACAATATCAACCGTCTTAAGAAAGGTCAGGTGTTGCGTGTACCTGCCAGAGAAGAGATTGAAGAGGTCAGCTTCCAGGATGCGGTAGGCGAAGTGGCTCGTCAAAACAGAGACTGGCAGGCTCGCCTTGAGCAGCTGGACGCAACTCGCCGCAGCTCTGCAGATGTTTCCTCAGAAGGTGCGGGTAATGATGGTCGTCTGTCGATTGTTGCTACGGACGATACTTCAGGTACTGGCAGTGATTTGGGTGGAGGTTCTGCTGACACTGCGACCACGGCATTGCAGAACGAGTTGGCAATGACTCGTGAGAAGATGGACGAGCTGACCCGTGAAAATGAAGAGTTAAAGAGTCGTCTAAAAGATCTGGATGATCAGATCAGTACACTGAAACGTCTGATTGATCTTAAAGATGATCAGATGGCTGCTTTAACCCAGCAGCCAGAAGATCAAGCGGCCAATCAACAAGCTCAACAGCAGCAGGAGCCTGTGACAAAACCTGCTCCTGTTCCGGTGCAGCCTGTTCCAGAACCTCAGCCTGCTCCTGGCTTCCTGGACTTCCTGTTCAGTAATCCTCTCTATCTGGCTCTGGCGGCACTGGTTCCGCTGGGTCTGATCGCAGCTCTTCTGATCTACCGACGCAGAAGACAGGAAGAGGAGGAAGCTGAGCTTGAAGAAGAATCCAACATTGAGCCGATGTCTCTGATTCCTGAAGAGCCTCAACAGGAAGGTGAAGAAGAGCTTGAGCTGGATGAGACTCTGGAGATAGATGAAGACAGCCTGCTTGAAGATGAAGAGCAGGAAGAAACGACTCAGCAGACTGACGATGCCATCAGTGAAGCGGATATTTATATCGCTTATGGCCGATTCCCTCAGGCAGCAGAACTGCTCGAAAAAGCAATTGAGGGTGAGCCGGAAAGGTCGGATCTAAGACTGAAGTTGCTGGAAGTGCATGCTGAGAATAATGATCTTGAGAACTTCAAGGTGGCTTTAGCCGGTGTTGAGTCTCTGGATGATCAGGATGCCTTGCGACAGGCTGATGCTTATAAAGCTCGCTTCCCGGCAGATGCTTTCTCAGGTGAAGCGGTGCCTGAAGCTTCCGAAGAAAGAGAAGGCGATCTTGAGCGGTTTGACTTAAGTGATGCGCTCACGGAAGAGGGTGGGGCTGACACTGAAGGCGAGCTGGGTGATCTGGAGTTTGATCTGGATGATCTGGACTTTAATAATGAATCGGCAGAGTCTGGGTCAGTGGATTCAGCTGATGATTTGGATTTCCAGCTGGATGATCTGGATCTGGAAGCTGAAGAGAGTGAAGTCGAGGTGGCTGATGGATTGCCAGACCTGGATATTTCCGAAGAGACTACTGTGCCTGCCCAGGAAGAAGGTCCTGCTGAGATAGATGATCTGGATGATCTGGATCTCGAACTGGGTGAAGTGGAAGGCAGTGAGGCGGATGAAGAATCTCTGGGCTTTGATGATGGTCTGCCTGATCTGGAATCAGCCCTTGAGGATGATGATCTGGACTTCCTCTCCGATGATGATGAAGCGGCCACCAAGCTTGATCTCGCCAGGGCTTATATTGATATGGGCGACAATGAGGGAGCCCGTGATATTCTGCAGGAAGTACTTGATTCTGGAACAGATGAACAGAAGCAGGAAGCTCAGGCGCTCATGGATCAAACGGGCTAAATTCTTTTGAGAGTGTGAGAAAGCCTGGACTATTGAGTCCGGGCTTTTTTTGTCGGACCCTGAAACGCTATCATTTTCCCTTTCCTCCTGATAAATTCCCCTCCTTTTCACCTGTGGAGTGAGCATTTTTCATGCCGCGATTAGCTGCCAGTGTTCAATACGATGGTTCCCGTTACCACGGTTGGCAGAGTCTGAAGTCAGGACTTCCCTCGGTTCAGGCTGCTGTAGAAAAGGCGTTGTCCAAAGTTGCCAATCATCCTGTTTCTGTTGTGTGTGCAGGAAGAACGGATGCCGGGGTGCATGGCTGTAATCAGATCATTCACTTTGATACTGAGGCTGAACGCAGTGGTTATGGCTGGACATTTGGCGGAAATACCAACTTGCCCGATGACATTACCTTTAACTGGGTTCAACCGGTTGCTGATGACTTTCATGCCCGATACTCCGCCATGTGGCGTCGTTATCGCTATGTGATTCTCAATCGTCCTGTCCGTCCAGCTCATCTGCCCAAAGGTGTGACTTTTTATTATCGTCCGCTGGATGTGGAGTTAATGAATATTGCTGGTCAGTTTCTGATTGGTGAGCATGATTTTGATTCTTATCGTGCGGTTCAGTGTCAGGCGAAACACGCAGTTCGAGAAATGCAGCATTTAAATGTTTATCGACATGGCGATCTGGTGGTCATAGATGTGCGGGCGAATGCCTTTCTTCATCATATGGTGAGAAATATCACGGGTGTGCTTCTGGAAGTGGGTGCTGGTAGAAAGCCTCCTGTCTGGGCAAAAGAAGTCCTGGATGCCAGAAAGCGCTCAGAGGGTGGTGCAACGGCCAAGCCTCATGGTCTGTATTTTGTGGATGTGGGTTACCCGAAAGAGTATGAGTTGCCAAAGAGTGAGCCAAATCCCTTCTTCGTAGCTTCTACTTTACCCTGGTAATAAAGCGCAGGGTTTAAAATCTGTTAGCAGAGGTAATCTGGCTGCGGACAAGCACCGGTTGTTTCTGCTAACATCCACTCTCTACTTTCAGACTCATTCTTGGCCCTGACTATTCAGGGGCTGCCAATGTGTGGAAGTGTCCTGTTCAATTACTCCCATCGCTCACCCATCTATGAAACCCTGGTATGCAGGTTTTTCCGGATGGCAGGGATAACTGACGGTTATCGGTCGCCCCAGGCGCTATTTATCAGCTATAGGCATTAGGAGAGGTATAGTTGAAGACTCGTATCAAGGTATGTGGAGTCACCTCTGTAGAAGACGCTCTTGAAGCGGTTCAGGCTGGAGCCGATGCTCTGGGCTTGAATTTTTATGCCCCCAGTAAACGCTTTCTCTCAATCAGCAAGGCGCAGGAAATTGCTGCTGCGGTTCCACCCTTCATCACACTGGTGGGGCTGTTTGTTGATGCTGAGGACGAAGTGATTCAAAACGTGCTGGACCAGGTTCCCCTGGACTTATTGCAGTTTCATGGCAATGAAACCGATCAGGAGTGTGAGCGATGGCGAAGGAAATATATCAAGGCGCTGAGGGTGCGTCCCGGTACATCGATTGAAGAGTGTGCTGCTGCTTACCCTGGTGCTTGTGGTCTGCTTCTGGATTCCTATCGTAAAGGAGTACCCGGAGGGACCGGTGAAGCTTTTGACTGGCAGCTGATACCAGACAATCTGGATAAGCCGATCATCCTGGCGGGTGGTTTGAATCCTGACAATGTTTCAAAAGCCATAGAACAGGTTGCGCCCTTTGCTGTTGATGTCAGCAGCGGCGTGGAGAATGAAAGGGGTAAAGACCCCGAGAAGATGAAGGCCTTTGTCGAGGCGGTAAAGCAATGACTATTGAAGATAAGAACAGCGACTATAAAAACTTAAAGGATCTGCCGGACGATTCCGGTCATTTTGGTCGTTTTGGCGGCCGTTACGTGGCTGAAACACTGATGTGTGTCCTCGAAGAGCTGGAAGCTACGTATAAAAAGCTCTGGAATGATCCTGAGTTTCAGGCTGACTTTGACCGTGATCTGGCTCATTACGTCGGCAGGCCATCTCCGCTTTATCATGCAGAGCGCTGGTCTGAAAGTCTGGGGGGTGCACAGATCTACCTGAAGCGGGAAGATCTGAACCATACCGGAGCTCACAAAATTAACCATGCGATTGGGCAGGCTTTGCTGGCCAAGCATATGGGTAAGAAGCGCATTATTGCTGAAACGGGCGCAGGTCAGCACGGTGTAGCGACAGCAACTGTTGCTGCACGACTGGGCTTGGAATGCATTGTTTACATGGGTGCTAAAGACGTTAAGCGTCAGGCGTTGAATGTCTACCGCATGAAGCTGCTGGGCGCAACTGTAGTGCCAGTGGAAAGTGGTTCTCAAACGCTTAAAGATGCCATTAATGAAGCGCTGCGTGACTGGGTAACTCGTCCCGAAGAAACGTTTTATATTCTGGGTACTGTTTGTGGACCTCATCCTTATCCGGAAATGGTTCGTAACTTCCAGAGTGTGATTGGTCGTGAAGCTCGCAGACAATGTTTGGAAATGACAAATCGTTTGCCTGATGCTTTGGTGGCTTGTGTTGGCGGTGGTTCCAATGCCATGGGTCTGTTCTATGAATTCTTGCAGGACGAGAGTGTCAAGATCTACGGTGTAGAAGCAGGTGGTCACGGTGTTGAGTCCGGTGAGCACGCAGCTCGTATGTCCGGAGAGCGACAGGGTGTATTCCAGGGTCAGCGCAGTTATCTGATGTGTGATGATGATGGTCAGATTATTGAGAGCTACTCCGTATCTGCTGGGTTGGATTACCCGGGTGTAGGGCCTGAGCACAGTCATTTGAGATCGGTTGGGCGTGCAGAATACCCTTGCGTAACCGATGACGAGGCGCTGGCTTCATTCCGTAATCTGACCCGCATGGAAGGCATTATGCCAGCGCTTGAGAGTTCTCATGCTCTGGCCTTTGCTGAAAAGCTGGCTCCAACTATGGAGAAAGACCAGATTATTGTGGTGAACCTTTCGGGTCGGGGTGATAAGGATATTCACACCGTGGCTGAAATTGATGGACTGACGTTCTAAGCAGCAGCCTTGAGCGAAAGAAAATATTTTGTCTTACGTTTTGCTATTCAGTATGGCTTGACAAAAATTTTCCCGGTAAACAGGTAGAAAAAGAATCATGAGAATTAAACAGTGCTTTGAACGTTTGTCTTCAGAAGGTCGCAAGGCATTAATGCCTTATATCACAGCGGGTGATCCGGCTGAGAAGACCGTGGATATCATGCACAAGATGGTTGCCAGTGGTGCAAACCTGATTGAATTGGGCTTTCCTTTCTCGGATCCGATGGCGGACGGACCGGTGATTGCAGAGGCTCATGAGAGGGCATTATCACAAGGTGTTACATTGAATGACGTTTTTTCAATGGTAACTCGCTTCAGAGAAAACGATAATACTACCCCGATTGTCCTGATGGGCTACCTGAACCCTGTAGAAATAATGGGTTATGAGGTGTTTGCAGATCGTGCTGCCCAGGCCGGTGTTGATGGTGTGCTGATTGTGGATCTGCCAGCAGAGTTTGCGGGAGATCTGGTTGAGCATTTACAACCAAAGCAGATTGATATGATCAATCTGATCACACCCACAACAACGGACGAGCGAATCAAAAAGATTTGTTCAGTGGCATCAGGCTTTGTTTATTACGTCTCACTCAAGGGTGTCACGGGCTCCAATAAACTGGATCTGGACAGTGTTCAGTCCAGAGTGGCTCATATCAAAGGCTTTACCGATCTGCCTGTAGGGGTAGGGTTCGGTATTCGGGATGGTGAGTCAGCTGCGGCCATTTCTTCAGTGGCAGATGGTGTTGTAGTGGGATCCCTGCTGGTGTCCGAACTGGCTAATTACCATAGCCAGGGCGATTCCACGATTGACAGGGTTTCCGGTCATCTGGAAGAAATGCGTCAGGCCATGGACAAGTAGCCATGAGCCAAACAAAACAGTAAGCAGCCGAGGGCGGTGAAGTTGTTCTTCATCACTTTCGGTGAGGAAGAGCTTCATGGCTCTGAGTCTTTAAGGGAAAGCTCTGAGAGACTGATGTCATGAACGGCATAAATTAAGGCAGTAGACAGGGAGAAAATGCTGAACTTCGGCGTTTTTGATCTTGAGTCTTCTGTCAGATAGACAGGAAGCGTGAATGAGTAACTGGCTAGTCGACAAACTGATACCTTCGCTGTCACGTTCTACGAGTCAGCAGAAGAGCAGTAATGTGCCAGAGGGTTTGTGGCGCAAATGCGTAAAGTGCGAATCTGTACTGTATCGTCCAGAGCTTGAGCGAAATCTGGATGTCTGCCCCAAGTGCAGTCATCACATGCGTATCGGTGCCCGTCAGCGTCTGGAATATTTTCTCGACAAAAGCGGTACCCAAGAGCTGTTTGCAGAGATAGAGCCTGTAGATAAGCTCAAGTTCCGTGATTCCAAAAAATACAAGGATCGTCTGGCATCTGCCCAAAAGCAAACCGGAGAGAAAGATGCTCTGGTTGCAATGAAGGGACAGCTGGATGGTTTGCCGATTGTAGCTGTAGCGTTTGAGTTCAGCTTTATGGGTGGCTCAATGGGCTCTGTAGTGGGTGAGAAGTTTGCTCGTGCTGCAGAGTTGAGCCTGGAGCTCAAAATACCTCTGGTGTGTTTTTCTGCCAGTGGTGGTGCTCGTATGCAGGAAGCACTGTTCTCCCTGATGCAGATGGCGAAAACCAGTGCCGCTCTAGAGCGCATGAAGCAGCAGGGTGTACCTTATTTCTCTGTTCTGACTGATCCTGTCTACGGGGGCGTTTCAGCTTCCCTGGCGATGCTGGGTGACGTTAATATTGCTGAACCGGGTGCCCTCATTGGTTTTGCAGGTCCACGAGTGATTGAGCAGACTGTACGGGAAAAGTTGCCTGAAGGCTTCCAGCGCAGTGAGTTCCTTCTCGAGCATGGTGCTATTGATATGATTATCGATCGTGGTGAAATGAGAACTACGATTGCACGTCTGTGCAGAAAGATGCAGGGAATGGAGTCTGTGCCGGTTACGCCAGACTCTGACTTCGATGTAGCTGAAGAAGAGACTATTTCAGCTGCAGGATGACAGTTCAGGTGGGTAGTCGGCTGCTCTGAAAGGCAGTCGGCTAATTAAATTTTAGAAATATAACGCTGTTCTCTATTTTCTATATTACAAAACAGGTAAAACTATTTACCTGTCAATGACTCCCCTCTATCATGCTGCCCTTTGATGTTCATCCAAGGAATTCCTCCATGACGTACCAGCAAAACAGTCAGCCTCCCTTTGAACAGCTGTCTGATTGGCTTGACTGGTTGGAAAATACCCGACCTGAGCATGAGATGGAGCTCGGGCTGGATCGAATTAGAAAAGTAGCTGAAAGGCTGGATCTTCTGAAGCCTGCTCCTTATGTTATTACGGTAGGTGGTACAAATGGTAAGGGCTCTACGGTAGCAATCCTTGAGTCTATCCTCCTGGCTGCTGGTTACAACGTAGGTGTCTATACCTCTCCTCATCTGCTCAGATTCAATGAGCGAATAAAAATCAATAGTGTAGAAGCTAGCGATGAGAGCTTGTGTGCCTCATTCCAGAAAGTGAATGATGGGCGTGGTGGTGACTGGCTGTCCTATTTCGAATTTGCAGTCCTTTTAGCTGTAGATGTGTTCCAGAAAGAGAAAGTAAACATTGCTCTTATCGAGGTTGGCCTTGGCGGTCGGCTAGATGCGACCAATGTCATAGAGCCAGATGTTTCAGTCATTACAACCGTAGGATTGGATCATCAAGACTGGCTGGGTTACAGTATTGAGGCTATTGCAAAAGAAAAAGCAGGGGTTTTTCGTGCAGAAAAACCTGCTGTTTTTGGTGGGTTGGAAGCTCCCAAAAACATCGTTGAGCAGGCAGTTAAGTTAGAGTCAGCTCTGTATCGTAGGGAAAAGGAATTCGAGCTAAGGGAAGAAAAAGATACATGGAGTTGGAAGGGATTAAGTATGTCTGGTGAGTTCGTTGAGTATGCTGAACTTCCTAAGCCTGCGCTGGTCATTGATAATGCCGCCACTGCTTTGCAAGCAATCCAGTTTTTACCTCAAGTAATAAGCCGTGATGCAATCGTTGAAGGCTTGAAGGCATCAAGCCTGCCTGGTCGCTATGAAAAAATAGTTGAGACCAACCAGAGTGGGGAGAAAGTTGAGGTTGTCCTCGATGTAGCTCATAACCCACAGGCAGCTGGAAAGCTTGTAGAGCGACTCAAAGCAGATCCGGTGCCAGGAAAAACGCGTGCACTGATTGCTATCTATAAAGACAAGGACTATCAGGGAGTTATCGAGTCTCTATCTGAAGTTGTGGATGAGTGGGTTGTTACTGATTTTGACTCTCCTAGAGCTCTTGCTAAGGCTGAGTTAAATCAGGCAGTCACAAGATATTCTGAGCAGTCAGTTCTAGCTGAAAGTGCAGAGGTAGGATTTCAACAGCTCATACAGGTTTCGGGCAGCAGCGACAGAGTTCTCGTAGTTGGTTCTTTTTTGACTGTGGGTACAATTTTGTTCGGTAAGAGCTAAGTCTTTCCTACCAACTAATCCTTCCATACTAGGTGTGGCATACACTTGAGTGTTTCCCGAAAAAATGTCTTTAGGACTGTCGTGTAATGCGGGTGGTTAGCACTAGTTAGAATGTGTATGATTGGCAGCCTTGCGGCAATGCTGACGTGGTTGCTAGAGAAGGCTATTTACTACCGGCTTCCTTGCGTCGTAGAGAGCTCTAGAGGTTGTGTAGTCAATAGGAAATGGATAAATTTTAATCTGCTTTTCAGAGAGGGTGTAATCTGAAGGGCGGTAGCGTGGCAGATAAGAGCCCTTAGTATCAGGGAAAGATCATGAAAGCCCCTTCTCTCATTGATCTGTAGCCAATATTTGTTTCTTTATCAATACGTCTATGGTCTTATACCTTCAGAATTAGGATAAGGCCTAAGCAATGAATGCTCACGATTTGATTTCACAACTTTCTATCATCAGCGATCCACGTCAAACCTGGAAAGTCGGCCATAAACTGACAGATATTCTATTGCTGACTATCTGTGGTGTTATTGCGGGAGCAGAGGGTTGGGAGGAGATTGAAGACTTCGGTCATGAGCGTCTTGAGTGGTTGAAACAGTACGGAGATTTTGAAGAGGGAATCCCTTCAGACGATACGATTGCCAGAGTCGTCAGTAACATTAACCCGAAGCAATTTCAGCAGTGTTTTATCGATTGGATGAATGCCTGTCATGAGGCAGCAAAAGGTGACGTTATTGCCATTGATGGCAAGACAGTCAGACGTTCTTATGACAAGAGTAAAAAGCGCGGCGCAATCCATATGATCAGCGCTTTTTCAGCGGCAAATAATGTTGTGTTGGGGCAGCTGAAGACTGAGGAAAAAACGAATGAAATTACGGCTATTCCAGAGTTACTGAAGCTCCTTGAAATCAAAGGATGCCTTGTAACCCTTGATGCTATGGGGTGTCAGAGAGGTATTGCACAAACGATAGTGAGTAAGGATGCAGACTACTTATTAGCGGTTAAAGGCAATCAGGGAAAGCTTGAAAAAGCCTTTGATCATCATTTCTCTTTGGACAAGCTGAATCAGTGGGAAGGTGACAGTTTTATGACTCGGGAAACCGGTCATGGACGTACGGAGACCCGGATGTATTTTGTCAGTGATCTCTTCGATGAGTTTGTGAATTTCTCCTTTGACTGGCCAGGTATGAAAACACTGGGAATAGCTCTTTCATCGAGAGAGATCGAAGGAGAAGTATTGGATCTGAATGACGTCTGTATTCGTTACTATATCAGTTCAGCTGAACTGACAGCAGAGCAGTTAGGCAAGGCCAGCCGAGAGCATTGGTACAAAGAAAACAAGCTTCACTGGAAACTGGATGTAGCCATGCGAGAGGATGAGTGCAGAATCCGTCGAAATGATGGAGCTGAAGTGTTAGCAGGGCTCAGACATGTAGCAGTTAATCTGCTGAACAACACGAAAACATTTAAAGCAGGCCTG
Source organism: Endozoicomonas arenosclerae (assembly GCF_001562015.1). Lineage (GTDB taxonomy): Bacteria > Pseudomonadota > Gammaproteobacteria > Pseudomonadales > Endozoicomonadaceae > Endozoicomonas_A > Endozoicomonas_A arenosclerae. The sequence goes on along the minus strand of NZ_LASA01000146.1, from coordinate 3,740 downwards.
AAAAGAAAGCAAAAGAAGGCGGCGTTGAGTACACGCTATCTGTCTGAAGTCCTTGCGGGTCAAGGACTTTCATTATCTTGCCGTGGGCTATTTGCCGCCAGAGGCGGTAGGCTTATTATGAATGAGCAGTTATAAATATTTTAAAACTTTGATGGTGGAATAGTTAATCAATGAAAGCAGTGATACTAGCGGGTGGTCTGGGAACGCGCATTAGCGAAGAAACCGACAGTAAACCTAAGCCAATGATCGAGATAGGAGGCAAGCCTATTCTCTGGCATATCATGAAGCTCTATTCTGCTCATGGTATTACGGACTTTATAATTTGCTGCGGTTATAAGGGATACGTGATAAAAGAGTACTTTGCTAACTACTTTCTTCATATGTCAGACGTGACATTTGACATGCGTGATAATCAGATGCATGTCCACCAACAAAAAGCAGAACCCTGGAAAGTAACTCTGGTTGATACTGGCGACTCATCAATGACGGGCGGTCGATTGAAGCGGGTCAAAGATTACATTAAAGATGAAGAGTTATTTTGTTTTACCTACGGCGATGGTGTCGGCGATATCGACATAACAGCATCCATTGAACAGCATAAACAAAAAAAAACACTTGCGACATTAGCGGCAACCTATCCTCCTGGGCGCTTTGGTGCACTGTCTATCGATAATCACAATGTAAAATCATTTCAGGAAAAACCCAAAGGTGATGGAGGGATGATTAATGGTGGTTTTTTTGTATTGTCCCCCAAAGTGATTGATTTTATAGAGAATGACCAAACAGTCTGGGAGCAGGAGCCACTTAAAAAGCTGGCAGAAATGGGTGAGTTGTCTGCGTTTGAACATCATGGCTTCTGGCAACCTATGGATACCCTTAGAGATAAGGTTCTTCTGGAAAAACTCTGGAATACAGGACAGGCACCGTGGAAAATCTGGACGTAAGAAAAAGCTTTTGGTACGGCAAAAAGGTTTTCCTGACAGGGCATACAGGGTTTAAAGGCAGTTGGCTGGCTCTTTGGTTGCAGGAGTTGGGGGCTGAGGTTACAGGTTATTCATTACCAGCACCTACGAAGCCGAGTTTATTTGAGTTGATCCACGTCTCTGAAAATATGACTCATACAATAGGTGACATTCGTGATGGAGTAGCCTTACAAGAAGCTATGGATCAAAGCCAACCTGAGATAGTCCTTCATTTAGCCGCACAACCTTTGGTTCGATATTCCTATAAAGCCCCGGTAGAAACCTACGAAACCAATGTTATGGGCACTTTGCATCTGCTTGAAGCTGTTCGTAAGGTTCAAACGGTTCGCTCATGTGTGTTAGTGACCACCGATAAGTGTTATGAGAATCGGGAATGGGATTGGGGTTATCGCGAAATTGATCCAATGGGTGGATACGATCCTTATAGTAGCAGTAAAGGTTGTATGGAGCTGCTGTCAGCATCCTATCGAAACTCCTATTTTCCTACCCATCAATATAAAGATCATAAGGTCGGTATCGCCACAGCAAGAGCGGGTAATGTGATTGGCGGGGGGGATTGGGCAGATGACAGGTTAATACCCGATATTGTCAATGCATTGTGTGAAGATCAAACACCGATGATCAGAAACCCAGCGGCAATTCGGCCCTGGCAACATGTATTAGAGCCTTTAAGTGGTTACCTTGAATTGGCCCAAAAGCTTTATGACGAGGGCGATCAATTCTCGGAAGCATGGAATTTTGGGCCTGAATTGAAGGACGCCAAACCAGTAGGTTGGATTGCTGATCAATTAGCTCAACAGTGGGGAAAATCACAAGGTGAGAAGAAGAGTTGGCAGGCAGATAAAAATGATCACCCCCATGAAGCCCATTATCTAAATCTGGATTGCTCAAAAGCTTATTCACGTTTGCAGTGGCGACCACGTTGGCACTTGAAGCAAACATTAGAATCCATTGTTCAATGGCATAAAGCCTATGAAAAAGGTTCTGATATACGTGAGATAACCCTGCAGCAAATTCTCCAATACCAATCCACAAACATTTAACTGCTTTTCACGGTAAATAATCGAGAAATATCGAGAAAAGAAGTATCGAGAAAAAAGATGACTGAACAGAAACGAGAAGACTTTCTTTACGTACCCTATGGCTGCACAGTACACGGTGAAGAAGAGATTAATGCCGTAGAGAAAGTACTGCGCACATCCACACAAATGGGCCCCCACGTCAGGGAGTTTGAAGAAAAGGTTGCAGCCACCTTTGATAAGCCCCACGGTATTATGGTGAACTCAGGTTCTTCCGCACTGTTTGTGGCAGTAGAAGTACTGGACCTTCCTAAAGGCAGTGAAGTGATTACCCCGGCATTGACCTTTGCTACAACCGTTGGCTGCCTGGTAAAGAACGACCTGATACCTGCATTTGTAGATGTTGAAGAAGGCACCTATTGCATTGATCCTGAAAAAATTGAAGCGATGATTACAGAGAAAACCAGTGCGGTTTGTATTCCAAACCTGATCGGTAATATCTGTGACTGGGATAGTATTGTAGAAATATGCAGGAAGCATGATCTGAAAATTATTGAAGACAGTGCAGATACACTGGGTGGTACTTTACAACAGCGTTCTAGCGGCCATTATTCAGACATCAGTATTACCAGTTTTTATGGCTCTCACGTTATCAATGGCGCAGGCAATGGCGGTATGTTGTGTGTTAAGGACGATGCTATGGCCGCAAAAGCCAGGCTGCTTCGTTCATGGGGTCGTAGCTCATCCCTGTTTGTTGAAAGTGAAGCCATTGAGAATCGGTTCAATGTAAAGGTTGACGGTATTGACTACGATGCCAAGTTTGTATTCGAAACGGTGGGTTATCAATTAGAACCTTCTGAAATCAGTGCAGCCTTTGCATTAGTACAATTTGATAAGCTGGAAGGCAACATAAAAGCCCGTGAAGAGTTCTACCAGAAACAGTATGATTTCTTTGCACAGTATGAAGACTGGTTTATCTTGCCAAAGCAAACGACAGAGTCTCGAACTGGTTGGCTAGCATTTCCGCTAACCATTCGTGAAGGGGCACCTTTCACACGCAGAGAAATGCAAATATTTCTTGAGAAACGTAATATTCAGACTCGTGTGGTCTTCACCGGTAATATTACTCGTCAACCTGGCTTTAAAGATATAGAAATGAAAAAGGCTACTGAAGGCTATCCGGTGTCTGATCATGTAATGCGTGGGGGGGTGCTGTTAGCGTGTCATCATGGTTTGACGGATGAAATGCTGGATCATGTGCATAGTAGCTTTAGACTGTTTGCTGCACAATTCAAATAATTCCGGAGATAGAGTAAAAGGGGCTTATAGTCCCTTTTACAATTTACTATGAAGATATTGTTGACGGGTGCTACGGGTTTTCTAGGCAGCCATCTTGCAAACATGTTAGTAGAAGCTGGTTATGAAGTTCATGTGCTAATTAGACAGAGTTCATCGTTAGATCGGATAAAAGATATAGCTAGTGATTTATTCTTTTATTATGCAGAAGATGGTTTAGAAAAAGTCTTTTATACGAATAAAGATTTTATTGCCATCATACATGCAGCTACATGTTATGGAAGAAATAATGAAAATAATTTTGAGGTTTTTGACTCTAATGTGAGGTTACCAATCGAATTAATGCAGCAAGGGGTTGCTAACAAGGTTCCATTGTTTGTTAATACTGATTCATTTTTCAATTCAGAGAAAAATGAATGTGACTATTTAGGAGGATATGTAT
>NZ_LASA01000145.1 GCF_001562015.1 Endozoicomonas arenosclerae | reverse complement strand
ATATTGTTGAGCAGGTTTTATATGTGGAGTTAAAAGTATCGGAGCAGTTGTAAATCAGTGTGTAGAATAAGGCTTTTGGCTTAATTCCGGTTATTCTTCGGTCTTTACGTTTGATTTAGCCTCAGGGCGTGATCTTTTTAAATCTACTGATTGGATTGAGCGTAATTAATTATGGATCGCAGATCATTTCTAAAAGGGGTTGCAGGTACTGCATTGATACCGGCAGCCAACCTGGTTCATGCCAGTGAAAGTTCTTCTTTTCCTGTCCAGATCATGCAAGCGAGTATGGAACCTTCCTCAGGAAAGCTGGATTTATTATACGGACAACTGCCGCCAGATATCTTTGGTCATGTATTTATGGCTGAAGGCATTTCTCTTGAGCCCGGACATTTGAGCCCAAATGGGCGAGGAGCATTGGTTCGTTTTGATTTTAACAATCAAAGTGTTTCTTTCACCCGAAAGATGATTGATACCCCTGCGGCCTTGATGCAGGACCGTGTTGATTACTGGGCAGATCGCTTCCGTTTATTAGGTGGGTTAACCTACTACAGTCCCAGTATGGGTTTTGCTGATTATTGCAATACCGCCCCTAATTACCTTGGAGATAATCGATTTGCCTTGAGTTATGAGGGAGGGGTTCCCTATGAGTTTGATGGCGTCAGTCTTGATTTGGTAACGCCTATTGGTCATTACGAAGAATGGGAAAGCAGTCTTCCATCCTGGATGAATACCCTGACGCCCGATAAATGGTTATTTCCACAAGTAAGAACGACAGGTCACCCATACTTTGATCTTGAATCCAATGATTGTTTTACCATTAATTATGGCGGGAATATTTCAAGTCTAGGGGTAAGGCATGGATTTATACGACTCCTTAAGTGGGATAAAGAAGGTCCTTTGAAAGGCTGGAACGTTATTGGTCGTGATGGCAAAGCGGCTTTTATTAAAGCGACAGCTCACTCTCTGGGAGTAACCCGCAATCATATTCTTGTTTTTGAAACGGCTGCTCAAGTTGAACCTCTGCGGATGATTGGCATTCGTTCTGTTGACGCGCAAAAGCATCGAACACCGATCTGGATTATTAGAAAGAAAGACCTGATTGAAGGGAAAGACACAGTCATGGCTGATTATCTGGAGTTGGACTTTGATACCTCTGATACCATGTGCAATTACGATGATCATGACAATGAAATCACGCTCTATGGTCAATACCTGGGGGCTATGGATAAGTCAGAGGCCCAGTACTTCTGGGACAAACTGCACTTTGGGGGGCGGGTTAAAAAAACGATTGCAGGTTATCCGGCTGCGCCCGTTGATGCAGGAGGGCTGATAAGGGCTAGAATTCAGGTCTTGCCAGAGGGGGCCAGAGAGATCCGGGATGACTTCAGACTGATCCGGGATGACCAGCTGTTCTGGGATATGAATGACCCCGCCTATCGTGGACACTTCCAGTTTCCGGAAACGTTTGAACACATCTATTGGGCAGCAGTCGGGTATAGAGCCGGTCATGTAGTCAAGCGGGTAGCCGATGCTTATGAGGATTACCCCAATCGATTCTATAACAATCAGAGTCTCCCTGACTTTGATCAGCCTTCTGCTCTTATTCATCTCGATTGTAATCGTATGAAGGTGACTGACGTCTATCAGTTCCCTGAAGATTGTGTCATGAGAACCCCTCAGTTTATGGCCAGACACGGTTCTACGGCTCAGGACGATGGCTATATCTTTACGGCAGTTGTGCGTAAATATCCAACACAGAATACCGGCAATGGCAAAGAAATCTGGGTGTTTGATGCCGGTAATCTGGATCAGGGACCCATCGCTATTCTGGGCAGTGCCGATCTTAATTTTGGTACTACCAATCATGCACTCTGGGTGCCGCAGATAGGTCCCAGACCTTCCGACAGATATAAGGCAAATGTGTCTGATTTCTTCCGTTCAAGACTGGACATGCATCGAAGTCAGGTCAGAACAGTTCTGGAGCAGGAGATTCTCCCCCGTTTTGGTTAATAAAAAATGTTTGTGAGTAAGGAAGTACTCATGAATTCGGTCCTGACATGCATTTCTCAACAGCAAGGAAAAAAATAATGAGAAAGACGAAGTGGGCACTGTTAACAGTTTTATTGGGGTCTGCCCTGGGTACGGGTTTTGTCCTGCAATCCAGTGAGCAGGAGAGAACGATATCCAATTATCAGGGGACTTATACCTGCCATCCCGGTGAGATTTATGATCCCTCAACCATTGAAGAAGTCCAGACTGTAGTCTCTGATGCCCTGTCTCATGACAAGAAAGTCATGACGGGTAATCGCAAATTTGCCAGTCAGATTGATGCCGCTTGTGCCGGTGATGGGCAGGTTCAAATTACCCTGAAAAACATGAATCAGGTAACCCATCTGGATAAAGCCAAAAAGCAGGTGACTGTTCAGGCGGGAATGCGCTTTAACGATCTGAATGACTATCTGAGACCTCAGGGCCTGGCCGTGAACATGGTGACGGAGCTGGCTACATTCACCATTGGTGGCATGCTGGGAAGCGGCACCCACGGTTCAACATTGCAGAAGCCCAGCAATATGCTGGCGGATTATGTCACCGGGATAAAGCTGGTGGATGGCAAAGGAGATGTCAGAGTTTTATCAGGTGATCTTCTGGATGCTGCAAGGGTTAATCTGGGCGTACTTGGCGTGGTGGTTGAAGTGACACTGCAACTGGAGGATGCTTTTAAAATCAGGGCTGATGTTGAAGGTTATCGTAACGACTCCAACCTGGAAGAAGTCGTCCTGGATATTGCCCGAAACAATTATTCAGCTAACATTGCCTGGTTTCCCGGTTTAGGCCGATATACGACCACGCTCTATAATCCGGTTCCTCTGGATACACCAGGTAATGCCTATAATGCCCAGGCTGATGTGTCCGATGCTGAAGAGTTCTTCTTTGGTCTGTTGTTCAATGCTGCTCATGAATTGCCTGGAAGCGCAGTTCAGTGTCTGGCTGCTTTTGCCCGTTATTCGAGCCGTTCGAAGTCCTATTTTCGTGATATCAATACCGGAAAAAGAATCAAAAATGAGCCTGTTGGCTTCTCTGATCAGATGCAGTATTTCAAGTGCAAGGACCCTGACAGCTGTATCTGGGATCGTCTACCCATTGCTCTCCAGGAAGTGGCCATTGATATCGAACGCCTGCCCGACTGGATTCGTGATGTGCGCAGGATTGTTGATGAGCATCCCAAAACCTGCTTCCCATTGAATGGTATTTACTTCAGATTCGGAAAGTCATCCAAGAGTTACCTGGGTATGAGCGCGGACAGAGAAACTGCGTTCGTTGGTATCGAGTACACCCTGCGAAAAAGAGGGGAAAAAGAGCCCAAGAACTACTTTGTGAATCTTGAGATTGAGCAGATGTCCCTTCGCAAGTATGGGGCTCGTCCTCACTGGGGTAAGAACTCGGTCGCCATTTTTGAAAATATGCCTTCACGATTCGATAACTGGCAGAACTTTCTGCAGGCCAAGAATGAGCTGGACCCCTACAACGTCTTTACTAACCCGTTCTGGGAAAGAGTCAGCGGCGAAGTCTCTCTGGATGACTATCTGACTCCAGGTTGTAATGCCCGGGGTGAGTGTTATTGCGAGGCTGATGAACACTGTGAGTCCGGAAAGAGCTGTCAGCCAGGTCTGTATTTCACTGATGCCCGAATCTGTCGCTGATCTCTGAATGTTTCATGGTGGCACTGGTTGAAGGGCTGCCATGAAGCATAGTGGGATTTTCCAACTTATATCTCAGGAAAGGATGCGCAATGAGATTATTACGAGTTATCGGGCTTTTGTTGGTTTTTGTATTTCCAGCCCATGCAACAGAACTTACGGATATTCGTCCACATGAGCCCAATAGCAAACCCTGGAGTGAACAATGGTTTTACTACATCAATGATCCCAGTGTGGGGTATTTCAAAATCAGTGTGCAGACTTATCTGACTGCAGATGCCAGCAATCAGAAAGAAAAAGCCTATTTGCATTTTGCTTATGCGCCTGTTGGTGGTACGAAAAAGGTCTTTGATTATTTCTATGAGGAAGTGAATCTTCAGGGCGATGGCAGTACTGGAGACTTTTTGTTCGAAGTGCCAGATGTCATCAGGGTTGATCAGGAAAGTGTCAGGCTGGCCACAAATGATTTTCTCTTTGATATGAAATTCACCGGTGATCACAGACATTACTGGAGTGGCCGAAATCCCGGGCGTAACCCCTTTGGTTTGATCGGTGATTTACCAGGACTGAAGACAGATTACTTTGTTTACACCATGGGGACTGAGACCCGATATCAATTCACTATGAGTGATATTGAGCATGCTGGCACAGCGGTGACTTATCTCGATAAAGGCTGGTATGAGGAGTACAAAAGTCAGGGCTTTGTTTTCATCGGAGGCTTTCTGCCAGAAGCACAATTGATGATGACTGGAGGTTATCCTCAAACGTTCCCTCTGGAAATGTGGGTTGGTCGTTTTCTGTCAGAACAGGAGGATATTCTTATCCGGCCTTCCGTAGTGGGGCTGAGCGCCCGCAAAGAGTCTGATGCCTGTCGGGGCTATTTTAACATTGAGATCAAAAAGCCAGGTAAAAAAGTTGAAGTTGACGCCGAGGCTGACCCTGCCAGCTTTTACCGTTCAACCATGCCTTCTATGGAAATTCTAGGAGCTCCCAAGCCTGTTATGAAATCCATGAATGCCCGTATTACCGTAAAAGTCTTCAGGTGGGGAAAGTTAGTTGAAGAGGTTCTGTTTCCCCAGGGATTACTGGAATTCAGTGGTGATGAAATTTGTGAAGCTTAAATCCGGGCGTTTGGCGAAAAGAAAAAGGATGAAGGGATAGAAGGCTATGGTAGCTTTTCAAAGGCCTCCCTGTGTTTAGCAGGGAGGCTCAGAATGATTATTGCTCAAGCCACAGACGAGCGGACCGGGCAGGAACATAGAAGTCATGCCAGCGACTGGAAATATTCCTGACATCACCGCTGATCACGTCTTTATAGTCTTTAAACCAGTTCAATTCATAATGTTGGGTATCAACCCAGTAGTTTGAGCCCTGGTCACATTTATTAATTGCCACTACGCCTTTCTTGCCCCGTTTGAAAATAATCAGGCAATCGGTTGCACCAATGATCTGCATAGCTTCACCACGGGTAGCGTTATGGAAACGGATCATTTCTGGCAGATTACTTTTCTTATGAGCGTCTACCCAGCGGTTGTTGTCATTACTCTCGTTATGATCGGAATACACCAATGGTGAGCCACCATCCCTGCCTAGCAGGTAGGCGTAGGCCAGCTGTTCATCCTTCTCATTCATGATCAGGTTTCGAAAACCTTCATTATTGGGAATGTCATGGGTCACGGTAAAAGTAATGGCTTTGTCATTCTGAAGGGCCTGACCGAAGGCCAGAGGATCGACCAGTTGTTTCAGGCTGCCATTAAAGGCGAAGGCTTTCCGCAATGTGGCAAACAGAGGGAAATCATAGGCTCCATGACCTGTACCCCGCAAATAAGGTGTAAGAAATGCGTCGTATTCCCGTGTGCCTGCACCACCAGAGGTAATGATTTCTCCAAACACATGCATCCCTGATTTTATCGAGGTTGTGAATACGGCATTGATGTGATGATTGGTCATGTGTTTTGCGGCATCAACCCTAAATCCTTTGACGCCCAGATCTTTTAAAGCGTTCAGGTAGCTTCTTTGCTGGGAAATGACCCAGCTGTTGTCATTCAGATCAGGCAGGCCGGAGTCGCCGTCGGGACCGCAAAGACGCAGGTGTTGTACCTGCCATACGTCGTTGTAGTCGGTAATGCAGCCTGGGCTGTGGAAGTCGCTGGCAGAGAACAGGTTAACACCGGTTTTTCCAAACAGGCGATTGGCTGCAGTGGCCTCAGGGTTAGCTTGATACTCAGAGAGTACTTTTTGACCCGGGTAATTCAGGTCGCTGCGAATGGCTGCTTCATTGGCCATATGATTCAGTACAATATCGGCGTATACCCTGACATTGCGCTGTTTGAGCTGGTCTATCATCCGGACAAAATCCGCTTTATTGCCCAGGGGGTTGTCCAGTACTCGATAATCCTGCGGCTGATATCTTGCCCACCATTGGTCACCGGTACTTCTCAGGGGAGGAGATACCAGTACCACCGAGTAGCCGAGCTCAGAAATCTCTTCGGCCCTGTCCGCGACTTCAGAATACTTCCAGTTGAAGGCATGCAATATGACATCGGATTGTGCCGAAGGGGTTGAAAGCAGACCCAGGCTCACTAACAGTGAGGAGAGTATGAGCTTATATTTATTGATATTCATACTGTTTTATTCATTTTGGAAGAGGCCTTCAGATGGTCAGGCATCTGAATAAAGGCTTAAGTCCCGTCAAGCCTGCTGCCTCCTGGGTTGTGCTTGATTTCTATCCCGGAAATGCGTTTTTTGAAAAGTCTGCCATCTCCAAGGAAGATGAAAGACGATCTCTGTCGCTCATGATTCGCTGTTTATACGGAATTAGTTTATTGGAGTTGGGATCAACCTGAGCGTACTTTTTTAGCCATAGTGACACTCTGATGACAAAAGGTAAAATATTGTTTTTTATAGTTATTTTTAAGTTTTTTGCCTTATTTTCCAGAGAGGCCCCTGGTATCAGGAGACTGGGCGTTGAGCAGAAGGGGGGATAAATTTCTGAAACTGAATGGAATGACATTCAGTTTCAGAAAAAGGAGTGAGATTAGAATTTATAAGTGACAGCAACGTAATGACTGATGCCTGTGGACTCGAGTTTTTTGGAATCTTTGATCAGGTAGACATCTTTATACAGTTTGAATCCGTAGCCTGCCGCCCAGCGTTCAGAATGCCAGTAAAAGCCGTTAAACATTACGCCACCACTGGTAGCCTGTTCATTTCCCTTGAATGTATCTTTGGCACCAAACTGGTAATCAATGTAACCCTGATAGGCAATAAAGCTATTGTTTTCAAAGTGGATGAAGGGTTTAAACCAGTTGGTTGAGATCTGATACCCGTTCCAGGCTTTATTGTTCAGCTCGTAAAGCCCATAGAGGTTGACGCCTACCTTGCCAAACCAGGGCACCATGACATCAGCACCAATACCCCAGAAGGAATTGTTGACGTCTATGCTCTCCACTACCTTTCCCTGTGAATCGGTGTAGTTCGCGCCTCCGCCACCCCAATTAAAGAGGGTTGAAAAGTAGAGCTCCTGAACCGGACCAAAGGAAAAATCCTTCCCGAAGATAGCATCCAGAGAAAATCGCGGCTGGAGCTTCACAAAAGTTTTTGAAGAGCCTTTCTTGTCACTGTTATCACTGTTGGTCAGGTTAAAGATGTCCACATAGCCATAGAGGTCAAAAAATCCGGATCTCCCTCCAAACTCCATCTCAAGATAGTCATGACCGGAGTTGGCATCCTTGGGTCTCGGAAGCTCTTTGTAGGCATACATCAGATTAAACTGCAGCCATTTATAGTCGTTCTTGTGAATATCATCCGAGTAATCCGCTGCAGGGGCTACTGTGGCAGCAACGGTTAAAGCGGAAGTCAGGGAGAGAGTCTGAAGATACTTCATGGTCAGAGTCCTGGGCAGAGCGAAGGAAATTCACGCTGAAAACCCTGAAAAGGTTAGACCAGAATCCGGAGAGCGCAGGTTCCTGCTTTCATACCCATTAAATTGTTTGAGTGATCCATGACTTTAATACCAGCGTAAAGCATGCAGGCGCTGAGCTAATACGAATGTGGCTATTTTTTATCCACTTATAGCTATGTGGCAAATACTTTTGTCAAAGCCGAATCATTTTGGTAGATTAGCCGCCGTTCCGTGACGAGGGCAGCAGAGCCAGTCACCGGGAAAGACGGGGTATAGCGCAGTCTGGTAGCGCGCCTGCTTTGGGAGCAGGATGTCGGGAGTTCGAATCTCTCTACCCCGACCACTTTCCAACAGAAGCATCATGGCTTTTGGATACAAGATACATCGGGGTATAGCGCAGTCTGGTAGCGCGCCTGCTTTGGGAGCAGGATGTCGGGAGTTCGAATCTCTCTACCCCGACCACTTTTCAACAGAAGCATTATGGCTTCTGGATACAAGATACATCGGGGTATAGCGCAGTCTGGTAGCGCGCCTGCTTTGGGAGCAGGATGTCGGGAGTTCGAATCTCTCTACCCCGACCACTTTTCAACAGAAGCATCATGGCTTCTGGATACAAGATACATCGGGGTATAGCGCAGTCTGGTAGCGCGCCTGCTTTGGGAGCAGGATGTCGGGAGTTCGAATCTCTCTACCCCGACCATATTCACTCCGCATAAATCCCCTCTGAATCCAGTATCAATACTTTGTAAATTTTGTTCATTTCGTATCGTATTCAGACAGTTAATGTCTGTAGAATATACGCCTGTGTTTATCTATCGGAGTCTTAAGTGGTTACGCTCGTTGCGTATGTTCTTGTCGCCCTTGGCGTCTCTTTCCTCTGCTCGGTTTTTGAAGCCGTTCTTCTCAGTATTTCACCTGCTTATGTCGTCAGCCTTGAGCAAAAGGGCAGTCGTTGGGCTCCGCTTGTTCGTTCAATGCACGACAGTATCGACAGGCCTCTGGCCGCGATTCTGACCCTGAACACCATTGCTCATACTATTGGTGCAGCGGGAGCGGGTGCTCAGGCTACAAAAGTGTTTGGTGATGCCTACCTGGGTGTTTTCTCGGCAGTACTGACACTGCTGATTCTGTTGCTATCCGAGATTATTCCAAAAACCATTGGAGCGACCTGGTGGCAGCGACTGGTGCCTGTTATGGCGGTCAGTGAGTATTTTCCAATTGAAAAATGAGCCTGAAGAAGAGTGCATGACTCCGGCCTCAGGCTGGTCGTTCATAGATGACTGTTAGTAAGTTCTCTCTGGCGTTTTGAAGCCTTCGTGCCGCTTCATTATCGGTCATGACATGCGCTTTCGCCTCCAAACTTTTCAGGGTGACTCCGCTCTTCAAGTATTGCTGGGCATCTTGCAGAGAAACAAACTTTTCATAGGGCGTCATCATATCTTCGTAACGGTA
>NZ_LASA01000144.1 GCF_001562015.1 Endozoicomonas arenosclerae | reverse complement strand
GGGTAATCACTTTTGGTCAAAAGGCTACTGTGTCGATACTGTCGGAGTAGATGCAGAAATGATCCGTAAATATGTGAAGTACCAAGAAAAGAAAGAACGTCTCCAGCAGGAGATAGATTTCAGGAAATAATCTGCAATCTTGGGGCAACTCTCACCAGCCTTCTCTGAAGGCTGGCGGTTTCAGCCCCCTTATAGGGGGGGCATAAAGCAAAACCACGTTCTAAGAACGTGGATCATTTACTTCAAATCAGAGGTCTCTGAATCAGCTTCTGCCCCATTTTGTAGTGCCGTCAAATTGAATCTCAGGGTTTCTGGGAAAGCCCCGGATCGAAATTGGTCCATGATGGCTTGTTTGTAATGGCCTTTGTGTGCGTAGAAGTCACGGTAAGTTGGGTTGCCAGCGTTTTCATTATAATGTGTGAGATAGGCTGTTAAATGGCTTGCTGCTTCAGCTTGTGAAAGAGATTTTGATTGTTGAATGCTGTTATCTGTTTGATCAAGCCCTTGTAGAACAATCATTTTCTTATAGAAATATTTTACACTCCACGATGCAATTTTCTTTTCTGCTCGTAGTTTCATGGCATCTGCTTGCTCGAAGTCACTCTGCTTCTCGATGGCTACTAAGGTTTCTGCATAGAAGGGCTTGATGTATTCATGTACAAAAAACTGAAATCCCAACATTGAAGCGGAGGGGCAGGAATCTGTATAGGCATGATTGTCCAGATAAGATATAAAAGCATTTTTAGCTCGTTTCTTAATCCTTTGTTCTGTTTGTCCGGTTTTGCTTCGGGAATAGACTCTGGTTTTATCTAAGTATTCGCTAAAAGCTTCTTCAAGAGGGGGGGCTGTGGGTTCCTGGTCTGCAAGCACAGAGAAAGAGATTTGCAGCAAACAGATGAATACAATGCCAGATAACTGTTTTGTGAAAGGTTTTGCTTGCATACATCTTCTCCTATTCCATGGATTGACAGTTGCTTAAATTAAGACCCTTAAGATGTTCTAAAGTTCATTGTTACATTTAGGTCATTAGTCCAACTGACTATTTGCAAAGAAAGATATGTTCTAGCTACTGCATTGCTTCTATGGTCTCTCATCACCTATAGTTCTGCCTAAACCAGCCTTTCCGGGCTGAATAAGAAACGTTTCGGGGAATATCAATGGATCTGGAGACTATTAACGGGGAGCTGGCCGAGCTCTCGCCACAAGAAATTATCCGCTGGACTTTGCAGAAAGCCGGGAAGCCCGTTGTTACCACCAACTTTGGTCCCCATGAAGCTGCCATTTTGCATATGGCCACCCGTGTTCAGCCGGACCTGCCTGTCATCTGGATTGATTCCGGGTATGGCACCGAGGCGACTTATCGTTTTGCCCGCGATCTGATTCAAAAGCTTGAATTGAATATTCAGGTCTATCACCCGGAATACAGTCGTGCCTACCGTGATGCCATTATGGGGGGCGTGCCTGAGGTGGATACACCTGAGCACGATGAGTTTACCCGTCAGGTTAAGCTGGAACCTTTTGGCAGGGCGATGCAAACTTTTGCGCCAGACTTCTGGTTGACTGCGATCCGTAAAGATCAGACGGCTTTCAGGCAGGGACTTGAAGTGGTCAGCAAGACCAAAGAGGGTTATTACCGGGTCGCGCCTTTGTTGAACTGGACTGAACTGGATGTAGAAGAGTACCTGGTGATGAATGACCTTCCCATCGAGGAAGATTATTACGATCCGACCAAAGTGATCGGCAATCGAGAGTGTGGCCTGCACACCTCTGTTTCCTGAGGCTTGGAATTCAGGCTGTCAAATGATGTGACAGCCTGAGGTTCTGAAAGTTATTGTTCTTTACCGGTCATAACATCCAGACCGTGATTGTAAAATTCCAGCCAGTCATCCAGAACAGCTTTTACATCTTCCCTGGTGATTTCATCGTTGTCTGACTGTTTGTCGATACCCTTTCTCAGAATTTCGCCTTCCAGCTTGCCAGTCCCACCATCTCTCATCTGAACCTCAAGATAGAGTGCCACGATGTAATCCAGACGGTCTGTTGCTGTTTTGATCAGGGTTCTTGCAACAGCCACCGGCAATACAAACTGTCTTGGCCTCAGATCTTTCATTTCAGACACAATACCTGTGATGGCCGGTTGAATGACCAGAACACCCGGACCAGGCTTGTCTGCCAGCATGCCGCGCTTTCTCAGGCCTTCTTTGAAACCATTGTTCAGGTAATCTGCCACCTTGGTGGCAACTTCTTTTTGGGCATCATTTGTGGCGTTGTAATTAGGGAAGAGTTGGACAGGCTCTACATAAACCTTTTTGTATTTTTTCAGATCACCACTGACCCAGCGCATGGCCGTGTCGTCATCAAAGGCAGTCAGTTTCTCATAGTGCTCCAGATAACCGCTGTAAGGTTGCTCTTCGGTATCGATCTTCTGCTGAGTGGAACATGCAGTCAGAAGCAGGGCTGTGAGTGCAATAAAAGGCAATGCCAGAAGTCGGCGTATCTTTTTATAGGCTGTCATGGTGCTAGTCATTTATGAGTTAAGGGGGTTGCATTAATTTAGGGCGGAGTGTCTACCAACTTCACCCCTTTGGCCAGTCATTTTTTCAGGAGTCTTTATAAGGATCGATAGATTGAGTTTGCCAGCTTCCCTGAGGTCGCCAGCCATAACAGACTCATTCTGACTGTAGAGTATGACAGAAGAGCAGCAGGTTAGACGCTTTATTAAAAGAGTCCGCCGGATGAGGTGCGTATAGGGGCTGGAGCGTCCATAACTCTGGGCCAACGATGGCTTTTATGACAGCTCTGTTCGTTTTCTTCTGTGACCACATAGAGTCGGGTGAACGGGCCGTCGGTGGCAATCAAACCCTGGATAAACTGCTGGTTTTCCAGCATAAACCAGTGACTTTCGCCAGCTTCATCTTTTTCCATAAAAGCGTCCACGCTGATTTTGACCGGGCGTGGATTGAAACGGCGCCAATTACCACTCTTTATTGATTCCAGTCTTGCCCAGCCGCCCTGAGGGGTGTTTCCGATCTGGCTCTCGCGGCGGCCCCAGGGAACCAGAACCTGCTGACCCTGGCGGGTCAGTACCGGAAGGCGTGCCTTGGGATTGGGGAAATAGGTTTTGATGGTTTGTCCATCCAGATCAAACTGCACACCGCCACACACTTTCAGGGGATCTCCGTTGTTTTACGGTTTTGATGTTACTCGTCCGAGTCAGTGCTTGCTGCCACCTTTGCAATCAGGGCTGTCTGGTGCTTGTCCCTGACGCTCCTGCCACTCATTGGGGGTATATGTGTGTAGAGCCAGAGCATGAATCCCACCCTGCATTTCATCAGACAGAATCTTGTAAATCAGCTGGTGACGCTTCACTGGCATTTTGTCTTCAAACTCTTTGCTTACGAGTACGACCTTGAAGTGTGATTCAGAGCCAGGCGGAACGTTATGCATATGGCTTTCATTGAGAATTTCAAAGTGCTCCAGGTCCAGAGCCGTCGTCAGTTTGTTACTGACCTGATCTTGCATACTCATACTTCCGTTTCCACCTTTTTAATCTTGATTACAGGGCCAGATTCATGACTTTAGACTAACAGGATTCCCTTGGCTTGCGAAAGAAAAAGACCATCAGAATGGAGTTGGTTTCAAACACAGTCCTTCAGGAAAACTCAGCACTGAGGACAATGCACTCTATATGGGTCTTTTTTGAGCAGTAATGATGAATTGGATTGCTGAACTGGGTGTCGCCAGCACAAATCACTCTGACGGGGGACGTGCTATTGATCTGTTTCTCTAACCATGACGTGTAATCCTGACGACCAGTAGTTAATGTGAAATCGAAGTGATCCGATTCCGCCAGGGCGGTAAGCAGATCAAGGCAATAATGATCATGACTGGAAGAGGCTTCCTGAAAAAGGTGTATTTTAAGTGCTTGAGGGTTGCTGGTCGCGTGAACTCTGGATCGGGCGTAAGCCAGCAGGGGAGCCAGTGATCCTTCCTGGGCGATAAGTATTTGATCCGGTGTGTCTAGCAGATTTCCACAAAGATTCAGCCCACGGGGGCTGCTGATGCTGACTTTTTGACCGACTGCGGTAGAATCGTGGGCCCAGATGCTGAAGGGGTCTGCAACCTTGCGCTGGACATGGATGACCATGGATCGATCCTGTGATGGCACAGAGGCCAGATAGCATTCTTTTGTCAGCTCAAGACCTGTGTCTATTCTGACATGCTGTCCAGGAAAGTAGTCCATAGGATGGCGTGCAGCCAGCTCCAGGCTCACAACCGTAGGGCTAATGAGATGCTTTGCAGTAATGATGGCTTGGGTGTGCTCCCTGGTGGGGAGGGACACCGTCATATCCTGTTCCGGAAGGCATTGGCAAGCCAGAAAGTAACCTTCACGAACTCTCTCTCTGCTCAAGTGTGTTTGACTATTTACAGGAGGTTGACCTCTGTCGGCTTTCAGCAGGCAGGCGTGACAAATACCTGAACGGCAGGAGAAAGGTATTTTTTCTCCATTTTCCAGCAGTGAGTCCAGCAGTCGTTTGTCTTTATTGACCGGATAAGACCGGTTAGACAGTGTGATAACAGGCATGGCGGTATCTTACCTTGGTGATTTTTATTATGGAAATGCTTGTAGTGTTCTTCCATTCAGCTGGAAGACTGTGCTGATTACTCACTGAAGCGACTTTGCTAAGCAATGTCTGTCGTTTTGTTTCGGCCATCTGCGATAAAAAATGAAAGATCCTGTTGTCAATCAATGTCTATTGTGAAAAATCTTTTACTTACTTGGGTCAATGTTTCTGTTTGAGGATGGCGTAAAATGTTTTTCTTTGCTCACGGCTGTTTCTAATGCAAAGCATTGATATACTTGCCGGGCTAATGAGGAGGGGAAGCCCAAAGGAAACCGCCAAAACAGTCGGGTTTCAAAGGGTTCTTCATTGATGTTCTGATCTGTGTGGCGAGTATTTCAGCCAAACACCAGAACCGAAAAACAGAGCCGGGTAGCTGGCCAGGGTCCTGAAGGCTGTTCTTCAGAGATCTGTATTGTTTGAAGATCGCAAAGCTTGACCGATCATGGGAGTTGGGGAGCGTAATGACACTTATTCGTGAAGAGGATCTGGTTGAGAGCGTAGCTGACGCTCTGCAATTTATCTCCTGCTATCATCCGCTGGATTTTATCCACGCTGTTCATGATGCGTGGAAGAAAGAGCCGTCCAAGGCGGCTAAAGACGCTATGGCCCAGATTCTGATTAACTCCAGAATGTGCGCTATGGGTAAGCGACCCATTTGTCAGGATACCGGTATTGTGACCGTGTTCCTGAAGATCGGTATGAATGTCCGCTTCGAAAGTGATCGAAGTGTTGAAGATATGGTGAATGAAGGTGTTCGCCGTGCTTACACTCATCCTGAAAATGTTTTGCGTGCTTCGGTTCTGGAAGATCCCGCCGGCGCTCGCAAAAACACTAAAGACAACACACCAGCAGTTATTCATATGACACTGGTACCTGGCGATACCGTTGACATCCAGGTAGCCGCTAAAGGCGGTGGTTCCGAGAATAAATCCAAGCTGGCTATGCTGAACCCGTCTGATGATATTGTCGAGTGGGTCAAGAAGACCGTTCCTACTATGGGAGCTGGCTGGTGCCCACCGGGTATGCTGGGTATTGGTATTGGCGGCACCGCAGAAAAAGCCATGGTGCTGGCCAAGGAATCCCTGATGGATCCTATTGATATCCATGAACTCAGAGAACGTGGTCCGAGCAATCGTGTTGAAGAACTACGTCTTGAAATCATGGATGCGGTTAACAGTCTGGGCATCGGTGCCCAGGGTCTGGGTGGTCTGACTACTGTGCTTGATATCAAGATCAAGGATTACCCAACCCATGCTGCATCACTGCCGGTTGCCATGATTCCAAACTGTGCCGCTACACGACATGCGCATTTTGTTCTGGATGGCAGTGGTCCTGTTATTCAGGAAGCACCAAGTCTGGATGATTACCCTGAAGTGGCTCTGGATTTGAGTGAAGGGGTTCGCAAGGTCAATGTAGATGACATCAGCAAAGAAGAGATCAAAAGCTGGAAGCCAGGCGATACTGTGTTGCTGTCAGGTAAGATTCTGACCGGACGTGATGCTGCTCATAAGCGCATGATTGACATGATGTCTCGTGGTGAAGAGTTACCAGTGGATCTGAAAGGCCGTTTCATCTATTACGTGGGTCCTGTTGACCCGGTTCGTGATGAGGTGGTTGGCCCGGCTGGACCTACTACTTCAACGCGTATGGACAAGTTTACCCGAACCCTGCTGGAAGAGACCGGTCTGGCCGGTATGATTGGCAAGGCTGAGCGTGGAGATGCAGCTATTGATGCCATCAGGGATAACGAGTCTGTTTATCTGATTGCTGTGGGTGGCGCTGCTTATCTGGTGTCTCAAGCGGTTAAGAAAGCGGAGGTCGTTGCCTTCCCAGAACTGGGAATGGAAGCCATCTACGAGTTCGAAGTTAAGGATATGCCGGTTACCGTGGCTGTGGATCACACTGGTGATTCTGTCCATAAAACCGGACCGCAAATCTGGAAGCAGAAAATCGAAGAGCAGGTGCTGGAGATTAAATAATCCCTTTACCTGTCTTTTTATGGTCAGCCTCCCGGGGCTGGCCATGCTCTATCCCACCTTTATTCCTCAGAGTTACCTGATTTTTACAGCTCTTGTTCAGACGCCTGTGATTCTCTCGTGCTTTTCAGCTCAAACACTTTGCTCGTTAATCATTCAATTAGAAAAATACACCTGAAAACTGTCAATTTCTGGACAGTAGGCTATAGGGCAGAGGGTTCTATAATCAGACTATAAGACCAGGCAGTAAGGACGCATTATGGTTGACGATTCTGATCAGTCTCATGAACCCATCCCAGAGGGTAGGCATTCAGCAGGGGTAAGCTTTTCAGGCTTTTGGTCGAATTTGCTCTCAAGGCTGAAGCGGTTTGTTTCAGAGTGGGGCGAGGAAGATGTAATCAGGATTGATGATGAATCAAGAATTGTGCGTGCCAATTTGCTTACACTTCAGCTTGAAGATCGATTCGAGCTCTTCTGGATAGAAGAAAGTACTCAGGAAATCGAAGAAGAGATGGATGAGGATTCCATAGTCGGTGACGAGCTGTTTTCAGAGTTGCTGGCGGCTGAAGAAGAGTGGATCAGGCTTCAACAGATCAGAGATCAATACCGGAAAGATAACGACTGATGTTTTGGTCAGTAATACTGACAGGCTTGTCAGTTAATTTCCGTGAAAATTGATTCAGTATGAAGTGAGCCAGAAAGGGATTTAATCGAAGGAGTGATTCATGGCCGGTATTTTGGAAACAGGACAGTCAATAGCCCAAGGAACCCTGAATGGTGCCATCAAGGGTGCCATGATGCCTGCTGAGCTTTCCTATAAAGCGGGCAAGGCCGTTGGCATGGCTTTTGGTAAGTCTGTGGCGGCTGTTGTGGGCTTGCCGGGCTATCTCGTTATTAAGGGGGTGAATGTCTTTCGCCCACAAAATAGAAAGCTGAATGCATCTGATGCATTCAATATTGTTCCTGTTGCTCCCTTTAAATACATTGGTGCCGGTCTGGCACTGACTTCTACATCTCCTGCATTGATCGCACTGACTCCGTTGGCCGCGATTGGTGGAACAGTATTTGGTGCTGTGTTCACTGTAACCAAACAGGGTGGTAAAAAGCTGGTTGGTCTGATTGCCTATCGTCAGCAGGGAGAAGCCGCAAACGTTCAGCAGATTCGTCAACAATTGATGGACTTGCAGCGTCGCATTATCGAAAAGCAGGGTGATGCCAATCCTGGGGATCTTGAGGCTTTGGTTCGAGGGTTTAATGAGCTGGTGGATGATGATGCCCAGATCCTGATCATGGAGCATGTTCAGGGTTTGACCAATGCTGCCGGTGAACCTATTGATGTTACCGATGAGAATATCGTTGAGATACTTCACATTATTCATGAGATAAGCCCGGAAGGTGATTTGGCGCGGGTGTTCATGGATCAGTTAATGGATTTAATAAGAAACCTCGGTGTTGAAAATGGCGATGACCTTTGTGACGGGCTAAAGGCCTACAAAAGCTTCTTGCAGCTTCAGACCTTTCAACATAACCAGGGTCTTGAACAATTTACTAACGATGATTTCCATGGCCTGGTTGAGAGTGGGGCATTAAATGATCCCGTAGTGTTTCAGGCGCCAGTGAATACCATTGAAGAGATGACTCCGGATCAAATAGGTGAGTTTGGAACTCTGGATGCTTACCTGGATTTTGAGGCTGAACGATACTTGGCAAGAAGGCTCAATACGGCTCGTCAGGCATTACAGGAATATCAGCGGGAGCAAGGAGCGGCTCCCTGATCATGAAAGATCACTAAAAAAGGCCTGACTGCTATTTGTACTCAGGCCTTCTTAATTTTCAGAACTCAGTAAAATATAAACTGAGCGTCTACCGGTTTATAGTGCCTGAATAGCTTTGAGCTGTTCATCCAGACGTTCTCTGGCAGTCAGAGCTTCTTTCAGCTTGCCGCGTTCCTTCTCAACCACTTCAGGTTTGGCATTGCTGATGAACTTCTCATTGGCCAATTTGCCTTCAAAGCGCTGAACTTCTTTGTTCAGGCGTTCAACTTCCTTGCTCAAACGAGCTACTTCCTTGTCCTTGTCGATCAGTCCGGCCATAGGTACCAGAACTTCCATCTTGCCAACCAGCTGTGTGGTGGACATGGGGGCTTCCTCGTCAGAGGCCAGAATACGAATGTCGGTCAGTTTCGCCAGCGACTTCAGGAAGGCTGTGTTTTCATCAAGACGGCGCTGGTCGTCAGAAGAAAGGTTGCGTAGCAGAACATTCAGTTCACGGCTTGGGCCAATATTCAGTTCAGCACGAATATTACGGATGCCGGTGATGAAGCCTTTTAGCCACTCGATGTCCTGCTCAGCGGTTTCGTCCAGCTTGCTTTCGTCCAGAGTCGGATAGCTCTGCAGCATCAGGGTTTCGCCTTCAATACCCGCTTCGGCTTTGATGTTCTGCCAGATTTCTTCAGAGATAAAGGGCATGAAGGGGTGAATCAGTCGGCAGATGGTTTCCAGAACGCGAACCAGTGTCCGGCGAGTGCCGCGTTTGAGTTCGGCAGAAGCCTCTTCATCCCAAAGAACAGGCTTGGACAGTTCCAGATACCAGGCGCAGTATTCGTTCCAGATAAAGTCGTACAGGTTCTGGGAAGCATGGTCGAGACGGAAGTCGGTCATGTTTTTGGCAATTTGGGCTTCCAGACGCTGCAGGCGGGAAATAATCCAGTTATCTGCCAGGGTCAGCTCAACCTCACCACCGTTCTGGCCACAATCTTCGCCCTTGGTGTTCATCTGCACGTAGTTGGCAGCGTTCCACAGCTTGTTGCAGAAGTTGCGATAGCCTTCCAGTCGCTTCATATCCCAGTTGATGTCGCGACCGGTGGAGGCCAGTGAGTAAAGGGTGTAACGCAGGGCGTCGGTGCCGTGAGCAGAAATACCTTCCGGGAATGCCTTACGGGTATTTTTCTCGATTTTGGCAGCCAGCTGCGGCTGCATCATATTACCGGTGCGTTTTTGAACCAGTTCTTCCAGGCCGATGCCGTCAATCATATCCAGAGGGTCAAGGACGTTGCCCTTGGACTTGGACATCTTGTCGCCTTTCTCATCACGAATCAGACCGTGAACGTAAATATGCTTGAAAGGTACCTGTGGCTTGCCGTCTTCATCCTTGATGAAGTGCATGGTCATCATCATCATCCGGGCTACCCAGAAGAAAATGATGTCAAAGCCGGTCACCAGAACGTCAGTAGGATGATGGATGTTCAGGCGGTCAGTGTTTTCTGGCCAACCCAGGGTGCCGAAGGTCCAAAGTGCTGAAGAGAACCAGGTATCCAGAACATCTTCGTCCTGCTTGAGCTCAACGTCGTCGGCAATATTGTATTCCTGTCGTACTTCTTCCTCGTTGCGACCTACGAAAGTATTACCTTCGTTATCGTACCAGGCAGGAATTCGGTGGCCCCACCAGAGCTGGCGAGAGATACACCAGTCCTGGATATCACGCATCCAGGCGAAGAACATGTTTTCGTATTGCTTGGGAACGAATTGCATCCGACCATCTTCCACCGCTTCAACGGCAGGTTGGGCCAGAGGTGCAGCGCGGACAAACCACTGATCGGTCAGCATGGGTTCGATTACAACACCGGAACGGTCGCCATAAGGAACGGTCAGTTCGTGATCCTTGATCTCTTCAAGCAGGCCGGCTTCATCAAAATCAGCAACAATCTGCTTGCGAGCAGCAAAGCGCTCCAGACCTTGATATTTCTCTGGAATTTGAATCTCGGCCTGATTATTGGGCGTGCCATCAATATTAAAGGCTTCACCCTGATCACGGATGTCACCGTTGAGGGTCATGATATTGATCATGGGCAGGTTGCAGCGCTTGCCAACTTCATTATCGTTGAAGTCATGGGCAGGTGTGATTTTTACACAGCCTGTGCCTTTATCCATGTCGGCGTGTTCGTCTGCCACAATGGGAATACGACGATTGACCAGTGGTAGAACAATGTCTTTGCCGATCAGGGCCTTGTAACGCTCATCTTCAGGGTTTACTGCCACACCGGTGTCACCCAGCATGGTTTCCGGACGGGTAGTTGCAACGACAATGTAGTCTTTGCCTTCAGAGGTCTTTTCGCCATCGGCCAGAGGATAGCGCAGGTGCCACATGTGCCCCTTGGACTCCTTGTTTTCCACTTCCAGATCAGAGATAGCTGTGTGGAGTTTAGGGTCCCAGTTGACCAGGCGCTTGCCACGGTAAATCAGGTCGTCTTTATAAAGGCGAACGAAAACTTCCATGACCGCTTTATAGAAGCCAGGGTCCATGGTGAAACGTTCATTTTCCCAGTCAACAGAAGCACCCAGGCGTCGCAGCTGGCGAGTAATGTTGTCGCCGGACTCTTCTTTCCATTCCCAGACTTTGCTGATAAAGGGTTCACGTCCGTAGTCGTGACGAGTCTTGCCTTCTTCTGCCTGAACTTTGCGCTCTACCACCATTTGAGTGGCGATACCGGCGTGGTCAGTACCCACCTGCCAGAGGGTGTTGCTGCCTTTCATGCGCTGATAGCGGATCAGGGCGTCCATAATGGAGTCCTGGAAAGCATGACCCATGTGCAGACTGCCGGTGACATTGGGCGGTGGAATCATGATGGTGTAAGGAGAGCCTTCGCCGGAGGGGGCAAAGTAGCCTTTTTCTTCCCAGGTCTGATACCAGGTGCGCTCAATCGCGTGAGGGTTAAACGTTTTTTCCATAACTTCAGGATTCTGACAGGTTCTGATCTAAACCGCGTAGTATACACGGAACAGTCAGAGCAGTGTTAATAGGAGTAGCCATTCGGATTATGCAGATATCAGGAGCATAAGCGCGGTGCCCAATGACAGTGTTTACTCTGAGAACTTTTCTGGCATCTGGTCCATAAGATGATCCAGATAATTATTCAGCTCACGATTCAACTGAGCTTCCACCCTGACCAACTCTTCATCAATGATTTCCTGGATAAACAGTTTGGCCTGATTACGAAGTCGAGCTTTTAGTTCTGACTCAGTGGTCTCATGATTTTGAGCAGGGGTCAGAGTGGGTGGTTCTTGCAGGCTGTTCTGTTGATAGTCGCCTTTTACAGACAGAACGGCTACGGTTTGTCTGGTTTCTTCCTGATCAGCCACATCAGTCAGTACAGGGATGTGCTGATTCAGGTGATCGTTGCGATTTTTCTCTTCTTTAAGAAGGCTTCTCAGCCTCTCCAGTTCATCCAGCAGGCCTTCTGTTTTCTTCTCACTCATACTGTTTTCCTAGCTACAGGCGTTGTCGCCTGGCTAAAAGGTTTCTGCCATTTAAATACGATGAGTTTCCGGTTTGATACCGTCAGCCTTATAAGCCTTGAACTTCTCTCGAAGAATTTCGACCGGACCGGGGCTCTGGTCAACAATTTCGCAGGTTCGGATAAATTGTCGGTAAAAATCCGGAATACTGCTGGCAAGGTTGATCAGCAGTGTGTTGTCGTGAAGTGCCTCAGGAGGTTTGAAGCCCAATGTAATCGGTGCTCCGGATGATTTCTCGCTGAGGATCTCATGGGGGAGAAAGCTGTCTTCACGCCATTCCCAGAGCAGTCGGTCCAGAGTTTCACACTGGATGTCGTTTTCCGTATGAATATGAACAGGCATGCCATTACGCCACGCTTTGTCAGTTAATCGACAGGCGAACTGTTTAACGGCTTGTGCAGACTGCTGTTGCAGTAAATAGAAGGTTACTCGGGACATGAAGCTGAGTGTAATGGGAAATGGCTCTGGTGGAAAGGTTGTTGGCTGCGATTAGGTCCGTAATCTGGCTTCTGTATGCAGGAAAGCAGAACGGGCCTGGTCAGGCCCGCTCTATCAAAGGTTTAGAGCTGGTTCAAAAGGTATTGAATCAGCATAGGTACAGGGCGTCCGGTCGCGCCTTTGGCTTTACCGGAAGTCCATGCGGTTCCGGCGATGTCCAGGTGAGCCCATGGGTAGCTTTCTGTAAAGCGAGCCAGGAAGCAGGCGGCAGTGATGGTGCCCGCACCACGGCCACCAATGTTGGCCATATCGGCAAAGTTGGAATCCAGCTGTGCCTGGTATTCTTCACCCATTGGCAGTTGCCATGCCTGGTCGGAAGCGTCTTTGGAGGCTTTCAGCAGTTCTTCGGTCAGTTCATCATTGTTACTCAGAAGACCTGTGGTGTGATGGCCCAGAGCGATAATGCAGGCACCGGTCAGGGTGGCCACGTCAATCACTGCTTTTGGCTTGTAGCGCTCAGCGTAAGTCAGGGCGTCACACAGAACCAGTCGACCTTCAGCATCGGTATTCAGGATTTCAATGGTCTGGCCGGACATGGAAGTGACAATGTCACCCGGACGAGAAGCATTGCCACTGGGCATGTTTTCAGCCGCTGCAACCATACCTACCACGTTGATAGGCAGGTCCAGTGCCAGAATGGTCTGCATGGCGCCAAAGATGCTGGCGGCACCGCACATATCAAACTTCATTTCGTCCATGGCCGCGCCAGGCTTCAGGGAAATACCACCGGTGTCAAAGGTGATGCCTTTACCCAGCAGAACGATAGGCTTTTCACCACGCTTGCCGCCTTTATAGTCCATCAGAATCAGTTTGGATTCCTGATCAGAACCCTGGCCCACGGACAAAAGGGAGTGCATGCCCAGGTCGGACATCTGCTTTTCGCCGAGAATCTTGGCGGTCATCTTGGCGTGGGATTTGGCCAGAGTTTTGGCCTGATCTGCCAGGTAGCTTGGATGACAAACATTGCCTGGCAGGTTACCCAGGGTTCTGGCAAGGTTACGGCCTTCACCAATAGCCTGTCCTTCAGCAATTGCTTGCTTTAGGGACTCAGCCTGTTTGCGTTCCGCCAGGAAAGTGACTTTTTTCAGAGGCAGGGCGTCGGCATTTTTGCTCTTGAATTCATCAAACTGATAGAACGCGTAAACAATGGCTTCTACCAGATGACGCACTTTCCAGTTCAGGTCTTTACCGTCTACATCGATGTCGTCCAGTGCCACCAGTGCTTCTTTGGCGGAGGCGGACTTCAGTTCTGCCGCTACTGCTTTGGCCACTTTGATGAACTCAGCTTCTTTCAGAGCTGTCTTGCCTTCACCCGTTGCGCAGAGCAAAACCCGCTCAGGGGCAATTTCCGGAACATGCTGGAGCAACAGGGTCTGGCCTGCCTTATATTTGAGGTCGCCGCGCTTAAGAATACTTTCAATGGCACCTTTGCTGGCTTCGTTCACGGCTGCTGCTGCGGCGGTAAGCTGTTTTTTCTGCACGCCCAGTACCAGGCAGGCAGTTTTCTGCTTCTCTACCGCTCCGCTTTTTACGATAAATTGCATGGTTGCTCCCATAGGACACTTGTCCGGTTATAACTCTCGGGGATGACCCGATCTCCTGTTAATCTTTCTGACATAAACCTGTTGCATAAAACTATGGCTGTAGGTCAGCGGGCTTGGCCTTTACTTCCAGTGGCAAGCCTCTGACAAATACTCATGGCATGACCAGGGGGACGACAGCCTTGTGCTGATAAGCAACCTCCTGGACCGACAGACATCTGAGTAGCCCGAAATGCTTCCTCTCTACACGCCCGATTTATGCAAAAGGAATGTAAAGGGTGTGACTTCTCTCATCCGGGCTATAAACTCGAACAGGTTTGTTGGATAATTGTCAGATCGGGTATTTGAACAGAGCTTGCGCCAGAAGTGAATTCCCGCAAGGCTTTCAGAGACAGATTTTAGTCCGTTTATTGTATCAGTGTGTCGACAATTGTTTTTTCGGGCAGAAAAAACGCGATTTCCTGGTCGATATATTTTCTGAGACTGTTTTTTGCCTTCGTCTGTTTCGACAATCGTTATTGCGGATGTTCTGGAATTTATCCCAAAATTTTACGGATATTTTCAGATACTGGCAGAACAGATATTCCCGGTCGTGGACGTTTATGGTTTATGGAAGCTTTAAACCGTTACACTTATTAGTCAGCCTCCCGATGTGTTAGCTGACATCTTTAATGAACTATCGGAAACAGTGACACCTGATCATGCCTTCGATCCTTTTTCGATACCTTGCCAAAGAAATGCTCAAGGTCACATTTGCGGTTACCGGCGTAGTGCTGTTGATTATTATGAGTGGCCGCTTTGTGAACTATCTGGCCCAGGCTGCCAATGGCTCACTGAATGCTGATTTTCTGTTTGCCATCATGGGTTACCGGATGCCTGAGTTCCTGGTGATGATTATTCCACTGGGCTTGTTTCTCGGCATCATCATGGCGTATGGCCGGTTGTATGTAGAAAATGAAATGACCGTTATGGGAGCCTGTGGCGTGAGTCAGGGGCAATTGTTACGGATGACTATGATTCCAGCGCTCGTGGTTATGGTTGTCGTTGCTCTGTTGAGTACCATGGTGGCCCCCTGGGGCATCAAGAAAGTCGAAACTATCTTATCCCAACAGGATTCCATGACGGAGTTTGACACACTGGTACCGGGAAGATTTCAGAAGTTTGAAGGGGCAAACCGTGTGACCTACACGGAATCTCTGACGGATGACAACCAGCAGCTTGAGAACGTTTTTATTGCTCAGCAGTCCAGTGATCAGGGCAGTACAGAAATGTCACTGGTACTGGCAGAGCGTGGTCGTATATCGACAACAGAAGAGGAAGGGCAGCGCTATCTGATCCTGACAGACGGCTATCGTTATGACCTGGCACCCGGAGCCAAAAAACTTCGTATTACGGAATATGAGACCTATGGTATTCGTATGGAAGAGAGTACTGTTGCCGATGAAATCAGTAAGGAGCAGGCATTGCCTACGGCTTCACTGATCGGTTCAGACAACACTTCCTACATTGCTGAGTTACAGTGGCGTATATCCTTGCCTCTATTGATTCCTATCATTGTTTTGCTGGCTGTGCCGTTGTCCAAGGTTAACCCCCGTCAGGGGCGATTCGTTAAGTTGCTCCCGGGTGTATTGCTTTATCTTCTTTACCTGGCCTTGCTGATTTCCGCTCGTGGCATGGTGGATGATGGCCGTATTTCCCCTCAACTTGGTGTCTGGTGGGTGCATGGAGCCTACTTGCTGCTTGGGTTGATCTTCTATTTTCAGGAGCCTGTTCAGGTCATGATTGCCAAAAGGAAAGCTGCTCATGCGTAAGCTGGATCGTTACATCGCATGGAATGTTCTGGCTTCCATGGTGATGGTGTTGTTGATTCTGGTGGTACTGGAATCCATGTTTTCTTTTCTGGGTGAGCTGGATAATGTTCGCGGTAAATATCAGATGATGGATGTTGTCGTTTATATCCTGTTGCTGATTCCCAAGAAAATCTACGAGTTTATTCCGGTTTCCGCCCTGATCGGTTGTCTTGCCGGTCTGGGCAGTATGGCCTCAAACAGCGAGCTGGTAGTGATGAGAGCTGCCGGCATTTCACTGTGGCGAATGGTCTGGTCTGTGATGAAGCCTGCACTGGTTTTGATCTGTATTGGGATCGTTCTCGGTGAATATGTAGCCCCCACCACCGAGCAGATTGCAGAAACCCGGAAGAATATTGCCCGCTCATATAATGGTGAGTATTCCGGAGAGGGCGTCTGGCATCGTGAAGGCAATGAATTTATGTACTTCAATGCTGTAGAGCCAAACGGGGTTCTCTATGGTGTCAGTCGTTATGTCTTTGACGATGACATGAAGCTTCAGGAGAGCTCATTTGCCCGCAGGGCGATTTATCAGCAAAACCACTGGGTGTTGGAAGATGTTACCCGCAGTCGTGTAGAAGACGATAAAGTGGTATCTGAAAAAGTGAATACTGAGTCATGGAATACCAGCCTGACGACAACTTTGCTAAAGGTCGTCGTCGTTAAGCCAGATGGGTTGTCGATATCAGGTCTGAATACTTATACCAATTATCTGGAAGAGCAGGGGCTGGATACCGGTGAATATGCACTGGCTTTCTGGACCAAGGCGTTGCAACCCTTGTCGATATTCTCATTGGTGCTGGTGGGGATTTCCTTTGTATTCGGACCCTTGCGCTCAGTCAGTATGGGGTTGAGGATCTTTTCCGGTGTTATTACAGGCGTGGTCTTTATGATTGTGCAGAACCTGCTAGGGCCTTCCAGTCTGGTGTTTGGTTTCCCGCCGCTGCTTTCCGTTCTTCTGCCGGTTCTGATTTGTATCGCAATAGGGTCGCTACTGTTGTATCGGGCCGCCTGATGATGGCTCGGTCTTGTCTCTGCTATTAGCAGCTCATGCCTGAATAAATACGAGGTGGGGAGTAAGGAGATGAGCCAGTGTGAGCTGGCTCATGGCTGAGTTTTTTCAGTGGCGGTTCGAGCGGTTGCGGACATTGTGCTCTTTCTCTACAGGAATATAAGCCCTGGACAGCTCTTCGTGATTTTGGATGGGCTTCACTGTTGCCAGTATTTTTGTTACCAAGCGTGCCAGCTTATGAAACAACAGGATATTCATAGTCGTGTCCTGATCGTTGAGGTACCGGATTGAAGTTAATCGGTTCCTGTCTTCAAAAGACGCCAGTTATCGTGGCGAACTTCGATTATTCTAACTCAAGTAGGTAAAAATACTAATAAGTATTTCGGAAGCTATTTAGTTGTTCCGGAAGGAAAGGAAATATTAATTGGCGTGAATTTGAAGGCAGTCACCATAGTGTATTGAATTGACTGCCCTTGTGCTATCAGGCTTTACGCTTTGGGATGTGCAGGGTTCTTGAGCGAGAAAGAAGGTCCTGCCAGCTTCGTTGTTCTTTATCAAGCAGGCACCAGAACAGTCCCAGACCACATAATAAGAAGGCAGGAATGGCTGTCAGGGTGCGGACCAGGCACTGACCTATTGAGATATAGCCTCCCTCCTGATCCACTATTCTCAGATTCCAGGCCTGCATGCCCAGCGTTTGTCCTCTTCGGGACCAGAAAAAAGCAAAAAAACTGAAGATGCTCAGAAAAAGTGCTGCATAGAAGAAAGGCCCGCCTATGGACTGCCCGCTATCCGTCATAGCCTTTAGTTTTTCAGCGCCATTGACTTTCATCTGAATGCCAAGGTTGATAAACCCCACCAGAAACATGATGGCCAGAACAAGAAAACTGTCGTACATAATGGCGGCCAGTCGACGCCAGAGTGGTGCAGGTTTGGCCTGAGTGTCTTTTGGGGTAGCGGACATAAAAACTCCTGTAACAGGCGGCAGAGTTTACCAGTTTATCGATGTCTGCGCTGCTAACTATCCGCTTCATGACAGATTGTCTTCGAAATTAACGGTAATAGGGCTTGTGATCCATTATTTCTGTGAGACAATCATGGCTCACAATTTTTTGTATGGAAGCAGGGCTGTGGCAGGTCGACCGAGTTCAGTAAATCGTTTAAAGAAGTCAGCCATAAAGGTGTTAATCAAAAAGCCCGGATCCAGCCTGGCTGAATTGGCCTCTGCTGCAGGTATTGGTCGTGCTACATTGCACAGGCATTTTACCAGCCGTGATCAGCTGATCAGTACTTTGCTGTTGGAGTGTCTGCAAGCTGTTGAGCGAACCTATGCGGATATTGAAGCCCGATACAGCATGGATTATCGAGAGCAGTTGCTGCAAATGGTCGGTGGTTTTGTAGAGCTGGAAAGCGAGTATTGTTTTTTACTCAGGGATTGGGGGGTATCAGACTCGGAAAGTGTGCATGATACTCTCAGAAACCATCAGTCAGCATGGGATCTTTATCTTCAGTTTATGATGGATACCAATATTCTTCGTGCCGATCTGTCATTAGCCTGGCATCGTACCGGCATTGACGGTTTAATCAGTGGTGCCTGGATCAGTATCGAAGAGCAGGAAGTTGGAATGAAGCAGGCTGTGCGATTAACCCGTGAAGCCGTGGAAAAGGCATTCATGGTGCCTGTTCAGTAGATTGTCAGTTTCAGGCCCGGTCTCGAATCTGAAAGAAGAATCTGATTTGCTGAACTAGACTCTTAGCTTCTTTTGGAGGTGTATCAAATGAAGAAGAGTCTATTGTGTTTGTTGTTAGGCTTTGCGATACAAACTGCTCAGGCCTTGCCCACTGGAAGTGATGGCAAGGCAAAACCAATACAAGTGCCTTCCGATTGCAAAACCCACTTCAATTATACCGTTGAGTCGTCGTCCGGTGAGTGGCAAACCTATGTTCATTTTGCGGCTGAAGATGGCACATCGGTTCTTCCTGATAAGAACTGTGAAAAAGTAGCCTGGTTCGAAAAAGATGACGATGATCCAATGAAAGTCAGGCAGATCCAGCTTCCCCTTGTGGTGTCAGAAGGCAGTGGTCAGGTTTTGGGTTATCAGGTCGGTACAAAATCTGATTTTTATGGTGTGCTCTCAATTACCATGGTTCAAATGCCAACCGAAGGGTCAAAGCTTCGTGAACACTACAAGCTCTACGAGCTGCTGATAGACAAAGCATACTCATTAAACAAGAAGGCGGAGAGCACCCCACCTCCAGCCATGTGTTCTTTTGTCATTGCTGCAAGCGGGCCGGGTAAGCCAGTGGTCGCTCCCTTCAGTTTTCATGGGGCTCAATGCGATATAGATCCTGATACGCTCAGTATCAAAGCCAGCTTGAAAGGGATTGATGAAATGACCGGTATCCCGGGTCTTTAATTCTACCTTTCTTCACTATGGGCGGGGTTGATTCTGGAGGTCAGAATATGATCCTGCCACTTGCCGGCTATCTTGAGATAGGATCTGGCTCTTCCTTCTTCTTCGAATCCCAGCTTTCTGAGCAATGCCGCACTTCGATGGTTGTCAGGAATGTAGTTGGCCATGATGCGGTGTAATCCCACTTCATCAAACATATGGTTGATACCTGCTGAGACAACCTCTTTCATATAGCCTTTGCCCTGATAATTTTCAGCTACGGAATAGCCAAGGTGGCAAGCCTGAAAAACACCATGAACGACATTGTTAAAGTTACACAGGCCTATAATTTCTTCCTTGTTGGGTGAAAGCGCGGCAAAACAATATCCGGCTCCCTGCTCCAGATTCTTTAGCTGCATAATGATTTGTTGTTTGCAACTCGCCTGGGTATAGAAGTCGTTGCTGCGCGAAGGTTCCCAGGGCGAAAGATGCGCACGGTTAGTTAGTCGATACTCTAACAATAACTCTGACTGATCTGTGGTGAGAAAAGTCAGAAAGGTTCGTGCTGTTTTTATCTTGGTCATTGTGTGAGGCTGGTTGCAGGGGTTTTATACTTTGAGTTAATAATATCAGTCTGAGAGTCGTTCATATTGATCGTTGGCAATGAATGTTAAGGGATCAATCAAATAATGAACCTTGTTGATAGGGCAGGGCACCTTCCAGTTCCAGCAGTTTTTCCTTGGCTCTTTTACCTCCGGCATAACCTTGCAGCTCACCACTGCTGGCAATAACACGATGACAGGGAACCAGGATGGAAAGTCCGTTGGCTCCGTTAGCGTTTGCAACAGCTCTCAGTGCGTTTCTATCGCCCATTTTCTCCAAGGCCTGCATAGGTGGTCGTTTCACCATAGGGCAGACGGGTGAGCGCTTGCCAGACTTTCTTCTGAAAATCGGTGCCTACTAACAGCAAAGGTACTGAAAAGCTTTCCCTCTGCTTTTTAAAGTATTCATCCAGTTGTTGTCGTGTAAGTTTAATGACTTCGTCATCCTGCTCAACGTACTCGGCTTTGAGTCCATTCTTAACACGGGAGTCGACTCTCAATCGTTTCTTGCGATAGCGCCAGTCACATAGACAGAGCTGCTGCTCATAAGAACCCAGCATTAATTCGCCGACTGGAGATTGGTAGTATTGGATGTTTATTGTGTTCATGAAGGGGTTATACCATAAACCTTAGGAAGTCATGGTAAGGAATTTCTTTTGAGATAATTAATCGAATTGTCTATCAAAGAGAAGATGGGGTTTTAGAATGCTAAAATTTTCTAATGAAACAAAAAAGCCCTGTATCTTTATTCAAGATTATCAGGGCTTTTTCAAAATCTGGTACCGGTGGGCGGACTCGAACCGCCACGCCCGCAAAGGCGGGGGATTTTGAATCCCCTATGTCTACCAATTCCATCACACCGGCACTGTTTTTCAGGACTGGGCTGTCCCGAGAAGATGTGGCGTAGTATACATAAGCCCGAACTGTTTTCAACAACCCTTTTGCTCAGTACTTTTCTATCTACCTTTTCTGCTTGTCGATCTGACTCGGTTTGTTGGCTGTTGAGTGTGTTCTTTGCTGCCTGACAGAAGGAGTGATTTGGAGTATATTGGCGTGTTTTATTAAGACGCTATATAGGTTCACCAGAACTCACAAGGCGTCTATCTTTAAGCCGTTAAAGGCATTTTCATGAAAGGGGTGATACTTTCATGATGCTGGATGAAGAGGGCAGTCTTCTGGCTTCTTCTGGCTGTTATGTATTCAGGTACCAGACCACACCTATTATGCGCGTCAGTGATTTTGATTTTGAACTGCCCGATGAGCAGATTGCCCGCTTTCCTGCTGAGGAACGTACTGGCAGTCGCCTGTTGCGGCTGGATGGCCCGACAGAAACCATTACCCACGGGCAGTTTGCCGATGTAGAAAGCTTACTGGAACCCGGTGATCTGCTGGTTATGAATAACACCCGCGTGATTCCTGCCAGGCTTTTCGGTCGCAAGGAGACGGGCGGGAAGCTTGAGGTGCTGGTCGAGCGGGTTCTTGAAGAGCGTAAAGTGCTCGCCCATGTTCGATCCAGTAAAGCGCCCAAGCCCGGGAGTCGTATTTTTCTGGCAGATGACAAGATTTCTGCTGAAGTGTCAGGCCGTCAGGGGGCGTTGTTTCTTATAGATTTTGATGAGCCTGTCCTGCCTCAGCTGCAGGAGCATGGACATATGCCTCTGCCTCCCTATATAGATCGTGAAGATGGCAGTGCTGACCGGCTCCGTTATCAGACAGTTTTTGCTCAAAAGGACGGTGCGGTTGCAGCCCCAACGGCTGGTTTGCATTTTGATGAAGCCATGTTGGAGCGTCTTAAAGAGAAAGGGGTCGAGCAGGCTTTTGTAACTTTGCACGTAGGTTCCGGTACTTTTCAGCCGGTTCGGGTTGAAAATATCGCTGACCATGAGATGCACTCTGAATATATAGAAGTGCCTGAAGCAGTGTGTGAAGCGGTAAAAGCTGCCCGCGCTCGGGGTAATAAGGTTGTTGCAGTAGGGACAACCTCTGTCCGTTCTCTGGAGTCAGCTTCCCAAAGCGGTGAGATCAAGCCTTTCTTTGGTGATACTGATATCTTTATTTTTCCGGGCTATGAGTTCCGCTCGGTCGATGCCATGATCACCAATTTCCACCTTCCCCAGTCCACCCTGCTGATGCTGGTCAGTGCCTTTTCAGGCAAAGAAGCCATACTTCGGGCGTATAACGAGGCTGTGAAGGAAGGCTATCGATTCTTCAGTTATGGCGATGCCATGTGGTTGACCCGGAAGTCCTGAATTCAGATTTGAATAAAATCCGGCGTCAGACTTGAAAAAGTGCCGTCGGGTTCCCACTTTATTCTTTTGTAACGTTAATGATGTCAGACAGGCTTGGATGCGACTTCTCATTTGGGGTTTGCTTCGGGAGTTGTCTGAATTGAGAGGCTCATGAGTAGAGAAGAGTGTTTCATGCAGTTCGAAGAGCTGGCCACAGATGGTGAAGCTCGACGTGGACGACTGACTTTTCCCAGGGGAACGGTTGAAACGCCTTGTTTCATGCCAGTCGGTACTTATGGCACCGTCAAGGGCATGATGCCCAAGGACATTGAAGAGACGGGGGCGGAAATTATTCTGGGGAATACTTTTCACCTGATGCTTCGCCCTGGTACCGAGATTATCCGTGAGCATGGTGACCTGCATGATTTTAATCAGTGGCAGGGGCCGATCCTGACAGACTCTGGTGGCTTTCAGGTTTTCAGTCTGGGCAAGCTTCGCAAGATTACCGAGGAAGGCGTTTCCTTTAAATCACCTGTGGATGGCTCTCCGGTCTTTCTGAGTCCAGAAGTGTCCATGGAAGTCCAGCGTGAGCTGGGCTCTGATATCGTCATGATCTTTGATGAGTGTACTGACGGTGAGGCGACTGAGAAAGAAGCGGAAGATTCCATGGAGCTCTCTCTGCGTTGGGCCAAGCGTTCCAAAGATGCTCATGGCACCAGTCCATCGGCCCTGTTTGGCATTATTCAGGGTGGGATGTTTGAACATCTGCGAGATCGTTCTCTGGAAGGTCTTTCGGAAATTGGTTTTGACGGCTATGCCATTGGCGGTCTTTCTGTGGGTGAAACCAAGGAAGACATGATGCGTATTCTGTCACATATCACTCATAAAATTCCTGAAGGTTACCCTCGTTATCTGATGGGTGTAGGCAAGCCGGAAGATATTGTTGAGGCGGTGCGCCGCGGCGTTGATATGTTCGACTGCGTAATGCCGACCCGAAATGCCCGTAATGGTCATCTGTTTGTGGACGAAGGTGTCATTAAGATCCGGAATGCGGTCCACAAGCGGGACACTAGTCCATTAGAAGAGCACTGTGACTGCTATACTTGCCAGAATTTTAGTCGCTCCTATCTGCACCATCTGGATAAGTGTGGCGAGATTCTGGGTTGCATGCTCAACACCATTCACAATCTTCGCTACTACCAGAGAGTCATGGCGGGTTTGCGAGACGCCATTGAACAAGGTAAATTGGGCGACTTTGTCGAAGAATTCTACCGGAAGCGTGGTTTGCCAGTACCTGCCCTGGAAGGGTAAGTCCGGTTACGTTTTTGTAGTGATGGAATTTAACTGTTTATTGTCTTTAGGAGTATCTTGAATGATCCCATTCATCAGTCCGGCATTTGCTGAAGCGGCTGGCGCAGCCCCTGCGGGTCCAAGCATGTACGGTCAGCTGATCATGCTGGGTGGCTTTGTACTGATTTTCTGGCTGCTGATCTGGCGTCCACAGTCCAAGCGTGCCAAAGAGCATAAAAATCTGCTGGGTAACCTGACCAAGGGTGATGAAGTAGTAACCACTGGTGGTATTGTCGGCAAGGTTGTGAACACTACTGATGAGTTCATCACCCTGCAGGTGGCTGAGAATATTGAGCTGAACTTCCAGAAAGCTTCTGTTGCAGCTTCTCTGCCCAAGGGCACTATTAAAGCCATAAAATAATTCAGCCAGGAGCGAAGAAGGTCCTTTTCTTCACTTTTGGGTAATGAATGCATTTTCATGATAAAAAACGCGACCGGAAATCGAAGACGATTTCCGGTTATCTCTGGAGAAACGGATTTTGCCTGGGTATCAGGGTAGCCATTCGTTCCCTGGGCAGACTCCAGAACCAGGCATTTCATATTTAGAACAGGAACCGGTGAGCCATGCTCAATCGTTATCCCCTGTGGAAGTACCTGCTGATCGCGGCGATTGTTGCGCTCGGCTTTGTGTACGCTCTACCTAACTTGTACCCCGATGATCCTGCAGTACAGATATCGGGCGCCAGTTCATCAGAAAAAATAGACGCTGGTGTGCAGGAAAAGGCACAGAAAGCACTGGCAGCAGCCAATATAGAGGCTAAAGCCAGCGAGGCCGAAAATGATGCCCTGTTGATTCGTCTGAGACATGCAGATGAACAACAGTTGGCAAAGTCGGTTATCAAGGATGCTCTGGGCGATGATTACATTGTGGCGCTCAATCTGGCTCCCACCACGCCTGAATGGTTAACGTCCATCGGCGCTTACCCAATGAAGTTGGGTCTGGACCTTTCCGGTGGTGTGCATTTTCAGCTTGAAGTAGATACGGGTCGTGCCGTTAAGACCAAGCTGGATATCTCCAATACCGAAATCAGAACATTGCTGCGTAAAGAGCGTTTGCGTTATCGCACTATGCCTGATCGTGCGGACGGTGCTCGTCAACTGGCGTTCCTGGATGAGTCTACCCGTGATAAAGCGGAAAGAAGAATCAAGAAAGAGTTTCCGGATCTGTTGGTTGAAACCGAAGATCTTGGTGAGCGCTATGTTGTCTCCTATCGTTACTCGGAGCAGTACATTCGTGAGCTGGAAGATTATGCCGTTAAGCAGAACCTGACCACAGTACGTAATCGTGTCAACGAACTGGGTGTTTCTGAGCCTCTGGTTCAGCGTCAGGGCCGTAATAATATTGTTGTTGAACTTCCAGGTGTTCAGGATACCGCAGAAGCCAAACGTATTCTGGGTAAAACCGCTAACCTGGAATTCCGTCTTGAAGCCCTGCCTAACGCATCTCGCAGCACTACCGAATCTTTTGATTACCGTGGTCGTTCAGTTAACCTGGAACGAGACATTATTATTACCGGTGAGCGAGTTTCCAGTGCGCAGTCCAACTTTGATACTGAAAGTGGTCAGCCTCAGGTAAACATCAACCTGGATAGCACCGGTGGTAAGAAGATGAACAACGCCACCCGAAATAATATCGGGCGAAGCATGGCGGTTATCTTCATTGAGCAGAAGCCGGTAACCCGTACTGAAACCCGTGAAGTGGACGGTGAGAAAGTTAAGGTTAAAGTACCTGGCTTCCGTGAAGAAAGGCGAGTCATCAGCTTGGCGACCGTTCAGTCCGCTCTGGGTAACCAGTTCCGAATTACCGGACTGGACTCTTCCGGTGAAGCTTCTGAGTTGGCATTGTTGCTGCGAGCAGGCTCTCTTGCTGCGCCAATGTACTTTGTGGAAGAGCGTACAGTTGGTCCTAGCCTGGGTGCTGAAAACATCAAGATGGGGGTAGACTCCACCCTGATGGGTCTGGGTATGGTTGTTATGTTTATGGTGGTGGTCTACCGGGTATTTGGTTTGCTGGCCAATATTGCTCTGGCAATCAACCTGATGCTGCTGACTGCGGCCATGAGTATTTTTGGTGCCACGCTGACTATGCCGGGTATTGCCGGTATTGTTCTGACTCTGGGTATGGCGGTGGATGCCAACGTACTGGTGTTCTCGCGAATACGAGAAGAGATCAAGCTGGGCCGTCCGGTGCAACGCGCTATTCATGATGGTTATGACCGTGCTTTCGTTTCCATTTTTGACGGTAATATCACCACGCTGCTGGTAGGTTTGATCCTGTTTGCCGTGGGAACCGGCCCGATTAAGGGCTTCGCTGTGACTCTGTCTATCGGTATCGTCACATCCATGTTCACCGCGATTATGGTGACCCGCTCACTGGTGAATCTGGTGTACGGCGGTCGTCGTGATCTGAAGAAACTGAGCATCTGAGGTGGTCACAATGGCAGATCAAAAAGTCATTAATTTTATGAAGTTGCGTACATACGCAACGATTTTATCCATTGTGATGATTGTCGGCTCTATCGGTTCCCTGGCTACCAAGGGAATCAACTGGGGGCTGGATTTTACCGGTGGTACTCTGATCGAGCTGGTTTATGACCAGCCTGCGAATACTGAGAATATTCGTAATCAGCTGGGTGAAGCGGGTCACAGTGATGCTGTGGTGCAGGAGTTCGGCTCTGTGCGCGATATCCTGGTGCGTATCCCTGGTGATGATCCGGCTCTGGGCCACAATATAGCCAAGCTGCTGGATCAGAAGCATGACGGTAGTGTGGTCGTTAAGAGGGTTGAGTTTGTTGGTCCTCAGGTGGGTGAACGACTGCGTGAGCAGGGTGGTCTGGGTATGCTGATGGCACTGGGCCTGGTTATGCTCTATATCGCTTTCCGTTTCCAGTTCAAGTTCTCTGTAGGTGCGGTGCTGGCTCTGACTCATGACTCTCTTATTGTGTTGGGTCTGTTCTCGTTCTTGCAGTTGCAGTTTGACTTGACAGTGCTTGCGGCCATTCTTGCAGTTATCGGTTACTCGCTGAACGATACCATTATTGTGTACGACAGGATTCGTGAAAACTTCAGGAAGCTGAGAAAGGGGGATGCCGATGAGATTATCAATGTTTCCCTGACTCAGACTCTGGGTCGGACGTTGGCAACCTCTGGTACCACTTTGATGGTGCTGTTGTCGCTGTTCCTGTTTGGTGGTGAGATGATCAACGGTTTCGCCACAGCCCTGATTGTAGGTATTGGTGTGGGTACTTATTCCTCTATCTACATAGCGTCCAATCTGCTGATTTACATGAAGATCAGCCGTGAAGACCTGATTGTTCCTGTTAAGGAGGATGACGCTGATCAGACTCCCTGATAGTGCTCATCGGCAAGCTTCTTTTTGAGGTGCTTGTCAGTCAGATGAAAACCGGCCCTTAAAAAGGCCGGTTTTTTTGTTTAAAGGCCTTGTTTTTATCTCGGGCTGAATCTCTTCTCAATCAAACTTACTTCGTCTCATTTTTATTCGTACTAATCTTTTCCTTTTCAGCTATTCATATGGTCGGCTGTGTTCCTGTCTAGTCGAAGATGGATTTTTTTGCTTGCTGTGTTGTGGGTTCTTGTTGGGGCGCGCTCTTTGGCTGCTCAGACTGAGTTGATGTATGAAGGTTTTTTCAGATTAAGTATTGCAGCTAGGAATCACCTGGAAATACGCCAGGGTGCTGAATGTGCAGTGCTCTTAAAGCCGGGTCTGACTGATCTTTCATCAGCATTAAATGAGCTTGGACCTTGCAACATAATTTTGCTTCCTGGCATTTATGGGTCCAGTAAAGAGCTAAATCTGAATAGACAGTCATTAACTGTCTTCGACAGTTTGATGGCTTTACCGAATTCATTCGCTGAATACTATGAGGCTCTCAGGAGTGCTGTCTTTTATGAGGGGATAGACTTTTTGGTGGGAGCAGCTGGATACCTTATTGTTGTTGCTCGTGCTTTAACAGGTTGGCACGAAGGGATAAAAAATAAAGCAATTATTCGTTTTCCAGAGAGATCCAGTTTAGGGAATGAGTTTTTGGTGTCTGTGGGGGAGGGTAGCGAGTTGCATGACGTTGTTTTCTCGATTCCTGCCGATTTAATTGATCTTGGTAGTGGCGTCGTGTCCCGGGATAGGAATAAAAATATCACCCGATTGGGGGTGGTTTTTGAAAAAGAGGTGCCTCATGGAAAAGATCCCTCTGGTAAAGCGGAAGACAAAAAGAGCAAAGAGGCTGGTCGTCAGAAAAAAGGAGAGCAAGCGAGAAGGTTGACGCGTAGAGAAGCTGCAGAAAGGGCAGAGCAGGGAGTAATGTGGGTGGCCGACGGCGATGGCAGGAAGCCTGACAGGTCGCTCAGTATCAGTGAACAATTACCTGCAGATCTGGTTGAGAGAGAGTGGATTCTTAAGATCTTGCTTGAGTTAAGAAACTATCTATTCGTAGGTAATAAGAAATCTTTGGCCGATTTTCGACTACGTATCTTTAAGGTTGTGAAGTATTTACAGTCTTCAGCTTCAGAGAATGTAGGGGCTTTTCTGCATAGGCGGATTATTCAGGAATTGGCTCAAATGCTTGGCTTTATCGCAACGGAGGCGGATATGAGTCTTCCCGTTGAAGACTTTATTGATTCTCACATTGGAGCGCTTCAGGCATTCATCAATAAAACAGATGAAGAAATGTATGATGCGATTGGACAATTCTTGGCGGCTATCGTTGTGAATTACGGACCCGGGAGAAGGTATTATCGCTCATTACTGGATCCGACTCGTTTAAGGGCGAATATTCCGGTATCAGATATTGAAAAACTTCAGAAAATAGAAGAGTTTCTGGAAGATAATCATAAAGATCAGGAGTTGGTGAGGAGGGCGGAAGGCTCTGCAGCAGGTGAAGCTGGTAGTGGTTTGGTAAGAGAAAGGCAGCTCTCAAGAAGAGAGCGTGCGTCTCTGGTGTTACAGCTCATGAGACGATACATCTCAATCAATCGGCGCCATGAAGTAGTTCTTGGTCAGGAGGCAGAGGGGCTGATTGATTTGATTTCCGGGAGCATGATGCCAGAAACGCTGGATGCATTGTTTGAGGCTCTATCGATTCCGCTGTCAGGCTCCAATGCTCCAGACTGGTTGCAGAGTCGGGAGGATTGGAAAAAAAGACACGGTTATTATGCTTACCTGCGGTCCATGTTGATTTATTCTCTGACTCATGGCGGTAATCTTCATACTTTTGTGAGAAAGCTCAAGCGTGTTTTGGGTGATGAGGTCTGGGCGTGGTTGTTAAAGGAGCTTGAGGAGCAGAGGGGAAAACTGGCTGAGCGAAGGCCTGGAGATAAAGAAATACCTTCTGAGAGTGATGGGCCCATCATTATGCCTACACTGGAATGTTTTGATGGAACGCTGTCATCTGTCGAGGCTGGGAGTGCCGTTGAAGAAGTGAATTTTGCTGAGTATTCCTGGTTTTCAGCTATGCAGCAGGGTGGTGAGTCAATATCTCAGCTTCAGCTGTTGATGGA
This sequence comes from Endozoicomonas arenosclerae, assembly GCF_001562015.1. Classification (GTDB taxonomy): domain Bacteria; phylum Pseudomonadota; class Gammaproteobacteria; order Pseudomonadales; family Endozoicomonadaceae; genus Endozoicomonas_A; species Endozoicomonas_A arenosclerae. The sequence continues at coordinate 281 of NZ_LASA01000144.1, read as the reverse complement.
GTTTCTGCAAGCATACTCCCCTTCTTTAGGCTCTGTGGATGGAAAGTCTCTTCCAATATGAAATGAGCCTGAAGAAGGGGCTGGTTTCTAACATGAAATGAGCCGACTTCAGCACTGTCGTTCATGATGAGGATATGAAAATCATCATGAACACCCATTTCATCAAAACCCTGGAGGATGTAAGAAGCCTCCTTTCACAAGCAGACTGTCTGGAGCCCGGCTGGGACTCCAAGGACGAATGTTACCGTTGGATTGAGCTAACCCTCAGCCACTTCAAATAC
>NZ_LASA01000060.1 GCF_001562015.1 Endozoicomonas arenosclerae | reverse complement strand
TCATTGGGCGGTGGAGAATAATCTGCACTGGATTTTGGACGTTGCATTTTCAGAGGACGCATGTCAGATAAGCACAGGAAATGGGGCTGAAAATTTCTCCATTCTGAGACGGCTTGCGCTGAACGCTATCAAAGCCAATAAGGGAAGTCGCAGTATCAAGAGTCACCGGAAGCTAGCAGGGTGGGACCATAAGCACCTGAAAAAGCTGCTTTGCTCAGTCGTTCTGAATTGATGCAATTGCCCTGGTACAAAGCTCAGAAAGTCTTGCTTGGGGGAGCTGACGTATTCCAACAAAGCATCAGACACCACCAACGCTCCCGCATTTATGAAAGGATTTCGGGGAATACCGTTTTCATACTCCAACTGGGAGAGGGAATTAAAAGTGGTTCCGGAAGGTTCTACACCTACCCGCTGGAACAATTCTTCTCCCATGTGACTGATAGCAAGACTGAGAGAAAATACTTTTGAAATACTCTGGATGGAGAACATCTCACCGGCATCGCCGACTGTGAAGTCTTCACCCTCTACGGTACTGACCGCCATACCAAATTTGTTGGGGTTCACTTCAGCCAATGCAGGGATATAGTTTGCCGGCTGCCCCTGACCAAAAGCATCAGTTACAGCTTCAGGCAGACAAGCCAGGATACGCTGTAATTCAGAAACCGGTTTGTACTCCATCGGTTCTCACAGGCTCAGTAAAAAATGGGCGCCAAGCTTACGCCCTGTCAGAGTCAAAAAACAATGTGAGTAACACTTAATAGCCTAAGTTCTGCATCCATCAGCACTTATTCACCCAGTACATCTCTTGTCACCTCCTGCAGAACGGCAGCATTATGCGCTATGAATATAAGAATTTACTTATTGGAATCATCTACTCATAACGGGACACTATAGCTTCCCGACTACCAACCGAATTGATCGCTATGAAAAGAATTACAATGATTGTGGCCATGAAACAGGAAGCCGCGCCACTCATTGAGCAGCTGGGTCTCACCGAGACTAGCGACATAAGTCCAATACTGCCCTGCAAAACCTTTGCGGGTCAGTACAAGAATCTCAGCATCAATCTGGTTATTAATGGCTCTGATCCTCTTTTAGGCGTTGAAAACGTAGGTACCCAGCCCGCAACTCTGGCAGCCCATGAAGCTCTGCGAAACTTTGCTCCGGATCTGGTCATCAATGCCGGAACCTGCGGTGCTTTTGCAGAAAAAGGCAGCAAGATTGGTGACGTCTATATTGGTGAACGTATCCGCTTCTTTGACCGTCGAATCCCTTTAGGAGGTAACTACGAAGCCTATGGGCACGGCAACTATCGTTGCGAGAGCGCAATAGAACTGGCTGAACAACTGGGTCTGCCCACATCGACTGTTTGTACAGGCAACTCTCTGGATATGAGCCCAACCGACGAGGCTATTCTCCGTGAAGAAGAGATTGTGAATAAAGAGATGGAAGCCGCCGCTATTGCCTGGATAGCCTCACACTATAAAACCCCGCTGGTTGCCATTAAATCGGTCACCGACCTGATGGACAGTGAACACAGTACTGCTGACGAGTTCGCTGCCAACCTTGCCCTGGCTTCTAAAAACTTGCAGGAAGAAGTCCTTCGGCTGCTTGATTTGCTTGCTCTGCAATCGGATACTGCTGCAGCATAGAAAAGTAAAACAACAGACATTAATGGAAGCAGTCTTCTATTCAGGAAGACTGCCAGACTCAGCAAAGGGAGACACCATGCGTTACTTTCTGGCCATTCTGCTACCGCCAATAGCGGTTATCTTATGTGGCAAGCCGGGACAGATGATTCTTAATATTATTCTCACTCTGCTGGGCTGGATCCCAGGAATTATTCACGCTCTGTTTGTTGTCAACAGTCACCTGGCCGACAAGCGCAACCAGGAAGTCATCAAAGCCATTAAAAGCCAGGATGAGTAATACCATGCCTACCGTGTCTCGAATAGGAATGCCCGCACTTCTGTTGATGGCGGCAGTTTTTATGACAGGTTGTCAGAGCACTTATTACAGCGCTATGGAGAAAGTCGGCATCCATAAGCGCGATATCATGGTTGATCGCATAGAGAGTTCTCAGACAGCCCAGGAAGAAGCTCAGGAGCAGTTCCGTTCAGCTCTGGATCAGTTTCGAAGCGTTGTCAGCTTTAATGGCGGAGATCTGGAAGCACTGTATGATCAGCTAAACACTGAATACGAAGACAGTGTTGCTTCAGCAGAAGAAGTTAGAAGTCGCATTCAAGGCGTTAAAGATGTATCAGAAGCCTTGTTTGAAGAATGGGAAGAAGAACTCGACCTCTATTCAAGTGCCAGCCTTCGTCGCTCAAGTCAGCAAAAGCTGAGCGATACCCGTCGTCAATACAAGCGTATGCTGGCTAGCATGGAACAATCAGAAAAGCGTATGCAGCCAGTGCTGAATGCCTTCCAGGATCAGGTGCTGTATTTGAAGCACAATCTGAATGCTCAGGCTATTTCTGCATTGAAAGGTGAGTTTGGCTCAATCAAGTCAGATATTGACCGTCTGTTGCGCGACATGCAGAGATCGATTGACGAATCCCGAAAATTTGTTGCTACGTTGAAACAGCAGTAACACTCAGCTGCCTGGGCTAGATTTCCCGGACTCAGGCAGCCTCTTCCTTCCCTGTAAGTACCGCTAAACAGCTTGTCAGTACGCCTAACCAACTCTCACAATCCTTGTTCTTAATGGAACACTTCTGCTCCACGATTGTCCAAATCTGCAGTCTCTATATCAAAACTGTAACTATTTAAACGAGGACATCGTTATGAAACTTAAAGCTACCGCCGTCTTACTCTGCTCTTTGCTGGTATCGATTGCCAATGCAGAAGACCTCAATTACACAGCTAAGTGTAATTCCGTTATATTCCAGCTGGGTTACCTGCCGGGCACTTATTTCGGTTACGATCTTGCATATCAATCCTCCTGGGAAAAGACCAAAAGGAATCAACCATCCAACTTCCGGGATATGAACACTGAAGTAGTCAATTACAATAACAGCCACTCCACCAATTCTGAGAATCATATTACCCGGAATGGGGATACTTATACATGGGGCAATGGCTGCTCCTACACACTTGTTGGGAATAACAGAGCGATTTTCAAGAATGGAATTGAATGCAGTATTGAAAAGCCCGAAGGCCTGTCAGAACTAAAGTGTGAAGTAAAATAACTGGAAACCTATGAAGGGCTGAATCAATAAATTATTCAGCCCTTCATAATTATTCTGGCCTTCTAAACACCATATTGGTGAACTTGTAAGTAGCTATCACCTCCTCATTCTGATTGGTAACCGTCATCTGTGTCACTACAATGCCTCGGTCAGGTTTACTGTTAGAAACCCTTTTATCCACAATTTCACTTTTGCAACGTAGAACGTCTCCCACCATAACTGGCTTTGGGAAACGCAATTCATCCCACCCCAATCCAGCAAGAATGGCTATGTCTTCATCAATCATGGTGTGTCCAAGCTTTGTGCCGATGGCCACAGTATGAAGACTGGAGGCAAACAAACCTCCCATCGGAGAGAGGCTGGCCACTTCCTCATCGAGATGAAATGGCATGGGATCCCATTGACCGGCAAACGCCTTGATTTCCTCTGCTGTCACTTCATGAGTCTGCTCACTGATTTTGCTTTGATTCAGCTCCAGATCTTCGTAATACATCATTCTTATTATTCCTTATTCATGCATTCGCACAGGGAGTCTAACCCGGACTCTCTGATGAAGCATACTTCCTGTTAGCTATCCAAAGCCCTGTAAAAATAAGACCTGCTGCTATCAAGTGGTATTGATGGAGCGTCTCTCCAAGAATGGGAATTGCGAACATAGCTGAGAAGACAGGGATCAGAAAATTAAACATGGCTGCTGTATTTGCCCCGAGCACAGACACACCAAAGTTCCATGATATATAGGCTACCAATGAAGCGAACATGACCACGTAACTGATCAGATACAGAGCTTTTGCATTCACGGAGAAGCCACCTCTGATCGAAAATTCCCAAAGATAAAATGGAAACAGAATCATCACCCCGATCCCGACCAGAGTCGTCAGCAGCTGAGCCCCTGATACAGGCAGTTCAAAACGCTTCAATAGAACCGTATAAAAACCCCAGCAGCAGGTAGCGACAAACATAATCATGTCACCCCGACCAAAATCAAGGCTGGCTAACATGGACCATTCCCCCTTACTGAAAATGGTCAGTAAGCCCGGAATGGCAATCCCCATACCTATAAGCTGACGCTTTTTCGGATAGATACTCAGTAAAGGAACTGCCAGAATCATGGTGATGACAGGCAAGGCAATCTGTATCAGAGCAAGATTCACCGCCTGGGTAGATTGTGCGGCAATGTAGAGCAGTGTGTTAAAGCAGGCAATACTGAAAAAGCCCAGAGCAAGCAACTTGTAGCGGCTTTGAAAAATCTCCTTTCTCTTGCGGATCAGACTCTTTCCGGTAAACGAAAACAGAATCAGGAAAGCCAGTGTCCAACGCCAGAATGACAGCGCCACCGGAGGAATGTCTCCCACACTCATCCGGCCCGCAACACTGTTACCCCCCCAGCAGAGTGTGGCCAGCACCAACCCCAGTATTGCAAGGATGTGTGGCTGCGCCTTCAGATGGGCGATCTTTTTTCTCAAAGTACTGCTCCTGAGGGATAGGAAAAAAAGGAACTCTGTTTACATTTATAACAACAAAAAAAGGCGCACAAGGCGCCTTTTTTTAAGAACGGATTGTCAATAATCAGTTCTTGTCTTTATCAACCAGCTGGTTCTCAGTGATCCAGGGCATCATTTCACGCAGCTTGGCACCGGTCTTCTCAATCGGGTGAGCGGCATTGTTACGACGATAAGCCGTCATGGATGGATAGTTCATAGCGCCTTCAGTGATAAACATCTTGGCATACTCACCATTCTGAATCCGCTTCAGTGCATTGCGCATGGCCTGACGAGACTCATCATTGATAACTTCAGGGCCTGTCACATACTCACCGTACTCCGCATTATTGGAGATGGAGTAGTTCATGTTGGCAATGCCGCCTTCGTACATCAGGTCTACGATCAGTTTCAGCTCATGCAGGCATTCGAAGTAAGCCATTTCAGGCGCATAACCGGCTTCGGTCAGTGTTTCGAAACCGGCTTTAACCAGTTCTACAGCACCACCGCACAGTACAGCCTGCTCACCAAACAGGTCTGTTTCAGTTTCGTCTTTAAACGTAGTTTCGATGATGCCGGTACGACCACCACCCACACCGGAAGCGTAGGACAGAGCCAGGTCTTTGGCCTTGCCGGTAGCGTCCTGATAAATAGCAACCAGATCTGGAATACCGCCGCCTTTTACAAACTCGGAGCGAACAGTGTGGCCTGGAGCCTTAGGGGCGATCATGATTACGTCCAGATCAGCGCGTGGCACGACCTGGTTGTAGTGAATGGAGAAACCGTGAGCAAATGCCAGAGTCGCACCCTGCTTCAGGTTAGGCTCAATTTCACTCTTGTACAGCTGGGACTGGAATTCGTCCGGAGTCAGGATCATAACCACGTCAGCCTGAGCTACCGCAGAAGGTACATCCAGTACATTCAGACCAGCAGATTCTGCTTTGGCAACAGAGGCAGAGTTTTTACGCAGACCAATGGTGACATCCACACCGGAATCTTTCAGGTTGTTGGCATGGGCATGCCCCTGAGAGCCGTAGCCGATGATGGATACTTTCTTGCCACGGATGATGGAGAGATCACAGTCTTTATCGTAATAAACTTTCATGACGGATTCCTGAGTAAAACGCCCCGGATTATTCGTTATTGTCCGGGCTGAAAACGTTGATGTGGAGAATAAAGCAGGCAGGTTATTGCGTAAAATGATATATTTGCAACATAACGTTTCATTTTAAGAAATAACGAAATATGGACCTCAAGCCCCTGCAGCACTTCCTGAGTCTGGCTGAAACACTCCATTTTGGCCGCGCGAGTGCAGCCTGCCACATCAGCCCATCCACTCTGAGCAGAAGCATTCAGCATCTGGAAGAAAAGCTGGGTGTCGGCCTGTTTGAACGGGACAATCGCAGTGTCAGCCTGACGGCAGAGGGCATTAAATTTGAGAAATATGCCCGGGAAGCTCTGGTTCAATGGTCTTCGATTAGAAATGAGTTAATGGCCGAATCCAAAGAGCTGAAAGGTGAAATCAGTGTTTATTGCTCCGTGACAGCCAGCTACAGCTTTCTTTACGACATTCTCAGGCGGTTCCGTCACCGTTACCCGAGAATAGAGATTAAACTTCACACCGGCGACCCTGACTCAGCCATTGATCTGGTGACTTCCGGAAAAGAAGACATAGCCATTTCTGCTCGCCCGGATCAGTTACCCACCGAGATTAAGTTCCACAGCATTGGGCTCTCCCCTCTGGTATTCATAGGTCCTGCTTCCGGTGAGATAGAGACCCCTCAGAGTATCGAAGACTGGAGCCGTACACCCATGATTCTTTCTGAGAAAGGTATTGGTCGGCAGCGTGTGGATCGATGGTTTTCAGCAAAAAGAATAAAGCCCAAAATCTATGCCCAGGTAGCAGGCAATGAAGCCATTGTCAGTATGGTCAGTCTTGGATTCGGCATAGGTGTTGTGCCACAGATTGTTCTTGATAACAGCCCACTGTCTGACAAGGTAAAAATTCTGGATATAAAACCCTGGCTGGCTGCTTATGATGTCGGTTTGTGTGTGCTTGAAAAGAAATTAAAAAGCCCGTTGATTCAAGCCTTCTGGGAGCTGTTGTAATAACAACACGATGAAACCGATGTTCCCCACTATTAAGTGAATATTATTTTGATTACTTCCGGCTATTCTGAAGATCATTAACTCCTTTCGGTTAATGATCCCTCCCCTTGTTTATTTAAGGGTTATCAGACGTGTTTCCCAAATCCGTTTTTTGTGCTGCACTGATCTGCTTTCTATTCGCTGTTCTTCCTGTCCGGGCAGACTTGGAAAGCCTTATTACTTATATTGACAGTATGCTTGTGCAGGGTGAAAAAGTCCTGATCATGACAGTGGATATGAGTTATGGAAATCTTTATTCAGCATCAGCTCTTCCACGTTTTGCCTTTAATGAGAAAGAAGAAAGTATTCGAGCCAGCGTCGGATTATTGGAAGAGTTTTCTGATGACGACGACGTATTGTTCTTAAACGTGCAATTAAAACCGTCTTCTGACGATCAGCCAAAAATGCTTCTTGCTGTTCTGGAAGAGATGGCTAAAAAACAATTCAAAACCTTCTATTATCGCAACCTGGTTCAAACCACCGAACCGGAAAATCCGGAAGACTTTGTCATTATTCACTCAGCGGATGAATACCTTGCATGGATTGAAGGTGATTTAACGAATCTTTTAAAGCTTCATAAACTGAAGAATGTTGCCATTGTTGGATACGATTCAGAAGACGCCGTAAAACAACTGGCCGACTCAGCAGCAATGGAAGGCAGAAGAGTGATTGTCGATCCAGATCTGAATGTATTAACCCCAAGACTCATGAGTCAAACTAACGAGTCCGTCCATAAAAAGAACCTGGACAGCTGGGATGAATTAATTAAGAAGTATCCGAATAATATTGTTCGAATCAAGGAAGGAGAGGAGCCCATTTGCAGGCTTTAACAACTGAGTGCGATGAGAAAGTATTCATGACACTCTCCTTTCTGAAAGAGAGTGTCATGACATTGCCCCACAAGGAGTATTGCAGGGCGGTCAGCGATTAAAGGCTAAGCACCTTTTCACCACGGGCAATACCCGTGATACCGCTACGAACCACTTCCAGCACCTGGGCCTGACCTATGGATTCGATAAAGCCATCCAGCTTGTCCTGGGTACCGGTCAGTTGAATGGTGTAAACCGAGCTGGTTACATCCACTATCTGACCACGGAAGATATCCGCCGTACGTTTAACTTCAGCTCTCAAAGGACCACTTGCACGCACCTTGATCAGCATCAGCTCACGTTCAACATGATGACCTTCTGTCAGGTCCACCAGCTTAACTACATCAATCAGCTTGTTCAGTTGCTTGGTAATCTGCTCAATAACCTGAGGATTACCTGAAGTGGTGACTGTCAGACGAGACAAGGTCGCATCTTCTGTTGGAGCAACGGTCAGTGTTTCGATGTTGTAGTTACGCTGGGAAAACAGCCCGACAATACGTGACAGAGCACCCGGTTCGTTTTCTACCAGTACAGAGATAATCCGTCTCATCAGGTTCTCTCCGTCTTGCTGAGCCACAGGTCACACATGTTGCCGTCTTTGATTTGCATCGGATACACATGCTCGTTGGGGTCCACCTGGATATCCATGAAGACCAGACGATCTTTCAGGGAGAAGGCTTCTTCCATGGCAGGCAACAATTCTTCCGGACGGGTCACTCTCATACCTACATGACCATAAGACTCTGCCAGTTTAACGAAGTCAGGCAGAGACTCCATATAGGAGTGGGAGTAGCGGCTGTCATACTGCATATCCTGCCACTGACGTACCATGCCGAGCGCCTGATTATTCACATTTATAATCTTAACGTTCAGGTCATACTGCAGACAGGTGGACAATTCCTGGATATTCATCTGTATGCTGCCTTCCCCGGTGACACAGGCAACATCCTGGTCAGGAAAGTTCAGTTTGATGCCCATGGCCGCAGGCAGGCCGAAACCCATGGTGCCCAAGCCTCCGGAGTTGATCCAGCGATTCGGCTTGTTAAAGCGATAATACTGGGCCGCAAACATCTGGTGCTGACCTACGTCAGAGGTCACATAAGCATCGCCCTTGGTCACCTGATACAGAGACTCAATAACCTGCTGAGGCTTGAGAATGCCTTCACCCTTTTCGTAAGGGAACAGGCCTCTTTCTCTCCAGGAATCAATGCTCGCCCACCATTCGGCCAGCGCTGCATCATCCTGCGAACCCTGATATTCATCAAGCTGACGAAGCATATTCTCCAGAACGGTATCTACAGGCCCAACGATAGGAATGTCTGCAGTCACAGTTTTGGAAATACTGGCCGGATCAATATCGATATGAATGATCTTGGCGTCCGGACAGAACTTCTCAGTATTGTTGGTCACCCGATCATCAAAACGGGCACCAATGGCCAGAATCAGATCGGAGTGATGCATGGTTTTGTTGGCGCAATAGCTGCCGTGCATGCCCAGCATACCGATAAACTGACGATCTGAACCGGGGAACCCACCCAGACCATTCAGGGTATTAGTCACCGGAACGTTCAACTTTCTGGCCAGCTCGGTCAGAAGGTCTGAAGCCTGACCCAGAACAACACCACCACCGGCATAGATAACCGGCCTGCGAGCCTTCATCAGCAATTCAACGGCTTTGCGAATCTGTCCGTTGTGGCCTTTGGCTGGCGGATTGTAAGAACGGATCTTAACTTTGTCCGGGTATTGGTATTCGTATTTTTTGGTCAGGTCGGTGATATCTTTGGGAATATCCACCACGACAGGTCCGGGTCTTCCGGTCTGGGCAATATGGAATGCCTTGCGGATAACCTCTGGAATATCTTCTGCCTTTTTCACCAGGAAACTGTGCTTAACGATGGGACGGGAAATACCCACCATGTCCACTTCCTGGAACATATCGGTTCCGATAAAGCCGGAAGGCACCTGGCCTGAAAGCACTACCATGGGAATGGAATCCATATAGGCAGTAGCAATACCGGTTATTGTGTTTGTAGCACCTGGTCCTGATGTAACCAGTGCCACGCCAGGCTTACCTGTAGCCCGGGCATAGCCGTCAGCCATATGGGTAGCGGCCTGTTCATGGCGCACCAGAATATGGGTGACTTCTTTTTGTCTGAATATCGCATCGTAGACGTGCAACAGGGCTCCACCAGGATACCCGTAGATGTACTCTACCCCTTCATCAGCCAGTGAACGGACCACCATGTCCGCGCCGGATAAAAGCTCCACGTGTGCTTACCCTCGGCAGTACTAATTATTAGAAATGAATCGGCTTGACGCCGCTGAGTTAATGCTGCAGACCAGCCCATGCTGTCTGAGCGGTTAGGGACTCCGGCCTCTCTTTTTTCCACGGCATATACTGCTTGGCAGTATTTGCTGCATTCAAGGCCTCAACATTCCTGTGTGGGTAGGGTCAGGAATCTGGCAAATGACGCCCGGCAAGGCTCACCTGTCAGCATTCCAAGGAATGCTCTTATCGGGAGGCATGGATAACTCCCCCGGATTGTCGCATAAAACCCCGAAGTCACCTGATTGGGCAGCGCCGGGAGGTGACATTCTTTACCGTCGCCGCAGCAGAGTCAATAGTCTGACGAAGCAGAATCGCGGAAATTGCATACATTTAGAGTAATAACCACAAAAAATCTGATGATACCGGACTGTTCGAAGCAGAATCGCTCAGTTTGGCCAACACTCAAGGATGATCGGCATGAAAGCAATAAGCGCCCTGACTCTGCTGCTGACGGTTTGCCTCACCATTCCTGTCCAGGCAGACAGAATCTTCAAATGGGTTGATGAGAACGGCACCACTCATTACTCCTCCAGACCACCTCTGGCGAATGTCGATACAGAAGTCATTACCAGCCTGGATGAACCCGATGAGGATATGTCGGAAAAGCCTCTACCCTCAGGAGTCCCCTCAGCTGACTCAGAATCTACCTCCAATGATCCTTCCAAACCAGATCAGAATCCCGAAGTTCTGGCCTACTGCAAAAAACTGAAGGACAACCTTGAGACACTGGACAGTGAAGACCAGGTTCGTCTGAATAAAACCGACGGCAGTTTCGAAATTCTCGGGGATGAAGGTCGGGAAAGGGAAAGAGATCGAATTCGCCAGCAAATGAAAAAGTTCTGCCTCTAATCAATGAGTCATCTTCAATGAAATCATTTCTCACTCCGAAGGGTGAGAAGTGATTTCAGACCCTTTCTGAAACTCAACCTCAATAATAAAAGGCATAAAACCTTCTACCTCTTAAAAGTGTTATAAAGCGATTTAAATAGTTAACAAATGAAACAACTCCAAACAAACCCTACCAACTTATAACACCTATAAAGATAAATGATTTCATCCTGAAGGCTGTTCCTCTTTAAAGTAAAAGTCGATATTTCGAGCACTCCTGCCGACAGGGAACTAAACTTTTTCCGATCAGATATCCGGAGTAGTTCAACAGAGTTATTTCTTATACGCAGTAACACCTATATAATGGCACTGCCTGAACAACTGTTGCGTTAACAGCAAAATAACAATAAATCAGTCGTCGCAATAAGGTATACACAATGCAAGTTAAAGGTTTAACCGCAGTCGTAACCGGTGGGGCAACCGGTTTGGGAAAAGCCACCGTAAAAGCCTTCCTTGAGGCTGGCGCTAATGTTGCCATCCTGGATGTAAACGACGAAGCGGGACACAAACTGGCTCAACACTATGGCCAGAAAGCAATTTTTCAGCACGCCGATGTCACTGACGAAAAGTCTATTGATGCCGCGCTTGATACCGCACAGAAAATTTTTGGCTGCGTAAACGTAGTCGTCAATTCTGGCTGCCCCAGCCTGAATGCCGCTAATGACGAAGACGAAGGTTTTAAGAAAGCCTCCAGCCGCTATCATCAAATTCTGCAAACCAACCTGATGGGGACTTTTAATATCCTCCAGGCTGCTGCCAAGAAGATGAAATGCAACCAGCGTAATGCCAGCGGCGAAAGCGGCGTGATTATTAATACCGCCTGCGTCGCAGAAAGCGAAGGTAAGGTAGGTCAGGACGCCTGTCGTGCATCCAAAGACGCTGTAGCCAGAATGGGCATTCCCCTGGCCAAGGAATTTGATGCCTATGGCATCCGGGTGAATACCATTGAACCGGCTACCGGTGATTCTATTCGCTTTGGACTGAACGGAATGGCAGAAATCATTCCAGCCAGCAAACGTACTACTTCACCCACTGAGTTTGCAGAAAAAGCCCTGTCTGTTGTTGAAGACAGCTGTATGAATGCAAAGACCATTAGCCTGAACTGAACCCATCTCTTCTCAATGAAAGGTGTATATAAATAATATGCATCTTTCACCTTCTCCCACAGCATCTATCTTCTTCATACCTTCCCCATAAAAGTATGAGTTATGAAGTTTCTTCACGGTCTGTCAGTGATTCTGGCTCTGTATTTTTCTGTTCCTGCCCAAGCCTTTCCCATCAACCAGCCCCTGGGCGGAAAAACGATCTCCAACGTCTCCAATCATGCATACAGTACAGTTGTGTCACCTTTCAGTTCACTGGCCGTCATATCCGGCAACCAGGGAGCAGACCTGGTGGATTATGAAAAAGGCGAATTGATCACTCGATTGGATATAACCGGTGCGGCCAATTCAGCTATTTTCGTAAAACAGGGTGATACCGAGATTCTGTATGTGATGGCTTTTACCAACTTTCCGGGCTATGACATCACCAACGGAGTTTATGGATTTATTCTGAAAGATGGTAAGCCCATCAAAAGGCTGGATTACAATCCAGGCACAGGCATGAAGGGCAGCGTGTTTCCAGTAACAAGTTTCTCTTTATCAGCAACAGAGAAAGGTGATTATGTCTACTTTGTCTCGCTGGAAACGACCAAAGCCGACGACCAGTACAGCAATGGAAAACGCTGGCTGAATCGTATTTCAGTCAACCCGGATAAAATGGATGTCACAGCCATTCCCATGCCTGACTGGTATGGCTGGCCTGGCTATGGAGGCGATGACGGCGTAGCAGTGACTCCAGACGGCTCTTCTGCCTGGTTGCCTCATAGCTTAGTGACCTACAAGGTCGTTGATCCATCTTCTGACACCCCAAAAGTTTCAAAGCTGAAAACGGACGGCGGGGATGGAGCACTGACCAGTAACGATGGCAAACTCTTTGCCTTCGATTATGGCGATGTTTATAGCTACGGTCTGGATAACCTTAAAAAGGCAACGGTGTTCAATCAATCAGGGGATCAGGAGTCCTTTATTGAAAATGCCCAGCTATACGACAACGGACAAAAATTATTAATTACTCTTCAGGATATCAGTGCCGTAAGCAGACCTGCTCCTCTGCAGTTTTATCTGGACTACAGGAAACATGAAAAACGTAAAGCAGAAACGTTCTTCCTGCCCAATAAAGTTTTATCCATTGATTTGAAAACAGGTCATCAAAGCACACTTTACAGGCATTTTCCTTTCACCAGTGGCTACCCAACATCAGCTGCTGTCAGTCATGACGGCCAATATCTACTGGTCACTGTATGGCATGAAAAGGAGAATGAATACACAGACCTGCACATCTATTCACTGAAAGAATATTTGAAGCAGCCCAATGGAGTGCTGTAGCTAAACAGCTCAAGAATAGCCGGGCAGTGAGCCTGCCCGGCCCAATCAATCAACCCTGATGCTTCTTGCCAGCATTGATCTTTTTATAGACACGATAAGAAAAGCAGGCCAGAGCACCGGTGATACCGATAAATACCATATGGTCAGGCTCTGTCAGAAAGTGCATCAACATGGAGAAAACACCACCCTCGGAGTGATCTCCCGGATGAGCGAGAACCTGAGAAGAAGCCATTGCAGTAGCAAAGGCTGTAGCAACTGTTCCCAGTTTATTCATTTTGTACTACCCCTTTTTATATTTATCATGAACTTAATAAAGTGAAACTTTACACGCTCACGGCTGTCGGTTCATGATCTTGTTTTTCAGGCATTTTCGCTTCCAGCATGCCTTTGTCAACAATAAAGTCGATCACTTCGCGAACACCCTGCTCAGCCTTAAGGTTTGTGAACAGGAAAGGTCGATCGCCACGCATCTTTTTCGCATCCCTGTCCATTACTTCCAGAGAGGCTCCAACAATCGGCGCCAGATCGGTTTTATTAATGATCAACAAATCAGAGCGGGTAATACCCGGCCCACCTTTACGAGGGATTTTATCCCCAGCGGAGACATCGATTACATAGATAGTGAGATCGGACAGTTCCGGGCTGAACGTGGCACTCAGGTTATCGCCACCGGATTCAACCAGCACCATTTCCAGMCCCGGATGACGCTGACAAAGCTCATCCACTGCCGCCAGATTCATGGAGGCATCTTCTCGAATGGCTGTATGGGGGCAACCGCCGGTTTCCACACCAATGATTCGATCTTCTTCCAGCGCTTCATGACGAATCAGAAACTGAGCATCTTCTTTCGTATAAATATCATTGGTGACAACAGCCAGATTGTAATGCTTTCGCATGGAAGCACAGAGTTTTGTGAGCAGCGCTGTTTTGCCTGATCCTACCGGACCACCTACACCAACGCGAAGTGTTTGAGGTTGCTTAGTTGTCATTTTTCTTTTTCCTAGGATCTGAACAGTCTTGAATACTGGTGCTCATGCCAGCTGCTGGCCATGGCGTAATGCACCAGGTTATTTCCCATTTCGTGATCTTTAATCGTTTTCGAGCTGGCAAGTACAGTCGCTATTTCATGGGCCAGATGCTGCAGTATTTTCTGGGCGTCCGTCTGCCCAAGGGGAACCGCTTTGGTTGCGCCAGCCACCTGATTTTCACACCATGACCAAAGCAAGCCTATGGCCGCAGTCTCCTTATCCATACCGTGACAAAGACAGGACAGTGCAAACATGGCCGCCTGTGTCGGTTTTTCCAGCCATTGGGCTCTGGACTCCTCTGGATACAAAGACTGCAGCCAGGTTTTGAAGGCTTTGCCGACCTGACAGTCTTCGTCGTATAGCTCACGCGTTTCCCGAAAAGCCAGCAACTGGTTATTCCAGTATTCAACAGTCTGTCGATCTTCTGACTCAAAAGCATCAAACAGTCGGTAGAAAGCAGGTACATCCAGACGACCCATACCCTGCGTTAGCAGCTCGGAAATCCAGCTACAGGTGGATTCCCGGTCATAACACCACTGTCGATCAATAGCGGTTTCCAGCCCTTGGGAATAAGCAAAAGCACCCACTGGAAGCGCAGGGCTGGAGATATGTAAAAGGCCAAGCAGAGCGTCAGTGTTCATGGCTTTCTACCGGCTCATGGCTGTGCTCACCATGATGATGGTGGTGACTATGTCCCTTGGCGTAAGCACCATTTTCAGGCTCAAAGGGAGCTTGAGTGTGATCCACCTGCAAGCCTAATAGCTCCACCATCTCATCCAGAACATGGTCTTTCTGGTAACGCAGCCAGTTATTACCTATCTGCAGGGGGACATGGCGATTACCCAAGTGATAACACGCTTTTGAGAATGTCAGGGGGTCATCACAACAGGCTGTTGTCACCTCTTCATCACTGGCGCGGACCAGAACCACCTCGCCACTCTCAGCCTGAAGCAAGGTGCCATCTCTGAGTACATCCCCTCTCTCAATAAAGATTCCAGCTTCCCTGCCACTGGTGGTGACGGCTTTAAGGCGGCCACGCTTGCGCTCATCAAAAGGCAACAAAAGCTCATCGTTGTGCTGAACATCAGTTTCCTGCAGGCGCCCGGTTAACTTCAGCATTTATTATTTTCCTTTTTCCTTAACTCTTATTTAACGATGCAAAACAAATCAGATTTAAAACAGGAAGTACCGCTGAGCTAAAGGAACCACTTCTGCAGGTGCACAGACAAGCAGCTCACCATCAGCGCGAACTTCATAGGTTTCCGGATTAACCTCCATATGAGGCTGCCAGGTATTCAGCAACATATCTTTCTTGCGAATAGAGCGAGTGTTTTTAACTGCAGACACTACTTTATTCAGCCCCAACTTACGTCCAATGTCGTTTTCAAAAGCGGCCTGAGAAACAAAGGACAGGGAAGTAGCGGACACTGTCTTACCCAATGCACCAAACATGGGGCGATAATGAACAGGTTGAGGTGTTGGGATAGAGGCATTGGGATCGCCCATGGGTGCCATAGCTATTGCCCCACCTTTCAGTACCAGAGAAGGCTTGGTACCAAAGAATGCTGGTTTCCATAACACCAGATCGGCCAGCTTGCCCGGCTCAATGGAACCCACTTCATGGGAAATGCCATGAGTGATTGCTGGATTCATGGTGTATTTGGCCACATAGCGTCGAGCCCTGAAGTTATCCACACCTGCTGAACTGTCTTCTGGCAACAGTCCACGCTGCACTTTCATCTTGTGAGCTGTCTGCCAGGTTCTGCATACCACTTCACCAACCCGGCCCATGGCCTGAGAATCTGAAGCAATCATCGAGAAAGCCCCCAGATCATGCAGAATATCTTCAGCTGCAATGGTTTCCCTGCGGATACGGGAATCAGCAAAAGCCACATCTTCGGGAATATTCGGATCAAGGTGATGGCAGACCATCAACATGTCCAGATGCTCATCTACAGTATTGATAGTGTAGGGACGAGTAGGGTTGGTAGACGACGGTAGAACAAAATCCTCACCACAGGCCTTGATGATATCGGGGGCATGACCACCACCGGCACCTTCAGTGTGGTAGGTATGGATAACTCTGCCTTTGAAGGCTGCAATGGTATCTTCTACAAAACCTGATTCATTCAGAGTGTCGGTATGTATTGCTACCTGAATGTCGTATTTTTCCGCCACACCCAGACAACAATCTATGGAAGCAGGTGTTGTTCCCCAGTCCTCATGCAGCTTCATTCCCATAGCTCCAGCCAGAACCTGCTCTTCCAATGCAGCAGGCAAGCTGCCGTTACCTTTACCCAGAAAACCAATATTCATGGGTAGACTATCGACAGCCTGAAGCATTGAACTCATATGCCACTCACCCGGTGTACAGGTCGTCGCATTGGTTCCCGTTGCAGGGCCTGTTCCACCGCCCAACATGGTCGTGACACCAGAGGCTAGGGCTTCTTCGATCTGCTGGGGACAAATAAAGTGGATATGGGCATCAATACCGCCGGCAGTAACTATCTGCCCTTCTCCGGCAATGACCTCGGTACCGGGGCCGATAATAATGTCGACACCCGCCTGAACATCGGGATTACCCGCCTTGCCAATCTTCTCTATCCGGCCACTCTTGATGCCGATATCGGCTTTCACTATGCCCCAATGATCCAGAATCAAAGCATTGGTAATGACGGTATCCACAACTTCAGAACCAGTTCTCTGGCTCTGACCCATGCCGTCACGGATGACCTTGCCACCACCGAATTTAACTTCGTCACCATAGACCGTAAAATCTTTTTCCGGGCTGATGAACAGATCGGTATCGCCAAGACGTACTTTGTCGCCTACGGTAGGACCAAACATGTCCACATAGGTTTGACGTTCCATTCTTGCCATTACTGGTCTCCCTTCTCAAGATCACCCATGACATCACCACGGAAGCCATAGATTTTGCCTTCCCCGGCAAATTTCACCAGCTCAACTTCCCGATCCTGGCCCGGCTCGAAGCGAACAGCTGTTCCTGCTGGGATATTCAGCCGGAAACCAAGGGTGGTTTCACGATCAAAATCCAGAGCCGGATTGACCTCGTAGAAGTGATAATGGGAGCCCACCTGAACAGGTCTGTCTCCGGTATTGGCAACCGTGACCACACAGGTTTCCCGGCCTTCGTTGATTTCAATAGCCTCATCAGAGGCAATGACTTCACCTGGAATCATAAAACCTCCGACTATTAAGCAATGGGATTGTGGACGGTGACCAACTTGGTGCCATCAGGGAAAGTCGCCTCAACCTGAACTTCGTGAATCATTTCAGGAATACCTTCCATCACATTGTCACGAGTCAGGATTTCACGCCCTTCATTCATCAGCTGAGCTACGGTCTTCCCGTCTCTTGCACCTTCCATGATATGCATGGAAATCAGCGCTATGGATTCCGGGTAGTTCAGTTTCACTCCACGACCAAGGCGACGTTCAGCCACAAGCGCAGCCGTATATAACAGCAGCTTGTCTTTTTCTCTGGGTGTCAGCTCCATGAGAGCACTCCAATGTATTCTTGTTGTTTTTCAAAAGAATCGTTCAGGTATTCCAAATTCTGGGGGTACAACCCGCCCTGCCGTTCAGCTTGGGACGCAGCTCACGCCATAATTCGGTGAATACTTTTCTGGCTTGTTCTGGCGAGCTGCCTAGATAACGGGCAATGAAAACACCATTTCGCCAGGTAATAGCAGCACAGTTTGACCAGCCATGGATTTCCAGAATTTCATGAAGGTGCTCACAACCGGGATCTTGCTCAAGAGTCATAAGCAATGAGCCAAAGACATGTTTGCCATTCAGTCCCAGCAGGGACTGAGCCAGCGATGAATCGGCAGCCAGTTCCAGTCGTTCCCGGTAAATAGCCTGATCGTTGAGCGTAATCTGAAGATTCTGGATGACCTTACCTTGCTCAAAGGCTTCACCACTGGCTTTACGGCCCAGACAGACAATATCCCAGCCTGCATAACGGCCACTGCCTGTCAGCTCCACCGAGGTATTCAACTCAGCTTCTGCACCATTAAAGATGATGGTTTCCTGAGGCAGCCACTCCAGACACGCCTGATCTTGAACGACCAGTGACGTTAACTGTTTCTGAAGCTGACCGTTGCCATTGAAGTAGACTTTGCCTGCAGCAGGGGTTGTAACTAAACCGGCAGCACCTTCTTGGGCTTCAAAGCTTTGCAGCAGTTCATCACCTGCAACCAGCCCACCGGGGGGATGAAGAATATAGAGATGAGCAAGATCTTTGCCTTCTGGCCAAAACGGGCGCTGAATTCGCAACGGTCCATAATGGCGCGTACGGCCCATACGGGTATGGCCATCATGATAACTCAACTCAACAGCAATACCGGCACGCCAGCCCTTGTCTCCAGACACCTTGCCCTCAGAGATAATGTCACCCTGATCGGTATCAGTTTGGAAACTCAGATTTGCTCGCAAATTTGATAATGGATTAAATGCCAGCCCCATACATCAGCCCTTCATGTTAAAGGTCATCTCTGGCTTGCAAAAGATGTTCCATTTTTATTGATTATTTTCAGGCAGCCCATGGCTGTTCTAGCGATTTTCTTAACCAGATAGTCAGCTGACGCGCCTCAAAACAGTGCGTACGAACCAACTTGGTGAATGCGATGTTCTGAAATAAGGCATGTGCTGTCAAGGCGATATTAAGAGATTCACCTTAACAAGCACCCTGAAAGGGAGACGATAACAGGATGGACGACAGATCCTGTCAATATTGGCACACACATTGCTGATTCCCCAGTCGCACACAAGAACAACAAGGGTCAATAACAACCATGAAGAGCTCCCTCAAAAAACTCTCGAAAGGCTTGCTGACAGCATCTGCTGCTACAGCAGCGCTGTCCTTTTCAGTCATCTCCCAGGCTGCAGATACCATTAAGGTGGGTGTTCTGCATTCCCTGTCCGGTACCATGGCCATCAGTGAAACCACTTTGAAAGACACTGTTCTGATGATGGTGGATGAACAGAACAAGAAGGGTGGTCTGCTGGGTAAAAAGCTGGAAGCGGTTGTTGTTGATCCGGCCTCAGACT
The DNA here is from genome assembly GCF_001562015.1 of Endozoicomonas arenosclerae. Lineage (GTDB taxonomy): Bacteria > Pseudomonadota > Gammaproteobacteria > Pseudomonadales > Endozoicomonadaceae > Endozoicomonas_A > Endozoicomonas_A arenosclerae. Next base: position 93,172 of record NZ_LASA01000060.1, on the reverse strand, counting down.
GGCCTCTGTTTGCTGAAAAAGCCCGTGAGCTTCTGGCAAAAGAAAAAGTCGATGTCATTTTTGGTGGCTGGACTTCTGTATCCCGAAAGTCAGTCCTTCCAGTTGTTGAAGAACTGAACGGCCTGATGTTCTACCCGGTTCAGTACGAGGGAGAAGAATCTTCCAAAAACGTTTTTTACACCGGTGCCGCACCCAACCAGCAGGCTATTCCAGCGGTTGACTATCTGATGAGTGCCGACGGAGGGAGCGTTAAACGTTTTGTTCTTGCCGGTACAGACTATGTCTACCCAAGAACCACTAACAAGATTCTGGAATCCTATCTGAAGAGTAAGGGTGTGAAAGAATCCGACATCCTGATCAATTACACCCCGTTTGGTCATTCAGACTGGCAGACCATTGTCTCTGATATCAAAAAGTTCGGTAATGCCGGTAAGAAGACAGCGGTGATCTCAACCATTAACGGTGACGCCAATGTACCTTTCTATAAAGAGCTGGCTAACCAGGGCATTGCAGCTGAAAACATTCCGGTTATTGCCTTCTCTGTAGGTGAAGAAGAACTGTCAGGCATTGATACGGCGCCTCTGGTGGGCCATTTGGCTGCCTGGAACTACTTCATGAGTGCTGAGAGTGAAATCAACGACGAGTTCATCGAAACCTGGCAGGCATTCACCAAAAATGAAGAGCGCGTTTCCAATGATCCCATGGAAGCCACTTATATTGGTTTCAACATGTGGGCCAAAGCCGTTGAGAAATCAGGTTCCACCAGCGTAGACAGCGTTCGCCCTGCCATGTACGGCATTACTGTTCCCAACCTGACCGGTGGCACTGCGGTTATGAACACTAACCACCACCTGACCAAGCCGGTTCTGATTGGTGAGATCCAGGATGATGGCCAGTTTGAAATTGTCTGGGAAACCAAAGGCGGTGTCATTGGCGATGCCTGGACCAACTACCTGCCAGAGAGTTCAAAAATCGTGGCTGACTGGTCTGCTCCCATCAAGTGCGGTAACTACAACCTGCAATCCGGTGTTTGCTCCGGTCAGAACTACTGATCCATACGCCGTTATTTTTTGCAGCCAAATGGCATGAAAGGGTCACACCTTTGATGCCATGCCCCTTAAGCCTGTCTGAAGTATGACAGGCAACCAACCTATTTATTCATTGGACATTCTATGAACTGGAGACTCTGGCAAGCATTGCCGTTAGTATGCCTCTGTCTTCTTTTTGTCTTTTCTGCACCCGGACAGGTTCTTGCCAGCAGCGATGCGAGCAGCAATGAAGAACTGGCCACCATGCTGGGTGAAAAGTCATGGGACAAACTGGAGACCGCCATCACCCGTCTTTCTGTCAAAGGTGATGATGAAAGCCAGAACATTCTGACCCTTTGGTTATCGGGTCAATTATTTATCGAGAAAAAGACCCAAAGGCTGGTAACCGCAGAAAAATCAGGTCGAACCTATCTTATTTCAGATCCCATCAGTGGAGACGCATGGGGAGAAGTCAAAAAACGCAGTCTGAAAAAAGTCAGAATCAACAATCGGCTGCGAAACTCCATCAAAACCGCACTGGCTCTCTGGGACCTGAAATCGGAAGATCCTGATAAACGCCTTCAGGCTGTCAAGGAAATCTCAAAAGACATTAACGTCAGCACACTCCCACTGCTGGAAGGGATGGTTGAACAGGAAACGGATACCGATGTTCAAGCAGCTCTGACAACCGCTATCGCCCTCTACAACTTTCAACAGGGCAGCGATGAGCTCAAACTGGAAAGCCTTAAAACCCTCGCAGAATCAGACAACCCCATTGTCCGCTCAGCACTTGAGTCTGCCAAAAATACTACAAAGGACAAGCAGCTTCTTCAGGGGATTCACAGTGCTCTGGCCGATCTGGATCGTCGACAGGATTACTATTCCGCCGTTGAAAGTATGTTCTTTGGTTTAAGCCTGGGTTCTGTTCTGCTTCTGGCCGCTATAGGCCTTGCCATCACCTTTGGCGTTATGGGCGTAATCAACATGGCTCACGGCGAAATGATGATGCTGGGTGCCTACACCACCTTTGTTATTCAATCGGCTTTTCCATCTCTGATTGAACAATCTCTGTTTATTGCAGTGCCAATGGCATTTATTGTCGCTGGCTCTGTCGGCATACTGATTGAGCGCCTGGTCATACGACACCTTTATGGTAGACCTCTGGAAACCCTTCTGGCTACTTTTGGTATCAGCCTGATATTGCAGCAGGCTGTCAGAACTATTTTCTCACCTCTGAACCAGGCGGTCTCGACTCCCGAGTGGATGAGTGGCTCCTGGATCATTAACGATGCCCTTTCCCTGACCTGGAACCGGGTTTACATCATTGGCTTCAGTCTGGCTGTTTTTCTAACGTTGCTGTTTATTCTCCGCCATACCCGTTTTGGCTTGAATATGCGGGCTGTTACCCAGAACCGCGCCATGGCCAGTTCCATGGGGATTCATACCAGCCGTGTTGATGCCCTGACTTTCGGACTGGGTTCTGGCATTGCCGGTGTCGCTGGTGTTGCGCTGTCTCAACTGACAAATGTCGGTCCCAACCTGGGTCAAAACTACATTATCGACTCCTTTATGGTCGTGGTCTTTGGCGGTGTCGGAAACCTCTGGGGCACTTTGGTTGCGGCTATGGGACTGGGCGTGGTCAATAAATTACTGGAACCCTGGGCTGGCGCTGTAGTCGCCAAAATCCTGGTGCTGGTTTTCATTATTCTGTTTATTCAGAAAAGACCCAAGGGGCTGTTTGCCCTGAAAGGTCGTGCGGTGGAGGACTGATCAATGAGTTCAGCAACATTATCCACAAGCATGAAAGGGAAAGGACCACTTTGTCGTTTTCTTTTGGATGACCCGGCAGGAAAGTGGCTTTTGATCGCTGTCTTTGCCGTCAGCATTATTGTTTCCGGATTGAATCAGTTTGTGCCTGAAGGTTCAGCTCTTCATGTGAGTAGTTACACTGTTACTCTGCTTGGTAAGTATCTTTGCTTTGGCCTTCTGGCTCTTGCTCTGGATCTGGTTTGGGGTTACTGCGGTATTCTCAGTCTCGGCCACGGCGCTTTCTTTGCTCTGGGCGGCTACGCCATGGGCATGTATCTGATGCGTCAGATTGGTGATCGAGGCGTTTACGGAAACCCTGAACTGCCCGACTTTATGGTCTTTCTGAACTGGCAGGAACTGCCCTGGTACTGGCAGGGCTTTGACTCATTCTGGTTCGCCATGTTTATGGTGGCACTGGTGCCAGGTTTACTGGCCTTTCTGTTTGGATGGCTGGCCTTCAGATCAAGGGTTACCGGCGTCTATCTCTCCATTATTACCCAGGCACTGACTTATGCCCTGATGCTGATGTTCTTTCAGAATGACTTCGGCTTTGGCGGCAACAACGGTCTCACCGACTTTAAGGATATTCTCGGTTTCAGTTTACAGAGTGATAGCACCCGGGTTGTTCTTTTAATGCTTTCAGCGTTGGCTTTGGGACTGGGCTATTTGCTTTGCAGATGGCTGGTCAATTCTCGCTACGGCAGGGTTTTAATGGCTGTAAGAGATGCTGAGAGCCGCACTCGCTTTATTGGTTACCGGGTTGAGCATTACAAGCTGGTTGCCTTTGTAGTCTCTGCCATTCTGGCTGGTATTGCTGGCGCACTTTATGTGCCACAGGTCGGCATCATCAATCCGGGCGAGTTTTCTCCCATTAACTCTATTGAACTGGTTGTCTGGGTTGCTGTTGGCGGACGAGGCACGCTTTACGGCGCAATCATTGGTGCTCTGCTGGTCAATTACGCCAAGACCTGGTTTACCGGTGCCATGCCCGATGCCTGGCTGTTCGCCCTGGGTGCCTTGTTTGTTGTTACAACACTCTGGTTACCGAGAGGTGTCGTGGGACTCTACGAACAAGCCAAAAAGAGATTTATAAAACCGTCATCCGGGACTCAGGACAAAGAGGTAGTTGATCATGGTCGATAAACACATTCCTGATGACACGCTACTGTACCTGGATAATGTGACCGTTAGCTTCGATGGTTTTAAAGCCCTGAACAACCTGTCATTTCTGGTAAAGAATCAGGAGCTCAGAGCCATTATCGGCCCTAACGGTGCAGGTAAAAGCACCATGATGGATGTTATTACTGGTAAAACCCGACCTGATACAGGTGACGTGCTTTTTAACCCAAATAGCTCAATGCAACTCAAAAGCTCTATAGACCTGACTCGACACGACGAAGCCGAAGTGGCCAATCTGGGTATTGGTCGCAAGTTTCAGAAACCTTCCGTCATTGAAAGCCTGACAGTCTGGGAAAACCTTGAACTGGCATTGAAAGGACGCCGCTCACCTTTTGAGTCAATGTTTAAAGGCTTGTCTTCAGAAGGTGCAAACAAGATTGACGAAGCGCTTGAAAAAATCCGGCTTCAGGATCGCCGTGATTTCACTGGAGCCTCTCTCTCCCATGGCCAAAAACAGTGGCTTGAAATAGGCATGCTATTGCTTCAGGACCCTGAGCTTCTATTGATAGATGAGCCTGCAGCGGGCATGACCGATGAAGAAACCTTCAGAACCGCAGACCTGTTAAGAGAGCTGTCATCAGAAAGAAGTGTTGTGGTTGTCGAGCATGATATGGCCTTTATCAAGGCGCTGGATTGCCGAGTAATGGTGCTTCATGAGGGCAGTGTACTGGCCGAGGGATCGCTGGAACATGTGCAGCAGGATCAACAAGTCATCGACGTTTATCTGGGAAGATAGCCCCAAGCTGGAGAAAGCATGCTTGAAGTTCAGAACATAGATGTTTTTTACGGAGCCAGCCAGACTCTGAAATCTGTATCACTGAATGCAGATAAAGGTCAGGTGACCAGCATTATGGGTCGAAACGGTGTGGGTAAAACCACATTAATGAATGCTGTAGCAGGACGAGTTTCAGCTTCTGCCGGCCAGATCCTCTGGAAAGACCGGTCCATAAACGGTCAGTCTTCCCATCAAAGAGCCAAGCAAGGCATTGCTTATGTTCCCCAGGGGCGGCAAATTTTCCCCCTGCTTACTGTTCAGGAAAACCTGGAAACCGGATTTGCCTGTTTGCCAAGAGCAGAACGCAAAGTTGATCGTGAAATCTATGATCTCTTCCCTGTTCTACTGGATATGCGGCATCGCCGGGGAGGCGACCTTTCAGGTGGTCAGCAACAACAGCTGGCAATTGCCCGAGCTCTTGTCACCAAGCCGGAACTGCTGATACTCGATGAGCCCACAGAAGGTATTCAACCCTCCATCATCAAGGACATCCAGTCTGTGATAGGTATGTTAAGAGACCGTGGAGAAATGGCCATCTTACTGGTTGAGCAATACTTCGAGTTTGCCCGTGATCTTGCAGATCAATATGCGGTACTGGATCGTGGAGAGCTTGTGCTTTCAGGTGCGGGCAGTGAGATGAATGAAGAAGAAGTCCGGCGGTTGATGACGGTATAGAGGTATCGAGATGAATACAGCAAGATTATTCTTCTGTATTCATCCAACCATGGCTGATTAGTTCATCAGCTGATCAAAACGTTCCATCAACACCAGCAGCTGGGTGGCTTCTATCTTCTCAACCATCAAAGCCTCTTCTGCATAAGGCTTGATGTTAGCCCCTTTTGGCAGCGCAGAGTCCTGATCCAGAATGGCATGAACCCTGGGAATAAACAGCCACTGCAACCACTGGGTAAAGCCCATTGTATCCATGCAGAATGGTGTGGTACTGGCCAGAGCCTCTGCTGATGGAGGCATGGCCTGCCAGCATTCCAGACGCTTCAACTCTTCTTCCAGAGAGACCAGTAATTCTCTAACTTCTGTAGTCATGACTTGCTATAAAAAATATGCTTTCCAACATTCTATCCCAATGACACCAGAGAAAGCATCCGTGCTTTCCCGCTTAAAAACAAATCTCACTCTCAATGGCTGAAAACCTTCATTTTTAGCATTAAGAAATATGAAATAACTCTGAAACAAAAAGACAGTAATCTTATAAAAATCTCTCCATAAGTTTTTCATTCATTATTCTTCGGAAAAACAGGTAGTTTATGCGAGTGCCTATAAGAATCAGTTTCTTTCCCTTAGTATTGGTTGCCAGCTTACTTGCTGGCTGTGACGACAATGATTCGCCCAGTCCTGACTCTCCGCCTGAAGATCAGATAAATACAATGACTTTGGAAGAGGTTGGTAATACCACCCTGCTGGTCTCAATGGACTTTGATAACCCTCCTTCAGGTTCAAAGCTGGATCCAAATAATATTGGCAAGAAGTATCCAGCAAAAGTTACTCTAAACAGCAATAACACTCTGTATGAGAACAACAATGCTATCCATAAATTTACAGCCGACGACAACATTCTGATCGAGGATGTCAATCTATCTGAATACCGAACGCTGTCATTTAGAGTCAAGTTTGATAATCAGCAGCCTGAAGATTACAGCAACATTATTGATGGCAGCCACTTTGGTGGGCGCTCCAGAGAACCTGCTCTTGTTCTTAATGGGAAGGGAGAGATTGAGCTATGGCGAAAGTGGTTCAATTCTTCAACACCTAACAACGATCAACCTGTTAAGCTCCTGGGTGGGATCAAACCACAAAAAGATGAATGGCTTTCCATCACCCTGACTAACGACCTTCATGGTTCAGTCCTCTATATCGATGGAAAAAAAATAGCAGAAGGCCTGCCAATCAATCTGGCCAGTAACCAGTTGAGTTTTGGCGCTGGAATTACAGGCGACGTTGAACCTCTGGGATCCGCCAACTTTTACATTGACGATATCAGAATCTATTCAGGTGTTTTGACCGAGCCTTATATTGCTCTTCTGGCACAAGAAAACAAAAGAACATTATCTGCCTACAGTCCCTCCCCATCTCACCAGATAAAAAATGTTCCGTTTGAAAATCTGACCTTGAAATGGCAACAGGGTAACGAGTTCAAAAATAACAACAGCCTTTACCGGGTTGAAATTGCCGAAGACGAGACTTTCAATCATGTTATAAACGAGTTCTCAACAACTGAAAACAGTATTGATATTGGTCAACTTCAACCTGAGCAGGACTACTTCTGGCGAGTAACTGTTTCAGATGGCACGTCAACAATCCAGGGGCCAGCCTGGCAATTTTCAACGGCTCGAGATGTAGATTACTCCACATTGCCGGAGCAAATTACCGTTATGTCATACAATATCTGGCATGCCGGTTCTCAAGCCAGCCCCGAATCAGGCCAGGAATATATCTACGAACAAATAATAAACAGCAATGTAGATGTCCTTTTGATGCAGGAATCTTATGGTTATCAAGCAGCGCTGGCCGAACGCCTTGGATTTTATTTAAAAACAGCTGATGCAGAAAATAACCTGACTGTGTTGAGCCGCTTCCCAATCGCTTCTGATCTTGTGCAATGTGACAGTGGTCTTTGTGGCGTCAGACTGAGTATGCCCGAGAATCGTGAAATGGATGTTTACTCTGTTTGGCTCAGTGCCAGCTCAGGTGGGGGCGATGTGACCAACCCGGTATCAGACCCCAAGTATACGAACAAAGAGTTGATAGCTATGGATCAGGGAAGGGCTGACACTCTATCTGCTTACATGACCAAGGCACTGAACGAAGCCAATACGAATCTACGCCCTGTCATCATAGCGGGTGATTTAAATACCTATTCACACCAGGACTTTACGGCAGAAACCAACTATTACGATCGCGGCGCAATAGATTGGCCTACATCTCTTGCAGCTGAAAACCTGGGATTTCTCGATAGTTACCGGGAAGTTAAGCCAGACCCTGTGACAAATGCTTGTAAAACCTGGACTCCCTACTTCAAGGGCAACCCTTCACAGGGAAGGATCGACTTTATTTTCTACTCTGGCAACCAGATATCTCCATCAGAAGCTTATTGTCTTCTGGCAGATGGTCATCCTGTTCTGCAAGCCTCTGATCATGGTGCAATCATCACCGGGTTTGATATTCTCAAGAAACAATGGCCTGAGTTGAACCAGTAAATCTTGCTGCTTTATCCCAGCCCACCCAAAAAGCCTTGAATCTGTCGTCTGAGTCCTGACTCTGGCCCCAGACTCAAGGCTCTACCTGCCAGTTCTCGGGCCTGTTCGTGCTGTCCCTGTTTCTTTCGGAGTTGAGCCATCAGATAGTAAACGGATGGATCCGTCGGACTGATTCTCATGGCTCTGGACAAAGAGCTTCCCGCCCGGTTCAGATCATTCTCTGCCATAGCATTCCATGCCTGATCCAGAAGCGTGCCTACCGCATCGGTTCGATGCTCATAGGGTGAGTCTGAATCGGTAGAAATAGATTGCGGCATATAGGCCACTTGTCCTGTGCCTGCACAACCCGTTAGCAAAGTGACTAACAGCAGAGGTAATAATCGCTTCATTTAATCAAACCATGACTTTATGGAATCAAACAGTGTTTTAACCGGTTCGCTAACGGTTCGACCACACCCCTGATACTCCACAGGTTCTGAACCTTTGATATAAGGCACTCTTACCGCGCCTTCACAACTGCGTCCTGTTCTTAAGTTGGCCGCCGGCTTAACCCAAACATATTCAACCTGCTCACTGTTCAAAGGTTGAACCGACTTGATGGGCACCTGTTGCATAAACCGGGTCCAGACCCTGAGCGCACCACTACTGCCAGTGAGACTGGTGGGGCTGTTATCATCATTCCCCAGCCAGGTAACGGCCATCAGATTGCCTGAGAAACCGGCAAACCAGCTGTCTCTAGAATCGTTGGTTGTACCGCTCTTGCCAGCCAGCTGAATATCCTGACTGATGCTCCAGTAAGCTCTGCGTCCTGTTCCTTCTCTCATTACCTGACCCATGGCATGCCGCAAAAGTTCCATGGGAGCGGCATCAAAAGCTCTTTCAACCGAGATACTGTACCGTTTCAGGGGCTGCCCCTGGGCATCAACCACCGCATCGATAGCACGCAAAGGCATTTTGTAACCTCCGCTGGCAATGGTTTGATACATGGAAGCGATATCCATAGGCGAAAGAGATGCCGCACCCAGCATTACCGACGGGTAATGAGGCAGCTTTCTCTCAACGCCCAAACTCTCAACCGTCTTGAGCACATTATCCAGTCCCAGAGCCATTCCTGTCTGAATAGCCGCCTGGTTGTAGGATTTGGCCAGAGCTTCCTGTAAAGGCACCATGCCCCTGGATTTACCGTCATAGTTGGAAGGCTCCCAAAGCCCACCCTGACCATCATCTACCTGAATAGGGGAATCATTAACTGGTGTCGTTAAGCTGAATCGTGCAGGTTGTTCCAGTGCAGTCAGATAGATAGCAGGCTTGAGCAGCGACCCTACTGGCCTACGGGCATCCACGGCCCGGTTAAAGCCAACATAACCTGGGTTTTTATCCCCTACTACTGCTAGAAGATCACCAGTCTGAGCTGAGGTCACTACCATAGCCCCTTGCAGTTCAGGGTTGTCCTTTTCCAGTTGGCCAACCGTGCTGGTCATACTTTTCTGGGCAAAGCGCTGGATAATGGGATCCATGTTGGTGAAGATCCTGAGACCTTCCGAAGTCAGATCACGCTCATCATAATCCTCACGCAGCTGCTTTTTCACCATATCGATGTAGGCAGGGTAAGCACTGGTGTTAAGCTGTTCTCTGGTGACGACTCCGAGAGGTAGTTTTTTTGAACGTTCGGCTTCAGAACGAGGCACAATACCTTCATCCGCCATCACATCCAGTACCAGATTTCTTCGCTCTTTTGCTCTTTCAGGAAAACGTCTTGGGTCGTAATACGAGGGACCTTTCACCAGAGCCACTAAAAGAGCCACACGGGCAAGACTCAACTCTTGAATAGGCTGGGCAAAATAGAAATGACTGGCAAGACCAAAACCATGAATAGCTCGTCTGCCATGCTGCCCCAGATAAACCTCATTCAGATAGGTTTCCAGAATTTCTTCTTTGGAATAATGAAAGTCCAACAGCACTGACATAATCGCTTCATTGACCTTACGGCTCAGAGTTCTGTCATTGCTTAGATAAAAGTTTTTAACCAGCTGCTGTGTCAAGGTACTCCCACCCTGCACAACACCTCCTGCTCTCAGATTGACCAGAAATGCCCTGGCAATAGAACTCGGGGAAATACCCCAGTGCTCATAGAAATTCTTGTCTTCTATTGCCAACAGGGCTTTTGTCAAAGCCTTTGGTGCCTGAGATTCACGAATGAGAATACGATCTTCAAAGGTCGAAGGATAAATTCCCCCAACCGGCTGAGGGTCCAGTCTCAGTAACGGAAGGCTCTCGGCATTCTTGCCCTTGAGACTGGTCACTTCATTTTCTGAAAAAACGACACTGGCATAACGTGAAGGCTCTGCCCCATCCGGGAAATGAAAGCCTCGGCTATAAATGATGAAGCGACTTCCTGTACGGGCAAAGGTACCAGGGCGTTTAACATCTCTTACCGCCTGGTAACCCTGACGTCGCAGTTGGGCCTGCAGTTCATCAGGGTTGAGTAACTGCCCCTCATACAGTTCCAGTGGGCGAGCATAGACCTGAGCAGGTATCGCCCATTTTTTACCTTCAAATTTTTTTGTGACAACCGCATCCAGATAAACGGTGTAGGCCGCCAGTACAATCAGACCGCAGACACCCAGCTTTACCAGAATCAAAAACCAGCGCTTGAGCCCACCAGCTTTAGGGGCTTTCTTCTTGCGTCTGGAGGATTTCCCCCTGGACGGTGTTTTTTTCTTTGTGACCATAGTGCGAGATTATACGTCATAGTTTTCCGTAATAGCTCTATGGTTTGCCGTGTTTTTTAATATGAAAACTCCGCTATTTAGAATCCTGTAAATAATTTCAAGGATCAAAATGAGCAACATTTCCAGCTTATGGCTGTTTACCGATACAGGCTCTCTTCGCTTCCCTTATTTGAATTTCCTCCATTAGAGGGATGAGCAAATCATCGTCAGGCAGGTATAATCAGAACCAGACAAAAAATAACAATCAACAACGGATCAAGACATTGAGCACGGAACTCATCGAGGCTTTACTCAAGCCCTCAGCCTATCCTCACCCTGTTGAGAAGATAGAGCTTTTGGAAACTCATATATCCTGGGTGATTCTGACGGGTGAGAAAGTCTACAAAATCAAAAAGCCCATGGATTTCGGTTTTTTGAATTTCACAGAACTATCTGACCGTAAGAAGTTCTGTGAAATGGAAGTCAAACTGAACCAACGGCTGGCTCCCCGACTCTATGACTCAGTGATTCCCATCAGCGGCTCTCCCGACAACCCTATACTGAATGACCAGACTCAGCCTTTCGAGTACGCCATTGTCATGAAACAGTTCCCGCAAGAGGACATGCTGGACTCAATCAGCTCGTCAGGAAAACTGACTCTTGAGCCCTTACTGGACGTCGCTGAACAACTCGCAGAATTCCATAGTGACATTGAAGTCAGCACAGCGGATCAGCACTACGGCTCGCAAGAGCATGTCTGGTTTCCGGTAGAGCAGAACTTTGATCAGATCAGACCTCTGCTGAATGAAGAACAGGACCTCGCCCAGCTGGCCAGAATGGAAAAGTGGGCAACAGACAGTTATCAGCAATTGTTGCCGCTTATTCGTGAGAGAAAGGAACAGGGTTTCATTAAAGCCTGCCATGGCGATGTACACCTAGGAAACATCACCATTTTTGAGGGCAAAGTCACTCTGTTTGACTGCATAGAGTTCAATGAAGATTTCCGCTGGACAGACACGATGGCCGACCTTGGCTTCTTGTGTATGGATCTGGATTCCAGGGGGCTTTCTCACCTAGCGTCACCTGTCGTTAACCGATATATGGAGATCAGTGGCGACTATCGTGGTTTAGGTCTTTTAAACTTTTATAAGGCTTACCGTGCTGTAGTGCGGGCAAAAGTTGTCCTGTTCCGTTTGCATGGTGACAATATTACAGATGAGCTTCGTAATGAAGTTCTGAGAGAATACCGTGAGTTTGCCACACTGGCTGAAAGTTATTCTAAGGAAGTAAAACCCTTTCTCGTAATTATGCAGGGACTGTCCGGCTCAGGAAAAACAACAGCAGGCAAACAACTGGTCGAAAACTCTCACTGCATTATGCTCCGAACAGACATTGAACGGAAAAGACTGTTTGGCCTCAAGCCAGAGGCATCAAGCCACGATGCCAAACTGGATATCTATACCCAGGAAGTCACTGATAAAACCTATAAGCAGATACAGGAAACAGCCGGGTTTCTGTTAAGTCAGGGCATTCCCGTGATCATAGATGGAGCATCCCTTAAAACGCAGGAAAGAACACTCTGTTGTCAGCCAGCAGAGGTGCTTCAGCTCCCCTATTTTATAGTCAAATGTATGGCACCCGACGACGTTCTGAAAAGCCGTATCAGTAAACGTCAATCCAACAACACTGACGCATCAGAAGCCACTGCCGACCTGATTCAAAAGCAACATCAATGGGAAGAACCGCTCTCTGATCACGAAAAAACCCACACCATAGTACTAAACACCGCCATCGAGAACTGGCGTGAAAAACTGCTATCTGACCTGACTGATCAATTAAATTGATCTATTTTTCCCTCTTCGGCTGCCCTTTTATGGGCAGCTGTAAAGACTCGTCTATCATTAAACTCATTAAAAGAAAATTCCTTCTGACATTCAGAAATATCAAACCCCTGACATGGACGCTTGGGACGATTTGGGAAACCGGTATGGCAACTGACCTGATCGAGTTAAAAAATCTAGGTAAAACTTCAGTGCAGTGGCTTAACGCTGTGGGTATTCGTACTCTTGAGCAACTTCATGAGGTGGGGGCAGTAGCAGCTTACTGCAAAGTGAGGGACAGAGGCTTTAAAGTTTCCAAGGTTCTACTCTATGCCATGGAAGGAGCTTTGATAGGTGCCCACTGGAACGAACTGGACAGTGAGCACAAACAACGCCTGTTAAGTGAAGTTCAAAACTATCAGGATTGAATTCGTTTAAGAAATGCCATTCTGACCGCATACCGGACATTCAGGATCAGCTTCCAGCGCCAGACTCTGCCACTCCATAGTGGCAGCATCAAACATCAGCAATCGACCATTCAATGACTTACCCGCACCTGTAAGTAGCTTGATCGCTTCCAACGCCTGCATGGTACCTATGGTCCCAACCACCGGTCCCAGAATCCCGGATTCAGAACAGCTCAACTCTTCTGCTATTTCTTCCGAGTAGAGACAACGGTAACAAGGTGCATTTTCCTGCCAACGATCAAAGACTGTCAGCTGACCGTTCAAGCGGATTGCAGCTCCCGTTACCAGCGGCACTCCAGCTTTGACACAACAACGATTCACCATGAAGCGGCTGTCGAAATTGTCTGTGGCATCCAGAACCAGGTCGGTATTTTCTACCAGACCCAACACTTCCTGCTCATCCAGTTTTCTCGGGATTGGATCGATTTCAATGCCAGGATTCATCGCACTGATTCTTGCTGCAGCAGCATGAACCTTAAACTGTCCGACATCATCTGTGGAAAAGGCAATCTGCCTTTGAAGATTGGTGGTATCGACCACGTCCGGGTCAATAATAGTCAGCCTTCCAACCCCCGCAGCAGCCAGATAAATAGCCGCGGGACAGCCCAGGCCACCCATTCCAACAATCAGAACATGAGCATTGAGCAACCGCTCCTGCCCCTCAATATCTACCTGAGGCAATAGTATTTGTCGGCTGTAGCGCAGCAGCTGGTCGTCATTCATCGTGAGAGTCATATCTACAGGAAGGGAGGGTGAAGTATACCGCCAGAAGCTAAAGCAGCAAGCTCTTACCGGGACGAGAATACAGAAAAGCCGTCCACAAAAAAGCCCTGACAGTGCAGGGCTTTTCCAGAAAGTCAGACAAGCTCTATCAAGCTTCTGACTCTACAAATTCAGCGTAAGCTTCGGCGTCCATCAGTTCGGACAGCTGACCTTCGTCAGTGATCTTCACCTTGAAGAACCAGCCCTCATCGTAAGGAGCACCGTTCACAGTTTCTGGTGTTTCTTCCAGTGCTTCATTGATAGCAACTACTTCGCCAGAAATCGGAGCATAAATGTCAGAAGCTGCTTTTACAGACTCAACCACGCCGGCTTCGTCTTCAGCAGCCAGAATGGAACCAACTTCAGGCAGTTCAACAAAAACTACATCACCCAGAGCTTCCTGGGCATGATCAGTAATACCAATGGTGGCAGTACCGTCTTCTTCGATTCGAATCCACTCGTGGGAACGAACATAACGCAGTTCGGATGGAATGCTGCTCATCGATAATTCCTCTGGTCACTTAACAGTTTCATTCTTTTCAATCACAGTCAGTCGGATGGCCACCCACTGACAGCACCGAATATTTATCTAGAAGGTAGTCGAAAAGGCTGTACTTGTAATTTCAGTATTTACCCTGACCCGGCTCACTCAGAGTCAGGAACTGAAAGGCATTAATTGAAACCTGAACAGTCTGTCCCTGTGCTGGCGATACTCCCCCTATTCATCCTGAGATGCAGGTCATTTTTTGTATCTTGGTCAGCACTTTTATTCGGACAATGAGTCAACTGCAAATAGCCAGCAGCTTCACATGACTACCTTCTGAAAGCAGGACTTCTATGGCCCCGGATATTCAAGCAGGCATTCTAACCAGAATCCATGACTCCGCCAATCTTTCATTCAAGACGAATGCACTGTATTGACATTCATTGACATGACTCAGATTCAGAACCTATACAAAAAGCCTTTCACTGTGACAGACTGAATAAATCAGAGATAAAAATAAACCGGAAACCGCATGACACTGACCGATGCGCGCCAGTTCAATATCAGCACGCTCTCAGAGCTGGAATCAGTGCTGCTTCACCTTTCAGAAGATCAGTACCAGAAAAAGTCTTCTCTCCTTTCGAGCTCAATTGGAACCCATGTCAGGCACATTATTGAGTTCTACCACTGTTTTTTTAAAGGATTGGATTACGGCGCCATTGATTACGACAATCGCCCCCGAAACTCGATATTGGAAGAATCGGCGAAACAGGCCATAGAGTATCTGAAGAATATTCATTTACTGCTCAGTGGCCAGGATATGTCTCACTACCCTGAATCCGTTGCAGTGGTCGCGCTACTGGACTCTGGACAATCCATTGAAACCAGCAGCAGCATTATCCGGGAGTTACTTTTTCTGCAGAGCCATACCACACACCATCTGGCTTTGATTGCCCTGATGCTGGGGCAGGAAGGTATCAAGCTGCCGGTTGATTTTGGTGTAGCCACATCCACACGACTGCACCAGAAATCAGCCGAGGAAGCCACCCAGGAATAGAGCTGATTCCCAGATCAGGCAGCAGGCCTGTTATATTCCAGGAAGGCTTTTGCCCCTGCTGCTCCCATGTATTTATTGAGTGTTCTTTCGTCCACTTTCAGAAGGTCGACGATAATCAATCCATCCAGGGCATTATTAAAATCCGGATCAACATTGAAGGCTGCCAACTCACCACGCAGCTTTAAATATTGTTTCAACAGGATGGGGATGCCTTTATTGTCCTTCTCTATCTGCTGGACCAGGGAAGACAGTTTTTCAAAGTCCGTCAGCCCCATTAAATCGGCCTGATTCCAGAAGCGTCCCTTACCTGGCTTCAGCGGAGTCGTGGGCTGAACCAGATCACGCAGCACACTGTCGGAGTTATTCACAGACAAGCAACCGGCCATCAGCTGACGCGATACTTCGCTGTAATCACTGCTGATGCTGACTGGACCAAACAATACCTTGTACCAGGGGTTGGCAGCGACATAGGCTCCGATACCCTTCCAGAGCATCATCAAGGCACTCAGGCTTCTCTGATATTCAGGAACGACAAAAGAACGGCCCATTTCCAGACAACTGCCCAGCTTGTGGATAAACTCGGCATGATAACGGAACAGACTGCGGGAATAGATGCCATGTACTCCCTTTGAACGCAGAATCTGGTCAACCTGACCAATTCGATAGGCGCCCATGATCTTGTCTTCTTTCTGATTCCAGAGAAACAGATGCAGATAGTAATCATCATACTCATCCAGATCTCTGGACTTGCCTGTGCCTTCACCGACGCCCCGGAATGTCACTTCACGAAGACGACCAATTTCCGGCAATATCTCAGGGAGCTGCTCAGAGGGGGCACAGTAAACACTCATTTCGCCCTTTTCCAGCAGCAGGCACTCATCGGGTAACCGCTCAACATTTGCCTTGAGCTTTTCGCTGGCAATGGGATCGGCAACCGGTTGTTCTTTTCTTTCTTTTTTAGGCAGAGAAACCAGTTTTGTGCGAACCGGTTTATGGGTTGAGAGGAGATAAGTATTCAAACGAAGATAGTTGGTCAGTGAGGCATCGGAACTCATCGTTTGATAGTCCAACTCATCCAATGTTCTTCCAATGCGGAAGCTCAGTGTTGAACCGCGCTTGTTCAGGAGTTCTCTGATCAGTCTCACTGTTCGCAGCTTAGGATGAATCAATCCCATAGCCTGAAATAACCAGCCGTTTCTACCCTCTATAAATACCGGTGTGACTTTCGCCTGAGTCTGCCGGATGATTCGGGCGGCTGTATTTCTCCACTTGGGATCTGTGACCTGTCTTAATGAAAGGTCGAGACTGGAAACTTCTCCTGCAGGGAAGATCAGCAACTGATGCCCCTCTTCCACCCACTTTCTGGCTTCTTCAATGGCATTCTGGTTCTTCTTTCGGGCATTAGCGCTGATAATATCAACACCAATAAACAGCTCTTTCAGCTCCTGTATCCGGCAAAGCAATTCATTAGTCAGCACCTTCACATCAGGACGTACCTGTAATAACAAATCAGCCAGAGCTACACCTTCAATACCACCAAATGGATGATTTGCAACAATAACCGAAGGACCTGTTGCAGGAATGGAACTCAAATCCCCTGATGCGATTTGATGCTGAACATTAAATATTTTCAGTACCAGTTTAAGAAAATCATCAGAGGGGTATTCTTCATTGACTTCTTTTTTATAGAGCTGATCAATTGTTTTAAGCCCTAAAAACCACTCAGCAGCAGCTTCGGGCAGACCAGACCGGGTTTTTTTTGGAAGTCTGAATGGAGAACTTTCAGGAGTCATCCGATTTTCCCTTTCAATTTTGTGAAAAACCTTGTTGCCCATTAGCTAAACACCATTGAAAAACAACAAGCCTTTTCTACCTCTATGGGTATTATTTTTTCTCCAATACTGGAGACTGGCCAACTTCCTATCTTTTATAATGAACAAGCTGGCCTACAGTAACAAGACTAGAAAGGGTAAATGACAATTCCGTTAACAGGATGTGAACGTTTTTATTTCTCGGTGGGCACTTGAAACTTATTGAGCTTGGGAAACGGCGGGAATACATCACCCCGCACAGGTCAGAAGGTATCAGAAAAGAATCCGTTTAATGGCATTATCCGTGTCGATGAATTCCATGATAGCGACAACAATTGCGGCCACCAGCATACCGGCTGCATTGTAAAACAGCAGACCACCATCATCGCCTATGATATTACCCATATTATCGAACTCAGGCATATTGATGCCCAATGGGGTAAATAAATGGAAGAATACCGCTCCAGCCATAACACCGGCTGAGAGAATCGCTCCATAAAGCCTGATGGCAGGAATCATAAGCATAATGGCAGCGATCAACTCTGTGATACCAACCCCATAAGCACCATACTCTGCGAACCATTCCAGTCCTGACCAGTTGCCAAGCACACTGAATATATAAACGGTCTCATAGGCATCGGTGAATTTGAAAAACAGGGATTGTACAAATACAAAGGCAATGTATATGCACAATAGCCATTTAAAACCTTCCTTGAACATAATGCTCTCCTTGCATTAGTTAGCCATCATTTTTGGCCAGTTTTTGTCACCCAGTTTGATAAAACCAGGAATGTCCTTTATCCACCTTGATTGAATATCAGCGTCGTAATTCAAATACAGCTTTTTATCGACTATTTTCCAGTAATTGGGGTCACCCGGGGCCCTTTGTTTTTTCTCAGCTATAGCCCAGGCGCAATAGCCTCCATACTGAGGGCGGTATTTATCAGGATCTTTCTTGAACATCTCAAGGTTTTTTTCAGACGAGAAGTACCATTCAACTTCCAGATACTTATATTTGAATCGGGCGTTGCCCTTAACAGCTTTGCCTTCAGTAAAATACGCGACGGTATCATAACCACTGACAGCTTTATTACTGAACCAGCCGGTATAGATATTCTTGGCTGCAAATGCGTTATTGCTAAACAGCAAGGCAATAGCAAAGACGGCTATAGCGAAAAGCCAATAGCTTTCACGGTGATGAGTGCGAATCATCCTCGCCTCCCTGCGGACAATTACTCCGTATCCGGATATTGTCTGACAAGCTCCCGCTCCTGCTTCCACTGTTTATATAGCTTCATGATGGAAGGTGGGCGAAATCCACGGCGCCGGTTAAGCCAACCTAATCGAAAGAGCGTTCGGTACTGATAAAACAGTACTCGATAAACTTCTTTCAGAGAACCTCTGCAATCCCAGATATGAGCGGCTTCGCTGCTGGCACCATTCACTTCAAGTATATAGTAATTTTCGCCATTCATTAGAGAATTTATATCTCTAAATCGAATATCAATCCGCCCGTAGAAATAATCAGGCAGGCCTTCCGCAACTTTATCAAAGGCTTCTTCCAGCTCAGGCGTAATAAATTCTCGGCCATCACGAAAAATAGCGCCTCTTGAATGACTGCCTGCAAATGCCAGTCGAAAGGGCATTCCCCTTGGAATAATTTGTTCCAGTTTTTGAAAATGACGCTGAAAATAAAGTTTGCTGACCTTGCTGGCTCTGGGATCTTTTTCAATGAGCTGCCTGAGTGTATCCACCCCATTGCCCACCACATAGGGAGGATATTTCAACGTGATGGAAAAAATGCGCCCTCGCTCTTCCCCTGGATAGCGAATATAAAATATGCCTGCTTCAGCTTCATAAGGTATGACCTGCTGAAGCACAATTCGCCCGGCCTTTGGAAAGTTGTTGATATAGGCTTTTAATTCCAGAATATCCCTGATGATCTGGACCCCTGCACCTCGACAGCCAACATCTGGTTTGGCTATAACAGGAAAGTCCAGATCAATCGACCCCATCAATTGCCGTGCCTGCCATATTGCGTCCTCCAATGAGTGCCACTCGGAAAGCAGACACCAGGGGGCTATTTTATCCCTGGCTTCACCAGTAGCTGACGAAAAGATCTCTGACTTTGATTCCCCGACCATCCCGCTCAAACTGATTCCAGGGTTACTGATTAATGGCAAACTGATTCCCTGATAGCGAACAGCTAACCACAACCATTGAATGGCTACAGGCAGATAAAAGATATAACCGGGCCAGAACTCGAAATAAGAGACCGGTTTTTCAGAGTCTTCTAAAGGAGGCATTCCCTGATGAATGCTTTTATTTTTCCCACTGGGGCGTATAAAGGTATCAACCAGACTGTCCGTGTCGGTTATTTCCATAGTTATTTCAAAACCCCATAATTGCGATATATCAATCGATGGCCGTACATAATCAGACAGACAATCAATGGCAGTAAAAGCCACTTCCACAACCCAACCTCAGACCAGAACATAACCCCTGCGGTATAAAAGCCTGAAAATAGTAATGCGGTCCAGACGACCGAAGCAAAAAGAACCAGAATAAGAAACTTTAAGAAAGAGAGCTCAAAAAATCCACACGCCGTATAAACAGGAAAGCGAAGACCCGGGATGACTCGAACAGAAATTATCGTTGTCAACATACGATTTTCCAACCAGACACCGGCTCGTTCTACTGATGCCAAATCAAGAAGACGACTCAGCTTATTTATTCTTCGAGAAAGAACACCTAAACCATAAAGTCCAAGGTCACCGGTAAAGATCCCAACAAATAGTGCAAAAAATGCAAGCTGGCCACTAATCATCCCATCAGCACTTAACAGAGCCGCAAATACAATAGCTGCATCTTCTAATACATAGCTTCCCAAGAGAATTAACAACGCCAGTAGCCAGGGATGCTGAATGTAATTCAGCCAGTATTCAAACATACTTTCACTGCCATTTTTTTGTCGTCTGAATCAGGTTATAACGTTGAATCCTGTTAATTCAATGACAAGTGACCGAATTTATCCGTCTGATATGACATTTTGAGCATCAATTATTTAAATAAAAAGCCACTCCATACAAGAAAAACCACACCTCTTCGGTAATCCTATGCTGCCCTTTTTAACTTGAACCATACTGACTTCAATCCAATTACCTACTCTGAGATAAGGAAGTCTCATCATGAAAGCAAGGATTGCTTTGTTGCTGACTTTACTGGGGTTTACCTTTCAAAAGGCTACCACCCAGGAAATTGAAATCGAAACCGCCCCCAGACAGGTGACCGATAGAATCATTATCAATTATCACCCTGAACCCACCGAAGGCAATGCTATCGCTCATATCAAGCAGGGGGTCAACTACGGTGCTTTTGGAGTGGCGGCAGGAAGAGATAAAGAAATTATTGAGATTGGTGGCAGCGTCAATATCAATGACGCCCAAATACTCGCCGACTCCCTGGAAGATAATCCTCAGGTAGCTTTTGCAGAGCCTGATTACATCATGCAAATCATGCGTGTTCCTAATGACTCCCGTTACAACGAGCAGTGGCACTATTTTGAATCCACTGCAGGCAGCAACCTGCCTGCGGCCTGGGATATTACCACCGGTCGCAGTGATGTCATTGTCGGCGTTATCGATACAGGCATTGTGTATCACAAGGATATCGATGGCAATGTTGTCTCCGGCCATGACTTTATCTCCCATTCCTGGATAGCCAATGATGGCGGGGGCCGAGACCAGAATGCTATAGATTCAGGTGATGCCATTACTTCCGCAGGCGCCTGTGGTTACTCCAACGGTCAACCCGTTCCACCAGCCCCCACAGAAAGCAGCTGGCACGGCACTCATGTTTCCGGAACCATTGCTGCAGAATCCAATAACAGCACAGGAGTTGCTGGCGTAGCCTGGAATGCCAAAGTGATGCCTCTAAGGGCATTAGGCCGTTGTGGTGGCTATACCTCGGACATTATTGATGCCATGCGCTGGGCAGCAGGTCTGGATGTTTATGGCATGTCCCGAAATACCAATCCAGTTAAAGTCATTAATATGAGTCTGGGAGGCTTTTCATACAGCTGTCCCCAAAGCTATCAGAATGCCATTAATGAAGTGGTCAGCGCCGGTGTAACTGTTGTAGTGGCAGCGGGTAACGAAAACACAAACGTGGCCTATGCTACACCTGCCAACTGCAGCAATGTCATTACTGTAGGAGCCATTGACCGTGGCGGAGATCGCAGCTGGTATTCCAACTACGGTAGTAATGTCGATATTTCAGCACCAGGTGGTGAAACCCGTTATTACGGCAATGGTGTTCTTTCTACAGCCAATGCTGGAGCCACTGCCGCGACCCAGGACAACTACGAGTATTATCAGGGAACCAGCATGGCCACACCTCATGTAGCTGGGGTTGCCGCGCTTATGTACTCCATTAACCCCAACCTGACTCCGGCAAGAGTCGAAGAAATCATCAAGCTCAATGCCCGCTCATTCTCCGGTGGCACATGCTCCACCAGCATTTGTGGTGCAGGCATTCTAGACGCTGGCGCTGCAGTACTGGATGCCAGAGACGAGTAAATCATCAAAGGGTAGATCCAACCGAAAAGGATCTACCCTTCATCGCCCCTAAATAACCTTCGTCTGTCATCAAGCCTAAATGTTCTGATTCCAACTCAAGCTCTGACAAATCAGCTAGGTTTTAAAGAGGACCTTTTGTTTTCTTGAATCTTCAACTTCAGCAGTGTTGGGATTTGATCAAGATCCACGGAGCGGAACCTTGAAAACCAATTTTCTACCCACACTGCTGGCCTCATGTATTTTCGCAAGCAGCCAGGCATTCGCCGAATCCCCGGAAGAAGAGGATCTCTTTGATCTCAGTCTGGAAGAACTGATTTCCATGGAAATTCCTGACGTTACTTCAGTATCCCGTAAGAAGCAGCGTTTGATGGATTCAGCCGCGGCTATTTATGTCATCACCAACGAAGACCTGCGCCGCACGGGCGTCACCTCAATTCCTGAAGCCCTGAGAATGGTGCCAGGGATGCAGGTAGCGAAGCTGAACGCCAACACCTGGTCAATCAGCACCCGGGGCTTTAACTACATCTTCGCCAATAAATTGCTGGTTCTGATTGACGGCAGAACGGTTTACTCGCCGCTCTTCTCCGGTGTTAACTGGGATGTTCAGGACACCATGATGGAAGACATTGACCGCATTGAGGTCATTCGTGGCCCAGGTGCAGCACTCTGGGGAGCTAACGCAGTAAACGGTGTCATCAATATCATTACTAAAAAAGCCGCAGATACCCAGGGCAACTTGTTAACAGCCGGTGGCGGTACTGAAGAAAAAGCATTTGGCGCCTTCCGCCACGGCGGTGAGTTTGGTGAAACAGGTTTTTATCGCGTTTATGTCAAAGCCTTTGAGCGTGACGGTCAGGTCAATGCAGAGGGTAAAGATACTGCTGATGACTGGAAGATGCGCAGAGCAGGCTTCAAATCAGAATGGAAGGTTTCATCTGATTCCGAGATGACGGTTCAAGGTGAACTATACGAAGGCACTACCAGACCTCCACTGAGATTGCTGGATAAGTCACAGCCAACCATTCCACAGCTGGCTAACGGCTTTATCGTCAATGGACTCAGTCGGGATCAACGAGGCGGTAATCTCGGTGCTTATTGGAAAAGAACACTGAGTGAAACCCACGATTACTCATTGAGAGCCATCTACGACAACTACCAGAACTTTGATTACCGAATCGCTGAAAAGCGCGACACCATTGATCTGGAGTTTCAACATTACTCCCAGCTCTGGGGTAGACATGACTTAGTTTGGGGGCTGGGTTACAGAGCCACCTGGTATGAAGTTAAAAATACTCCCTTCATGTACCTGCTTGAGGGGAAGGACTCCAAACAAACAGAGCTGTTCAGTGCTTTCATTCAGGATGACATCACACTGAATGATCAATGGACTTTCACTCTCAGCTCTCGATTTGAACACAACAGTTTTACCGGCTACGAGGTTCAGCCAAATGCTCGTTTAACTTGGAGGCCTTCTGAGAATAGAACTTTCTGGGCAGCTCTTTCCCGGGCTGTGAAAACGCCATCCATCAGTGAAACAGCACTGCAAACGGATGGGATCACTATTGAGACGCCAAGTACAGTTTCCTACATCATTCCAATCATGGGTAACCCTGATCTGAAATCTGAGAAACTGACCGCTTTAGAGTTAGGTTACAGGGAGCAGTTCGGCAACAACTTCAGACTGGATATCACGGCTTTCTACAACCAATACGAAGATATCATTGCCTACGTAGATACCAATATGTGCCCTAATGGCTCCAATGCCATCACCATTCCTTCTGCTACTGGCTCTTCTCTTTATCTTTGTCCTTATCCAAACGTAGTTCAGTTGCCCGCAACACTTATCAACGGGCTGAACACAAAAACCTACGGTCTTGAAGTAGTAGCTGACTGGCAGGCAAAGGACTGGTGGAAACTGCAGTTTACTTATAGCTGGCTGCAAGTAGATGCATGGCCAAATCAGGCAAAAACAGACTTTCTTAACACCAATGAGAGGATTGTTGAAGATCTGAGCGCGCCTCACACTGCCAATATTCGCTCCACCATGAACCTGCCCAACCAGTGGTACTTCGACTTCTGGGTTCGTTACTCGGACAATCTGAAGAACGCTAATATCGGAGCCAATACATCACTGGATATTCGTCTGGCCAAGAAATATGGAGACAACCTAGAGTTTTCTTTGGTCGGACAGAATCTCTTCAGAGATCACCACAGAGAGTTTTATGAAACTCTGAGTGGAATGGCACCAACAGAAATCCAGGAATCATGGTACGCCCAGATTCGCTGGCAATTTTAATCGGATGGAGGAGGACGACTTCATGCCGATGCCAATGAACATGATTAAATCTAACATCAGCCTGCTGATGATCACCGCCAGCTTAACAGCGATATTCTTTATCCCCGCTGCCATAGCCGGTACTCCCGAAGACAAAGTCAAAACGGCTATTGTCTACAAACTGACCAAGTTCGTTACCTGGCCCAAGAAAAAGCAAAGTCTTACTCTGTGTATTCTGGGTGAAGGCACGATCAACAGTGAGCTGACCAAGATCAATCGAAAAATCAGTATGGGTAGACGTTTATCCGTTACTCATAAAGATTTGAATGCTCCTGTGGATAAGTTGTGTGACATTCTTTACATCCACAATGTTGATCAGGCCTCGTCGTCGAAAATCACCAATAACCTTAAAGGTAAGCCCATTCTCACTATCAGTGACAGTCGCTCGTTCGCTGAGCAGGGTGGATTGATAGGACTTGCGAGAAAGGGGAAGAAGATCAACTTCACCATTAACAAATCATCGGCTGATGCTTCAGGCCTGAATATCAGCTCACAGCTTAAAAATCTGGCCAAAGTCATTGAATGACTCAGCCATGAGTGAATTAAGAGTGTTTTTGTTAGCTCCAGTGATGAAAACACTTTCTTAACCCATAAGTAGCAACTCGTTTTCATCCCGACCGGGATGAAAACCTTTTTTGGTGTAAAAACAGAAATGGTTACTTTCAGGAATCTTCCTATCAAGCGAAAGCTGCGCTATGCCATGTTGATCACGGCCTATGCAGTTCTGTTGGTAACCTTGTCCATTCAAAGTGTCAGCGATCTTATCAAGTCCCGTGCTTCTCTCGTTGATCATATGGAAACCCTGGCTGAAGTGGTAGGCTCTAACGCTCATGCAGCCCTAGTGTTTGAAGACCAGAATTCAGCAAAGAATCTACTGACTGGTTTTAACAGTGCCACCCATATTCAATCTGCTTTTCTTTTGAATGCGGATGGCGAAGAAATTGCGGCTTATCATCGATCCAATCACAGCCCCTGGGCATTTTCACTTCAGGATTTTGAACGCCCGGTCACTATTTTCAGCAATACTCGACTTCACCTCTATCGCCCTATTGTTCTTGATCAACAATTGATTGGTGCTATCTACATTCAATGTGATCTTTCACCCCTGTACATCGAACTGACACAAAACCTTTTATTGGCGCTTATAGCGGCTCTGGTTTCCGTTATTCTTGCTTCCATTCTGGCCTCCAAGCTTCAAAGATTACTGGGTAAACCCATAACAGAGCTGGCCAATACCATCTCCCAGATGACCAAGAATGAGCAGTACGACCATCAGGTACAGAAATTCGATAACGATGAGATTGGTCAGCTCTACGACTGCTTTAATGAAATGCTGATGCAGATTAAAGAGCGTGACCAAAGGCTCCAGCAACACCGGGAAAACCTTGAAGCTTCGGTTGCGGAAAGAACCCGGGAATTACACAGTGCCAACCGGGAACTGAAAGAGAATATTTCCGAACTCAACGAAGCTAAAGAAGCTGCTCTGGAAGCAGCCAAAGCCAAGAGTGCATTCCTTGCCAATATGAGTCACGAGATCCGTACGCCCATGAACGGTGTACTGGGTATGCTGGAACTGCTGAAAGATACTCGCCTTGATCGTGTGCAGCAGGACTTTCTGGAAACTGCCTACAGTTCCGCTGATGCTTTGCTGCAGATAATCAACGACATTCTCGATTTCTCGAAAATTGAAGCTGGCAAGATGGAAATTGAATCCATTGACATGAACCCTGCTGAAATTGCCGAAGATGTCTGTGCTTTACTGGCAGGCAAAGCCAGAGAAAAAGGTTTGGAATTAAGCTGCTTTACCGATGTCGACCTTCCCAGCATTGTTAAAGGGGACTCAGTACGTCTGAGACAGGTACTGACCAACCTGGTTGGCAACGCTGTGAAATTTACTGAAGAGGGTGAAGTGGTTGTCCGGCTGAATATGCTGGAAACCAAAGACAACAATGTCAAAGTTGAGTTTTTGGTGGAAGACACAGGTATTGGTATAGCCCCTGATGTTCTTCCCAATCTGTTTACCGCTTTTACCCAGGCCGACGGCAGCACAACCCGTAAGTTTGGCGGTACCGGACTAGGACTGACCATATCCAGACAATTAGTGGAATTGATGGGCAGTGATGTAGAAGTTTCCAGCGCCCCCGACCTGGGTTCCACTTTCTCTTTCGTACTGGATCTGGAAGTGTCTGAAACACAAGCTATTAGACCTCGAAATATCAGCCATGCATTGGAAGGCATCAAAGCCCTTATTGTCGACGACAATGCCACCAACCGTGAAATTCTCAGGCATTATCTGACCGCCTGGGGCATTGAACACTCTGAAGCCAGTAGTGGTAAGGAAGCTCTGGCAGCCCTGCTGAATGCTGCTTCTGAAGGTGCTCCATTTGAATTAATTCTGC
Source organism: Endozoicomonas arenosclerae (assembly GCF_001562015.1). Taxonomy (GTDB): domain Bacteria; phylum Pseudomonadota; class Gammaproteobacteria; order Pseudomonadales; family Endozoicomonadaceae; genus Endozoicomonas_A; species Endozoicomonas_A arenosclerae. The sequence goes on along the minus strand of NZ_LASA01000060.1, from coordinate 66,743 downwards.
TCGATATGGATATGCCAGAAATGGACGGACTGGCTCTCTCCAAAGCCATTGAAGAAGAACCTGCTCTGGCCAAGGCAAGAAGAATCATGTTGAGCTCTTCAGGTTTTATTACCCGGGCAAAACAAAAGGAAGTCGGGATATCCGCCTGTCTGAGCAAACCTTACCGACAGTCACGCTTGCTTGATACCACCATGCAGGTGATGCATGAGCATCACATTCAGCACACTGAAACCGTTGAAGCCGATGTTGAAGAAAGCGCTTTCTGTAATACCATTCGTATACTTCTGGTTGAAGACAATATTGTTAACCAGAAAGTGGCTGTCAGCATGCTGAAAAAAGTTGGATTGAACAGCCCTGATATTGCAGCAGATGGTAAGGAAGCGGTCACTATGAGTCAGAAACAGGATTACGACCTGATTCTCATGGACTGTCAGATGCCGGAAATGAGCGGTTACGAAGCTACCAGCCTGATACGCAAAAGAGAAAGCACTCATAACCTGCCAAGAATACCCATCATTGCCATGACAGCCAACGCCATGCAGGGCGACCGCGAGAAGTGCCTGGCATCCGGTATGGATGATTATCTGAGCAAACCGATCAAGGCCAGCCTGCTGAAAGAAAAGTTGGCTCAGTGGCTGATTGGAGATCTGGATGATGACAAAGACAATGCTGACTCATCAGAAACAACAGAGATTGATGAAGATGATGATCAGAGTGATCTTGAGCCAGTGCTTGATATGCAAACACTCGAGACTCTCAAGGAAATCATGGAAGATGAGTTTGATAGTTTGGTGGACAGCTATCTGGAAGACGCTCCTTCCTTGTTAAGAGATATTGAGAACGCATCCAAAGAAGCTGATCTGAAAATAATGGTCAGGGCTGCGCATACATTGAAATCCAGCAGCAACAATCTGGGGGCTTCATACCTGGCGGGGATCTCTCTGGAAGTGGAAAAACTCGGCAAGGATAATCAACTCTCGGAAGCTATTGAGTTAATTCCTGACTTAAAAAATGCTCTGGATAAAACTACAAAAGCGTTGAAGAATCTAAGCTAATTCTTTAATGCATTTCCTGAAAAAGAAAAACCTCGCAAAGCGAGGTTAATTAGACTGGGCGACTCCCTGTGAGCATCCTGCTCATTTTTTTGCTTCCTTGCCTCTACAATCCATGTAGATTAATAGCCCAGTACTTTAACTATAGACAATCGGTCAGGAATGCAAAGTTCCTTGATTTAAAGACTACTGTTAAATGTCTTTCAATTTACTTTCATTATCATCGCAGTTTTATGAAAAGATCCTTCGCCTGGTTAAAGCGAAAGATCTTATTGGTCAGCAGAATGTTTCAGATAAAGATGTTAATGACGCATTAAAACTGTTCATCAGAAAGGCCATACAGCTCTTCAGTACCGGAAGCCGCAGTCGCCAGAAGACCTTCCATTTTTGGCAAGAGACGCTTGAAATAATAACGTGCAGTCACAATCTTTGCCTGATAAAAACTTTCTTCCTGAGTGCCTTCATTGAGTTGCATCTGAGCCTGCCTTGCCATCATGGACCACATCCAACCGTATGCCACATAAGAAAAAGCATGGAGGTAATCAACACAACTTGAATTAACAGCATTTGGATCTTTCGCTGCTTGTTCCAACAAGTTTTCTGTCAGAGATTCAAGACTGGAAAGAGCGCCTTCCAGTGGTTTGGAAAACTCGTCGGCTTCACCTTCAGCAATAAAGCTTCTCACATTCTCTGCAAATTCTTTAACGTAGGCACCCTTGTTAGCAACAATTTTACGTCCCAGTAAATCCAGAGCCTGAATGCCGTTGGTGCCCTCGTAAATCTGGGCGATGCGAACATCCCTGACCAGTTGTTCCTGACCCCACTCACGAATGTAACCATGGCCGCCAAATACCTGCTGGCCAGCCACACAACTCTCCAGTCCCATATCAGTCAGGAAAGCTTTGACCACAGGTGTTAACAGTGCGACCTGATTTGCAGCCTGCTTTCTTTCAGTTTCATCCGGACTGAACTTTGCAGTATCCAGCTGTGTTGCAACATAGGTTGAAAACGCCCGACCACCCTCATTCAGGGCTTTCATATTGAGCAGCATTCTTCTGACATCACCGTGAACCAGGATAGGGTCCGCTGCTTTTTCAGGATTTTGGGCACCGGTTGCCGCTCTGCCCTGCCCTCTTTCTTTAGCGTATTCCAGAGCCGACTGATAAGACATTTCACTGGTACCCAAACCCTGGATACCCACAAACAGTCGCTCATAGTTCATCATGGTAAACATGGCGTTCAGGCCTTTATTGACCTCACCCACCAGATAACCTTTGGCACCATCAAAATTCATGACACAGGTTGCAGAAGCCTTGATGCCCATTTTGTGTTCCAGGGAACCACAATGCACTTCGTTTCTTTCTGCCAGTGACCCATCGTCATTCACATTGACTTTTGGCACCAGGAACATGGAAATGCCTTTGGGTCCAGCCGGGGCATCCGGTAGCTTGGCCAGAACCAGATGAATAATATTGTCCGTCAGGTCATGCTCACCTGCGGTGATAAAAATTTTGGTTCCAGTAATGTTGTAGGAACCATCACCATTGTCTTCTGCCTTGGTTCTGATGATCCCCAGATCAGTTCCGCAATGAGGTTCAGTCAGGCACATAGCACCTGTCCACTCACCGGAATAAAGCTTTGGCAGATAGAGTGATTTCAGACCTTCAGAAGCGTGAGCATCAATCGCCAGAGCAGAGCCAGAAGTCAGGCTTGGGTACAAAATAAATGCCAGGCTGGCGCTACTGAACATCTCATCAAATTGAGCACTCAGTGCCTTGGGCATGCCCATGCCACCATATTCAGGATTTCCACTAATTCCGGTCAGACCCGCTTCTGAAAACAGCTGATAAGCTTCTTTGTAACCTTTTGGGGTGGTTACACCTTCTTCAGTCCAGTGACAGCCTTCCTCGTCACCTTCGCGATTCAACGGCGCAACGGTTCGAGCAGCCAGCTTTGCACCTTCTTCCAGAAAGGCATCCGCAGTTTCACGATCAACCACTTCCTGAGTAGCAGGCCACTGGCTCCAACGTTTATCAGCATTGAATACTTCGTACATCACAAAGCGCATATCACGGAGAGGTGCCTGATAATCTGCCATGGTGGACACTCCTGGAGTTTTAATGTTTTTAGTCAAGTGTTCATTTATTTTACCCCAGTGGATAGGGCTCTAAAAGGAATGTTTTAAACTAACGTTTGAATTTTTAACTACAAAAAAAGCCACAGCATTTATCTGTGGCTTCAGGAAGTGTTTTAAATCAGTCTCTTTCCAAATCCAGGCGGTTAAAAACGATAATAGAAGCCCGCTGTCAGAACGACTCCAGCCCAGGAGAGCTCCAGGCCGAAACCTTTGTAATCGATATCCAGAACCGCCTGAATCAGTGGAAAGAAACGGGTGTCATAGAGCGTCAGATACTTCTTGTACCCATACATGATGCCGGCACGATAACCAGCCTCGACATCAAACTCTCCATACTTCTGCTGAAACAGTGTTCTCTGCCAACCCGCCGACCAAACCCGGTCGCTGTGGGTATTGATAAATGTTCCACCGTAGTATCCCTTGTATGTGAAACCAATCAGCTCATTATTGTTTTCCTGATCATCGCCAGGATCCAGGTGCAAAGTCCACATCCCAAGATAGATATGATCTCGGGATGGACGCCCCCAGATTTGATCCACCCAGCCGGACTCTTCTTCAAAGCTATTGTAGGGGGAGTATGTATCTACGGTAACCGGAGGTTCTTCTGATTCCTCTGGGGGCTGATCGTCCTGAACCATGTCCCTGTTGGTATCTGCAGCCAACATGACGCCGTCAGGCTCTAACCATTGAGACTGGCCATTATGGCTCTGTAATCCGTAGTTTATTTCGCTGTTCTCTGCCGCCAGCAGGCTGCAGGGAATTGAGAGAATAAGAATTACCTTTAAGAAAGGATTAATGATTCGCTTATAAAAGCCCGATAAGGGGATTATTAGTGTTTTCTGTGTGCTCATCGCCTCGCCTAATACAGCTCCTGGTGCGGCTGTTATATCTCCATGGTCTTTGAAAAAGGATTAATGCTGTATTTTTTTATAGACCAGCGTTGGAGGTTAGGCAAAAAACTAATAAACGATAGACTCAAAATGACCAGCAAATGGTTTTTTTCGTGTTAACTTAAATGTATGCGCATATATCAAAGGAATGACTATGCGGTATCTGATAGCCCTGATCAGCACTATGTTGAAAATCAAATGGCAACCGGACTGGATGCAAGACAAAACACCGGATGCCCGTCATTTTTATCGTAGGACTTTCACTGCGTCCTATCGAGCCAAAAGAAGTATTGTGAAAAACATCTGGATTGCTGCAGGCCTGTTGATGCTGATTAACCCGGTCATTCATATCGCCTTGTTAATAGCCCTGCCAGTCACCCTGCTTAGTTTTGTAATACTTGACGAGACACCCTGAAACAAAAGTTATTTTTACTTTATCCATAAAAAAGGGCCACCATACGGTAGCCCTTCTTTAACAGCATTTCAGCTTTACAGCTCGCCGAAATCTTCTTCAGCCATATCCAGCAGGTTTTCAGTACCGGACAACATGGCTGCCTTATGAGACAGGGTTCTTGGCAGAATACGCTCATAATAGAAACGTGCTGTCTGAAGCTTGGCTTTGTAGAAGCCTTCTTCAGTAGTGCCTTCAGCCAGCTTCTCGGAAGCCACTCTGGCCATATCAGCCCACATGTATGCCAGTGTCGCGTAACCGGAGTACATCAGGAAGTCGACAGCCGCCGCACCCACTTCATCCGGATTTTCCATCGCCTTCAGACCCAGCTGCATGGTGAGATCGCCCCACTCTTTGTTCAGCGCAGCCAGAGGCTCAACAAATGCTTTCAGCTCTTCATTCTCGGCATGAGCTTTACAGAATTTGTGAACTTCCTTGGTGAAAGGCTTCATGGACTCACCGCCGGTCTGGAAGATTTTTCTTCCCAGCAGATCCAACGCCTGGATACCGGTAGTGCCTTCATAAAGCATGGAGATACGGCAGTCACGAACGTTCTGCTCCATACCCCACTCACTGATATAACCGTGACCACCGTAGCACTGAACGCCATGGTTGGCCGATTCAAAACCTGTTTCGGTCAGGAAGGCTTTCAGAATAGGTGTCAGGAAGCCCAACTCTTTATCCGCCTGATCACGAACTGCTTCGTCTGGATTGTGCAGCAGATCCGCTTTCTTGGCGGTGTAATACATCAGCGCACGGTTACCTTCAGTGAAGGCTTTGATGGTCAGCAGCATACGACGAACATCAGGATGTACGATGATGGGATCTGCAGGGCCATCAGGATTCTTGGCACCACTCAGAGAACGCATCTGCAGGCGCTCACGGGCATAACGCAGTGCACCTTGATAAGCAATCTCACCGTGTGACAGTCCCTGAATACCGGTTCCCAGACGGGCTGTATTCATAAAGGTAAACATGCAGTTCAGACCACGGTTTTCCGGACCAATCAGGAAGCCGGTAGCTTCATCAAAGTTCATGACGCAGGTTGCGTTACCGTGAATCCCCATCTTGTGCTCGATCGAGCCACAGCTGACACCATTGCTTTCGCCGTGCTTGCCTGGGAGATGTTTGGGAACGATAAACAGGGAGATACCTTTGGTACCTTCAGGAGCACCTGGCAGACGAGCCAGAACGATATGGACAATATTGTCTGCCATGTCGTGCTCACCGGCAGAGATGAAAATCTTGGTGCCTGAAATCTTGTAAGAACCGTCAGCCGCTGGCTCAGCTTTGGTGCGCAGCATGCCCAGGTCAGAACCACAGTGAGGTTCTGTCAGACACATGGTACCAGTCCATTCACCGGATACCAGTTTGGTCAGGTAGGTTTGCTTTTGTTCTTCAGTACCATGGGCTTCCAGAGTATTCATGGCGCCATGACTCAGGCCTGGGTACATACCCCAGGACCAGTTGGCTTCACCCATCAGTTCACTCAGAACCAGCCCAAGAGAATATGGCAGACCCTGACCACCATAGGCAGGATCGCTGGCCAGTGAAGGCCATCCGCCTTCTACATACTGCAGATAAGCGTCTTTAAAACCGTCAGGTGTTTTCACACCTTCTTCAGACCAGGTGCAACCTTGTTCGTCGCCAATCTGATTCAAAGGAGCCAGAACCTGCTCGCAGAACTTTGCACCTTCTTCAAGAATGGCATCAACCATATCAGGGGTAGCTTCTTCACCACCGGGGATACTGGCATAGTGCTCAGTGTATCCAAGGAGCTCGTCACGTACGAACCGGATATCGCGCAGGGGGGCCTTATATTCTGGCATAACGGTACCTCTGGGTTCTCTTATATTTATTCAATGAACTGGTATATATAAAATTATAGTACCAGTTTCAAACAGTTGTTTGAAACTTACGTTCGCTTACAACAAATGTCAACTATTGTTCATGCTTTATCTTTCAAAAACGTGGAGCTTGAAGAGATACCTGATCAATGGCTTTTTCAATGGAGTCTTCCGGGAGGCAAGCGGCTCACTGTCTCGCTCACTTTGTGCATAACATCGTTATCACTTTCAGGCTCTTTCCTGAGCCACTCTTCAGAAGCCTCTTTTCCAAGAGTTAACTGACCAAGCTTGACCAAAAAGCTTCTGGCACTGGAAAGTGTCAGGAGGTGATTAGAAGCCAGTACGTCTCCACTTCTGAATTCATCATACGCTTTATCCACAGCATCACGAAGACGGTTAAGATAGCTGCCAGCGTCTGAAAATTCAGCCAAAAGGCGCCCTGTATACTCTTCTGGATGATTCAGGATTTCAGCCTCAATACTGTTCAGAAAATCTTCCTGGGCATGACCTTCCCCAGTGTAAAAAGCTCTCTGGTGCATCAACTGCCGAACAGAAAAGATACCGTCCATGAATGCTTCTGTCTTTCCTTCTCTAAGAGAGGACAATGCAGAATCAACCTGACTTCTGATTTGGCCATCCAGTCGAGGAACCGCCCTGCTGGCCCAGTTGGAGGGTTTCAAAAGCCCCAGCCGAAACTTGAATTCCTCACGGGTCATTCTCTTGATTCGTCTTTGTCCGGAAGAGCGTTTGAATGGATTAGTCTTTAAATGGCCCAGCTTTCTTTTTACACCATCAGGAACGCTGACTTTGAAACGCCCTTTCCAGAGAACCGACTTCTTGCTGGCGGGTTGATGAGCCTCATGACCTACAGACTGGGAAGGCGATGGAGAACTCGGATTGATTTTTTCACCCATGATGAACCACTCTTGTGACCCATCTTTTTATATCGGACAGACAACCATGAACTGATGCCTGAGTGATTGAAATGGAGTTTTGAAATTAAGCCAGTCGGATGACTGGCTTTAATATCAGGACAGCAGGGGAGACAGGTCCAAACAGGAAGCAGCATTGTTCTTTTGGCTATCATCCATCCAGGGAACAACACCCAGGCAGGGAGAAGGAATCATAGCTTTAAGCGTTTCGACATTTTCCTCAAACCGACTCATTTCAGGGTCCACCTGATTAGCTACCCATCCAGCCAGCTGACATCCACTTTGCAGAATGGACTCAACCGTCAGCAGAGAATGGCTGATACAACCCAGCTTCATACCCACCACTAAGATGACAGGTACATTCATATTTTTCGCCAGATCTGCCAGCATCTCACGATCATTCAGAGGCACTCTCCAACCACCAGCACCCTCAATAAATGAAAGGTCATGCCGAGTCATCAGAGCGCCGCGGCAAAACCCTGTAAGGCGATCGACCGTGACTCGTCTTCCTTCTTCCTGAGCTGCAATATGAGGTGCAATCGGAGGCTCAAAGAGCACAGGGTTGACCTGCGAATAACCCAGATCAACATTCATGGCACTCATCAGGTTCAGGGCGTCGTCATTCCTGGGACCATCCGGAGTGTTCTCTGATCCCGCTGCCACCGGCTTTAGAGCCAGAGTTTTCAGACCCTGCTGATTCGCTGACGCTAACATGGCACAGGTGACAAAGGTCTTACCGGCATCCGTATCGGTGCCAGTGACAAAAAAGGTTTTAGGCATGGGCTGGTTTTCTCAAAATCCCGTACAGCACTTGATAGGACAGGGGTAACCCGGCGTCGACCCGAAACGTTTCGTAGGCTTCCTGAAGCTGGAGCAGTCGGCCTCTTGTCATCAAGCCCGGCTGTCGACTGTGCACCGTGTTGACTCCCAGTGCTTTCAGTTCCCTGAGGAGCTGAAAAAGCTCAGGATAGTAGAGTGTCTCTGTTTGTTGCTTGAAAGATTGCTGTTTAAAGCAAGATTCAAGCACCTGTTTTTTCTGATGCTCGAAGCTTTCAAAACCGTTCACATGGATATTGCTGTCTACCTGCTTCCAGGCTTCATTCAATTCCCCCATGGTGCCACTGGTGAGACTTGAGAAGACGAAAACACCACCTGGCTTGAGAATACGGTACAGCTCATCAAGAACGGTTTCGAATGAACACCATTGGATTGCCAGACTGGAAAACACCAGATCAAAGCTGTTGCTTTTAAACGGCAGAGCTTCAATATCTCCGGAGCACCAGGAGGAAGAGTCACACTGGGAGCGGGCAAATTGCAGCATGCCCATGGCCAGATCCAGACCGGTAACATGAGCTTCCGGGAAATGCTCTGCCAGCACCTTTGTCTGACTGCCTGTACCCGAGCCCAGATCCAGAATCTGTTGAGGAGAGCACTCTGTAGGCAGACCCAGCATGGCCCTTGCAGCTACACGCTTCTGAAGAACCGCTGCTGAATCATAGGTAGCCGCAGCCCGGCTGAAATTGGCAGCCACGCGTAACTTATCAACTTGAGCCTCTGAAGAATATGCAGCTGTTTTCAGCTTCGGTTGCATAAGCGGTTAACCTGGTCTGCTACCTGTTTTATAGCGCCTGAGTCTTTATCCAGGAAGAAGCAGTGACCCCCTTCCATCATCAGAACACTGTGGGCAGGGTAGTCTCTTTCTATTCTCTCACCGGTATCCGATGGCACCAGCGCATCATCTTTACCAAAACAATGAATCACCGGACAACGGATATCGGACAGCTGGGATCGAACGTCACTGGCACCTAATAGTTTCAGCAATTGCAGAAGAATAGTTGATTCCAGGTCAGCATCTCTTTTAACGGCTCTCTGAAGCATTTTCAGAACGTCTTTGCGATTGCCGTTGCCCATGCTGCAAAGCAGTGAAAACTGATCAACCGTGGCTGAGGAGTCTTCCTGCATCCCGGCGTAAAAGCTTTCAAAGGTCTGTGGAAGCATGGCTTCAGGCCAATCCTGATTGCGCACAAAACACGGATTGCAGCCCAGCGTTACCAGACCAGCGACTTTATCGGGGTTTTGACTGGCATAAATCGAAGCTAATGTACCGCCTAAAGACCAGCCGACAAGGATCACCGGAGTTTCCAGCAGATGCATGTCCAAATAGTCCAACAACTGCTTCCAGTCATACTTCTTTCGCTCCCAGACCAGGCCGGGCAGCTGAACTACAGAAACTCGACCATCGCCGTCCAAAGCACTCGCAAGAGGCTCCATAACTGTTGCAGGCATAGCCCAACCACTGACCAGAACAATGGGTAAACTCATGCTACTTCCTCCTGTAACGGGCGTACCGTTCTCTCCAGTGCATCCAGTAGCTGCTCTACATGTTTTTGTTCATGAGCGGCACTGAAGGTAATACGTAACCTTGAAGTTCCTTTGGGAACCGTGGGGGGACGAATGGCCGTCACCAGGATACCCTGTTCTGCCAGAGCGTTACTCATGGCCACAGCAGTATCAGCAGACCCGACAATAACAGGCTGAATAGGAGAGTGCGAGTCCATGAGTTCCAATCCCATCTGCTTGCACTCTTTTCTGAAGAAATCGATCAACTGATCCAGACGTTCTCTTCTCCAGTTTTCTTCCTGCAGGATTCTAAGACTGGTTCGGGTGGCCTCTGCAACCGCTGGAGGCATGGACGTGGTGTATATATAGGTACGGGCGAACTGGATCAAGGTTTCAATCAAGGCTTCACTGCCGGCAACAAAAGCACCTGCTGTACCAAAAGCTTTTCCAAGCGTCCCGACCAGAACCGGCAAATGATCCTGATCCAGACCAAAATACTCTGCAACACCGCCACCCTTTTTACCCAGGGCACCAAAGCCATGGGCATCATCCACCATCAACCAGGCATCGTGCCTGAGAGAAAGTTCAGACAACTCTTTCAGCGGAGCCAGATCACCGTCCATGCTGAAAACGCCATCGGTCACGATTAGCTTTCTTCTGGCTTCTGTTCTGTTCAGGCGGCTTTCAAGGTTGTTTACATCATTGTGCAGGTATCGCTGAAAACGAGCTCCTGACAACAGACCTGCATCCAGAAGAGAAGCATGATTCAGACGATCTTGAAAAACAGCATCTTCTTTTCCAAGCAGAGCACTGATCACACCCAGGTTAGCCATATAACCGTTGGAGAAGAGCAACACCCTTTCACGTCCGGTGAACTCTGCCAACTCTTCTTCAAGCTGGTGATGTGCACGACTATGGCCAATTACCAGATGGGAAGCCCCCCCGCCAGTGCCATACTCTGAAGTCGCTTGAGCCATAGCTGCACTGACTTCCGGGTGGTTTGCCAACCCCAGGTAGTCATTGTTACAAAACGCCAGGTACGGTTTTCCGTCCACCACAACTTCAGCACCCTGAGGAGCCTCAAGGGTTTTACGCGAACGATACAGACCATTATCTCTGCGGGCCTGAAGATCCTTTTCCAGATCGAAAGGCATCAGGAAGCCTTCTGTCCCATGGCATCACTTTTCATAGCATCAAAGTACTGCTCATTATCCTGCTCACGCAGCGGACACACTTTCGCCAGAGCCTGTTCATCCAGTTCGGAAGTATCTTCCATATTGATGCCCAGCTTGTTGAACAGCTGTCTGTCACTACTTTCCTTGGGATTGGCAGTAGTCAGCAATTTTTCGCCCAGGAAAATAGAGTTGGCACCAGCAAGGAACGCCAGAGCCTGCAGTTCGTCACTCATGTTTTCGCGACCTGCAGACAGTCGAACACAGGAAGCTGGCATCATAATTTTGGCCACGGCAATGGTGCGAACAAAATCAATACCATCAACAGCATCCACATCTTCCAGCGGAGTACCTTCCACTCGCACCAGCATATTGATGGGAACACTTTCAGGGTGCTTGGGCAGATTGGCCAGCTGAATCAACATGCCGGCACGATCTCTTTCGGTCTCACCCAGACCTACAATGCCGCCGCTGCAGATGTTCATACCTGCATCGCGAACATGAGCCAATGTGTTCAGACGATCGGAATAGGTACGGGTAGTAATGATGCTGCCGTAAAATTCAGGAGAGGTATCTAGATTGTGGTTGTAATAGTCCAGACCCGCTTCCGCCAGTTGCCCAGCCTGATCTTCATCCAGCATACCCAGCGTCATGCAGGTTTCCAGACCCATCTCCTTTACGCCTTGCACCATTTCCAGGATGTAAGGCATGTCTTTCGCCGGAGGATTTTTCCAGGCCGCGCCCATGCAGAAGCGGGTGGCTCCGGAAGCTTTGGCATGACGTGCCTCTTCCAGAACTTTACGAACTTCCATCAGCTTTTCTTTATCAAGACCGGTGTTGTAGTGACCGCTCTGGGGACAGTACTTGCAGTCTTCCGGGCAGGCACCTGTCTTGATGGACAGCAGTGTACTAACCTGCACCTGATTGGGATCAAAGTGGTTTCTATGAGCCAGCTGAGCCTGAAAAATCAGATCATTGAACGGCATCTGGAACAGGGCTTCGACTTCATCGGCAGTCCAGTCATGGCGAAGAACACTGGGGTTTGCGCCCTTGTAGTTTAAAACGTCGGTCATGTTTCTCACTGATGCGTCCCAGTGGGAGCTCTCTGTATTGTTGGTCAGCGGCTCAATTATTAGAAATCGAGATTAAAAACATGACCGATGATAATAAAATGAAATTATGCGTCAATTGTTAAAACGTAACAGCGTTTACAAATGGTTAAATTTCAGACAATTTCTAACCATGAGCTGCCTGCTTTGTAGAACTAACACTCTATTAGATGAGCCCGTTTGCAACTTATGCATGCGAGCCATGCCTATCGCAAAAAAACATTGCACAAGCTGTGGTATTCCGATCGAAGCTAACGCTTCAGACCACTGTGCCCAATGCCTGCAGAAGAAGCCGCTATTCGACACTTGCTACTCAGCATTCAATTACGAATACCCGCTGGATCACCTTCTCAAACAGATCAAACACCAACAACAACTGATTTATTTGCCTCCGTTGGTAAAACAACTCAGAGAAGTATTAATTCATCAATACGACGATACAGCCTGGCCCCAGATGATCATTCCGGTTCCACTGCACACCAAAAGGTTGAGAACCCGAGGCTTTGATCAGTCTCTTTTACTGGCCAGACAATTATCAAAAGCTCTAAGACCCCATGCCAATATCCCAGTGAATACTCAACTTATAAAACGACACCGGAAGACGGCTTCTCAACAAGGGTTAAGTGCATCGGAAAGAAGGAAAAATATTAAAAACGCCTTCAGCCTTGCAGGTAAAACCCACTGCAATCATCTGGCGATTATTGACGATGTGGTTACGACGGGATCAACCGTTTCAGAAATTACACGACTTTTGAAAAAACAGGGAGTAAAACGTGTGGATATCTGGTGTTTGGCGAGAACGCCTGAGCATCACTAAACCCAGTCTTTAACCACACCCCTGTTCGAGTTAAGATGCATATCTGACAAGCTGTCAATAAGTCTACTTTCAACAATAAACACGGAAGGACTGCTACATTGGATGTACAGAAGTACTGCGATATTCGAAGCTTTGAGCCGGATGAACAAACCTTGAAGGCGCTGAAAACTATCGAAAGACAAACAAAGCTGTCCAACACACTCAAAACCCTCGTCAGCACCGTCCCTCTCTATAAGATCTTTGTAGAGCCCGCCCCAAAAGGGAAAACGACCTTTGATGCTCTGACTTATGACTGGCTTGCATTTGAGCAGACACTTAAGTCCATTAATAAATATCACAGAAGAAGAATATGGGAGATAGCCTCAAGTGAATCCCTTTATTCAGACTCCCATGATCGAAAAAACAGATTATTTTGGGAGTGTGTTCAGAATGCTACCAGGTAGACAAATTGCTCTCTTTTTCATTGTGATCGTAATTCTGAGCTCAGCACAGGCTCAGGAATGTCGAAAGGGTATACTGGATTTACCGAGTTCACATTGGCTAAGACAAGAAACGGTAAATACTCAAAAACAACTCCTTTTGTGGTTGAGCTATAGAAACGCCTATTTCTGTGATCGCAAAGTTATGGGAAATGACCTTTTAGAGGCAATAGAAAAAGCTGCTGAAAGCAACAGTAGGGAGGAGCTTGATCTAACTATCAATATAGCTTTGTCGATGGTTCCTACAGAACAGAAGAAAAAGAAGATGGCTTCACTGGTCGGAGATAGAAAATTAAATAATCTATTAAAAAACCATCCCGAATCATTTGACCCTGTTGCTACTGGAAAAGCCTGGGGCCTCATCCCAAGTTTTCCGGAAGAAGACAGAACTCAAGAGCCGTAAAAATAGTGTGCAACGAACCCAATGTGAGAGTTTTCATAAACACCCGGCCAATATTATTATCCTGACACAGCCTGAAACCCATGCCTGCGTCAGGAAAACAGGAACTCATATTCATCCCTGTTGTCCAATTCTAACTATCCCAGAATGACCTGAAACACCAGCAACCATTGAGAACGATCTCATGAGCTTCCAACAAAAATACGCAGCCTTTCGCCGCCAATATCAGGAACATCAAACATGGAAACTGTTACGAGCTGAAAATGCACCGCTGATGCTGGCCTTTATTGCCGATTTATTCCAGGAAGTCAGTGAAGTTCCTGTAGGTCAGGCTCGGGTGGCTTTGGATGCAGAGCTGCAACAATTAAGAGAACTGAATCTGATTGAAGGCGATGTCAATGCAATGGCTTACCTCAGGGGATGGATCAAGTCAGGCTGGCTCAGGGAGCTGGATGACAACCTGACCCGAACTGATCCCTGCGAAGTAGCCCTGCGCTTTGTTAAAGGGCTGGATGAGAGAGAAAATAATGCCACAGCCTCACATTTAAGAATTGTTCAGGATGCCATCAGGGATTTAGCCGTCGCTTTGAGCCCCGATCCAAAAGAGCGGGTCATCCTTCTGGAAGCAAAAAAAACACAATTGCAAAATGAAATTGATGCTTTAAATGCAGGTGTTGTTATTGAGCTATCAGAGCTGGAGCAGAAGGAAAGAATCCGAGAGGTCTATCAGCTGGCTTCGGTTCTTACAGGTGATTTTCGCAGGGTAGAAGATGAGATACGGCAACTGGACCAACAACTCAGAATTAATATGATTGAAGCCGATCACCATCGCGGTGATATTCTGAAAGCCTTGCTGGATGGAGAGAACATTCTGGCAGAATCAGACGCAGGCAGAGCTTTTGACAGTTTTTTCCAGCTGCTTTGTGATGAAAACAGGAGGCTCGAGTTCAGGGAACAGATCCGCTCTGTTCTCAGTCGTCCGGCCAGTAGCTACCTTAGTAATGAGCAGGCTCGATTTCTTGAACGCTTACTGCGTGAACTCACTTATGAAAGCGAACATGTATTTCACGTAAGAAAACGAACCGAGGAGAGTCTTCGTAGATACGTAGAAAGTGGTGCTCATCTGGAAAGCCGGGCTGTCAGCCAACTATTGGAGCAACTCGAGCAAACGGCCCTCAAGTTTCAAGAACAAAATATCAGCCTGAAATCAGAGATTGAACTGAAACTGAACAGTGGTAGTGTCAGAGTTCAGTCGCTGGACAGCCTGGTACTTCGAACACCCGACGAAGCACTTGATACCAGTGAGGTAAAAACCAGTAAGAACCAGTTGTCTCCCAGCACCTCAATGTTGTCACACTTACAGTCCGTCAAAGTGATGGAGCTGGCAGAAATCATCAAATCCATTTTATTGCAAAATGGCCCTCTCACCATTGCAGGAATCATTCGGCACCACCCTGTTACCAAGGGGCTGGAGGAGCTGGTGGCTCATTTACGGGTGGCCAAAGCAATAAAAGCCACCATACTATCAGACCGGGAGCACATCAGTTTGCAAAACAAGGATGGTACGAACCTGCAGGCAACGATCCCCTGTTATCTCCTTAGTTCTGATCAATTTCCACATCGTATGGAAGACTTAACACTATGACTCAAGAGTCCTCAGAACAAGCGTCCGACTTTTTTGATCGCTTGACCCAGCCTGAAGAGTCAACTGAGCTCAATGGAATTGATGCTTTATCCTCTGCACAAATGTCCATAGAAAAAGAAAAGCATCTGGATCTGGATACAGAAAGAGAACAGGATCAGCCATCGACTAAAAAAGGCAGACTTCCTCCCGAAGCTCGGCGAGCCGTGATCAGACTGATGCGCCTGGGGGTAATCTCTGCAAAAAGTCAGGGTGCACTGTTTAACAGTCTTTGCCAGCACGAAAAACTGGTCAGGGATCATCTGGCTGATATGTATCTCCGGCTTACTCTGGATCAACAGTCTGGCATCGCCTTGCTCCAGGAACAGGATAATATTGACGAGGAGGACGATCAGGTTTCTCTGATCACCCGAAGAACCCTCTCTCTCTTCGACTCCCTGCTACTGCTGGTACTGAGAAGATTTTACCAGGATCGAGAAAACTCGGGAGAACAGCAAATTTTTATTGACCTGGAACAGATAGAAGCCTTGTTGACCCCCTTTGTTCCCCTAACAAACAGTAGTCGTACAGATAAACGTAATCTGGGTGGGGCACTGGATCGCATGAAAGAACGCAAAATTTTGTCCGGTTCCAGGGAAGGTGAACGCTTTGAAATACAGCCCGTCATTCGCTATGTAGTGAATGCTGACTTTTTGCAGGAAATGCTGGGTAAGTATCAATCCATGGCTGAAGGAGCCAGTGATGACTGAAAGCCTTTTCAGCCTGGACACAGGCAGGGATGTCAATTCCAACGAACCAATGACCATCAATACTTTATTCAGCTCTGGCCAAATTCGCCTGGCAGAGATCTCGCTCCATAACTGGGGCTCCTTTCATGGAGAGATTTTTACCGCAAGGATTGATCCTGAAGGCACCCTGATCACAGGAGATAATGGCTCAGGTAAATCCACTCTTATTGATGGCCTGATGGCTTTATTACTGCCCGCAGGAAAAGCCAGTTTTAATGTCGCCGCAGCTCAGGGAGATCGCTCTGATCGTACACTGGTCTCTTATGTGCGAGGCAGCTACGGCACTGAACATGACGGAACCCGAACCAGCACCCTTAACAAACGCCCAGGTGCTGTAATCTCTGGTTTGAGAGCCTTATATCGAGCCGATGACGGTTCCGAAATCACCCTGGCTGGCTTGTTCTGGATGACCCAGAACACCCAGGCCCTGAAAGATCTTAACCGAATGTATCTGGTTGCCAAACGTAATCTGACACTGGAAGAACTGCTGCAAAGTTTTGGTTCCAGCAATATCAGAGGCTTGAAGCAAACGCTCAGAAATGACCCACTGGTCACCTTGTGCGATGATCGTTTTCATGAATATCAGGAAACGTATTGCCGACTTTTACAGATGGAAAACCGCAATGCGCCTGCTTTGTTATCAAGAGCATTAGGATTAAAAAAAATTGATGACCTGACAGACCTGATTCGAAAGCTGGTGCTTGAACCCAGTCGAATCAGAGAGGATGCCACCAAGGCCGTCTCCGGCTTTGAAGATCTGGTCAGCATCCATAATGAGTTGTTAACGGCAAGAAGCCAACGGGACATGCTGGCTCCCTTGCCAGAGCTTGCCACAAAGCTGGAAATAACGCAGACGTCTATACAATCCCTTTCAGCCCAACTCTCAGCCCTGCCCATCTGGTTTGCTGAGCAACGTTATCAACTATGGACGGTTCGTCTGAAACGATTGGAAGCGCTCATTGAAGACTGTGAACAACAATTACAGCAAATAGCTCATCAAGAAGCCGATGCCAATCGACTGGTGGAAAGTCGCCATAAAGACTTTATCCAGCTGGGAGGTGACCGAATAGTTCACTTGGAGGCGGAGTTAAAAAGGGACAAGGAAAAGCTGAATGAGGTTAATTACAAAGCAGGAAAATATCAGGAAACTGTCCAAAAGCTGGCTCTGGATGATCAACTCACGGAACCCACCTACCGGAAAAATGCTGACATTCTTATCAACAGCCTCCATCAAATCAAAGAAGAAATAGATGCGCTACTAAGTGCCTTTGGTTCCGCAACGGGAGAATGGGAGAATGCCCAGGATCAAGAAAAGTTACTGACAAAAGAAGTCGAAGAAATCAGTTCACGACCGGATTCCAATATCGATCCGGACTTTCAGAAGTTAAGGGATGAACTCTCTGAATCCCTGGATATCGACAAAACAGATCTGATGTTTATGGGTGAGCTGGTAGACGTCAAACCGGATGAGAAGAACTGGCAGGGCGCTATTGAGAGGGCACTGGGAGGCCTGAGAACGACCCTGGCGGTGCCCGAAAACACCTTCCCCCAGGTAACAAAGTGGCTGAACCGGCGGCATACCGGGTTGCACGTACGGGTTCAAGTAGTAAGACAGGTCAACAGTACAAAAGACTTTTTTGCTGACGGTTATCTCAGAAAGTTGCAATGGCGCAACCACCCCTACCGAGAATGGCTAAAACACCACCTGGCCCGTTTTGATCTTCACTGCGTCAGCAGTACCGAGGCACTGGATAAAACCCCTTTTTCCATGACCGAGCAGGGATTGGTTCATATGGAAAAAGGCCGCTTTGAGAAAAAAGACCGACGCAGAGTCGATGACCGTCGGGCCTGGCAACTGGGTTTCAGCAACAAAGACCGGCTTGCACTGCTTAAACAGGATCTTAAGCAGCAACAAGAACAGGTCAGCCTGTGCCTTCAGGCCGTTACTGAGGCAAAAAAACAATTGAACCAGGCCGGAGAACGAGAAGAACTCTGGAAAGCTCTGAGCCAGTTCAGCTGGGATGCTATCAATGTCCCATACTGGCAAGAAAGGGTGACAAAAAGCCAACAGGAACTGGAGCACCTCCAACAATCCGGAGGTGATCTGGAACAGGCAAGACTGCGCTGGGAGCAATCCAAAAATGAGCTGGCCAGTATTCAAAACAAAAAAGAGACTGAACAAGCTCAACAAGCTGCATTAAACACCCGAAAGGGTATGGGAGAGAAAGAACGTTCAAAAGCAGAATCTACCGCTTCGAAAGGCATGACGGATGCGCCTCGCACTGAACTTACTGACCGTATCGGTGAACTGGTGAATGATGATCTTGAGAACGCTATAGGACTGGAAGAAGAGCATCGAATTGATATCGATAAAGCAAAAACAAAAGCGACCGATGTCGAGAGAATTACTTCCCAGCGTGCCGTAGGCATTATGTCTGCTTTTTCACAACAATGGGGGCATATCACCATTGAATGGTTAAGCAATATTGAAGGACTGCCAGACTTTATCCAATATCTGGAAAAGCTGGATCACGAAGGACTGCCAGTATTAGTGGATCGCTTTCAAGAACGCCTTACCCGGCATACAACACAATCACTGGCTGCCATCAGCCAGAAAATGGATTCAGAACGAGAAGAAATAGAAGAGCGAATTAGAACCATTAATCAGGTACTGGCTCGCACCGAATTCAAAAAAGGGACTTTCTTGCGCCTTGGTGCAAAAACGGAAGACTTCCCCCATGTTACCGAGTTCAAAAAGCAGTTAAGGAATGTGCTACAACAGGCAGGGAGTGAGGATCATGAACTGCGCTTCAAAAACCTGAAAACAGTTGTGGATATTCTGGACAAAGCTACAGCAGTCAACACTGCCAATAACCTTGAAAGCCTCCGGTTACTGGACTCCCGATATCAATTGTCGTTTTATGCCGAAGAAGTAGACAATACCTCCCGAAAGGTACTGGATGTACTGGCTTCGTCCACAGGCAAGTCCGGTGGCGAGAAAGAATCCTTTGCAGGCACTGTGGTGGCCGCCAGCCTGGCCTATGTACTGACCCCTGATGGCTATGACCGACCGGTTTACAGCACTGTTTTTCTGGATGAAGCTTTCTCCAACACGGCGGAATCAGTAAGTCGCCGTGTACTGAAAGTATTCAAGGAGTTGAGTATCCATATCAACCTGATCACTCCCTACAAAAACCTGAACCTTGCCCGCGAGTCTGCCAAATCGCTTCTTATTGCCGAGAGAGATCCGAAAACTCATGAAAGCAGCTTATGCGAAGTTACCTGGGAAGAGATTGACCAGAAAATGAATCATTCTGGATTCATTGAGCAGGATGCCAGAGAGCTGGGCATTGAACTCGATGAAACAGAGGAGGCCTGAAAAAATGAACTGGGGAGTCACGGTTGAAGCTGCCAGAAAGCAATTACAAGAAAAAGAGTGGGATAGATGGGATCGTCTGCGTAAACACTTGTTAGACCCTGGCTCCATCCGTATCTCTTTAAAGCCACCTGTGGGAAAGCAAGCACTGGCTGATATTTCCCGATTCCATCAATACATTAAGCAGTGGCAAGAATGGCACCCCCCAGAGCAAGTCGAATGGGAAACCCGGGATTATCATAAAATCGGCCAGCACAGAATTCCCGTCGCTTTGACTTTACCCAACCTGCAGTCTTTGTTTAACGCTTTGGGTCCTGAAGCAATAAAACGCAGCCGCAGTTGGGAAAAGCTATTCAAACCGTTTCTGGGAATTAATCCTGAATTAAAAAACGTACTGATCAAGCATCTAAGAATGCTGGAATCAATGCCTGAGGATGAGATAGAGTCCCTGGCCAGAGTGTTGCCTCAAATAAAAAAAGGAATGGGAAAAGGGTTTTATTCAAGAGCACTCCCTATTTCAGGTATTAATACCAAATTTATAGAGCAAAACGCCACGATTATCCGGAATTTCCTTGAAGTGATGCACACTGAAACTATCCAGGACCTGTATCAGTGGCTGGACTGCAATGAAACACCTTCAGGCTGGCTGATCATACGCCCGCTCTGCCCGCAGACTCAGACAGAAATGATGGGTCTTCCGATTCTGAAATTATCAACTGATGTACTGCGTAATACCTCTATGCCAGGCACACATACCCTGGTGGTTGAGAATGAACAAACCGGCTTTGCCCTGCCTCAACTCACCAACACAGTAGCAGTTATAGGCGGCGGCAAAAACGTATCCTGGATGGATGCTCACTGGTTAAAAGAGAAAAGTGTTGCATACTGGGGGGATATTGATACTTGGGGTCTATCCATCCTCAGTGATGCCCGCTCTATGATGCCTAGCCTCTCGGCTCTGATGATGGACGGTAAAACCTATGAAACAGGCCTGAAAAGAGCATCTCACGAAAACCAGCCCGTCAAAAGAATGCCCGAAAATCTGACGCCAGAAGAAAAGATTCTCTTCAATCAACTGCTCAATGCAAAGCAGGGCAAGACACGCCTTGAACAGGAATTTTTGGATCAAGACTATATTTTCAGAAACCTTACTGACTGGAAAGCTCATTCCTAATATCACAGTCAAAATCTCATGAAATCACCCAGCACCTGACTTGCAGTAGGCCTGTGTCTGGGATTCCAGGCGAGCATGGACTTCAGTAACCTGGCATAGCCACTGTCTATCCTATCTACAGCCTTCAAGCGATTATTCAGGTATTCATAGTACAGGTGCTGCTTTTCCATGGTTTGAGTATCGAGCGCTTCAGGAAAAAGCCTCTCATTGGTCAGCATTTCAAAGAGAATAACCCCGGCCGAGAACACATCGGTTTTCTTGGAAACTTCCTTCTTCCCTCGATAAAACATTTCCGGGGGCTTATAACCCTCGGTACACACCTCTGCATTTTCTGCTGGGCCAACATACTGTGCCAGACCAAAATCAATAATGGACAAACGGCCTTCTTCATCGATTAACACATTCGCGGGTTTCAAATCCAAATGCCAGATTCGTGAATTATGCAGGTGAGTCAGGCCATTTATTAACTGAGAACCGTACACTCTGAAATCTGGATGCGACATGCCTTCATCCTGCTGTTCCAGCTTGTAATAAAGTGTCTGACCGGCATGGGGCATTAATATAGAATCGTCACCGGATTCAATCAGCGGAACAATATTGGGTCCCTGAGCCGCTCTGAGAATTTCTTTTTCATCCCTCAGAATATTGACAGCCCCTTCTGACACTGCACACTTTCGCATATAGATACTGGTATCAATCGGAGACCACCAGCACTCACAGGTCAGGGAAAAATCCTCATCCTTATGAGTGACCTTTGAGGACACCATTTCCTGCGGAATGGTGATCAGTCTGGCTTTACCCAGCACATAACGAAATGCATTAGTGACTACTTCCCAGGTACTCTGAAGCTCCTGAGCTTCTGGTGCAGGGTTATTTATGCCGGAAGGCGGGAGTGGTGCATCCATCATGACGTTATTCCTGAAATCCATTTGGGTGTTAGACAAAGCAACCCGGCAAATGGTTTTCAAAATAACTGACAGAAAGGTAAGGAATTCTAACGCCCACAGGGATCGTTCGTAGTAAACTTCAGCAGCTAAAGATTATTGGCCTATTGGGAGCCTTCTATGAGTTCAGATACCCAGCACCCCTATGAGCGACTGACGCCTGATCGGGTGATGGACGCAGTGGAAAGTCAGGGGTATCTGTGTGATGCAAGAAACCTGGCACTGAACAGCTACGAAAACCGGGTCTATCAGGTAGGGATTGAGGACGGCACCCCCATCATTGCCAAATTCTATCGCCCCGAGCGCTGGAGTCGGGAACAGATTCTGGAGGAGCACTCTTTTTCACTGGAGCTGCAGGATATGGAATTCCCGATCGTTGCGCCTATGCAGAACGAAAATCAGGAAACCCTACATGAATTTGACGGTTTCCAGTTCGCGCTGTTTAAACGCATGGGGGGCTATCCTCCGGAACTGGATAACCTGGATCATCTGCTTATTCTGGGTCGATGCATGGGCAGGCTTCATAAGCTGGGCTCAGCGGTTCCATTTCAGCACCGGCCAGAGATCAGCCTGCAAAGATATGGCACCGACAATGTCAGCTGGCTGCTGGAAAATGATTTTATCCCAGCCGCTCTAAGAGAAGCCTATGAAACCCTGACCCGGGATATTCTGGATCGTCTTGCCAGAATCGAGGCCAACTATAATCCCGAATTCATTCGGGTACATGGTGACGCCCACGTCGGAAACATTCTCTGGCGAGATGACAACCCCCACTTTGTTGACTTCGATGACACCTGCATGGCACCGGCCATCCAGGATTTATGGATGTTCCTGAGCGGTGACAGAGCCAGCCAGACCACTCAGTTAGCAGAACTGCTGGAAGGTTATGAAGAGTTCAACGAGTTTGACCCGATTGAACTGAATCTGATTGAGTATTTTCGGACGCTGCGGCTGATCAACTATTCAGGCTGGCTGGCCAAACGCTGGCAAGATCCTGCCTTCCCCATGGCCTTTACCTGGTTCAATACCGAACGTTACTGGTCAGAACATATTCTGGAATTGCGAGAGCAGATGGCTAACCTGGATGAGCCTCCGCTGTCTGCATTCGGGAACTTATAAAGTGGAGAGACGATGAATAACCTTATTCATCGTCAAAATTGACATAGGCATCCGGTGCGAGATTTTCAAACCGGGTGTACTGACCAATAAAGGCCAGTCTTACGGAACCGATGGGGCCGTTACGCTGCTTACCAATGATGATCTCACCAATCCCCTTGTATTCCGTGTCCGGGTTATAGACCTCATCCCTATAGATGAACATGATAACGTCGGCATCCTGCTCGATCGCTCCGGATTCACGAAGGTCAGAGTTTACCGGACGTTTATTAGGGCGTTGCTCCAGAGCCCTGTTGAGCTGGGACAATGCAATAACCGGTACGTTGAATTCCTTGGCAATCGCTTTTAGAGATCGGGAAATTTCCGAGATTTCGTTGGTTCGGCCTTCACTGAATCCAGGAATCTGCATCAGCTGAAGATAGTCGATCATAATCATGGCCATATCACCATGCTCTCGAACCACACGACGAATACGGGAGCGCATTTCTGAAGGGCTAATACCGGCAGTATCATCAATAAACAGTTTCTTGTCCTTGATTCTCTCTACGGCTGATACGAGCTTAGGCCAGTCTTCCTCTTCCAGTTTACCGGAACGCACCTTGGACTGATTGATACGACCAAGAGATGACAACATACGCATCATCAACTGCTCTCCTGGCATTTCCAGGCTGAATACCATAACCACTTTTTCAGTATTCAACAGGGCGTTTTCTACCAGATTCATCGCGAAGGTCGTTTTGCCCATCGACGGCCTGGCAGCCACGATAATCATATCGGAAGGCTGCATACCCGATGTCATTTCATCCAGATCGTTGAAGCCAGTGGTGATACCGGTGATGGCATCCCCCGCATTAAAAAGCTCATCAATCTTCTGAACGGTTTTATCCAGAATCTCCCTGACGCCTACAGGGCCACCGGTCTTGGGTCGCTCTTCAGCAATATTAAAAACCAGTCGTTCGGCTTCATCCAGAACAGTCTGACTGTCACGGCCTTCAGGGTTGTAGGCACTTTCAGCCATCTGCTGACTGGCGTTAATCACTTTCCTGAGAACAGAGCGTTCCTGAATGATCTGGGCGTAGGCTTCAATATTGGCGATACCGGCAACGTTAGCCACCAGTTCGGTGATGTACACCATGCCACCGGCCTGTTCCAGCTCATCCTGGTTTTCCAGGGTGGCAGCCAGTGTCAGAGGGTCAAAGGGAATACTCTCGTTCGCCGATTTAGCCATCGACGAGAAAATAACCTTGTGGCGAGGGTGATAAAAGTCTTCTGGTGTGATTTTGTCCGCCACTTTGTCCCAGGCTTCATTGTCCAGTAGCAGGCCACCCAGCACAGACTGCTCCGCCTCAATGGAGTGAGGGGGAGTTTTCAGGCTCACGGTTGCCTCATCAATGGGCAGTTCGCTTTCTCGGGGCAAGGCTTCCAGCATGATGTCATGAATACCAAAGTCGGAACTTACAGAATAACGCAAGTCGGGCATGGGCTGAACAGGGAATTGTCCCATGTCGCGAAAAAGCCCGATGGGTACAATAGTACCGAACCAGTAACCTCTTTCCCTGAACATCATTAACCACCAGCTTCAACCCGAGCAAAGTCATACACCCACTTGTAAGACAACTGTCATGTTTTGACATTACCATGACCCTGATTATGCATCATGAGTCCATGTAGCCACTGCTTTAAGCTTGTGGCAGGCAATATCATCACTCTCTATACGGAGTCATCACTATGGGTCTTGGCGGTATCAGTATCTGGCAACTCTTAATCGTACTGTTGATTGTTGTCATGCTGTTTGGCACCAAACGACTGAAAGGTCTGGGCAGCGACCTGGGTGGAGCCATCAAGGGCTTCAAAAAGAGCATCAACGACGATTCTGATAAGGCAGAAAACCAACCCGCCAGTCAGGACACCCAGCAAAACGGGGAATTAACCCATAATAAAGTCTGAGGTAAAGCCAAGTGTTTGATATAGGCTTTGCCGAGCTTCTGGTCATATCCGTGCTGTCACTGGTTATATTGGGACCCGAGCGTCTGCCCCATGCCATCAGAACCACCATGCAATGGGTAGGCTACCTTCGCCGCAGTGCCAACAATATAAAAGAATCGGTGAATAAAGAGCTGAAAGTGGATGAGATCAAACAGGAGCTGCAACTGGAAGAGCTGAACCAGCAGGTTCAATCCCTGAAGCAGGATGTATCTGCACCCGCTGACAAACCTTCCACGCCAACCGATACCAACAAAAAGGCAGCCTGAAAGCTGCCTTTCTTTTTGTCTTGTCGAGACATTTATGACTACTCAAACCTCTACGGTTCAATCAGAACAGCCTTTGATTCAGCACTTGCTTGAGTTAAGGACACGAATACTCAAAAGCATGGTGGTCATGCTGCTATTTTTTGCCGGACTGTTCTACTTTTCCAGTGATATTTATGAGCTGGTTTCTGAACCTCTGCGCATGCTCATGCCGGAAGGCACCAGCATGATTGCTACTGATGTGGCTTCCCCTTTCTTCGCCCCCTTCAAACTGAGCCTGGTACTGTCATTATTCCTGGCGATTCCTTTTATTCTCCACCAGGTCTGGGGCTTTATTTCTCCAGGGTTGTATAAGAATGAAAAGTATCTGGCCATTCCTCTGCTGATTGCCAGCGTCATACTGTTTTATGCCGGTGTCGCCTTTGCCTATTTTGTGGTGTTCCCGCTGATCTTTGGTTTTTTCACTACCACCGGACCTGAAAGCGTCACCATGATGACCGACATCAGCAGTTACCTGAACTTTATCCTGAAACTGTTCTTTGCCTTTGGTCTGGCCTTCGAAATCCCTGTCGCAACAGTATTGCTGATCTGGTCTGGTATCAGCACCGTTGAATCCCTTTCCCAGAAACGACCTTATATCGTAGTAGGCTGCTTTGTGGTCGGTATGCTTCTAACACCTCCCGATGTCATTTCCCAAAGCCTGCTGGCAGGTCCCATGTGGCTGCTGTTCGAAATGGGAATCCTGTTTGCACGACTGACTCCTTTCATGAAAAAGCCTGCCTGAGAAATAATAAACGGGTTCAGAGCAAACTGAACCCGTTTATTATTCCAACAAAAAATTCCAGATTCGCGAATACTTATTCAAAGCTGTTTTCTATAAAACTAAAAAGAAAACCACAACACTCCTCCACATATTTAATATTCGCTGATTTTTCCTAAAGAAACCGTCAGAGAATCCCTTTCTTTTTTATAAAACTGTTAATTAACACACAAAAATAAATTTATAGAGTTTGTAAAGTGATCACGAAAACAAAAACTGTATAAAATATTCAATAAATATTAATTCAGTCATTCATAAAGCAGTAACCAGCCCGGCAGTAGACGACAAAACCAACTAATCAACGCTCTGCTTAAAGAGGTTAATGTGAAATCAAATAATAATTTAAGACGAATAAGCCTTTTCCTGGCTATCAGCCTGCTCATAAGTAGCCGCCTGGTATTTGCAGGTGGAGCCGGTAACACCTCATTACAGGATTTGATGCTACGAGCAGATCTGGTATTTAAAGGGGAGCTACTGGAAAAGAATGAGGAACTATCCGTTGAAGGTATTCCCTACACCTTCATTACTTATAAAGTTGACCAGGTTATTGCCGGTAATTATGCAGAACCCACCATAACTTTAAAGTATGTAGGTGGGACATTTGCTAACGGCAACCGGCTCAGTGCAACCAATACACCCGATGTCATTATTGGCGAACAGGCTATATTGCTGGTGCAGAAAAACAGCGATACCGGCTGCGATCTGGTTGAATGTGAACATGGTCGCTTTTTACTGGACAGCGGCAAAATCATAGCGGGTAATCAATCGGCTATCGTCGTGGATGACAAGGGAGGTGTTGATT
Source organism: Endozoicomonas arenosclerae (assembly GCF_001562015.1). Classification (GTDB taxonomy): domain Bacteria; phylum Pseudomonadota; class Gammaproteobacteria; order Pseudomonadales; family Endozoicomonadaceae; genus Endozoicomonas_A; species Endozoicomonas_A arenosclerae. The sequence continues at coordinate 40,206 of NZ_LASA01000060.1, read as the reverse complement.
ATATTTCTCACTCAGCCCAGTTAATGGGCATGCACGCAGCCAGTCTTGAAAAATCCAACCTCCCTCAATTTGTTTCTCATTTGAAGTCTCTGGATAAATCAACAGAGAGTCTGAGAAAACAGACTCGTGTAACCGTTCAAAACCTTGATAAGAACACGCCTTTTAAAGCCTATAACGTTTTAACTCAATCTCTGAAAGCGCCTGCAGTGCCAAAGCCAGGCATTACCCAGCAACAGTCCTTTGAAGCCAAGGGTAACTCCCATGATCAATGGGAGCTGGAACAGCTGAGGAAGAACGGTGGCAACCCTGTTCTCTCCGAAAGTTACAGCGGCGATAAAGAATAACTTCTCCCAACCTGTCTCAAACATTTTAAATGCGATGACCATCATGGAACTGAATAAATTTCTTATAAGGTTGGGAGCTGTCACCTTATTAACCGCATCAAGCGGGCAAGCCCTTGCTTATAAATATTGGACCGACTGTGGCAACAACACGCCGAGAAAATGGGGCAGTAACAATTTTATCTTTAATGCCAACCCAACAGGGTTTGATGGCCAATACGCCAAGTGGTTCACCTCATTCTCCAACGCCCTGGATCGTTTTAACGATACCCCCGTTAACTTACTGATCAATGTCCAGTTGGATAACGACCTTAACGTAGGCGTAGGTAATGGTGAGAGTGAAGTCTGGTGGGGTAACAATGGTAACTCAGCCATCGGCTACAACATTACCGACCCCTGCGGTAATACCATTGAAGGGGATATTATTTTTCACAATACCGTCACGTATAAAGACGGCATGGATGACAAAACCAACTTCTGGAACTATGGCGGCGACGGCAGAACCTTCGAAACCACTGCACTCCATGAAGTTGGTCATACTATTGGCCTGGCCCACGAAAACCGTTTCTACAATATCATGGGCTCTGACTATACCCACGTTCACACCACCGGCGAGACGGGTTTACGCTCTTATATGGGGGAAGACGCCGTTAATGGTTTGATTGCTATTTATGGTCAAACCGCCCGTGAAGATTTGTCTGTTGCCGCCTGGAGGCATACCGGCGCTTCTGGTGAATACAGTTCCCACGGCAGAACCCGGCTGTTTGATAGCACCGGAGCCGTTCTCAATTCTACCGTTGCTGTCGCAGACTGCGGTTATTCCAACTGTGAACGACGCTATGAAGTGGAACCGGGTCAGGCTATCCAATATGAAATGACCCTGGAAAATAATGGCACCAACTCCCACACCGTTGCTCTGGGTTACTACATTTCAACCAACGCCACCATCACCAATACCGACTCTTTAATCTCTACTGATACGGTAACTGTAACTCGCAATACGCCTGATACGGTTACTCGAAACGTTGTGATTCCAGATAATCTGTCAGCCAATACCGACTACTATCTGGGCGTCATTATTGATAATGACAACACCATCTCCGAGTGGACAGAAGCCAACAACAGCAGCTACATCCATATACGGACGGGGTCCGGTTCTTCGGGCCAACCACCGGTTGCTGAAGCCAATGGACCTTACACAGGTTCTGTAAACAATCCGATTGCATTCAGCAGCTCGGGCTCAAACGATCCTGATGGCAATATTGCTTCCTACAGCTGGAATTTTGGCGATGGCAATACCAGTACAGCCGCCAATCCAAGTCATACTTATACGTCCACGGGTTCTTATACTGTCAGTTTGAGTGTATCGGATAATTCCGGACTAACAGCTTCAGATACGGCTTCCGTCACCGTGTCCACTGAAGATGTAGCTTATTGCCCTGCTCAAGGTGGTGGCAACTATGAATGGATAGCCAACGTTACGACCGGAGGGATAAATAACAGTTCTGATAATTCAACATACACGGACTTTACCAGCCAGACAGCAAGCCTGAATACCGGTAACAATTCAGTCACGCTCACACCTGGTTTCTCCGGAAATTCCTATACCGAACACTGGTCAGTATGGATCGACCTGAATAAGGATGGGGACTTTGAAGATGGTGGAGAACAAGTTCTGAGTGGTGTTTCCGGATCTGCAGCGGTGAACTCCACCTTGAATATTCCTGCTTCTGCAGCAGGTGTTAGCGGCACCCGCATGCGTATTGCCATGAAGTACAACTCAGCACCGTCTTCTTCCTGTGGAAATATCGGTGATGGCGAAGTCGAAGACTACTCTGTAAATATTGTGGCAGGTACAACCAATCAACCACCTGCAGTGAATGCCAATGGCCCCTACTCCGGCAATGTCGGTAGCAATATTGCCTTCAGCAGTGCTGGGTCTTCGGACTCTGATGGTTCCATTGCCTCTTACAGCTGGAACTTTGGCGATGGCAACAGCAGCTCAGCGGCTAACCCCACTCACAGTTACTCATCAGCAGGTTCATTTACCGCTGAACTCACCGTGACTGATAATGACGGGGCCACCTCTTCAGACTCAGCAACCGTTACTGTTACAGACGGTTCAGGCAGCGGTTTAGAAAATGCCTGTGCAACAGAAGCACCACAAACAGCCAATGGAATGACCAGTGCTGATGCCGTGTGTGTTCCGGACTCCAGCAGCTCAACCAATATTCAATACTATTGGATTCTTGTACCTGAAGGCACAAGCTCTATAGAGATTGAAGCCGGACACGGCAGTGGCAATGGCAATGTTTATTACAAAGCCAGCACCTGGGCAACGGCCAGCAACTACGACCAAAGCTCCACCGGATCAGGTAATACTGAAAGCATTACGGTCAGTAATCCCGGTTCAGGTTACCAGTACATCAGCGTAGTCGGCGCCCGCACAGGTATGACTCTAAAGGTCACTCTAAAATAAACACACTCTGATGATCATAAAAAACCGGACAGCAAAATGCTCTCCGGTTTTTTTGTGGTGATAAAAGCAGGTTAATTACACACCTATTTCGCCACCCTCTTCCTTCATAATAACGACAGTAGCCGCACGTGGTCTGACGTTGAAATCAGCCGGTGTCTCTTCTGCCGCATTGTTGGTATAAGGCCAGTTTGAAGGATGCTGGATATTGGCAAAGAAACTGGTGTGACCATTGTTAAAGGCCAGACCTGTGACTTCACAACCGTTAGGGCCTACAAAGAAACGTCTCAGCTGATCCTGATTCTCATTGTTCACTACAGGCTTACCATCTGATGGCTGACCCAGTTGTGAAGGAATAATGGCCAGCATCTGATCATTGGTATTTTCTGTCACTTCAGACGCGCCGTTATCGGTCTGAATCCACAGAATACCGCGATCATCAAACACCAGTCCGTCCGGACTGGCCAGCTCATTACTGGCATTCAGAGTAGAGCGGTTGGTGTCTGCGTTGCCGTTAGCCGGAGAACCAAACAGGAAGAACTCCCAGTTGAAAGCCGTGGCCTCAGAGCCTTCTGTCCAGCGAATAATGTGGCCGTACTGATTATTTTCTCTGGGATTAGCAATATTGGTATTGTTGTCGGTGTCGGAATCCTGATTATCACGCTTGGTATTATTCGTCAGTGTGACGTATACCGCACCGGTTTTTGGATCTACGGCAGTCCACTCAGGACGGTCCATTGGCGTCGCCCCCAAAAGGTCCGCAGCTCCCGGAGTATTCAAAAGAATCTTTGCCAGAGTTTCAAAACCACTGACATCCCCCAGACGCTGATTGTCTTTAGTAGTGGCGTCTGGTGTCAGAGGCAACCATACTCCTACGCCACTCTCATCAAAGCGCGCGACGTATAGAGTGCCCTTGTCCATGTACTTGGCACCGGTTGCCAGACGATCAGCAGGATTGGCATCTGCGGAGTCCCACAGAGCTTCAGAAACAAACTTGTAGATATATTCAAAGCGACCGTCATGGCCTGAGTAGAAAACAACAGGCTTGCCCTGTTCAACATTGCCGAATGAGCAGTCTTCATGACGGAAGCGACCCAGAGCGGTACGCTTGATGGCTTTGGTATCAGCCTTGAAGGGATCAATTTCTACAATATAACCGTGGCCATTGGCCTCATTACGATAGTCCTGGGTAGCATCAGCTCCCGTGGGAGTAATATTGAAACGAGAAAACTCACCAGTGACCGATCCATTGGCGGGCGTCTCCCAGCCATAGCGTGTGCCTCTGGAACTGATTCCCATGCGCTTCTGTTCAGCAGGCCAGTTATCCGTAGAGTCGCTACGCGTGAAATAACCTGGCCAGTTTTCTTCACAGGTCAGATAAGTTCCCCAAGGAGTATGACCGTTACCGCAGTTGTTATTGGTGCCACGGGCAATGTTCTTGATTCCTCTCTCAGTCGTATACGGTGTCACCAGAAGATCCTGATCACTGTCGGCAATAGGACCGGAAATATCCATTTCCGTAGCAGAGGTAATGCGTCTGTTGTATTGACTGTTTTTCACTACATCCCAGACACCGTTTTCCAGCTTGATATGTACCACTGATACGCCGTGAGCATTGATTTCCTTTCTAACCTCTTCGGCAGGACGAACACCTGGAGATTCTTCAGTGTCCCCATTTGGGTGCAGAGCATCCTGATCAATGTATTCATGATTAATACACAGAATCCCTTCGCTGGTACCATCCCCTAACGGGAAGAAGTGCATACCGTCGTGATGCATACCCACTGCATTCAACTGATCTTGAGACGTATTGGAGCCATCATCTGCCCATGCATTGGCAGAATCATTCAAGGGCGTTCCCCAGGGAGCCAGGACTTGGGCTTTATAGCCTGCAGCTAGAGCAACCGCATCGAGTTTTGCTCCGGCAATGGACTGAAAGCCCAGAGTAAGGTCAGCAGGTGCAGTTGTTTCAGAATCGTCGTCGCTATTACATCCCGCCAATCCAAAGCTGGCCAGTGCCGTAAAAGCCGCCAGAGCGCCACCACGCTTAAGTACGCCTCTGCGGGTCAGCTCTTTTTCCAGAACAGCAGAAATCGGTTTATTACCACTCTCGTTATAAATGGTAGGATCAAAAGTATGCTTACTCATCGTCGTTTTATATCCTGCAGCCAGGTTTTTTATTTATTGGAAGCTGCAACCATTAAACGACACAGTAATTTCAATTAAATGTCTCAAATATGACAAATTGAAGTCTTATTCTTTTCTGAACTTCTGCCGAACACATGAAAGCCGAGGAGTATTTTTCTCCCCGACTTTTTCATGTTTTCAGTCAATAGCGGCTATTTAAACGCCGACCTCACCACCACCGTCTTTCATAATGACTACAGTGGAAGAGCGCGCTCTTTTGGCACCGCTGCCATCAGTAGCATCGGTAGCACCAGTTGCTGGCCAGTTGGAAGGATGCTGCACATTCAGGAACAGGCTCTGGTTATCAGGAGTAAATGCTATGCCGGTTACTTCACAGGCATTTGGGCCTACGAAGAATCGCTTCAGCTGATCCTGATTGTCGGCATTAACGGCCAGCTTGCTATCGTTACTGTTCAGCTCAGAGGGAATGATCGCCAACATCTGATCATTGGTATTTTCATTGGCGCCACCGTCAGTCTGAATCCACAACAGTCCTCGGTCGTCGAACGCCAGACCATCTGGACTACCAAACTCATTGGTTTCATTCAAACCGGACAAATTTACCAGAGAGTTTGCAGAGGCATTAGAACCAAACAGGAAGAACTCCCACTTAAATTCTTCAGGGCTTGCTCCCTCATCCCAACGAATAATATGACCGTAGACATTATTCTCTCTCGGGTTTGCGCTGTTTGGATTGGTAGAATCGTCACCATCATTCGAACTGCGCTGATCGTTATTGGTCAGGGTCACATAAACTGAACCTGTTTTCGGGTCAACAGCTGTCCACTCAGGACGATCCATAGGGGTAGCACCTACCAGATCAGCAGCACCGGGGGTGTTCAGAATAATTTCAGCCTGAGTTTTGAAGCCTGGGATATTACCCAGAATACGGCCGTCTTTAGTCTTGGCATCTGTAGTCAGTGGTAACCAGGCTCCAACACCCTCTTCATCAAAGCGAGCTACATATAAGGTGCCTTTATTCATGTACTTGGCACCGGTAGCCAGACGATCTTGCGAGTTGGCATCTGCTGGATTCCAAAGCTCCTTGGAAACAAACTTGTAGATGTACTCAAACTTACTGTCATGACCGGAATAGAAGACAACAGGCTGACCTTCTACCAGTTTGCCAAATGAACAGTCTTCATGGCGGAAACGGCCCAGAGCTGTGCGTTTGATGGCATTGGCCTGAGGGTTGTAGGGATCAATTTCTACGATATAGCCGTGACCGTTGGCTTCGTTACGGAAGTCATGAGTTGCGTCTCCAGAGCTTGGCGTTACATCAAAACGGGTAAACTCACCGGTTTCTTTTTCTGCAGCGGATAGAACAGTATCCCACTTATAACGAGTCCCACTGTCGCTGATACCCAAGCGTCTCTGCTCTTCAGTCCAGTTTGACGGGTCATCAGTACGGGTAAAGTAACCAGGCCAGTTCTCTTCACAGGTCAGATAAGTGCCCCAAGGGGTGTGACCATTACCGCAGTTGTTATTGGTACCACGGGCAAGTGCTTTATTACCTTTTTCCGCAGTGTATTGTGTCACCAGCAGATCACTGTCAGCCACCGGACCAGTCAGATCCATTTCTGTACCTGCTGTATAGCGCTTGTTGTACTCACTGTTCTTAACAACATCCCAAACGCCACCCGTTAGTCTGATGTGTACAACAGATACGCCATGGGCGTTGATTTCTTTGCGAACTTCTTCCGCTGGGCGTTTGCCATTGTTTTCAGTGGCCCCATTTGAATGCAGTCTGTTCTGGTCGATGAACTCATGGTTCATGCAGAGCAGGCCTTCTGTGGTACTGCCATTCAGAGGGAAGAAATGCATGCCGTCGTGCATCATGCCTGTGGCATTCAGCTGATCTTCGGAAGTATTGCTGCCATCGTCTTTCCAATCTGCAGCATCATTATTCAAAGGGGTACCCCATGGAGCCAGCACCTGAGCGGTATAACCTGCAGGCACAGAAACAGCATCTGTCTTGGAACCGGGAATAGAGTCAAAGCCGAGGGAAAGGCCTGAGGAAGGAGGGGGAGTAACATCATCAGAGTTGTCATCGTTACAACCCGTCAGACCAAAACTAGCCAGTGCAGTAAATGCAGCCAGCGCTCCCCCACGCTTAAGAACACCCCGACGGGAAAGTTCTTTTTCCAGCACTGCCGAAATCGGCTTGTTGTCACTGGAGTTATACACCGTCGGATCAAAAGTATGTTTGCTCATGTTACACCTATACTGCGAGCCAGCTTTAATTCTTGTCTAAGCCGCAGGTATTAAACGACATAAGCATTACAGTAAGATGTCTTTAATGTGACAGTCTTAAATTTTCATTGACCCGTCAGTAAGCTATTTTGAGCTTAACTGCCTGAATCAAGGTTTTCATCTTCCAAGTCACTCAGATCAGATAGATCAGACTCATCCTCTGACGAATCATACTGACTAACATGGCCCACAGATGTATTCTCGGAATCCCCAACCCCCGAATCTGAAGAGACCTCAGAAACGTCTTCAGAAACATCTATTGAGAAATGAAAGACTGCGGTCAGTCCCATAGAGTGCAGCAACTCCTGCAACAGAAAATAAACCTCTCCATAATTATCAAAGCTGAGAGCAGCATCATGTCCGTCCAACCAGAGCACCATAGCATCCTGATCAAAGACGAGGTGAATAAACACCCACTGACTTTGATCGCGACGAGCTGCCAATAACTCCCGCCTCTTACGGCCGGTAAAATCATCTTTAGGAAGGATTTTTTTCAGCTGCCTTCTTATTTCTCTCAGTGTTGCCTTTCGGCTTCTTAAAAGATGGTTTTTCAACCGGCTGTCTTTGACACTGATTTGACTAATCCCCTGAGCAGGTACAGAAACAACCTGAACTGTTGACTCCCATCCTTCAAAACCAGACTGATACACAGTCTGCTGCATATCCTGAAAACTGATATTGCCTTGCCCAAAATCCAGAATAGGCGGTTCATCGGTACCGGAAGGCGGCTGATACGCCAGAAACAAATTCAGCTCAGGAAGAATCTGAACGCCACATCCTCGGTGCAGATGGCAGTTTTTCCCTGCTAAAAACCGATTACACTCCGGGCAATAGAAAGGCTGTGCATTGAGAACAGCCGAGAACAGAAAAAGACTCAGCCAAAAGCAGATACTTTTCTTTTTATACAATTATCAACATCCAAGTAAGAACTCTCAGCCCATATTTATAGCTGTCTTTACCGGATATATTTGAAATTTAATATTCTTAAAAAGCCTCCACCCTGACAATTGCTCCCCGGCTCGGGCTCCTGCTTCACTCTAACTCTTACATCCTGTAGTCGTGCATTGTCAGGATACCGTACGTCCCTGTACATAAAAAAATACCCGTGAGCCGAAACTCACGGGTATTTTGTATCAAGCGTAGCTAAAGCAGAACTTATTCAGCTTCAACGAATACCTTGATAGTAGCTGCAATGTCAGTGTGCAGCTGGATGCCGATGTCGTATTCGCCAGTAGCGCGGATAGGACCTTCAGCCATGCGGATTTCGCTTTTAGCTACTTCAACGCCAGCACCAGTGATGGCTTCAGCCAGATCACGTGGGCCGATAGAACCGAACAGCTTGCCTTCATCGCCCGCTTTGGCGGTCAGGGTCAGTTCGATTTCAGCCATTTCAGCTGCACGCTTCTCAGCAGCAGCCAGCTTCTCGTTAGCAGCCTTTTCCAGCTCAGCACGGCGAGCTTCAAAAGCTTCAACATTTTCCTTGGAAGCAGGCACAGCCTTGCTGAAAGGAATCAGAAAGTTACGACCGTAACCGGCTTTAACGGTTACCTTGTCGCCCAGGTTGCCAAGATTGGCAATTTTCTCAAGCAGGATAACGTCCATCGCTAGCCTCTTACCTCAATACCAAGTGCCTGTCAGCCCTGAGTCTGTTGATTTACGCGGTTGCGAAAGTCAAACAGACTGTCAAGACAAGCAGTCAAAACGATAACCGGGTATGCCAGTTGCGTAAGGGTGATCAACAGCATATAGATGCCAATCAACCAGAAGCTGCCCAGCTGACGCAGTTTCACCAGTCCGTGGACCAGTGACAGGCCTGCGATAAACAGGGGCAGCGATGCGATGGGTACCAGAGCTGTCAACATCGGTGACAAGGCTGAACCCATCAAAGTAATGGCCAGTAGCACTACTCCTGCAGCAGCAGGTAAACGCACCTGACGGAATTCTTCGCCGAATCCGCCGGGGTTATACAAACCTGCCTGCCAGGAACGTGCCAGTACCAGAGCCAGTACACAAAACAGTATGTGCACCCAGGCCAAGGCACCTGCCACACCGTATTCCAGAATCTGTCTCAGATGTTCACCCATCTGAAGAGCACCTTCACTGCCACTGTTCTGGAGACTCTTTTTCAGAAACTCCATCACAGTATCAGCCATGGCACTGATCATCTGTGGCGATATCTGGTACATGGCAAAAGCCACGAGACCACCCAGCGGCACAACGGCCAGCAGGGTTTTAGGCCAGGAGACAGTCTGGCGCAGGACACAAGCCAGTAACGATGTTGTTACCAGCCCTATCAATACGCTGTGCTGACCAAAGGCGGCCCAGGCGATTCCAGGTAACAGAGCCCACATCAGGACTTTCAGTCCGTGGTCAATGCCGCGACGCAGTATCACCAGAGATACAATGGCCGCACTCAGCCAGAAAAGCATGGGAATACAGGCAAATATGACTGCCAGAAACAGCGAGTGTTTCGGGCTTTTCATTGCCAGTTCCGCCAGTTTACGCATCAAGCAATACCTTCAGTTCCAAAGTTTGCCGACTGATCAGTGACGATCAGTGTATGGCAGCAGTGCGATGTAACGCGCACGCTTGATAGCTGTCGCCAGCTGACGCTGATAACGGGCTTTGGTACCGGTGATGCGGCTTGGTACGATCTTGCCAGTTTCAGAAACATAAGCTTTCAGAGTGTTCAGATCTTTGTAATCGATCTCTTTCACGCCTTCAGCGGTGAAACGGCAGAACTTTCTGCGGCGGAAAAAACGTGCCATTGCAACGTCTCCTTGAATTCAACAAATGGTGATGTTCTTAATCCATATGGACCAAGGACGACTTACTCAGCAGCTTCTTCAGCTACTTCTTCAGCAGCAGCTTCTGGAGCTTCAGCAGCTTCTTCGCGACGCTCTTCACGACGATCGTCACGGCGCTCACGCTTCTCTTCAGCCTGCATCATGATGGATGGCTCGGAAACGGCCTCATCACGACGGATCACCATGTTACGGATAACTGCGTCGTTGTAACGGAAGTTATCTGTCAGTTCGTCCAGGATCTCGTTGCTGCACTCGATGTTCATCAGAACGTAGTGAGCTTTGTGGATCTTGTTGATTGGGTAAGCCAGCTGACGGCGGCCCCAGTCTTCAAGACGGTGTACCTGACCGCCGTTTTCGCTGATAGCACGTGTGTAACGCTCTATCATGCCTGGTACTTGCTCGCTCTGGTCAGGATGTACCAGAAAAACAATCTCGTAATGACGCATTATTTGCTCCTTACGGGTTAAACAGCCTCCCACTCCAAAGGTGAAACTTACGTCTCACTTCAAACAGCAGTAAGGCAAGGAGATGGACAGGTAAAACAGTCACCTAAAAGATGCCTGCACACCACGCCCAGCATACAAAGAACGGCGAATTCTAGAGAAGTGTGACCATGGTTGCAAGAATTAAAAACCGATGTCAGCCAGCGGTAAAACGCAACAGGGGAAAGCGGATGGCCTGTGAAGATAACGGCTTCTGAAGCCCTAAAGCAATAAGTGTATGAACTATATAGGGAACTTTTCCCCAGATGACCGGTCGAAAGCTCGGCAAGGATTATGGAAATAACTTTTTGAGCGTAGCCTTAAGGCTCACATCTTCCTCATTTCAATCGCATTGTTTCATAAGGAGATTAAACAATGGATGGATTAACTCCCAGAGCAGAAAGACTAGGTATTCTGAGAACCTTGTCCCCGTCGGGTCATGCCGTATTGCTCAATCTGGGCAAAATATCCAAGTCTTTACGCACAGTCTCTCCTGTTAATGAAGGACTGGGAGATGATGAAAAGCTCCACGCGATGATGATGAAAACCTATCTGGAACGTCGAACACGTGGTAACTGGGGAGATCGAGAGTTTGTTACCGCCAGGGAAGTCAGGAATACCCTGAAAGTTTTGCCCAAAATAAGACGATCCGTCTCTTTCCAGGAGCCAGCAACAGCCTCCACCCGCTCACCCGAACTGAGCATGAGTCAACCAGTGAGCGAAGAGCCCAAACTTACTGCTCCTTTGCTCCAGCCTCTGCCGGAAAGTGAACCCATTGAAGATAATATTGCTTCAACAACAAGCGGACCAATATCTGGCACAGTTGACAGCACATCAACCGTTGAACAAGAAACATTGGAGCCCTGCTCTGAAGCCTTTCTCAAGATGTGTGTAGATGTCTCTCTATTAACCCGGGGCGTACTGCACTCTTACCTGCGTAAACACTTTGTTGAGAACGAATTGACCGCTTCTCACCAGGATAAGACCCAACTGATTCTTGATCCAAAACTGAAAAACCACTTACTGAAAGTTGCTGGCCTGCCACAGCACCGTGATAACCAGTACTGCTACGACATTATCGATAACATGGTTGAGCTATGGGTAAAAGGGGAAGTCAAGCGCAGAAGACCCGTATCGTCCCAGACAACAACCGCTGTGGTATCAACCTCTGAAGACTCGACTGCTCCGGACACGCCTGTTAAGGCAGCACCTCTGGTCAAACCAGCCAAAAGTAAAAAAGGGCACAAAAAGTCCGCTGCTCTCGGCATTGCCCAGCCACAACCTTCAGACCAGGAGCTTTATCAAATAGTAAAAAGAGCGCTGTTTGGCATAAACAGGAGCGGTCCTTTACCTGCTTATCTGGAACAAAGCTTTAGAAACAAAGTCATAGAACCAGACCACCTCAATCGTGAGAAAGTACTGAATAAACCCACTCTCGATATGTTGTTAGAGAAAGCTGGCCAGAGACAGCTGATCGGGAATCCGGCCGTTTATAAACATCTGGATACACTGGTCATCGAATATTTATCCAGCATGCAGCATCAAAGAAGATTCGCGGGATCGGCCAACACTCAATAAGCAGCAGAACATGGCTTTTTATTGAGATACATCAACAGACCTTCTAGGATATCGAGTTATCCCACCTTTTCTTCACAACAAAATGGTCTCCAGTGGGTAATCTGAATACATTCCTGAAGGTTGTCGCTCTATTGCTTTCCATGCTGATCATTGAAAGCAAAGCTCTGTCCTCTCTGACCTATGACGTCAAAGGCCTGAAAGACGGCCAGAAACGTAATGCCGAGCTTTTTCTGCAGACACTGCCTGCTATTGAGCCAGACCAACTCCCTCGCTATCAACCCAGTATTCTCGAAGCCGTACAGAACGCCCTGAAGGCTCTGGGCTACTACCACCCAACCATTTCCATGGCGCTGGACGCAAAGGACCACAATCAGCTCAACATTCAGGTTGATCCGGGCCAACCCATTCTGATCCGAAATATAAAAGTCGAGCTGAAAGGGGAAGCCCGGAAAAACCGTACCTTCAAAAAAATCGTCAAACGATCGCCATTGAAAAAAGGTGCGGTGTTCAACAGCGGTGAATATGAAGACCTGAAATCTTCTCTAAGTACTCAGGGCCAGTCGCTGGGGTTTTTTGATGCCCAGATGCAAACCCACACAGTCAAAATTTATCCGGGCGATTATGCCGCCGATGTTGAGCTGGTTTTTGATTCAGGCAAACGCTACCGGTTTGGAGAAATCGTTTATGGCGAAATCCCTGAAAACACTAAAGCCCTTATCGAAGAGATGCTGACCTTCAAGCCCGGTTCAAAATACCGATCTGTCCGGCTGGGTAACCTGAACAAGGATCTGGCTTCCACAGGGTATTTTCAGCAGATTGATATCCGGCCTATGCGGAACCGCACCGAGAACTACCATGTACCGATTTTTATTAATGTATCTCCCAACAAAAACTATGAAATAGAGACCGGTGCCGGCTACTCCACAGACGAGGGGCCAAGGCTTTCTCTCACCTGGGATATCCCTCTGATCAATGACAGGGGGCACAGCCTGACCAATGAAGCATTGATCTCCGCTCCCAGAACCGAGTTGACCTCCAGCTACAAGATTCCTTACGGAAACCCTTTAACCGAGTTTTATGACCTGCAGGCTGGTTATCAGTACAAAAAGCAGGAAGACACCAAGAGTAATCTGGCTTCAACCGCTATCCATAAGTGGAATAAAAACCCTCAGGGCTGGGACCGGGATCTGTTTTTTCGAATCCAGTACGAAAGCTATGAACAGGGTTTGCAGGACGGTGAAAGCTTTCTGATGATTCCCGGCATTTCAATGACCCAGCGTCGTGCAAAAGGAGGGAAGCTGGATCCAAGAAGCGGTTATCTGATCATGTCCAAGGCTGAATTTTCTGAAAAACTCTGGGGGTCAGATCAGAACTTCGTAAAGCTTTGGGGACGTACCAAAGGTTTAACGACACTGGCAGAAAAACACCGGTTTATTGGCAGAGTTGAGCAAGGTGCTATCTGGATAAACGACGTCAACAAGATTCCTCCATCCATTCGTTTCTTTACCGGGGGAGATCAAACTGTCAGGGGATACAACTATGAGAGCATTGCGCCAAAGGATGCTAATGGAAAACTGATCGGCGCCCAATACATGACGGCGCTCAGTGTGGAGTACAACTATCAGTTTCTTGAGCACTGGCGAGCGGCAGTTTTTGTAGACTCAGGCACGGCCACCAATGATTACAAGGACGATTGGAAAACCGGCGCCGGTTTCGGTATTCGGTGGGTGACACCTCTGGGAGCCTTGAGAGTGGATCTGGCTTTTGCTGTCAGTGAGCCCGGCACGCCCTATAAGTTGCACTTTTCCATGGGGCCAGAGATATGAAGACGGCTCTGCAGGCTACTCTGATCACCCTGGTTGCAGTCCTCTGTATGGTGCTGTTTCTTCTGCTCACCCATACAGGCAATCTCTGGTTATGGAACCTGGCACGTTCACAGCTGCCAGAGCTTCAGGGTGAGTTGATTAAAGGCTCAATCCCCAACGGCCTGGTATTCAAAAACCCGGGCTGGGCAGATCAGGAGATGTCTTTCACAGCCAACTGGCTGACTCTTCAGTGGCAACCCCAAATGTTGTTTGAAGGGCGGCTGGTGATTGATGATCTGGTTCTGGAAAGCCTGACAATAAAGCTGCCAACGTCAGTTGAAGAACCTGCAAGCTCCAGCGACAGGATTGAACTGCCTGAAGTAGTGATGCCTTTACCCATCACCCTGAAAAAGCTGACCCTGGATCAAGGCATCTATGAACAGGGAGAAACCAAAGAAGAAGTCACCGATCTTTTTCTGTCTGCCGATGCCCGTCAATCTCACATCAAGATCCACAAGCTTCATGCTGAGCATGCTTTGGGCAAAGCAAGCCTTGAAGGTGATATAACTTTAAATGGCAACTACCCCCTTTCGGCAGAGCTTACCGTTGATGCGGCCCCTTTGAATGACCAATTGCAGCCTGAAACACTGCATGTTTCTGCCCACGGCTCTTTAGTCAATTATCGCCTCAAAGCGACAACGGCGTTTGTTTCCACGTTTCTCTCCACGCCAGAGGCCCAGAAAGCGCCTGTTGCTCAACAAGAGTTACGAGTTGAAACTACTCTCAAGGCACAGGGCAGCCTTGAGCATATTGCTATCCAACGACTTTACCTCTCAACCCCTCAGGGCAACGCAGAAGTTACCGGACGCTTTGACTGGACTCACGGTATTGCCTGGAGCGGGAAGGTAAATCTCGAAACCCTTGATACAGGTACATTTTTACCGGACTACCCTGGCATGCTAGACGGTGTTCTGGAAAGCAATTTCAGTCTCGAAGGTAATGCCTGGCATCTGATTGTTTCCAAAATGGACATTTCAGGAACGCTCAGGGACAAACCCGTTTCGCTGTCCGGCACTTTAGACGTCAACAGTCTTTTTAAGTGGGAAGTAGATCGTTTCAATGCCGAGGTGGGTGAAAACAGCCTTAGCGCCCACGGACACCTTGATGAACAATGGAATATAGAAGCAAGCATTAACGCATCAAAACTGGCAGAGCTTTATCCCGGCCTTAAAGGTGAACTGACAGGTTCAGTAAACATCACCGGGAGTAAAGAACAACCCCACTTGAACTTTCAACTGACAAGTCCATCCGTCCACTATCTGGACACGACCATCAAAGGACTTTCTGCCAAAGGTGATATCGACAAGAAAGAGCAAATTATCGGACAAGGACGAATCAATCTTGAAGCGCTAACCCAGGGCTCTCAAACGCTTAACGACATCTTACTGGAAGCAAGGGGAAATGAGCAGCAGCACGAAGCCCGACTGACGACTCAGGGCAAAGAGCTCAAGAGCATCATCTCGGTCAAAGGCAGTTACAGTCATGAAAAGTGGCAAGGACAACTGACCCGAAGCGATTTGAATACCCGGTTTGGCGACTGGTCACTGAAGCGTCCTGTTGATATCACAGCGACACCTGCCAGTGCATCTTTCTCCCAGTTCTGCCTGCAGTCATCACCCTCCAGCATCTGCATACAATCGAGTCAATTAAGTAAAGACGCTGGGCAGCTTTCTTTTACTATCGACCAACTGGCACCCGAACGGTTTAAAGCTTTTTTCCCTGCCCGTTTTGACTGGCAGGCTTTCCTTTCCTCAGAGGGAGAAGTCAGTTGGAAAGACAATCAACCGGAACTCACCCTGAAGTTATCCTCAACCCCCGGAACACTTCAGGCCTATGATCTGTCAGGCGATTACAGACAGCTTTCTGTAGAAGCCAGCATTGCCAACAATCAGCTAAGAAGTTCATTAAACTTTCTCTCTGACAAACTGGGCCACAGCAGTCTTTCAGTAGCAGTCGATGATCTGCAAGATCAAAAAAACTTAAGCGGACAGCTGAATATTGATCAGTTGCTACTGGAAATCTTTGCGCCCTTCATGCCTGAAGTCAGCGACCTGAACGGCACTTTCTCTGCTAAGGGGCGGCTGGCCGGAACCCTGACTCAACCTCTGTTCTATGGCCGACTGGCTATCGAAAATGGTTACGCCAATACCACCCGCGAAATAGTCAGTGTTTCCGAACTCAACACCTACCTGAACGTGAATGGCGACTCCGGAACCGTAGAAGGAAAAATGCAGGTGGGACAGGGCTCCCTGAATCTTGGCGGCAAACTGGATTGGAAAGATCTTCAAAACCCATCAGGCACCATCAGCCTTGAAGGCCAGAACCTGGACGTGAAGTACCCAGGCATTGGCGAAATCAGGGTTTCGCCGAAGTTAAAGCTGGCTCTCTCTGAACAGATCGAACTGACTGGCATTATCAATATTCCCTGGAGCCGTATTGATATCAATAGTCTTCCTGAAAGTGCCGTTTCAGTTTCAGACGACGTTGTTGTCATACGCAAAGGGCAAACGTCAGAGTTACATGAGGAGGCCAGCAAACGTTTCTCCATGAAAGTACGGATAGCCTTGGGGGACGATATACGACTGGACGCCTACGGCCTGAAAACCAAACTCGCAGGACATCTTGATCTTCTGCAACTGCCCAACAAGCCGCTTGAAGGACACGGTACTATTAAACTGATTGAGGGACGATACCGTCAGCTGGGGCAGGACTTACTGATCAAAGAAGGAAAGATCATTTTCCAGGGACCTATCGATACCCCTTACTTGCTGGTTAATGCCATTCGCAACCCGGATACCATTGAAGACAATGTTGAGGTCGGCATTAACGTCAGTGGCCCCGTAACAAAACCGGAATGGACCGTTTACTCCAGCCCGGAAATGCCCCAGCAGGAACAGATTTCCTACCTGCTCCGAGGAAAAGGCCTGGAAGGGGGAGACAGTTCCAGCGCTCAGGCCATGCTGGTTGGTATCGGTGTGTCCCAGTTTGGGGGGATTGCCACCTCTATCGGTGAAACCTTTGGTTTCACCGATGTCTCATTGGACACTGAGGGAAGTGGCGAAGATACTCAGGTCACAATTGGTGGCTACATTGCCCCTGGTCTGCGATTGCAATACGGTGCCGGTGTCTTCAGTTCAGTCAGTGAAGTGAAAGTCCGCTATGAATTGATGCCAAGACTTTATCTGCAGGTGGTCAGCGGCCTGGCCCAGGCGGTGGATATCTTCTATCGCTTTACCATCAAACATGACTAAAAGACCGCGATCCTTTTCAACTTTTGTGGCCATGAATAAGTCGTAATATACTGCAGCGGCCAATAATAAAAATCCCATAAGGAAGTTGTATGCTGGAAGTTAACGAGTATTTTGACGGGCAGGTGAAATCCATTGCATTTAAAGGTGACAAACTCCCCACAACGGTGGGTGTTATGGCTCCTGGAGAGTACGAGTTTGGCACCAGCCAGAAAGAAACCATGACTGTCATCAGCGGAGCACTGACTGTGAAGCTACCGGACAGTGATATCTGGCAAACTTTCCGAGCCAGCGAGCATTTTATCGTTGAAGCCAATCAGTCTTTTCAACTGAAAGTGGCCAGCGATACCGCCTACCTTTGCTCTTACGAGTAAACTTCAGACCATCAGACTTTAATCGGGTGATTAAAGTCTGAAACTTCTGGCAAACAAAAGTCAGCGGCCTAAACCACCCATCATCAGGTATTTGATCTCCACATAGTCATCAATACCGTACTTCGAGCCTTCCCGACCTGTACCCGATTCCTTGATGCCCCCAAAAGGTGCTACTGCCGTGGAAATAATGCCTTCGTTGATACCCACCATGCCATATTCAAGCTTTTCACTGACCCTCCAGACCCGACCAATGTCCCGGGTATAAACATAAGCAGCAAGTCCTGACTCAGTATCATTGGCCATACTGATCGCTTCATCTTCAGTGCTGAAACGAAAAACAGGAGCCAGTGGCCCAAATGTTTCGTCATCAGCCACTTGCATATCAGGTGTTACGTTGCAGACAACAGTGGGCTTATAAAAGTTTCCACCCTTGGGATGGAGCTCTCCACCCGTTGTGATTTTCGCACCTTTACTGACCGCATCAGCAACATGCTCTTCTACTTTGCTGACTGCCTCAGCGTTAATCAACGGCCCTTGATCAACATCACCCAGACCATTGCCCACTCGCAACTTATTCACAGCTACTGTCAGCTTCTCAACGAACAGATCATAAACCTCATCATGCACAAGGAAACGATTGGTACAGACACAGGTTTGACCGGCATTACGGAACTTGGAAGCCATAGCGCCTTCAACAGCCGAATCAAGATCAGCATCGGGAAAAACTATGAACGGCGCATTGCCACCCAACTCCATAGATACTTTTTTCACAGTTCCAGCACACTGCTGCATGAGCAACTTTCCAATATGCGTGGAGCCTGTAAAGCTCAATTTGCGAACCAGTTTGCTCTCTGTCATCACTTTGCCAATAGCGGATGACTTTCCTGTAATAACATTAAAAACTCCTGCGGGCACACCTGCTTTTTCCGCCAGAGCGGCTAAAGCCAATGCCGATAAAGGGGTTTCCAGAGCAGGCTTGACGATAAATGAACACCCTGCTGCCAGGGCGGGTGCACATTTACGGGTAATCATGGCCGCCGGAAAGTTCCAGGGGGTGATGGCAGCAACAACACCCACCGGCTGTTTTACCACCATAAGGCGGGCGTCAGCCTTATGTGTTGGAATAACATCGCCGTATATACGTTTACCTTCCTCGGCAAACCACTCCAGAAAGCTGGCAGCGTAATGGATCTCACCTTTGGCTTCAGCCAATGGCTTACCCTGCTCCAGCGTCAGAATCTCAGCCAGTTCATCCGCATGAGTCATCATCAGATCATACCAGCGCCTGAGAACAGCACTTCGCTCCTGAGCAGTCCTTCCAGCCCATTCATGACGAGCCGCTTCAGCACTCTCAATCGCCATTTGAGTCGCTTCAGCCCCTAAAAATGGAACCGTTCCAACCACCTCTCCGGTTGCGGGGTTGGTGACATTGGCCTTCTCTCCGTCTTCACTGTCCAGCCACTGGCCGGCAATATAAGCCTGCTGTTTAAAAAATTCGGTATCCGGCATTGTTTTTTTCTCCACAGGAGCTGATCAGAATGGCTTGACGTTATGCTGTAACAGGTTCTTCCCAGGCACTCATTTGCCCACGGCAATACACCAAAGGCGCACTGTTTTGATCCAGATGAATGTATTCCACCTTCCCTACCAGAATGGCGTGATCTCCACCGTCGTATTCATTCCACAGACTGCACTCAATGGTTGCTACAGCTCCTTCAATGACCGGAACGCCCGTTTGTCCTTCACTGACTGCCACCCCCTTGATGGCTTCGACTTTGGCTTCCCCTTTTTTGGCAAAAGCAAAAGCAGGCCCTGCCTGATCTGACGCCAGAATATTAATGGCAAAGCGTTTCCCTTCAGTCAGAACCGGATAAGTGTCAGAACTGTAATTAGGGCAGACAAGCACCAGAGGCGGAGACATGGACACCGCTGAAAAAGCACTGGCGGTTAAACCTGTCACCTGACCATTGTCGTCATAAGCAGAGACGATGGTGACGCCTGCCGGAAAGGAGCCCAGTGCCTGTTTGTATAGCTCTTCACTGATCATTGTTATTCTTCCTCGCCCATCAGGTTAGTGCTCAAATTATAACGGAACGAACGCTCACTTCAACACTTATAACCCAGACGAATCTATTCCCACGCCATCCGGGAACTTCAGCTATTCGAAAAGGTCTATTCATTGATTGGATAAAGATCGAAAGGGAGAGTCATCAGCAATGGATCTGCATGCAGTTACCAAGCCCTCAGGACCAGTATCATCAGAAGCGTTTGACGAACGTGAGGTTTACTCGCATGTCAGAAAAAGTTTCGGATTCCATTTTCTAGATACTCTCCCCGTCAAAATCTTTAAACTTCTGGAGCCAGATCGGCAGCATTTTCTGGGAACACCTCTGTGTGACCGATTGAAAAGGGACACAGATAACTGGGATATCTACCGGATCACCAACGCCAGAGAGTCTTTCGACAAACGAAGTCCCGATGACCTTGCTCACTCCATGGCGCTGTCCTATCGGAGAAAAGCCGAATCATCCAAGGATATGCCTGCCACGCCCGACAAGCCTAAATCACTGGGCTATAACTGGAAATATGGCCATTCCACCGATTTGAAACTGCCGAAAGCGGATCGTTTCGAGGAAAACACCCTCATTTCTGTCTTTAACTCGGAAGAAAAAAAAACACTGGTGATCCAAAATCATGAAGAGAGGACTCACCTTAATCTGGAATCCTGGAAAGGCCTTATCCTTGAAAGAACAACCGGACAGAATGGCAAGCCAGTCTGGAGAAAGGGTGCCGAATTTGGCGCAGTGAAAGATCAGTTTATTCAGAGTAACCCCCTCGTCTTTGATATTCCCAGAGTCTTTGATACCACTGGGAAACCTCTCCCTCACCCGGTTACTGAAGGCGAACTCTACCCAACGTCAGATGTTGTTCAAGATTTATTTGAGCTCAAGCATGGAACAAGGCCTGAAGTCTTCAGAACATCGGAAGAAATGATTCCCTGGATGAAAACCCTGCAGGAAGATGGAGCCGTCAGCTTTATTGTCCAACACTCTTTCGCTGCCCATATGATTGCCGCCCGAATCATTCGAAAAGGCGATCATCTTGTCTGCTATCTCCATGAAACCCTGGACGGTGGTAACAAACATTCTGAAGGGATTTATAAAGAAGTAACAAAAGCCCTTGAAAGAGCCTTTCCGACCATGAACAGGGTGATACTGTCCCCGGCATTTGAAAGTCAAAAAGATTTTTCTTCCTGTGGTGTCTTTACTGAAAAAACCCTGAACGCCCTGGCCAAACCCGAGAATAAGCTGGACCCATGGCTTCTTAAACAGGCCGCGCCTGACAAGCCCTTGCCTGATACTCACGAAAGAAAAAGAACAACGACAAACCACTTGATGATTGATCTGGTGGATTATCCAGCAGTCCTTCTAAAGCTCTACCAGGGCTCGAGTAAAGACTTGGACAGAGTTGTGCCTGATGATGCTATAAGCCCACATGTTGGCAAAAACTTGATGGACGTAGTCGTTCACCGCGAAAAAATGCAGGACGGTGTTCAATTAACACCAGCGATGACCCTTAGACAGTACCGTGAATATCACAGCCACAAGGGAGTCCCTAACTATACGGGTACTGGAGCAGCAAAAGTGGACTGCTGCCTGGTCAGTACCGGCAAGCGTTATAAGATGCTGATGCTATGGCGAGACCACTTTCTCTCTAATTCCGATAGCACTGTATCAACAACAGAGACCCCCTCTTTGTCGGAACCTTCACCGCCCAGAGAACGTAGCCATGATCGTACACCTGAAGAGCCGACTATCAGCCCTTCAGAGTCGAACCTGAGCAGTGAACTGAAGAGAGTCAGAGAGGAGCACAGTTATTCCTTGTCACCGGATTATTGCCCTCCCTCGACCAAGAAAAAACCACCAGCAACTCTGGATCAAGAGACACTTCAACTAAGCAGCTCAACAGCATCCGTTACTTCAAATGATAGAACGCCAAGAAGGCAAGAAACTTTAATAGTTACCAATAAATTCCTACATAAAATTCGTGAAAAGCAATCAAGAGATAAAATGCATCAAGCCTATCAACAGCTCTTATCAGCATTACCCAGCAAGTTCCATCACTTAAAGTATAAAGTGGATATATTGAATGCCACTATATCCCATATCCAGGAACGCCATTTACCCTCTCCCGTTAAAAGACATCAGGAACACTTTAGAAGACTCAAAAAGCAAACAAAGGATCAGAAATATCAGGGTCACCTTCAGAATGAACAGAAACGCCGCTCAGAAATTGCACATAAGCTTAATAAGCTTGGATCACTACTACCCAAGCCTCAATCAAAGAAAAAGCGTTCACAACTTGCCATTCTCACAGATGCCGCTACCAAAGTCCAAGAGATGAATCCATTTCAAGAACCTCTTACACCTGTGAGTACAAGCTCTGAAGATTTCTCCCTTTCGAGAGTCGGCAGCGCTGTAGATATGGAAGCTGTTACCAGTTCAATTATACCCCCTCAAGAAACTGTTCAAAGTGTTGGGCGGCCAGATTCACAAGACGTTGTCTCGACTCCAGACTCCCCCACGCACAGTGAGGTGTAACGATCAGGTTCGGCAAAGACTTCTGCTGCAGCAAAGGGTTACCATTGACGGGAGGTTCTTCCGTCAAAACATCAAACCCGGCTGCTCCCAGCTGGCCAGACTCCAGAGCCGTTAACAAAGCCATTTCATCAACCAGCCCTCCTCTTGAGGTGTTAATCAGAATGGCAGAGTCTTTCATTAGCGAAAGCCTTCTCTGATCAATCAGGTTGCAAGTGCTTTCGATCAAAGGGCAGTGCAGACTAACGACATCGGCCTCTTTTAGACCTTCATCAAGTTCAATGCGATCTTCAGCCCCTGAACCAGAACCTGGAACCCTGGCCTTCATAATCTTCATGCCAAAAGCTTCTGCCAGCCTTGCCGTGGCCTTACCCAAGTCGCCATAACCTACAATCAGCAGGGTTTTGCCTTCCAGTTCAATGATTGGATGATCCAACAGACAAAACATATCGCTGGCGGCCCAGGTTCCATTTGCTGCGTCACGGGAATAAGCTGGCAGATACCCTGCCAGAGAAAGAATTAGCGCCATGGCATGCTGGGCTACTGATGCGGTACTGTATCGCTCAACATTCTGAACCCTGATACCGTGAATATCACAGGCAGCAAGATCAATGTTATTCGTTCCCGTTGCCAGCACACCGATGTATCGGAGATTGGGTAAAGAAGAAAGTGCCGCCTCATCAATGACCACTTTATTCGTAAAAATGGCTACTGCATCACGACAACGGTCAACCACATCTTCTGAACCACTCTGCTCATAAGTTTCCAGCGGGACAGAAAGGTGATGAAAGGCTTCCAGCGAAACGCCTGCACCCAGAGTCCCTTGATCCAATAAAACGGCGTTCTTAGTCGTACTCACATTTTTACCTTTGGAATCTGCATTTTATCTTTGCTGAAGACAGTAGCCTGCTATTCTGACGGTACGAGAACAGATTCTGTCAGGAGGTATCCATGGAACCTGCTCATCACACCATGAACGACCTGTTTGATCAGCTGGGATTACCCAGCAGTGATAAAGAAATTGACCTGTTTATCGCCAAACACCAACGAATACCCCACCAGACCAAAATCCAGCATGCCGACTTTTTTTCGGACAGCCAGCAGGCATTTATTCAACAGGCTTATCATGAAGATGCCGACTGGGTGGTAGTTATCGAACATCTGGACGCTCTGCTCAGGGAAAAACCTTCTTGAGAACGTCAGACCCTGTCACGCTTCAATCAACTCTTTCTCTGCCTTACGGCCTCAAACAGACATACACCTGTCGCTACTGAAACATTCAAACTGCTGACTGATCCGGCCATGGGAATAAATATCAGTGAATCGCATTTGTCCCGGGTCAGTCTTCTCATGCCTTTACCTTCAGCACCCATGACCAGAGCCAACGGCCCCTTTAGATCTGTTTTGTAGATATCAGACGAGCTTTCTCCTGCCGTACCAATCATCCAGACGCCACGATCTTTCAGCCACTCCATCGTTCTGGAAAGGTTGGTGACCTGCACCAGCGGAACATTTTCTGTAGCACCACAAGCTACCTTTCTGGCAGTGGCATTCAGGCTGGCTGACTTGTCCTTGGGAGTAATCAGGGCATGTACGCCAGCGGCATCAGCTGTTCTCAGGCAGGCACCCAGGTTGTGAGGGTCGGTCACGCCATCCAGTATCAACAGAAAAGGAGGTTCATCGAGGTTGTTCAGAAGATCTTCCAGATCACCTTCCCGATACACTTTTGCCTGGGCAACACGGGCAACAATTCCCTGGTGCACACCCTCAACTTTTGAGTCCAGTCGGCCACGCTCAACAAAACGCACCGTTACTCCCTGGCTGCGGGCTTCGTCCACCAGCGCATTAATACGCTTGTCAGTACGGCCTTTCTGGATCAGCAGTTCCAGAACTTTTTCCGGAGAATGCTCAAACAGGCTCTGCACGGCATGCAGGCCAAAAACAACATCATCACTCATTGCGGGAATTCGTATACAGATATGGAATTAGGATTGTTCTGCATATTAGCAGAGCCAAAGGCTCTAGTGGAATTTTGATCCATTGACCCAATCTTGAATCGTCTGTGTACATAAAACAACCACCCCCTACACACTCGCCCGTTTAGACTTCTCTCATCCTGATTTATGCGGGGTGAGAGACTACTCCTTCCGTCTGGATTGCACCGACACCGGTATCTCGGTTGGAAGTTCTTTTCATGATATTTCTAACAACTGCGACAGTATTTCTAACAACAGAAAAACTCTCCTGCAAAGTTGTTGTCCAATAGGATCAAATACGCATCATAGAGGAGATTTTTCCATGCTTTCACAGGTCGCTCAGAAACCGCACACACATTCACAGTCTGCCCCACAGAAAGGAAAAACTAGCACTAAGCATACTGCGAGAAGATCTATGGCTGTAAGCCACGACACATGGAGCCAGCACCCAAAATGCTCCGAACGCAAAGTGGAATGGATGAACATGCGCCAAAAATTGGTTCAGCCTCATCCACTCAAAGATTATGAGATTCCCGATAGCATTGACCCTAAGAATCTGGACAAGGATTTCGATCAACTACGGGATGATCTGGGTGAATTTTCTCTGGGTGATGAACTGGGAGACTTTTCTCCGGAAAGAGTTTCTATCTCCAAAGCGTTTGGATTAGACCCTGTTATTCTCTCTCAAAGGATACAGGACGCTGAAACAAAAGAGTGTGAACGCTTATCTCTGGAACAAGATGTTGCGGGCTTCGTAAACCACCTGACACATGCTTTTGTGTCACCTAATCAAGATAAAGCGGCAAAGCATTTCACAATCTGCATGGAAGAATTCAGGAGAGTAGCCAAAGCACTTCCAAAATCTGAATATGCCAGAAGCCTTATTAAAAAAGCTTTAAATATGCTGGCAGACAAAATGGATTTTCTGACAACGGAAGTTAGAAAACACTGTATTAGACAAACCTACCGTCACGCTGAAAAAGACAGAGTCATAACCACATGTTCAACAGAGGAACAAAAAAATCAGGTTCAGGCCATACAAGACTTAATGGCGTTTGAAGAATACCAGCTGGATATTAATCACATAGTCGCTGAAGTGGCAGATCCTTCCCAGCCTGGAGACTCTTCAGATGAAGGGGAAGGTGAAGAAGCGTTATCCAGTTCCGACCGTGCTCCAATGAGACCAGAAGAAGAAGCAAAAAAATCAAAAGAAGAAAGTGAAAAAAAGGCAAAGGATGATGAAGAATATAGAAAAGCCATGGCCTCAATAGGTGAGATCGAAAGAAGCAAGCAGGAATTTGAAGAGCGAAAAAAACAGTCGGAGCTTGATAGTCTTGACCAATGGCAAAAGCTTTTGACAAAAAAACTCGAGGAAGAAAATTTAAAACAAAGGAAAAGTTTTCCTGCACCAGGAAACACTGCCACAACTTTATCCCCTTCTTTAGACAACATCAAAGAAAGAGATGAACAAGAACAACATAAAGATAGTTCTCTACCACCCACTTCAGAAACGTTGCGCCCTGCTCCATTAATGCTGGTTAAACCTGTAAAAACAAAGGAGATGACGAAAACAAAGACGAAATTCAAAATAATTGAACAAAGGAAGCAGGAAGTTGCCGATGCTCAGGGAGATCAAGAAAAAATGGCAGCAGCTACCAAAAAAATGGTGCTTATGGCTGATGCAGCCAATGCGAAAGTTGTTGAGAAAACAAGAGACATTGCCAAAAAACCACTTTCTAAAGATAAAGTCATCAGTAAAACGGGGCATCTTGTTGATGTACGTGCTATTCAGGATGAAGTCGTGCCACCGGGAACACGCCCTCCCGAAGTAATGGCCATTAATAACGAAAAGCCCGGAAAGCCTGCCAATATACATTGCACCTTAGTGGAACTTCTTGAGCAACCTGTTATGAGGCGATTTGATTCTCCAGCCGATGTTTCTCCTGAAGAGGCTAGAAGCTGGTCTCTTACACAACTGAAAGCCGCGTTTGAAAATAAAGCTGGACGCTTTAGCGACACCCAGAGAGAGTGCATAAGAAAGCATTTGCGGACACTACAAAGTTTTCTTGGAAACAAAAGTTACCCCTTCAGTTATTTCAAAGATATGGCAACACCCGTTAAATTGCCTGAGGAGCCCTTTGGATTAATTGCACAAAGTCTATACGATGAATGGATAGGGTTCCCCATGGTTTCCTATGCAGACTACACAAAGATCCATGCCTTTGATAATTCAACGCGCTCTCGCTTTCTGGTAGAAATATTTTCCGAAGCCACAATGAAGGTTTTGGAATCCTTATTCCCTGACAAAGCCGGAATGAAAGGAAAAGTCAGAAGCCAAGATTTATGTCCTAAACCTGAAGATGCATTCGACGTTGGCTGCGTAACCCATACGAGCGGTATTCGCATAGCAATGTTGTATTCTCCCTCTAAACGCTCTCACTATTTAGCGGTTCGAGAACATGGGAAAGAAAGTGTAATCCCTTGCAAAGGGAAGAATACCAGTGAATATCTGGGAGGAAGAAGAAGTCCCAATATTGCCTACCAAAACATAGGAGTACCTATGATTAGCGATAGTGGAACCTCCGCATTAGCCGTTCCAAGGTGGACTTCTTTACCCTATAAACCAACATTTTGAATGTCCGAAAGCTTACCCTGCACATCCGATGCGGGGTATTTTTAAAACCCTCAGGTTATATCTTCATTGATTTTAAAAACCCGCCTGGCATTTTCACGAAGAAACTTGGGCCAGACTTCATCTTTGAAAGGCACTTCGGGCAACTCTCTGAAAATACGATCCAGAGAGATGCCCATGGGGAAATAACCTGCATACATGACCTGATTGGCACCCCGGGTGTTGACAAACTCTATGATCGATTCCGGATAATATTTCGGCGCAAAGGCACTGGTTGAATAATAAAGGTTGGGGTATTTCAGCATCAGCTTCCAGGCCAGATCGTCCCAGGGTTCACCACCATGCCTCATGACTACTTTCAGCTCCGGGAAGAACCAGCAGACTTCATCCAGCAATTCCACTTTCTGTGGCGCCATGGGCAAACGCGGGCCGGGCACACCGACACAGACACAAAAAGGCAGATCCAGTTCCACCAATTTGGCATAGATCGGATACCACTTCTTATCGTTGATCGGCACCTGGGGACACAAACCGGATGGAAAGCCTGTCACCGCCTTAATCCCGTATTCGTGATACAGCCTCTCGATCTTGCGCACTTCATCCATGGCATTATTGGGGTTGGCTTCATAAGAAGCCATAAAGCGGTCAGGAAAACGCTTTAAGGCTTTCATAGCGGTGTCATTATCTTCATCAAACCCCATCAAGGCTTTATCAATGTTGTGTTTGTCCATCTGCTCAAGAGTGTAGGCAATGTAATCTTCCTTTTTACCGGCCTCCGGAATATCCGTGAACATATACTGGGCAGGCATTTTGAACATCTCACGGCTCTCGGCATCCAGCAGCATCGGCTTCATATATTCGTACCACTGACTGTTGTCTTCACCGGGTACACTGAGCATGAGGTCAATGATCTTTATGTCATTAGGCATTGGCATGGGAATAGTCCCTTATTGTTATTTTATTGGGTTCTATTGTGCAGAGCAGGACAGGAATCGACAACTTCTATTCAGGCTACCGACTTAAATCGATAGCCTGAATGCAAATTATTTGGCAGGGAGGACGTGCAAAAGCACCGCAAAGAAGTGGCAAACGCTACCACCCAGAACGAACACATGCCAGATAGCATGGTTAAAAGGCAGTTTTTTCCAGAGATAGAAAACGGCTCCCAGGGTGTAGGAGAGCCCACCGGCCACCAGCCAGTAAATACCTTCCAGAGAGATCTTGCTGGCCAGCTCTTTTGAGGCAAATAGAACCAGCCATCCCATCAGGATATAAGTGGATACTGAGAGCTTTTTAAACCGTGGACCAAACCAGACTTTAAAGGCTATTCCTGAAAACGCCAGCAGCCAGATAATGGCAAACATGGTCCAGCCTACTGTCCCCCTCATACTGACCAGCAGGAACGGTGTGTAGGTACCCGCGATTAGAAGATAAATGGAACAATGATCCAACAGCTTGAAAACCTTCTTGGTCTTTGCGTGCTGAAAACTGTGGTACAACGTTGAAGAGAGAAACAACAGTATCAGTGTTGCTCCATAGATACTAAAACTGACAATACGCCAGACATCCTGCTGTTGGACTGCAAACACCACCAACAGAGTTAAACCTGCCACACTGAGCAAAGCTCCCAGGCCGTGGGTGATACTGTTCGCAATTTCTTCTGCCAGGCTGTAGCTTCTGGACATTAAACGTCTTCCTACTTACTGTACTAAATAGCCCCAATATTGACGTTACAGAAATGGATTTTGACTTGACTCACTTTAAAATAAAGGGCCAGCCTTAATAACATCATGATTTTCATAAACTTTACGCTCTTTTAAAGCCTCTGGAACTTCATTAACAGCCACCAGGAATTGATTATACCACCGCCTTAATTGGTGTACCGGGCCATCTCCATCACAAAGAACCGGGTTGTCAATCGTGACCTTATCCTTCCAGATAGCCAGATCAGCGAATACACCCTGTACGTTCTGATCAATCATCTCGTTACAGTATTCAATTTGTGCCACTATATTACCTTGCATACCGGGTGGAATAAGGTATTTAAAACCTGCCAGAAACTCAAAGCTGTTCAAGCTGGTCGGCACATTCATCACCAGTGACAATGATCTTACATCAGGCTCTTCATCAGGAGTTATAGTCATACGATGCAACATATAACTTGGCCCATGATAGGTGGCTTCAGAATCTACAACACCTGACTGACCCCACCCCTTCATGAGTTGCGTATATTTATGTCCTTCACTGATATTAGTGAAGTGATTGATTTCTGAACTGCCATGAACCTGAATAAAATGTGCTTTATCCGCCATATTATCAATAACTTCTCTGCTATTGCTTTTGACTATGGTTCGACGAATAACCCAGGGAGTCCAGTGCTCTTCAAAAACTTCTTCATCTCTAGGAATTGCCTGCTCAGGAATAGAGCCTCCACCATCAGGATCAAACCAGAGAAAAACCAGTTGATTTTCCTCCATCACTTGCCAAGATTTTATACGAGCCTTGACAGGAATTTTTTTAGCGTATGGGATATGCTTACAATAACCATCCCCCCCCCAGTGCCAGGCATGAAATGGGCAAACGACTGAATCACCAACAATCAAGCTTCCTTCACTTGCCAGGTTAGCTCCCATATGGGGACAATAAGCGTCCAGAATGTGCACTTTTCCACTGTCAGCCCCCCTGTATGCCACTATTGATGTACCAAAATAGTCTAGTTTTCTGGGAGTAGAAGTAAATTCATAATCTGCACCGATACAAAACCAACCTCGCGGAAAACGATCAGGAAGTTCCCCTTTAATTTCATAGGGCTCAATATCTGCTCTGCTTGTCTGCTCCATTTTAAGGTGCTCCTTCGTCCTATCAGAAAGTTTGGATCAGCTCTTGTCAATAAACGTTTCGGCTCTGTTCACAGTACATACAATAGATGTTCGTTGTTGCACCCTTTAAAGCCATTGATACCATGGTAAGTCGTGTTTTTGGAAGAAGCTGTAATGAGCCTTCATATGGTTTATCAAAATCGCCAACATCTATTTTGAATAAAGTCAGCGTTTCAATGTTTAACATGTATCATTCTGAACATAACTACTTAAAAAAAAAAGAGTGTGTCGACACTCAAAGTTATTCAATGGAAAGCAGTTGACAAAACAATCTCCAACTAATCCAAAAAGACTAGTGGTTAATTAAAGTTGTAGTGATAGGCTCAAAATCAAAGTGCTTAGGAGACAGTCAGGACTTACATATTTCAAGTAGGCTCTGTTCAAACTAAATGTTGGCAGCATACGGAATGTCGCGGAGAGCCTTGCAATTCGTTGCATTCACAAAAATACAGCTCCCCTCGCCATTACTGGCTTTCGAGAGTACGCCAACATCTATTGTGAACAGAGCCTTTCAAGTAATTAAAGTAATAAGTGCGACAGATCAGGTAAATCCGCTGTACTTTTTCAAACTAACTCTTTCTGAAAATTTACAGATGACTGTTATTTAAAAATCATAAAAAAGTTGAGAGTAAAGCAAATGCCAACCACCCTGTTCAGATCTCCACTCGCTCTAGCACTTTCCATTGCCTTGTATGGAGGACAGCTTTATGCTGAAACAAGGGCTTTGGAAGAAGTCATTGTCACTGCTCAAAAACGAGAACAAAATCTGCAAGACACACCAATTGCCATATCCGCTTTTAACGTTTCAGCTATTGAAGAGCAAGGTATTGAGGACATTTCTGATATAAGTCAATATCTGCCGAATGTAGAAATAGCCCCCTCCCCTGGAGGCAATACAGGAGCAACTATTAGTATACGAGGGTTGGTTACAGGTAATCCTGCAGTGACCTGGGAGCCTTCGGTAGGTATCTATGTTGATGGTGTTTTTGTAGCCAAGAATGTTGGTGGTTTATTTGATGTTGCTGAGTTGGAACGTGTTGAAATCCTTCGTGGCCCACAAGGAACCCTTTATGGAAAGAACACTTTGGGTGGAGCCATTAATCTGATTACACGCAAGCCCTCTGAAGAGTTTGGTGGCACCTTGAAGTTATCAAGCGGGAATTATGATTACAAAGAGGGCTTTTTCAGTCTTGATACCGGCAGATTGGCTGAACGAGCAGCATTCAATATAGCTCTGAGTGTCAGACAGCGTGATGGCTTCTATGACAATACGTCAAGAGCGTCAGAAGCAGCAGATGAATTTAAAAAGCTGGATACTACTGCAGTAAGACTGACTGGTTCTTTTGATATTACTGACCAGCTGGAAGCCTTTTATATTTTTGATCAAAGTAAAAAAGACAATACACCCTCTTTTGCTCAGCTGGACTTACCTGGCAGCCGTGTTGAAAGAAGAAGAGAAGGCGCTAATGATGGCGGTATTGAAGATACTTCTGACACTTTTGGGCATGCGTTACATCTCACCTATCAACTTTCTGACATTATTACCTTGAAATCCATTTCAGCCTATCGCTCCACCAAATTCAAAGATGCTGGCGACTATGATGGAACAGACGTAATTGGTTTCCATACCGTCCGTGATGTGGAATCAGACCAGATTTCACAGGAATTTCAGTGGTTAGGAAAAAGTGATCGTTTTGATTATGTCTTGGGAGCCTTTTATTTTAAAGAAGACTCTGATGCTTTAAACCCTTTCCATCTTTTTGGAAACAATAATGTGGTGAGGAATGGGTATGGAGTCAAAAGTGAGTCGCATGCTTTATTCGGTCAGTTAGATTACTATCTGACAGACCAGTGGACACTGACAGGCGGGATTCGCTGGACCAGAGAAGAGAAAGAAGCCTTTTTGCAGCGACAGGATAACACCCCTGGAAGTAATTTTGGTGGTAATATATCCAGACTCCAGGCTAGGGATGACTGGTCCAACATATCCCCTACGGTGGCTTTGACGTATGCCTTCTCCGACGACACCAGTGTTTATTTCAAAGTTTCCGAGGGCTGGAAAGCAGGGGGGTTCAATGGTGAAGCTCCAAGTGTAGAGGCATTCAAACAATCTTACGATGAAGAAAAAATAACAGCATTTGAAGCAGGTCTGAAATCGCGTTGGTTTAATGACCGCTTACAGCTGAATACCGCCCTGTTTCAAAATAATGTCAAGGATCTTCAGATATCCAACTTCCAGGGAGCCTATTCGTTAGTCGATAACGCAGGCAGGGCAACTATGCGAGGTATTGAACTGGAAGCCATGGCAGTATTGACTAACCAGCTTACCTTTAACCTGAATTATGGTTACCTGGATTCAAAATACGATTCCTATAAGGATTTGAATGGTAATGAGTTAAAAGACACCAACAGATTTACTTATGCGCCTGAGAATAAAATATCAGCAGGACTGACTTATCATCAGGATCTTGGTTTTGCTAACCTGACAGGCCGTCTTGATTACAGTTGGGTAGATACAATTTATCTTTCTCCAAATCCTGTTGCAGCCGAGTTAACAAAAACAGGTGATTACAGGTTATGGAATGCACGTATAGCCCTTGAAGAGATAAAAATAGGTCCAGAACAGACATTGGAAATAGCTGTCTGGGGCAAGAATCTGGGAGATGAAGAATACAGGATTAACGGGATTACTGTTGGTGGCAACAATAACGGGACAGGAGCTGTCAATTATTACGGCGACCCCCGAACTTATGGTATTGAAGCAGTATACAGATTCTGACTACAAGATTTTAACAATTGATATGAAGCCCAAACAGGAACACAGCCCTTTTCTAATTAAGTGTTCCTGACTTGGCTTATCTGCTTTCGTAAACATTGTGTTGCTCAATGTTATGAACTGCTGAGCAGTCTAAAATCTCGGTCAGGTTCCGGGAATTAATAATATTGAAGGGATCACTATTATAGAGGCATGTCTTGAGGCAGACTTGCCTGAACGAAATATTTCTGTCAAAAAAAACTGACAGAATTCATGTATTCAACCAGCCCATAACAGTATCAATGAATAAAAATAAATGTTTATGCCATGTCGGACTCCTCCTTGCTGTCGCTGTTTCAGGGAAGACCTTGGCATCCACTATTGAAGAAGTCACTCGTACTGGTCAGGATCGCATCCAGTCAGGCCAGAAAGCTCAACAACAAATAGAAGCTATTGATAACCAGATCACATCACTGGAAAGAGACTACCTGCACTTATCCAAAGTGACGGAAGGCATTAAAACTTACAACTCAGTACTGAAACAGCAGCTGGATAGTCAAACAGCAGAGATTGCCGATATCCAGAACTCCATTGAAAACGCTGCTGAAATTGAACGACAGATCATTCCTTTAATCACACGAATGATTCAAGCGCTGGATGCTTTTGTCACTCTGGATACCCCCTTCTTAACAGAAGAACGCCAGCAACGTGTCGCTTCATTAAAAACCTTGCTGGGACGCCCTGATGTATCAACAGCAGAAAAACTTCGTAAAGTGTTTGAAGCCTATCAGGAAGAAAACAAATACGGCCGGACCATTGAAGCCTATCGCGGACAACTGGAGCTGAAAGGCTCTCCCCGTGATGTTGATTTTCTGAGGGTTGGTCGAGTGGCATTACTGTATCAAACAGCATCCGGCGATCAGATGGGAGCCTGGAACTCTACCACCAGGGAATGGCAGTCACTGGAAGCATCTGACTACCAGAGACATTTAAGTCAGGGCCTGAAAATAGCGCGAAAGCTGGCTGCTCCGGATTTGTTATCGATCCCCGTATTCAATGTTGATGCCAAAGGAGAAGCCCTGTGAAAACGTTAAAGGCTCTTATCCTTGGCGCATCGCTTATTCTGCCTTCAGCTCTTTCAGCAAACGAACCCGTCACTCTTGACGCACTGCTGGAACACATCAAAAAAGGCAGCATTGAAGATCAAACCCAGCATAAAAACCGTCTGGCCGAGTTTCGTAAGGACAGAGCTGAACAGCAACAGCAGCTGAAAACGCTCCAGCAGGAAAAAACTCAGCTGGACAGTATCAGCAAAGACTATGAGCAACAGTACGAAAAGAACAGCCAACAACTCGATGAATTAAATGAAGCATTGTCGTTAAAGCTGGGTTCAATGAAAGAGCTGTTTGGCGTGCTTCAACAGACCGCCAATGAGAGTCGCTCACAGCTCAGCGCCTCTATTACTCAGGTTCAATACCCCGAACGGGATGTTTTTCTTGAGAACTTCTCCGAAAGAATGGGCAAAGCTACACGACTGCCAGACCTGCAGGATATTGAACGACTCTGGTTCGAGCTTCAGCAGGAAATGACAGAGTCCGGAAAAGTTGTACGTTTTCAGGCTCAAGTCACTGATACATCCGGTGAAACACAACTGACAGATGTCACCCGTGTAGGTCTTTTTAATGTGGTCAGCAGCGAAAAATACCTTCAGTACATTGCAGAGACTGGCCGTCTGGTAGAACTGCCCCGTCAGCCACAAAGTCGTTATCTCAATGCTATTGCTGATTTGAACACTCTTATTAACAACGCAGATAGCACAACCCCAACCACATTTTCTCTGGACCCTACCCGTGGACAGCTCCTTTCCATGCTGGTTAACGTTCCGAACTTGAAAGAGAGAATTGAGCAGGGTGGGATTGTCGGCTACGTCATTCTGGCTCTCGGCTTCCTGGCTCTGCTGGTGACTCTGGAACGGTTAATTTCTCTCGGTCTGACAGGCAGCAGCATTCGAAAACAGATCAAACAGCCAGACACAGCAGGTAACAACCCTCTGGGCAGAATTCTGGCAAGCTATGAAAAGAATCGTTCTGCAGACCCCGAAACGCTGGAGCTGAAAATAGGCAAGGCTCTGATGAAAGAAGTGCCTGCTATCCAGAAACGACTGACGATACTTAAAGTCATCGCCGTCATTTCTCCTCTGCTGGGACTGCTGGGAACCGTCACCGGTATGATCGTGACCTTCCAGGCTCTGACTCTGTTTGGTACAGGCGACCCCCGTCTTATGGCTGGTGGTATCTCCCAGGCTCTGGTCACCACTGTTCTGGGTCTTGCGGTCGCTATCCCAACCATGCTGCTTCACTCTCTGGTATCCAGCAAAGCCAAGGTTCTGTCCCAGATTCTGGAAGAACAGGCGGTGGGCATCATTGCTGAACAGGCTGGTAAGGTGCAGACCGTTGCCGAGCCAAAAGCCAAGAGTAGCCAAACAGTCAACAAACCTGCTGAAGCAATGGCTTAAACACGGCAGGAGAATGCAATGGAACAGATACTGATTTCGATCAGAGACTTTCTGGAACTGGGGGGCACGGTACTGACCGTGATCGCCCTGGTAACAGGACTTCTCTGGGTACTGGTGCTGGAAAGAATCTACTACCTGAAATTCCACCATCCGAAAATGGTCAGCAAGGCTCTGACACTTTGGCATGCGCAGGACCACAATGAACCCTGGTTTACCCAAAAACTGAAGCAGAGATTGATGTCTCTGGTCAGCCTGAAGCTGGAGCGTAATCTTGCCCTGATCAAGACATTGATTGCCGTATGCCCTCTACTGGGCCTACTGGGCACCGTGACCGGTATGCTGGAAGTCTTTGAAGTCATGTCCTTCACCGGTACAGGAAACGCTCGGGCTATGGCCTCTGGCGTCTCCAAAGCCACTGTGCCGACCATGGCAGGCATGGTCACTGCCCTGTCCGGAATTCTGGTGATTACCTGGCTGATGCGCAGCGCCCAGAAAGAAAAACGACTGCTGAATGAGCGCATGCTTAATCAGGCTCAGCAATCTCTCACTTCCCTTCCGGCTGGATGCCCATAGCGGAAGAAAAATATTTTGCACCGAGCTCAACCATAACAAAGTCGCAAGATATTTTTCACGGTACAGTTTAAGGAGAAAGCATAATGAAGAAATTTTCCTGGCAGGAAGGCATGGGTGACGAGGAGCTGAATATTGATGTCACACCCATGCTGGACGTGGTGTTTATTCTGCTGATCTTTTTCATCGTCACCGCCAGCTTCGTCAAGGAAGCCGGTATAGACGTCAATCGCCCACAGGCTTCCACCGCCGTTCAACAGGAGAATGCCAGCATTCTGGTAGCCCTGACCGATGATGACAGCATCTGGATTGATGGCAGAAAGATTGAACAGCACGCCCTTCGAGCCAATATCGAACGTCTGCATGCCGAGAACCCCAAAGGTTCCGTGGTGATTCAGGCTGACAAAGATTCACGCAATGAGTTGCTGATTGCCGTTATGGACTCTGCCAGAGCGGTGGGAGTCAGTAATGTCGCCATTGCTACGGCAGAGGGTGAATGACGTGAGTCCACAAGCCATAGATATTGAGCAAAACTTTCGGGAGCCTCTGCTTGCCAGACGGCTTCTGACGGTTGCCCTTCCCGGAGCTGTGATCACTCTGGCACTTTGCTGGGGCATGAAGGCCCTGATCGATCTGCCATCAGGCAATGCCGAAGCCCAGCGTTATGGGGATGTTCTGGATTTTGTCCGGGTCAAACCCAAAGAGGAACCCGTTAAAAAGAAAGAACGTCCTGCAAAGCCGGAAACACCCAAAGCGCCTCCACCGCCACCGGCCATGCCTCAGGTAAACACCGATGCTCCAGTATTGGAAAAAATCGCTACTTCGCAGCCTTCCATTAATCCCGCCATTAATATGGATGGTCTGGGTTTTAATCTGGGCAACCTGCAGGAAGGTGCATACCTGCCCATTGTGAAAGTGGCTCCAATCTATCCAGAGCGAGCTATCAACCGTGGCATAGAAGGTTATTGTACGGTGGAGTATACCGTCACTCGTGAAGGCCTTGTGAAGGACGTCAAAGTGCTTGAGTCTCTCTGTGACAGCTGGCTATTCCAGAAACCTTCCATCAATGCAGCCAAACGTTTCCGCTACCAGCCCAAAGTCGTGAATGGTAAAGCCCAGGAAGTAAAAGGCGTCAAAAACCGCTTCACCTATCAATTACAGGGAGGTAACAATGGTTAAGCTTTCTACTCTGCGTAATGCACTGCTCTGCTTTACGCTGGTTGCCTCTATGGAGCTCCAGGCTACGGCTATGTCCGAGTCTGTATACCGATCGCTGGAAAGTATCCGAGACCAGGTCAACGAAACCCAGTATCAAGCGGCTCATACTGAGCTAAAAAAACTCCTGGCCGACAATAGCCGTCTGTCATCCTATGAGAAAGCACAGATCTGGAACCTGACCGGGTATACTTTTTATCTCGAAGACAACTACACCAAAGCAGTGGATGCCTACCAACAGGTACTGAAACAGGAAGATCTTCCGGATGCTCTGAAACTCAGTACCCGAAGAACACTGGCCCAACTCTGGTTCAGTATGGGTCAATATAAGGATGCGCTTGAACAAGCCCGCTCAGTCACTGCTGATCAAAAAACACAGGACACGGGTCTGAGCATCCTGATGGCCCACTGCCTCTATCAGTTAAAGCAGCACAAGGAGTCTGCCAAAGTTATCCAACTGACAATACATTCCTCCCAAAAGCCGGAAGAAAGCTGGTATCAGCTACTCAGGGCTAACTACCAGATTCTGGAAGACTTCCCTGCTGTAGCCAAAGTACTGGAAGAAATGGTGACGCGTTTTCCAAAAAAAGACACTATGCTGGCACTCTCTGCCATCTACAGTCAGATGGAAAAACCCAAAAAACAACTGGTCTTACTGGAAGGATTGTTTGAAACCGGTCAGCTGGACAGCGAACCTCATTTAAAAGCACTCGCAACAATACTTTTGCAGCAGGACCTTCCCATCAAATCCGCCAAAGTCTTGTCCCAGGGACTTAATGCCGGATTTATGGAGTCTTCACTGGATAACCTCAGACTGCTGGCTCAGGCCTGGCTGCAGGCAAGGGAAGACGACAAAGCCCTCCAAACTCTTAAGAAAGCTGCAGCTCTGGATAACACGGGTCAGTCGTCTTTACTGATGGCCCAACTGCATCTGCGCTCGCAAAAGTGGTCAGAAGCTGAGACTGCTTTGAAGTCAGCATTGACGAAGAATCTCAAAGATCAGCCCACCGCTCAGTTAATGCTGGGGATGGCCCAGTTTAATCAGAAAAAATTTCAGGATGCGCTGGTTGCTCTTGAGACCGCTTCAAAACATAAGAAAACCAGAACCTCTGCTCAACAGTGGTTGGACTATACAAAGATAGAGATAAATCGCAGTGAAGCTGAGAGATGAAATCGATAAAGTAAAGATACTTTAAAAGGCTTCTAACTTTTTGATAGGATCAGATCAACTTATAAAAGAAAAAGCAAATGGGAGTTTCAGCTGGATTAATACAATAAGTGCAATCGACTGATATTTCGGATGTGAGCCAGCTGCTGGTACATTTCGTAGCGATCACACTCAGAAATGGACGTTAGGAATGAGTACACAAACCAGACAATACAAACAACTGACTCTGGGGCAACGATACCAGATTGAAGCCCTTCTTGGGACAGATCTTCTGCAAAAAGAAATCGCAGATAAGGTTGGCATCACTGAGAGTACTTTATCCCGCGAATTGCACCGTAATGCCAGTAATGACGGATACTATGCCGAAACCGCTCATGCCCTGACTACTCAGCGTAGAGCGTCCCCCACAAAGTTCAGCAAATCAAATGAACGACATATGCCGATCATCAAGAAAGGTTTATCTCTCGGCTGGTCGCCGGAAAACATCAGCGCACGGATGAAAGTGGAGGTGCCTGAGATCGCCCTCAGCCATATGACTATTTACAAGCGTATAGGTGCCAACAAGACTCAGGGAGGAACATTGTATAAAGAGCCACCCCGTTATGGAAAAAGGCGCTGCAAAGGCGGTAAACGCAAGGCCGGGCGCTTCTTGATCCCCAATCGTGTCGATATTAGCGAACGTCCTGAAGTGGTCGAACTCCGCTCCCGACTGGGCGACTGGGAAGGCGATACGGTATTTGGGCAGGACGCTCATCTGGTGACCCTGGTTGACCGAAAGAGCCGATATACGCTCATTGGAAAAACGGATACCAAACAAGCTGAAACAGTGGCAGACACGATGATTAATCTGCTGAAACGAGTCTCAACCGTTTGCATCATCACACTGGATAACGGAGGCGAGTTTGCGGCTCATGAGAAGGTATCAAAAGCTATGAATGCTGATGTATTTTTTGCCAAACCTTATGCCAGTTATCAGCGAGGAACTAACGAAAATACCAATGGAATTATCCGTCGAACCTGGCCAAAGAAAATAGCTCTTGGGAATCTTTCAGAGGAAAGTATTCGAGAAACTGAACTCTTGATCAATACGATGCCGAGGAAGGTTTTAGGAGGGCGGACTCCTCTCGAAGTCTACTCCGGGGTGTCGATTGCACTTATTGCTTGAATCCAGCACCAGTCATCGACTTTTTTTGATCCTGTTGCCAGGCTTTTCGTACAGGACTCTGAGGACTGAGGCCCAACCGTTTGAGCATTTTACCGACGGCTGCTGGGTGCATAGACACTCCAAACTCAGACTTGATGACAGAAGCTACAATATCCCGAGTCCACATAGCCTTATAAAACCCAAAGTCAGTGGGGAGCTTTGATGAAATAATCAGTGTGAGCTCTTCTCTCTGTTGCAAGCTCAGTTTGGAAGGCCGACCGTTGATAGGTCGAGTTTTCAGGGCTTCCAAGCCACCTCGTTCATAACGATCAATCCAGTCGTAAACGCATGACCTGTGAGTAGAATACTTTTCGGATAGCTGATTGACAGTGGCGCCCTCCAGCCATAGGTGTATAGCCTCTAAACGAATAGATTCTCGAACATCATGGGAAATTTTACGGCCGTCGACTTTGCTCATGTACACCTCAAATATGAGGTGTCAGTTATACAGAAACTCTTGTCGGGAAGTTTTGGCCCAGATCAATAGTTCAATTTCATATCCTGAACTCACGCAAAATGGCCGAGACAATTTATTTATGATAGAGACTTGATCTACTTTATATTTATCAGAACGCCACCAGATGATTAATTCAGAGTATGTGTGATCTTTGAATTTATTTGCATAAGAAATATGAAATCCAAATTCATCATGTGATAAGCCGTCTAATGCGTAATATTTTTCATGTCCCTTTTGAGAGAGCTTTTTCTTAAAGCTTTCGATCTTTACACTCGATCCTTTTTTAATGCCATAAGGTCCATGAATATCGAATTCATCGGGATATCCATTAAATTGCAATTCCATAATTTGTAACACACAATCAATTGTGGCATCTCTTTTTATTGAATTCTGGTCACTATCTATCGAGTACAGCTTAATTGCTGTGAATTCATTCTCTGTATTCTTCTTTAATTTGAACAAAACTCGAATTCTCTCAATGCATAACGCCTGCATGAGCCGCGCGCCGAAGGCGCGTCGGGTGGAGCCCTTTAGGGCGGAACGAATTCCATGCTTTTGTTAGGTTTCTTTTATTTTGCAGTATGATGCTATTGATAGTGTAAGAAAAGAAAGTGACCAAAGAATTC
>NZ_LASA01000143.1 GCF_001562015.1 Endozoicomonas arenosclerae | reverse complement strand
TCTTGCGTATAACTTGAGGCGGATGTTCAGCCTGAAACAAGTGAATGAAGAGCAGTGGTTGGAACTGGTCTTGTTGGCGACTTATCTGTGGCACTATTGGGCTGATCTGAGGCCAAGAGTGAGAAAAATCATAAGGACAAGTTGAAAATGTAATGCGCCGGAGAGGGTTTTATAAGTTCTCTCCGGAATAGTCAGAGTCTGAAATTACTTGAACTGCGTTTATGGGTTCAAGTCCGACAGGCTGCTAGGATTTGTCTCGAAATAACTTCCCGATTTACATACGTATTCCGTTCACCCTGAGCTTGTCGAAGGGGGGGGATTGGGCTTCGACAGGCTCAGCCCGAACGGGTTTTGAGAGGGTTTCAATCTAGAAGTTTCAGGACTATTCCTTATAGGGTACTGTCAGGTTGTTGCTCTGGGCTCGCATCAATAAATGCTTTGAGCTCATTGCAGTGCTGGTAGATTTTCCTGATCTTTGGGTAATCCGTTAACGGCACTTTAAATCTCAAGGCATTGTAGACCTGGGGGACTAAACAGATGTCGGCCAGTGTCGGCGTGTCTCCGACGCAAAAGTCCGAGTCTCCCAGTTGTTGCTCAAAGGCATCAAAGCCAACCTGTATCCAGTGCTGATACCACTGTGTTTTCTGCTCATCAGTGGCTCCCAGTTCAGCTTGTAACGTTTTCAATACCCTGAGGTTGTTCAGGGGATGAATATCGCAGCTGATCAAATTGGCCAGGCTACGGATTTGAGCCTTTTGCCAGGCGTCTCCGGGAATGATGGCAGGCTCCGGGCAGGTTTCTTCCAGCCATTCCAGCATCGCCATGGACTGACTTAATCTGCCTGATTCAACTTCCAGAGTAGGGACCAGTCCCTGAGGGTTGATGCCCTTGTAGTCACTGCCTGTCTGTTCCGATTTCAACAGATTGACCGGAACCAGTTCGTGATCCAGTTTTTTAAGGTTCAGGGCAATCCTGACCCGATAGGCAGCCGATGATCGAAAGTAGCTGTATAGCTTCATACGACTATCCTCTTTCAGTTCGCTGCTTTAGCGGGTAGCAGGGTGGCAGCGACTTCACCAAAACCGATTCTTGCAGCACCCTCTTTTTCACACCAGCCTCTCATAACGACAGTATCTCCATCCTGCAGGAACGTTCTCTGTTCGCCATTGGTAAGATTCAGTGGCTGTTTGCCGCCTTTGGTCAGTTCGAGCAATGAACCGGCTTCTTCGGGCTTAGGGCCTGACTGTGTTCCTGTGCCCAGCAAGTCACCGGATTGCAGGTTGCAACCATTACTGGCGTGGTGAGCCACCATCTGTCCAATGGTCCAGTAAGAGTGTCTGAAGCTGGACTGGGACAACTTTTCCATGCACTGTTTTTGCGCTACAGGCGTCTGCGAGCCTTTCATGGCAGGGGTTTGCAGCAGTACTTCCAGTTGAATATCCAGCGCTCCCAGCGAACTGTTCTCGTCTGAAGAAAGATAAGGCAAGGGTTTTGGATCGGCAGCGGGTCGCTGATATTCGGTTCTGTAAGGTGCCAGCGCTTCCAGGGTGACAATCCAGGGCGAGATGGTTGAGGCAAAACTCTTGGCCAGGAAAGGTCCCAATGGCTGGTATTCCCAGGCCTGCATATCCCGGGCAGACCAGTCATTTAGCAGACACATACCGAAGATATGTTGATCGGTCTTTTGCAGTGGAATGGCATCACCTAGCGTATTGCCCTGACCAATGAAGACGCCCATCTCAAGCTCATAATCAAGACGTTTACAAGGACCGAAGGAAGGCTGTTCGGCGTCCGGGGCTTTGGTTTGGCCTACCGGACGGTGGAACGACTGGCCTGTGACTTCAATGGATGAAGCCCGGCCATGGTAACCAATGGGCACCCACTTGTAGTTGGGTAGCAATGGATTATCAGGCCTGAACAGGGAACCTACGGCAGTGGCATGATAAATAGAGGAATAAAAGTCTGTGTAATCCCGAATCTGGCAGGGCAGGGCAAACTCGGCCTTATCCATAGGGATCAGACAGGGTTTTAGCTGACTTTCCAGATCAGAGCCTGCTCTCAGGGCTCGGGAAAGGCTCAGTCTCATAGCACTCCAGTGTTCAAAGCCTAAATCCATGAAGGGATTGAGTGTTTCACTGGCACAGGCCGTCAGAGCTTCAGCCGCTTTACCTTCAAAAGGTTTAAGGGTTGATATGGCTTTCAGATCCAGAATCTGGTTGCCAATAGCTACACCGCAACGGAAGGGTTCAGTGCCCGTTTTGAAAACAGCAAAAGGCAGATTCTGGATCGGAA
Organism: Endozoicomonas arenosclerae; assembly: GCF_001562015.1. Taxonomy (GTDB): domain Bacteria; phylum Pseudomonadota; class Gammaproteobacteria; order Pseudomonadales; family Endozoicomonadaceae; genus Endozoicomonas_A; species Endozoicomonas_A arenosclerae. The sequence goes on along the minus strand of NZ_LASA01000143.1, from coordinate 46,038 downwards.
AGTCAGTGCCGGATTGATTGGCGCAATTTACCCAGCTGGTGAGAGAAGCGTCATGGGTCTCATTCAGTGAAATCATTGTTTATCCTGAAAGCATTAAGAAAAAGATGTGCCTGAAATCTATACAGAGATTCAGGCACTCAGAATTTTTATTGTTGTGGGCTCAGGGTTTGAGAGCCGGATCAAAATGTTTCTGCAGGCCAGACCAGCATTTAATATAGTCTTTTTGTCGTATGTCGCTGTCCATGGCGAATTGTGAAGGGACATAGACATACCGGGACTCAAACATAAAGGCCAGGGTGTTTTCATAGCGAACCGGCTTGAGGTCGGCTTCGCTGGCTTTTTTGAAAACCTCAGCTTCCGGGCCGTGAGGTGACATGCAGTTATGCAGGCTGCTGCCTCCAGGCACAAATCCTTTTTCCTTGGCGTCGTAAACACCGTGCACCAGCCCCATGAACTCACTCATAATATTGCGATGGTACCAAGGGGGGCGGAAGGTGTTTTCAGCCACCATCCAGCGTGGCGGGAAGATGACAAAGTCCAGATTGGCGACTCCAGGTGTATCGGACTGCGAGGTCAGGACCGTGAAGATCGAAGGGTCAGGGTGGTCATAACTGACGGTGTTGATGACATTGAATCGAGACAGGTCGTATTTGTAGGGGGCCGAGGTGCCCACCCAGGCAACCACATCCAATGGCGAATGGTTCAGTTCACAGGCATAGAGATGACCTGAAAACTTGCAAAGGAGTTCGAAATCGCCTTCCTCGTCTTCGTACCAGGCTACGGGATACTGAAAGTCACGATCATTGGCAAAACCATTTGCGCCCACGGGGCCGCGTTCAGGCAGATGCAGCGGGGCTCCATAATTTTCACAAATATAACCACGGGCTTGACCGGAAAGCAGGTCGATTCTGAATTTCATTCCTCGGGGAATGACAGCAATTTCTCCCGGGCTGACCTGTAATTTGCCTAATTCGGTAAAGATAAGCAGTTCACCGTCCTGGGGCACCATCAACAGCTCACCGTCCGCGTTGTAAAAGAAACGCTTCTCCATATTCTGGTTGGCTGCATAAAGATGGATGGCGCTGCCTAGTTGTGATCGGGCATCACCATTAGCGGCTATGGTGGTTAAGCCGCTGATAAAGTCCGTAGGCTGATCCGGCATGGGCAATGGATCCCACCTGAGCTGTGCCGGTGTTGGTGGCAGGTCATCCAGGGGGGCTGTTTTTAGTAGCGGGTTCTGATTCCAGGGCAAATATTCTCCCTGAACGACAGAGGGCCGGATTCGATAGGTCCAGGTACGCCTGTTTTGGTGTTTGGGGGCGGTGAATGCGGTGGATGAAAACTGCTCCGCATACAGTCCGTAAGCTACTTTCTGAGGACTGAAGCAGGCTTTGGGCAGGGCTCCGGGTAGAGCCTCTGTTTCATGCTCGTTACCAAAACCGGTCTGGTACTCAAGATCGTCAGGTATTGTCATCAAACTGAACCTATCTTTTTCTTATCGTGAACATTTTTCATCTCAAGGGTTTTGAGAAAATGTTGCTTTTATTGTTCATGGCTGTTTTCAAGCACTGGTGGTTCCTGCACCAGGCTTTTCAATTTCAAACGCTCAACCCGGATAAGGGCAGAAGCGATTTGTTCAGGTCTTGAAGTTCCTCCATTTTTAGCCAGACCTGAGAGTTTGTCCATATCAAAACGGAAAAGTTGCTCTCCTTGTCGTTCAAATCTCCCGGCCAGCTTCCGGCAATGTTACTATCTGATAAGCCTGCACCTTCCCAGAATGCATAAACTGTTGGACACATTACGTTTGAGAACTGACTTGCCTGCTATTGAGCCCTTACAAAAAAGAGAACCCTTGCAAAAAGGTTTTCTACTGAGCCGGCACAGCCATGACAAGAAGGGGCAGACCGAGATTGTTCTCTGGGTGGTAACAGAATCCGGTCCGGTTCGATTAGTGATTCAGGGTGAGCGTCCGGTTTGTTTTGTTAAGACGGCTTTGTTTGAACCCCTGCAACACGCTTTTCTGAAAGCGTTTGCTGACGCTGAAGTTCGACCTCTCACCCTGAAGGATTTTCAGCATGACGCCATCTCTGCGGTCTACAGCAAGGATACAGCCCAGTCCTTCTTAATCCACGATTATCTCAGAGCCAAAGGGCTGGAACTGTTTGAGTCTGATTTCAGGCTGGCAGATCGCTATCTTATGGAGCGATTTGTCTATGGCGGTCTCGAGTTTACAGGCCAGCCACGCTCAAGGTCAGGCTATGTCGAGTATCAGAATGCCCGTATCCGACCCGCAGAGTTTAATCCTTCATTCAAAGTGATTTCTCTGGACATTGAGTGTTCTGAGAGAGGGGAACTCTATTCCATCGGGCTCTCAGGTGGTGATTATGGTCTTGTGATCATGGTGGGCAACCAGGAGCCCGTGGAGTGGATTCAGTGGGTTGATCATGAGAAAGCCCTCCTGGAAGCTTTTGAAGAGGTGCTTCATACGCTGGACCCGGACATCGTGATTGGCTGGAACGTTATTAATTTTGATTTTCGTCTGTTACTCAAGCGTGCTGATCGTCATGGTATGAAGCTCAGGTTGGGTAGGGGTGGACAGGCCGCGAGCTGGCGAAATCGCAGGGGGGACAGTGGTCAGGGTTTTATAACCATACCCGGCCGCATGGTGATTGATGGAATAGAAGCTCTCAAGGCAGCTACTTATCAATTCGATAGTTTCAGTCTCGAATCGGTAGCCCAAGCCCTGTTAGGGCGAGGTAAGGCAACAGAGGATGTCGATAACCGGATGGCGATCATCAATCATGACTTTCGCCACAACAAGGAAAAGCTGGCCCGATACAACCTGGAAGACTGCCGATTGGTTGAAGCTATTTTTGAGCACACCAATATTCTGGATTATCTCAGGCTTCGCAGTCATCTAACCGGATTGGAGCTGGACCGCATGGGCGGTTCTGTTCAGGCCTTTACCAATCTTTATTTACCCAGGTTGCATCGGGCCGGATACATAGCGCCCAACTTGCCTGAAGGGGGAGGGTTGGCCAGTCCTGGCGGATATGTCATGGATTCGATCCCCGGGCTTTACCGCAATGTCATCGTGCTGGATTTCAAAAGTCTGTATCCCTCTATCATCAAGACTTTCAAAATTGATCCCATGGGCCTGGTTGAAGGTTTGGCTGAGCCCGATGATGCCATTCCCGGCTTCAGGGGGGGGATGTTCTCCCGCGAAAAACATTTTCTACCCGATATCATTGCCTCCCTGTGGGCCCAGAGGGATGAAGCCAAAAAGCAGAAGGATGCAGCTCGTTCCCAGGCCCTCAAAATTATCATGAACTCTTTCTATGGTGTTTTGGGCTCTGGAGGCTGTCGTTTTTACGATACGCGTCTGGCCAGTTCCATCACTATAAGAGGGCACGAGATCATGCAACAGACAGCTCGCTGGATTGAAGAACAGGGCTATCAGGTGATTTATGGGGACACGGATTCCACATTTGTGCTCTTGAATGAAACCTATTCCGATGATCAGGCGGCAACTACGGGCAAAAAACTGGAGAAAATGATTAACCAGCGCTGGGATGAAAAGCTAAAGGGTGACTTCCAGCTGGAATCTGCTCTCGAGCTGGAATTTGAAACCTGCTATCGACGCTTCCTGATGCCTACGATTCGAGGTGCGGACACGGGCAGTAAAAAGCGTTATGCCGGTATTAAAACGACTTCTTCCGGGCAGGAACTGGTTTTCAAAGGGCTGGAGACTGTGCGTTCTGATTGGACGGCACTGGCCAAGTATTTTCAGACAGAGTTGTTTACTCTCGTTTTTGCTGATCAATCACCTGAGGCTTTGGTCAGAGAAACAGTAGAGAAAACGTTGGCAGGAGAGTGGGATGATAAGCTTGTCTATCGAAAGCGGTTGCGTCGTAATCTGAAAGACTATGTAAAGAATGTGCCACCTCAAGTGCGAGCCGCCAGAATGGCTGACGAGATCAATCAATCATTGGGAAAGTCACTGAAGTACCAGAGAAAGGGCTGGGTGCAATACGTGATGACGGTGAATGGGCCTGAACCGTTGGAATACCTCAGGAGTCCCATTGATTACCAGCATTACATCGACAAGCAGCTAAAACCGGTTGCGGATGGTGTACTGCCTTTCATCAATCTGGACTTTAATACCTTGATTGACGAGCAAATGGGGTTGTTTTGAGCTGTTTATAACCATTCATTACGAGTGTCTATTTTAATACGCAAAAATTTGCAGTCCCTCACAGCTGATCTACCTTTAAGCGCTCATTAACTGATCAGTCACGTTACAAAAAAAGCTGTAATTATGAGCGCAGTGTTTCTCCCTATTGGTCGACTTTTTCTTTGTACGACACTTCTGCTGATGACCGCTGCACTCCAGGCTGCACCTGTTCCCTGGCTTTCTTATGAACAAGCCGACAGTCGTGAATCCATGCTTCGGCTCGCCAAAGAAAAGAGCATTGACTGGGTTGACCCATTAAGTCACATCTTTCTTCTGGAAGACCGTGGCCAAACGGATCAGGCTATTCATGCGTATGAGCAATTCATTACCTTGCATGCCTCAGAGGCGGATAGCCTGGCCATTGTTCTGCCACTCTACTGGCGATGGATGGAAGAGCAAGAAGCTTTTGAACAAAGAACTGCATTTTTCCAGAATTTGAGCGACACACCTCGAACCGGCATGGTTTTCCAGCTTCTGTTCTTGCTGGAGCAGTGGCTTGATGGGTTGGCCGTTTATCAAATTAGTAAAAATGGTTCAGCGAAACTTAAGACAGTACTGATAGCAAAGTGATTGTAATGCCAAGACAAAAAATTAAGCTTAAAGTCAGTTCAAGCGACCCAGAAGTTGCATATTTGTATCTTCCTAAACATCCTCAGGTTGCTATATCTGGTTTAGTAAGAAAACAGCTGCGTTTGGCCGACCTGATCAATGATTACAAAGGGCCAGATATTTATCTGGATTTTGATGAGGAAGGCTCAATAATAGGAATGGATATAACCTAATCCGGTGGCTCAAAAAAACAACCTTCTTGGTCAGGCAACAAGAAGTGTAAGCCTCATGCACCGATACCAAACTCACTACCAGAAGCAAATTCTCCCAGACCTTTCTGCTTTCAGTTTTGAAGAAAACCGGGGAGACGACGAAGATTCAGGCGCCGATTTGCTCTCTGATCAAATTTTAGTGACTGATCACTGCACTTCCGAAACCTGCCCTTTCTACCAGCTCTCCGATATCGGAGTATTGCTGGCTGGCCCTCTTTCAGCCATTGCTGACAGTACTCAGATCATGACCGGAGCAGACTAGGCTCTGATGTTTGAAAATCTGGGACAATGGCTTAAACCTGCTCCACAAGTCACTGCCAGAGCGATTCCCCTATCAGCCTTATTCTGGCCAGCTTCTTTATCGGATGACGCTGATCTGAAGTTTCATCGTGAAAAGCTCAACTACCAGGGGAAAGATCACTCAGGCCTGCCTGTATACCATAATGCTCAGGGCCAACCCATTGATGTCCTGACACTCAATTCAAACACAGTCATGCTGCCCAATGGCATTGGCCTGACATGGACCCCGGAAAAGCCCCCTGAAATAGGTATTGAGGGTTATCCTGATAACCTTGATGCCCGTCAGGTTGTTATTTATACAACCCCGGTTAGTGAGACTTCAGGCCCGACAACCCTTGAGCTCCCAGCCTCAGAAGGTGAACTGGTTATCCTTTGGAGTCCTGAGGCGCACCGGGGGGTTCCGGTGTATTATTCGGAATGGAAAATACCAGATGAAGTAATTCACAAAATCCCCGAAAGATGGATAGAACCCACAGATATTCGAAAAGGCATCGGTAAGCGTTGGTTCGATCCTGAAAATAAAGGAAATGGAATTAGAATTGATAAAGGGAATCCTAACCATAGTCTACCATCTCAACAGGTTGATCATGTTATTGTTCGCAGTAGTGGTAAAGTTCTAGGGAGAGATGGGTTGCCAATTGTTGGCTCTATCAAAAATAATGGAGAACATGCACACATTCCTTTAAGTGAATATATTTCTTGGAAGAAATGGGACTCACCAAACTAGAAAAAGAGCATCAGAAATGAAATATCCGGAAATGTATGAAGAACTGATTGGCTATCTCGATGATCTAAGGAATAAAGATTATCAGATTGCGGTATGGGTAAATAAGAATTTTACTAGCGATGTCCAGTTTGATGAACTGGATAACTCCATTCACTTCCTCTTTGATGATACTCAGCTAGCAACAGACCCCAATAGCTGTATAGGGTGGTTTTTGAAAAACGAAATAGAAGCTGAACTCGTTGGGATACTATGTCTAGAACTCGATACAATCTTTAAAAAATACGGCACAGAGCTCACGGACGAAGAATATATTAACTTGCCTGAATGGAAGAATGTTCTAGATGCTGCTGATAAAGCATATCGTTCTATGACCAAACCAGAGAAACAGATGCCATGAGGGCTCCACTTTCAACTAATCGCTTAAACCGGTTCGGAGGCATGAAGGACACTCATTTTCAGAGAATGGAAATAGTATCAAATTGTATGAGTGTCCCGTTTCAATTGGAGCCCATAATGAAAAGCTGTGAAGAAGTTATATATCCGCAAATGCGGGACAATACATTACATAGTTTGGATGATTTAAGGGATTTTGATTATCAAAAGATGTTTCAAAAAAAATGGCAGCCTTATATGGAGACTCACGACAGCATGCCCCCTGACGTTGGTGATTGGTACGATTGCGCCACTGACATTCTTATAGAAGATATGGACTATCTTGAAAATGCGCACAGTTATATTGGCTCTGTCTTTAAAAATAGTGCTGAAGCTGAAGCCATGATTCATATGGCTAAGGTGTTGTTCAACTTTTATAAATCATGCAATAGTGATAGTGCGTTAGAGGTCATAGATTGCGAAGGTTGGAGTAATGTTGTTGAAGCAGCTGCTCGCACGTATCGGGTATTAAACCCTGATGAGTTAGGCACATAAGCTTATTGATAGCTCTATAGTCTGCTCTCCCTCTTTGAGCAGGCAAGTCATCGATGGTGGCTAATGGTTCTGCTGGCTTACCACTAGAAGCCAGAGTTTGGCTTTTCTCGACAGATAAGTGCTTGCCAACTCACTTCAACCAGAAGCCTGCTACCAAAAGTCTCTCCTGAGAAAATATAAGAGTTAATCAGTATCCCGCTGTTTAGTTGTAGGTATGGTAGTTGCCAGACGAAAAAGCATAGGTTATATACCAATCTATGGATAATCTCTCGGGTTGTACAAGATGACAAATAAAGCTGAGTCTCTACCTGTTGAGCGCACTCGTTACAGAGAGTATTTTGACTCTATTCCCAGAAATAGCATCTTTTTGTTAGATAAAGGTGTTTCAGAGCTTTTTTGGGATAAAGAAATAAGCAACAAAGGTGCTTCCTACTTCAAATTACCCAATGATTGCTGGCTTGTTTCTGGCGAGAGTGATCTTATTGGAAGTTGGCTAGATTTTTATAATAAAAGCGACAATATACCAGTATCTAATATTCTGAAATCCAAGTTTAAATGGAGCGATAAAGAAACTGTCAGATTCTGTATTAGTAAATGCATTATTCTAGAATCAAGCTGGAGTGTTTTTTTAGAGTTCTGGGATGATTTTCTTGCTATTGATGATGACTGCCCTATATTGATTCCATCCAATCCAATAAATAGAGAAGCCATTTTATTCAGACCAATTGGTGATATTTTGAAAGTATCTTAATACCCTTAAGTCGTTGACAGGTTACATTAAGTGTCAATCTCAGCCAGTATCGATATACAACTTGCCAAAAGCTTTGCTATTCCCACACTGATCCAGATGTTTCTTGACGCAGGCTGGACGCTTAACGACTCTGGAAAAGTCAGTTTTTTACCTATTGGTGATGTTGATGACTTTAATTGGCAGAATGAACAATTAACTGATCAAGCCTTGATCGAGCTCGCAGACGAAAAAGTTAAGCGTGGAGAATTAGTAGGTGTTGTATTCACTTGGCAAGACACAATGAGCGGCGGCGAAGTACTTTTTCATACTGACAGTTCATTCTCAATTACCCTATCGATTGGCCGAAAGGTTGTTGGCAAATCTCGAAGGACCGACGTTACATGGTACATTGAACGATTGGATAGGGTTTTTTCTGGCAAGAGTATTGATATAGAACAAATTGTATTTTCAGAGCACGTTTGAACTGAGAAGGTCTAGAATGCTGATAATTTGCATTATTCTGGAAAAATACTCCGTTAATCAGGCATCAATCAATGAGTCATTCTACAGCCTATGAACTAACCGAACTTCGAACCAGACTGCAAAAATCAGGTCTTGATAGCAGACTGATCGATCGACTCAGGGAAGCAAGTACAAAAAAGCTTGAAGATCTTACTCCTGAAGATCTCAGACTCCTGATTAGCCAGCGTATCGGGCTTGAATATCTGGTTCCTATTGCCTTGACTCTTTTGGAGGAAAATCCACTTTGTTCCGGAAACCTCTATGTTGGAGACTTAGCCTCAGTATTATTGGACCTCCCTCAGAGTTTCTGGGAAAGCCAACCTGCACTTAACAACAGAATGGTAGAAGTGGGAGACTCATTAACAGAGATACGCTCAACGCTTGATACAGAAATTCTACCTAAGCTATCTAAAATGGACTTTCTCTCATGACTCTCACTCCCTCTCACCACAGACGTCAAACTTACTTCTGAAGCGCACCTAAAGGTCCAAAAATCCGTTAGAGGAATATAAAAACTGTAAAGAATGTAATAAGCCTAAGTGAGGTTACCATGAAATATTTGCATTTTTGTTAGATAAAAGTGTTTCAGAGCTTTTTTGGGATAAAGAAATAAGCAAAAAAGGCGCTTCCTACTTCAAATTACCCTCTGTAGTACTGGAAATTTAATTAAAGATCTTGAAGATGCTTTGAAGTTTAAACAAAGGTAAGTGCTAGCAATGAAAGAAATAAATAAACTGGAAATGCTTAACAGGATTTGTAAAGTATATCTAGGATATAGAGAACGTCTCGTTGCAACTGCAAATGATTGGATTTCTTTAGATGGAATATTCATGTTTAATATTGTAATTGTAACTCTCTCAGAGCTTATTCCTTCAAATATTCTGAACAAAAATTATGATAGTATTGATGAACTTTTTTCTCTGATTGAAGAGTTTATAGAGCATAGAGACTCTGAAGTTGAAGCTTTAATCACTACTGAGTTGCTTGAAGGAATGATGAATTATAGGGGGCTAGATAAATCCTCATGGAAGCCACTACTTGGTTTAAAGGCCACTGAATTTTGTGACCAAATAGATACTTTTTATAGCAACTAAGGAATCTTCGAATAGCCTTAATCTGGATTTTAATACCCTGATTGATGTGCGAATGGGGTTGTTTTGATGATTCAGTGTGATCCAGATCGCTTTTTAACTAATGCTTCCAGTTCCTGATTACTTAAACCAGCCGGAATGCCGAGAACAGGCTGGTCTGCTGCTGGTTGTATTACACAGTTTTTAAAGTCTGCCCGAGTGCAGTCACCGACATCTTTATAGAGCACTTTCCCCACCTCAAAGGCTCTCATGGGCATAAAATGCTCCTGTCCATCTTCGGGCGAGTAAAACGAACAGCCTGCTAAGCCTGTAAAAGCGAACGACACTAGCAGAGTGTTTCTCACGAAGTCTTCTGATCCAGCTTCAGCCAGTCAATCAACAGACAGGCAATAAAGGCGGTAGCGGCATAGCCACCGAGAAAAATCAGGGGCATGACCATGTAGCCCAGTGTGTACCAGATGACTGTTTCCAGAACGCTCATAAACAGACCTCTCTGTGTTGCCCTTACAATAGAAGAGTATAGTCGTAAATTACCAGCCCGGTACGCCCGACATATCAGGCAGTTTGTGGGCAATGCCTTTGTGGCAATCAATGCAGGTTAACTCTCCTGACGCCAGGGCCGTGCTGTGCATATGGGCAGCCCGTTTGGATTGCAGTGAAAAGTCCATTGAATCAAAGTTATGGCAGTTCCGGCATTCTCTGGAGTCGTTCTTTTTCATACGATCCCATTCACGCATGGCCATCTGCAGTCGATGCTCTTCAAACTTTCTGGGGGTATCAATCTTGCCGGTAATTTTGCCCCAGAGTTCTTTGCTGGCCTGAACCTTGCGAACAATCTTGTGAGTCCACTCATGGGGGACGTGGCAGTCAGGACAACTGGCCCTGACTCCGGAGCGGTTGCTGTAGTGAATGGTGGTTTTCATTTCTTCGAAAACGTTGTCTCGCATTTCATGACAGCTGGTACAGAAGGCTTCTGTGTTACTCATCTCCATCATGGTGTTAAAACCACCCCAGAAAATGATGCCTGCGAAAAAGCCGAATGCCAGAATAATCCAGAGCGCCAACGCCAGAGGGCGGGTCAGAAAATGCCAGTACCTTTTTAAAAACTCAGGGATGGGCAGCTTCATGGTTTTTTCAGACTCTCGACAGGTTCATAGGTATTGGGGACCAGGGGTTTGGCGTTAGCCTGGGGGACGTGACACTGGGTACAGAAATACCGTGAAGGCGATACATCAGCCAGAATTTTTCCGTCCCTGCCACGGTAATGGGAAATACCAATCCCCGGTGCCCGGGCACTTTTTGCATTTTCCAGAGCATGACAGGTAAGGCATTTGTTACTGTTGGCGGTAATCTCGTAGCCCCTGATGGAGTGAGGGATCAACGGCGGTTGTCCGACATACTGCAGATCCATGGGCACCCGTTCCTTGGGGTATTTTTTCAGCTCCGGAGCTGCAGGAACCTCTCCAACCGGTTCACTTCCCCTGAGAGACTCAACATCTTCCGGGGGGGGCTGGTTATCAGCGCCCTGAAGAACAGCAATGCTGGCCAGATACACTATGGCCACTGAGGCAGGAAGCCAGAGCAGGCTGACAGTTCGACGTTTCATGTTTCACCTCATACCTTCTCTATCCTGACGGGACACTTCTTGTAGTCTGTCTGCTTTGACAAGGGATCCGTTGCATCCAGAATCAATTTGTTGACCAGTTCGCTGGCATCAAAAAAGGGTATGAATGTGTAACCTCTTGGCATGGAATTCCGGCCACGGGTTTCCACTCTCGAACGGACTTCGCCACGTCGGGAAATGATCCTGGCTTCTTCACCCCGGCGCAGATTTCTGGCTTTGGCATCATCCGGGTGCATGAAGATCACGGCGTCCGGGAACGCCTTGTAAAGTTCAGGAACCCTCTGGGTCATACTGCCCGAGTGCCATTGCTCCAGTACCCGACCGGTACAGAGCCACAGGTCGTATTCTTCATCCGGTTCTGCGGGTGGTGGTTCATAGGGCAGGGCAAACAGCCAGGCCTTGCCGTCGGGTTTGCCATAAAACTCCACGCCCATGCCTTCCTTCACGTAGGGGTCATACCCTTCCCGGAAGCGCCATAGAGTTTCCTGGCCGTTAACCACGGGCCAGCGCAGGCCACGACTCTTCTGGTAGGCTTCAAACGGTGCCAGGTCATGAGCCTTGCCCCGTCCAAAGGTGGCGTATTCTTCAAACAGGCCTTTCTGGACGTAGAAACCAAAATGTTTGGACTCAACATTGTTGTGTTCCGGATTGGTTTCCTTCAGTGGGAAACGATCAACGCTGCCATTTTTAAACAGCACTTCGTAAAGTGTTTTGTTGGCCACTTCCGGCTGTCTATCAATCAGCTCCTTGGGCCAGACTTCAGACACCTTGAAGTATTTGGAAAACTCCATCAGTTGCCAGAGGTCACTTTTGGCTTCACCCGGAGCGTCTACCTGCTGGTACCACATCTGGGTGCGGCGTTCTGCGTTGCCATAAGCGCCTTCTTTTTCAACCCACATGGCCGTCGGTAGAATCAGATCCGCGACGGAAGTGGTAACCGTTGGGTAGGCGTCTGAACAGACAATAAAGTTTTCAGGGTTCCGGTAGCCGGGCAGTGTTTCGTCATTCAGGTTAGGAGCGGTCTGGACATTGTTATTACACATTACCCAGTAGGCATTGATTTTACCTTCCTTGAGCATCCGGTCCTGCAATACCGCGTGATAACCGGGTTTTGCAGGAATGGTTCCGGGGGGCAGTTTCCATATTTTTTCGGCAATCTCACGGTGTTTGGGATTACTCACGACCATATCGGCAGGCAGTCGATGGGCAAAGGTGCCCACTTCCCTTGCTGTACCACAGGCCGAAGGCTGACCTGTCAGTGAGAAGGGGTTATTTCCGGGCTCGGAGATCTTGCCGGTCAACAGGTGAATGTTATAGATGATATTGTTCATCCATACACCGCGGGTGTGCTGATTGACGCCCATGGTCCACATGGAAAGTATTTTCAGATCCGGGTCAGCGTAAGCTTCCGCCAGCTCCAGCAGTGACTGTTTGGGAACGCCTGACATTTCAGAGGTTTTATCCAGTGTGTAGTCACTGACGAATACGGCAAACTCTTCCAGATTGATGGGTTTGGAACTGCCATCATCAGGGTGCTTGGCCGCTTTTTGTCTGGGGTCTGTAGGTCTCAGGCCATAACCTATGTCCGTTGCTCCCTGGCGGAAGTGAGTGTGTTTCTCAAGGAATTCTTTATTGACCCTGTTGGTAGAAATGATGTGGTTGCAAATGTAGTTACCGATGGCCAGGTCGGTCTGGGGTTTGAAAATAATGGGAAGCTTATCCAGGTCACAGGATCGGTGGTAATAAGTGGACAGCACTGAAACCTTAACATGGTCGTGTGCCAGGACTCTGGCAGCTACACGACTCCAGAGTACCGGATGATTCTCGGCCATGTTGGAGCCCCAAAGCACAAAACGATCGGCATTTTCAAAATCGTCGTAACAGCCCATGGGCTCATCTATGCCAAATGTCCGCATGAAACCCACAACCGCAGAAGCCATACAGTGTCGTGCGTTGGGCTCCAGATTATTGGACCTCAGACCTGCCTTCATGAATTTCGAAGCCGCGTAACCCTCCCAGACTGTCCATTGACCGGAGCCAAACATGCCAACATATTCAGGCCCTTTTTTAAGGGATTTCTTGAACTGGGTAGCCATTTCCTGAAAGGCTCTGTCCCAACTGACGGGAGTAAACTCCCCATCTTTGGCGTACTGGCCGTTTTTCATTCTCAGCAGCGGTGTGGTCAGTCGGTCAAAACCGTACATCACTTTGGACAGGAAGTAGCCTTTTATGCAGTTCAGGCCCCGGTTCACAGGGGATTCTGGGTCTGCCTGGGTGGCTACGATCCGGTCATCTTTGACGCCCACCAAAACACTGCAACCTGTTCCGCAAAAGCGACAGGGTGCTTTGTCCCAGCGGATGGTTTTGTCTTTACTGACCGGAATGGCGTCAGTGGGGGCTGCAAAAGATAATCCGGCTGCACTGGCTGCAGCGGCTGCGGCAGAAGACTTAAGAAACTGGCGACGGCTTTCGTTCATGATGCCTTGGCACCTGTGGGTGATCGCTCCGGTTACTGTTAAAGCAACCGGAGGTTTTAATGATGCGATTCAAGCTTCCGGCAGGCGATTTTATGGACTGGTCCCGGCAGGTATCCCCTGACCTTCATCATTGATCAGGGGTTCTGTATGGGTATAGGCCAGCGATACATCCACGACGCCCGGCAGGCTTCTGACCTGCTCAATCTGATGGGTCATCAGAGGGCTGTCCGGAAACTCCTCCAGTGTGATTGCAAAACGACCAGTGTCTGCTGAGTTGTGTACGTCCACACCTTCAATACCGGACAGGCGATCCAGTACGTTCGAGTAGTTCTCTGGACGAGTCAGCACAACAAGACCACACACAGTATAGGCATTTATCCCGGAATCGTTATTTTCAGTTTTACTCATGGTCAGATTCAGCCGGTTGCAGGGTAATCATTTCAATAGAGCCTGAGGGGCAAACCTGAAAGCAGGCGCCACAGCCAGTGCAAAGATCAGTGTCGATGCGCGGGGAGGTGATCCCCTGGGGGTTGAACAGTGATGTCATGGCCCGTGTGCCGCACATATCCACGCAGGTTTGGCAGGCTATGCCCTTGAATGTGAGGCACTCTGGTTTAATTGAGGCTTTTAATTGCCAGGGTTTCTGGCTTGATAACTTCAGCAGGGCATCGTCGTTACAGGCTTTCAGACAGGCTTCGCAGAAAGTGCATTCACCTTTGTTAAAGTCAACAGCAGGAAAACCGCCTTCTCCCTTGATCAGAATGTTTCCCGGACAGGCATCCAGACATTGCTGACATTGACTGCAGCAATCCAGAAAATGTTGTTCGTTATAAGACCATGGGGGTCTTATAGGTGGCGAACTGGCTTGACGGCTCTGCCCCAGGATAAAATTTCGTCGGGATCGGTCAAAGGTGTTTCTGTTCATAGACGGCTACAGGCTTGCATTGGAACCTTGGCGGATGCGAAGAAAAAAGTATGGAACGCAGCTGACCGATTTGATCAGCTGGCAGGTGAGTATAGATGGGAATTTCGAATACGAATGTGCAAGATGGGGCCGTCTGTTGACCTTTGCTCTGTCAGTGCGCAGATCGAATATGGTTTAAAGCTTCCTGTTCCAATTCAACCAGCCCTTCAGGCTGGGCAGGGAACCATTTGATGTTCTTGATGGCATCCATTGAAAAGCTGCTTCGGTAACTTTTGGCCAGTCTGTGATCAACGTATTCTTCTGAGCCCGCAGAGGCTGTGAGCTGACCACTGGCTTCTGTAATGCGTGCCGCTATTTCAGGCCTCATGACAAAGTTGATCCACTGGTAAGCGGCTTTGTCATTCTTGCTGCGTGCAGGCAGTGCAAAAGTATCAATCCAACCCAGGGCACCGGTTTTGGGGGCTACGTAGTTAAAGTCACCGGTTTCTCTGTGAAGTTTCCAGCCACCGGCATCCCAGCCTGATGCGAGTGTAAGCTCACCTTTTCGAAACAGGTTTAGCAGCGAGTCACCACCCTGCCAGTAGGCTTTAAGGTTACTTTTGCACTGAATCAGCTGGTTGGAGACACGGCTCAGAATCTTACGGTATTGGTGCTGATTGCTGTAGGCAGAGAAAGGATCCTCGCCCATGGCGAAAGCAAAGCCGATCAGGGTAGGTCGATCCAATCTTAAGGCAGTTTTACCCTGATATTCACTGGAACAGAGGTCTTTGAAACTCAGGGATTCATTTTGTTCAGTGTCCCGGGCTATCAGGCCGTTGGTTCCCCAGACATGGGGCAGGCCAAAAAGGGCTCCGTCCGTTTCAACATTCTGTGTGGTGACTTTTAATAGAGAAGAGTCGATCCTGGAGAGATCAATTTTACTCATGTCGATGGGTTTATAAATGTTGTACTGTTCCTGGGCCCATGAGATCTGATCCATACTGGGTTGAACCAGGTCATAGCCTGAGCCACGGTTTGCCCGAAGCTGGTCAATGATGTCGGCATTATTGGTCAGAGTAACTCTTACACGAATACCGGTTTCTTTTTCGAACTGCTCAATGACACTGTCCGGTGCATAGCCTGACCAGGTCAGAATACGCAACTCCTGTGCTCTGACCTTGCTGAACATGATAAAGCTCAGCAGCACGATCAAAACGACATGACTGGAAAGAGTGGTGAGTGCAGGCATGGCAACCCCCATCGGTGTTTTTTTATTTTTATTATTCAGCCTTAGGCTGTTTTCACCTGAATATCCCTGAAATGTAGAAAAAACAGTCAGGGTATTGGCCAGAGAGTGCACGAATTTGGAAATAAGGTCAATGCTTTAATGAGGTTGTCACAATTCTGCTGTCTTAGCCGATTGGCAGAGAGCTTAAATCGGCTCAAAAAGGTGTAAGACCTGCTCTGTACGGGCAAAACGTTTTACCCCGTGCTGTTTATCAAACACTATGACAAAGTTGGTATCGTTGACTTCCACGACTCTTCCCTTGCCAAAAATACTGTGTCTGAGTCTTCGGTTGACCTGCCAGGGAGCATCTGTGTCATCTTTTCTCAGAATATTTTGTCGTGCTGCCAGGTACGCTGAGCTGTGAGGTGACGCTGCCGGGCGTGAGCGGTTTTTTTCAGCAAAGCTCGGAAGATTATCAATGGCTTCAGTCCTGTCAGGTAATATCGCCTTAAGGTATCGGCGAGCCTGTTTAGTGAGGCCTGTTTTGTTCCACTGTGCTATCTGTTCATCTTCTGAATCGTGAGAGAGAGACTGGCACACTGATTTGATGTGGGGTACCTGCATTTCTTTCAAAAACGGACTGATCTGCTGAGAGTCATTATCCATCCAGCTTTTATTTTTGGGCATGAGTGAACCATTGCTGGTGAACAGAATCAGTTTTTCCCGGGCGCGGGTCATCGCTACATAGAGTAATCTCCGCTCTGCTTCCAGATCGCTCTGGTTGCCCAGTGCCAGGTCATCGTCTCTTTTAAAGGGCCAGTATTTGGAGGTGAGTCCCGGAATCAGTACCACGGGCCATTCGAGTCCTTTGGCCCTGTGGCTGGAACTGATAATGATCTGTTCTGCGGGTTTGTTGCTTTGTCTTTGAGACCTGGATTGTACCGTTTGTTTAGACTTCAACTCTTCAAGGTGCAGACAACTGTCATGGACAGAAAAATTCATCTTTTTCAGATAACTGAGAAAGCCATCAATGGCCAGCAACTGTTCTTCAGTCCTCTGATCATTGAGGCTCATGGACTGAAGGCTTTCACGAAGCTCCGTTCGCTGGATATAGCGTTGAAGGACGTGGGCTGCCAGATCTTGTCCTGATGTTTTTTCCAGTGTTACCAATACTTCAGCTCTGTCGTACAGCTTCTGACGCTGGTAATCGCTGATACCTGTTATGCGACTGGCATTCTGGCCAAACATTTTTCCCCAGTTATGATCGAGTTCCTGCAGACTACCCACCAGTTGCTGAACCAGTGCGGCCTTGATGCCCAGATGAGGCAGGGTGAAAAGCTGGGTCAGAACATCGGCTCGAGCGGTACTGTTAAAATGTTGAAGCTCACCGGATGCCATTTTGAGAGCTGCGATCAGGGCAGCAATCTCAGGGCGGTCAAACAACGAAGGGCCTTCACACTGGTAGGCCAGTCCGCTGGAGAGCAGGCGAAGTTCCAGAGGAACCGATTGGGCCCAGACTCTCAGAAGCACTGCAATTGAGGTGTCAGAGTGGGCTATGTGTTCCTTGATGGTGGCCAGAACTCTTTCAGTATCCTCACCGGCTCCCTGAGAAATATGGATATTCGAGGCTGTATTGTCAGGATGGGCGATACAGATGATGTCCTTTCTGTCACGGTTCCGGCTGATGAGATGGCTGGCAGCCATGGCAATTTCATGACCATAGCGAAATGTATGGGGCAGGCTCAGCTCATGGACTGTATCGGTTGTGGCATAGTCTGCTTCAAAGTGCCGGAGAATATTGTGAATATTGGCTCCGGCAAATTCGTAGATGGTCTGGTCAGGATCACCCACAGCAATGACCCGGGCTCTTTCTCCGGCAATAATGTGGGTCAGTTTGTGCTGCAGCGTTGAGGTGTCCTGGTATTCATCAACAATAATACGATCCATCTTGTTGGTGATGCGGGGGATCACTTCAGGGTGGGTTTCTATCAAACAGACTGTGTCGTACAGCATGTCGGTAAAAGTAATTCTCCGGTTCTGATGTCGCCATTGTTCGAATGCTTCAAACAGTGGCACTAGAAACTCGAAGTAGTCGGGATAGTCTGATGCTTCCAGAACCTCGGCCGGAGTACTTAAACTGGCTTTGACGTTATCAATAAAGCCATTTGCTGCTTCAATGTATCGGGCACTGTCTGACTTGATTCTGTCCTGGAGCATGTCAGGTGCCATCGCGAGCAGTAGTTCCCTGACTTTCAGTTCGATTTCTTTCTCAGATAATGGCCTGTGATCATAAACGGGTCTGAGCCCCCATTCTTCCAATGATTTAAGCAGACGTAATCCGGTTGAATGATAGGTTCTGACTTCAGGGAGTACCGGGTAGTGTTTGCAAAGTTTCCTCAGCTTGCCAGTGAAATCCAGCTGGGCCGATTTGTTAAACATCATGACCATGATACGGCGGGCGGCAATCCCCTGACCTAATAATTCATTGATCAAAAAGGCGAGGGTTGTCGTTTTACCCGAACCGGCTACGGCAATGCACAGGGCATGTCCATTTGCATGTTGGGTTACCCTCCGTTGAGGGCCGGTGAGTTCCATACAGTCGAAACGCCAAGAATATCTATCAGACAGAGTGTCTCATCATATCAAAGATTGATCTGGTGGGCTCACCTCTATAAGGCTGGGCAGGAACTTTTACATCGGCTTAGGGTCAAATGATTGATAAAGCTCAAGCTCTGCAGTAACCAAGGAAAGGAAGCCATGGATACAGGATTGACCGTCACATTCCCACTGAATCCACCCAGTCCTCTCATTCAGGGAGAGGATAAGGCCTCTGATCGTCTGAAAGTCCGGCAGAAAGACCCGGTATGCAAACAGGTGGTCATGAAAGAGGGTTATGAGGTCAATTCCTGCCTGAAATATATGGCCATTAGTTTGAGAGAAGATGTCAGAAAAGCCTCTCTTACCCCTTATGTTGCCAAAACCCTCAAGTCAGAAAGTGAGCATCGAAGCTGGAAAATTGCCAGCTACCGCTGCGTCGAAGATGATATGACCGATATGCGAAGCGCTCAGGCTATCGTCGAAGGGATAACGGCATTCCGGGATCGCAGTGTTCCTTATGATAAAATTGGAAATGCTTATTACTGCCAGAAGGGGGAGAGTCTTTCTCTTGAACTGCTGTCTGATGACATCGATGTGATGGATGTTTTTCTCTGCGATCCTGATCCCACCAAGACCTTTGATACGATTCCTCTCCAGTTGCCCCCGCTCAGATCGGTTCCCGAAGGGAAAGAGATCATGGTTTTCTATGATCGGGACATACCCACTCTGGATGATGAAGAAACGGAAGAGACTAATGAGTCTCCCGAGCCTGTGGCCAAGAAAGCCAAATCCAAGGGCAACCCCCTAACGGGACCTAATGTTGCTCTTAACCCCACAGCTATGGAGCGTGGTGCTTCAACTACTGTCAACAATCTTATGCTGAGCCCCCAGGAATGTGCCGTCTATGTCAAAAGGGGAGGCAAGTGGCATGTCCGATACAAAATGGTTCAACGCGGAGAGCACTTCAATCCGAATCCGTTACTTAGATTGTCCGGTCCGCTGGTAGTCAGCAAAACTGATCAGCTCCAGCTGGTTCCTGATGACGGTGAGTTTTTCCTGAATCAAACCATCATAAAAAACCTCTATGGGAAAAAAGTCAAAGAGCACCAGCAACAGTATTCTGAAGACAGTCCTCTTCAGCCATTATTATGGGATTATTTGCTTTCCAACAAGGCGAGTAAACAGCTGGAGAAGCTGGATAGGGCAGCCAGTGAACAGGCTGTTCTGCAAGCTGAACAGGCCCAAATGGAAGTAGATCTGAATGAGATGGAAGACGACTCAGATGAATCTACCCTTTCAATCGACACCGATTATAGCTATCACTTTTTCTTTGAGCGGTGGAATTCCTGTCATTCCATCGGTGTTTTTTGCCATGTGACGGATTCGCAAGTGTACTTATATCTTCATGAGACCGAAGGTGCAGGTAATGCCACGAGTAAGCGGATCAGGGCAAAGGTGTTTGCATTGATGCAGAAACTTCATCCGGATAAGCAGCTGATGGCTTTCTATCCCCATGACATGCTGCAGAAGGATTTTGCCAGTTGCGGTGTGTTTGCCATGAAGGCCATGAACTATTTCAGGAAGCATCCTGTGGAGATGGTTGATTGGCTATCGAGGATGCATCAAAGCGATTTGCTGGAGGCGGAAGAAGACTCAAAGGCAACAGGAGAAGCTTTAGAACAGCCTGAACTTATGGAACATGCCATTGCGTTCAAGGACATGCCAGCAGGTCTGCTGAAAATGTTTAATGGTCGATTGGTTCCTACCCGCGCTACAGAACCGGTTTTTACCGATGAGCAGCTGGACACAGTAGTGAATAAAAAGGGAGAGACGCTCAGGGAGTATCTCTGGAAGTATGAAGCTTCGGATGTTGAAAAGCCTGATGGCGGAACCACAACGGTGAATGTTGGAACAACGGCCAAGCGGTTGGAGTACTTCGCCAAGTATGAGCAGTTTATGAAAGAGAATCATGCGTATATGCGTCTGGGGAGAAAACGTGTTCTTGTCGATGAAGATAAAGGTTTTGTAGCCTATCCCTTTCAGGTGCTTGAATATTCTCTGGGACCACCCGCTACGAAATTGTCCAGGTCATCTCTCAGCAAGGCCTATCATGGTGCTCCAGCATGGGTTCTTAACTCAGACTCCCTCGAAGCTGTTAATGAGTGGCTCGTCGAACAAGGTGCACAAACGGTTTCCCAGGCTGAGTGGGGCTATGTCGGAGATTATTTCAATTTTGCAGCAAACGACAGAAACCTTGATGTCTTTTTGAAGAAGTATCCGAAAGCGGCTGCCTGGTTTATGGAGGCTTTGGATAAACCTCTGACAGATGCCAAATGGTTCCTGGTGAATCACTGGTATAACGATGGGATTACCGGTTTGCCGCCTGAGTTTAAAAAGCAGTATGCAGAGCGGACGGTCAAAAAGGTTCCAAAAAAAATAAGGAAGAAATCAGTTAGAAAATGATTTTATCCTTCCAGTCACGCCAGAATTATTCTTGTTAAGCAAGATCGGCTTCATTTTCTTTTATCGTTCATCATTCCCTAATGACTTCTTTTGATTGTCTATAAAATTGCTAGTCAGGTTACTTCGGACTTATCTGGAGTTGCCTTCTTTATAGAAGCCCTCTCAAAACCCGTTCTTGCTGAGCCTGTCATAGCCCAATGCCACGATCCTTCTACAAACTCAGGGTGAATGGAATTCTTGTGTAAAACGGGAAGTTATTTAGAAATTAATTTTTAGTACTTCTATTTAAGAATAAATAGTCGTTTATTTTAAATATTTATTATACCTGGCTGATTGAATGTTCTTGGTTGTACGTATTGTTCCAAAGAACGTGGCTGGTTTTTATCATTCCTGTACTGATATTTTCTTTAACGAGAAAAAAGATTCTGGAAAACATGCTTTAATAGTAAGTCGATGTCTTACAGTCTGGGCTGGATTGATTTAAGTCAATTCACTGAAAATTCTGGGAACTGGAGGACTCTGTAGATTCCTGTAAAGGGTGTGTCATTATTATGCTTTCGTTCGGTAATTACTTTCTGTAAAAACCATTTGATATAAGTATAATGCCCGAGAATCTGTTTTTAGGTGATCATTCCCATGCAACACGTGCTTATAAGCTTGGTAGGAATTGCAGTCCTGCTTGGTATCGCAATTCTATTATCAGACAATCGTAAAGCGATAAAATTACGAACGGTAGGTGGAGCCTTTGCCATTCAGGCTGGTATTGGTGCATTTGTTCTTTATTTTCCAGCCGGACAATACGTTCTTGAAGGTATTACCAATGGCGTGAACGCTATCATGGAATACGCTTCTAACGGTATTGGTTTCCTGTTTGGTGATCTGGCCAACTTTAAGCTTGGCTTTATCTTTGCCGTTCACGTTCTGTCTGTCATCATCTTCTTCGCCTCCCTGGTAGCGGTTCTGTACTATCTCGGAATCATGCAGATCGTCATCAAACTGTTTGGTGGTGCACTGCGCAAAGTGCTGGGCACTAGTCGTACAGAATCTCTGTCTGCTGCAGCTAACGTTTTTGTTGGCCAGACAGAAGCGCCTCTGCTGGTACGCCCTTTCATCAGCCGTATGACTCAGTCCGAACTGTTTGCTGTTATGGTGGGTGGTCTTGCTTCTGTTGCGGGTGCAGTAATGGTTGGCTATGCCAGCATGGGTGTTGAATTGAAATACCTGATTGCTGCCAGCTTCATGGCGGCTCCTGGTGGTCTGTTGATGGCAAAAATTATCAAGCCAGAAACTGAGACACCGAATGATGACATAGACGATATCGAAGAAGAATCTGCTGACGAAAAACCAGCCAACGTCTTTGATGCGGCAGCCTCTGGTGCAGCCAATGGTCTTAAGCTGGCTGCCATGATTGGTGCCATGCTGCTGGCTTTCATCTCCCTGATTGCCATGGCCAACGGTCTTCTGGGTTGGGCCGGTGGCTGGTTCGGTTATCCTGACCTGACCATTGAGCTGATTCTGGGTTATGTATTCTCTCCTCTGGCTTACGTCATCGGTGTGCCATGGTCTGAAGCTCTGACTGCAGGCAGCTTCCTGGGTCAGAAAGTGATCGTGAACGAATTTGTTGCTTTCTCCAGCCTGGCTAACTACATCGATCCGGAAGCAGCCGCCAAAGCCGGTGTTGAATTGCTGTCTGATCGTTCTCAGGCCATCCTGACTTTCGCCCTGTGTGGATTTGCCAACATTTCTTCTATTGCTATCCTGCTGGGTGGTCTGGGCTCTATGGCGCCAAGCCGTCGTCACGATATTGCCCGTTTCGGTCTGAAAGCCGTTGTAGCAGGTACACTCTCTAACCTGATGAGTGCCACCATTGCTGGTCTGTTCCTGACCCTGGCTATTTAATGCCTGTCTCTGGATGAGCTGGTCTTTACCGGCTCATCCAGTTCTTCATTTCTGAATCCGCCATTTTCTTCTATATTCCCTCTTCATATCGGATGATTCGGGTTTACACCCTGATCAGATTTATGCTTTTCCTCTGACTCTCTGAAGAGTGGTTTCCCCATGTATGAAGTCATCATTGCCACAGTGACAGGGCTGTTTGTCGGGTTTCTGTTCAGTGCGCTCAAACTTCCTATTCCTGCGCCTCCCTACCTTTCCGGTGTCATGGGCATTGTTGGCATCTATCTGGGCATGCATGCCTACCAGCAAATCATTCGGCTGTTTTTCTCATAATAATGATGAACGGAAGCAGCCTTATAATGTTTTAACCGAAGTCGGGTAACCACTGACAAGTTAATCGTTTTCGTGTTAATTATTAAATGCACTTTTTTTAGACAGTGATCGTCGTAGAGTGTGAAAGATATGTGTTCATATTCGGTATGGGTAGGGTCGATTAGAATCCCTCTGAACAGATTTGATTCAGATCTTTACTCACTTCCTGAAGGATGCAGATCACCTGGCAGGTGGCTTTGTGGCCACCTCCTATCAACTTTTCCGGGACAGAATTCATGCAGGAACGTGGGCGTTTAGCAGCCTGGGGGATTATTTTTGGTGTTTTCCTGATTCATCTCATAATGGCATCAGGTGTACCGCTGGGGGTGGATGAGGCTCATTATGCCCTTTATGCCTTGTATCCGGCGCTCAGTTATTTTGACCATCCTCCCATGGTGGGTTGGTTGCAAATGCTGGTGGCGCCTCTGGGTTACGATGAATTTACCGTACGACTGATTCCAGCCATTTTATACGCCTTGAGCAGCTATCTGGCTTACAGGGTGAGCAGCAAACTGTTTCCTGAGGGGCCTGCCTGGACGGGTCTGGTCGCCGTTTTTCTGATCAATACCGCTCCTATATTACAGCTGATGGGCTGGGGGCTGGTGCCAGATCTTCCACTGATGGTGTTTGGGTTACTGTCTCTGGAATTGATCAGTCGTATTCATAAGGAAAACCGATTGTTGGATTGGGTCATGCTGGGTCTGGTCTATGGACTGGCTGGCTTGAGCAAGTACACAGCGGTTTTCCTTCCTCTGGGTATGATTATTTTCATGGTTCAGCACCATGGCTTGAAGTGGCTGCTGAATTTGGGACCTTGGCTGGCGGCAATAATTGCACTGGTGGCCATTGCACCTGTACTCATCTGGAATGCTGAGAATGATTGGGCATCACTAGCTTACCAGTTTGACCGGGGAGTGGGTGTTAAGGAGTGGTCGGCCAAAGAAGCCATATCCATGCAGTTAGCCCAGATGATTCTGTATTCCATTCTGGCTTATGTGGCGGCCATAGCGGCAACCGTTTCCTTGATTCGAAACAGAATTCCAGAACAAGACAGAGCTTCCTGCTGGCTGATTATCTGGAGTGCTTTTCCGGTACTGCTGGTCATTAGCTGGTCAGCAGGGGATGGAACGGTTTTGCCTAACTGGCCTGCGCTGGGCTGGACATTACTGGCCCCGCTTTCTGCCTATTGGATCTGCCGAGCTTGGTCAAAACTCTGGGTGAAAATCCTGGCACTGTTCTCATCCGTGCTGTCCTTATCGTTGATTGGTTTTGTCTTTTTATTCCTGGCCTTTATGCCTTTGTCGACATTCCCATTTATGGCACCGGCCATCAAGGATCTGGTGGGGTGGGAAGAAGCCGCAGATCAGGCTGAGTCACTAAGGCAGGATTGGGTGACGGAAGCGGGCATTGAACCGGTCTTGATGGTTGATAACTGGAGTAAGGCCAGCCGAATTGCCTGGTATGCCTATCCTCAACCGGTTCAATTGCTGACTGATCGATTGACCCAGTTTGATTTCTGGCATGGTAAACCGGACGTTGAAACTTATGGGCTGTTGGTAAGGGATAAAAAATCAGCTCCAGAAAATGGCCACCTTGATCTGCAGGGCTTTTCTTGCACACTGGTGGATGAGCAGGAGGCGATTCTGGATGGTATAAAAGTAAATCAATTTCAGTTTTATCGGTGTGAGCCCTCAAGCTAAACAATAGTGCAACTCAGCGCTAAACCTCATAGCTTTCGAACTGAGTTTGTCGAAGTATTTTATCAGCATCCTTCGACAAGCTCAGGATCACGGAGTATGTATTTAAATTAACCATAATGATTCACATTCTTTGAACTTTTTTGCCTTTCAGAGTGTCTATACTGCTCTCATTTCACATTTGATTCACATCAACCTTTTTATACTGTCTTTGCATATTCTGCTGTCTGTTGTAACTTAGTTTTTAGTGCTTGAAATTTTCATCCTTAAAGGATGAATCAATAATTCCATCGCTAAAAGCTGTTTAGATAGGTTTCGAGGTTATTAAGGAATGTCCGAATTGTTCGGAGTAGATTCTGGTCGGTCTCGCTCAACGATCTATAAAGCTAGCTACCTTTTGCTTCCCTTTGTGGCTTTGCTCTCAGTCACTGCGCTAAATCATTCTGTTTTCTATCAGGTGAATAGCTGGGGCGGTGAATGGCCGGGTGCGACTTTCTGGATTTTATTGACCAATCTCGGGGACGGATTTTTTCTATTCCCGCTGACCATGCTGCTCTTCTATAAAAAGCCTGATAAACAACTGGCGGTTATTTTAACCATGCTGGTGGGTGCTGTTCTTTTAAATGGTGGCAAAGCACTGCTGCCTTCATTAAGACCGGTGGGTGCTTTGGGTCTGGATGCTGTGAATGTTCTGGGTCCCGTATTAAAAACCGATACCATGCCTTCGGGGCACACCGGAACGGTTTTTCTTTTGGTTGGACTTTCGTGCCTCTATTTAAAACCCCAAATACGCTGGCTGGTTTTATTATTTTCCAGCCTGACCGGATTGTCGAGAGTGGTAGTAGGAGCTCATTGGCCCTTCGATATTTTTCTGGGTGCCTGGGTGGGGATTCTTTCTGTAGTTATTGGGGATTATCTGGCCAGTAAAATGGTCTCTGGACTGAAAAGCCGGGTTGCGTTCATTTTACTCGGGTTGCTGTGTGTTGCTGTCTTACCTTTTTATGACAATGGTTATCGCTCTGAAGCACCGGTGCTCTACTTTCAATTCATTTTGTCATTTCTGGCCCTGGTGCTTTGCTTCCGTTGCACAGTGTCACTCTATAAAGATGAGCTGGAAGCTCATTTGAAGAAGCCTGGAACCCTTATGAATAAAGGCTTTGTGCTGGGGCAGCGGCTAACCAAGTTCGGTATGGTCGGTGCCAGTGGGTTCCTGGTGGATATGGGGGTTTATACCTTACTGGGTCAATGGTTTGGCGTGCCTCATTTGCTGGCTCGTGGGGGCTCTTACTGGGTGGCGGCGAGCTGGAACTGGTTCTGGAACCGAACTTTTACCTTTTCACATGTGCCCAAAGAGAAAAAGCTGAAGCAGTGGAGTAAATACCTGAGCATGTGTCTGGTCAGTTTTTTACCCAACTGGGGCACTTATTATTTATTAACGACATTCATACCTTTCTTTATGGAATACAAACAGTTAGCGCTAATAACCGGTGTTATGGCAGGCATGCTCTTTAATTTCACCATTGCCACTGTTTTTGTATTTGCAGGACGGCAGTCCAATATTGCCAAGGGGGCAAACCTGTGAAAGTGGATACCATGCGATGGGTTGATCGCTATGCCGGAGTGCCCATTTGTTTTCTACTGAGATTGATTTTCTGGCCAATGGACAGGCTTCGTAGAAATCAGAATACGAATTCCAAAAACGTACTGTTCATTGAATTGTCAGAAATGGGCAGTGCTATTCTTGCCGACCCAGCCATGCGCTGGTTAAAAGAGCAGGGCAAAACACTGCATTTCGTTATATTTGATAAGAATGTTGCCAGTCTTCATTTGTTAAACACCATTGAGAAGGACAATGTCTTTCTGATTAAGCCAGACAATCTTTTTACGTTGGCCATCAGCAGTCTCAAGTTTTTAATCTGGTGCCGCAAGAAGAACATTGATTCAGTTATTGATCTGGAACTGTTCTCACGGTTTACAGCCATTCTAAGCCGTTTGAGTGGCGCTGATAACCGGGCAGGATTTGACCGTGTTCATGAAGAAGGGCTGTATCGTGGTGACCATTTAACGCACCCTGTGATGTATAACCCCCACACCCATATTTCCCGAAATTTCATGACTCTGGTGAGAGCTTCTCAAAATAACCCACATCAGCCCTATCAAAAGGATGGTTTCGACGAAGCAATTAAGCTGGCCAGAGCAGAAGTGGATGAAGGTCTGCAAGAGTCCGTAGTGGGTAAGCTCAAGTCGATTTGCAGTGATTTTGAGCCAGGTAAGCAGCGTCTGGTGCTGGTGAACCCTAACGCCAGTGATTTGCTCCCTCAGCGGCGCTGGATGCAGGATCGCTATGTGGAGGTGATTCAATCCCTGCTGGCAGAATATTCCGATATTCTGGTGGTGATCACTGGTGCTCCTGGTGAACGGGCAGAAGCTCAGGTTTTAAAGGAACGAACAGACAGTGAGAGATGCCTGAACAGTGCAGGAGTGTTTGAGTTCAGGGAGCTGGTGCCACTTTACTCACTGTCAGAACTTATGTTGTCCAATGATTCAGGGCCGCCTCACTTTGCTTCTGTTACTGAGTTGAAGACTTTCGTGATTTTCGGCCCCGAAACTCCGGCGCTCTATGGTGCATTGGGTAATTCCACCCCTATATATGCCGGTTTACCTTGCTCACCTTGTGTCAGTGCAGGTAACCACAGGAAAACCAGCTGCGTTGATAATCAGTGTCTGAAGGCGATCCAGCCCAGTCATGTCCTTGAAGTTATCAGGCCTGCCCTGGATCAATCAGGGTTGATTATGAAAGCGGGTTGAGAGGGGAAGCGCTCATGTAGGTGGATGGGAGAAAGGAATCTTTAATTGCCACCGGTCATTACCAGAGCTTGTGTTACACTAAATCTTAATAAGATATCTTTCTTCCGATTATCTATGAGAGTTCAAGGATGAACCTGACAACAAGGATCCTTCGTTCACGCAAGGAAAAGCGTTTATCTCAACAAGCCCTGGCTGATTTGATCGGCGTTTCCAGAAGTGCTCTGGCACAGTGGGAAACCGAGATGAGCAGTCCCAGCCTTGAGAATCTCAGAAAAATGGCTGAGTTACTGGAAGTTTCATTTGAATGGTTGGCAACAGGTCGAGGGAATCAGTATCTGTCGGCTCCGGTAGATACCATCTGTGACACCAAAGTGGATGATGAAATCATCAGAACGCTGAATCGAATGAATCTGAAAAAGAAAAGAGCCATTCTCAACGTTATGAAGGCTATGGCCTGAGTTTCAACACTTCAGCAGCGGAAATCAGGACAAAGACCGTGCTTTTTTATTTCATGGCAGGTATTTGTCCTGATAGGGCATGAATGAAATTGGGAGAAGTGACCCAAATGTTCATTGCTGGAAGCGGCTGACTACTTCACCACATCTCGCAATTTATTCCCGGGTTTGAATTGAGGCAGCTTGCAGGCCGGAATATGGATTTCCTGGCCTGTCTGGGGATTCCTGCCCTTGCGAGCCGCTCGATCCACCACGGAGAATGTTCCAAACCCAATCAGTTGCACGATATCGCCTTTTGCGAGGGTGTCCTGAGTGTTCTGGATAAAGGCATTGACTGCTTGCTCTGCCTTGTTCTTTGAAAGGTTGGATTGTTCCGCGACCTGTTCAACAAGTTCTTTCTTGTTCATAGCTCGTCTCGACAATAATTACCTGTAGGTGAGAAAGAATGCCCACCCGAAGCGATTTCGGGTGGGCGACGGGAGTCCCGGGTATCAGACGTACTCAGGAAGAAGGATAGAGGTCATGTTGCAGACCGTCATAGTTCACAACCAGAAGTGGCTGATGCATGGGGTCCAGCAGGTTGACGGTATAAGCCGGATCGTCTTTGGAGTGGCAATCGCAGTGACTGTCACCAGCATTTTCCTTATGGCGAATCAGTACCTGATCAATCAGGCCTTCGCTACCGGCTTTTTCCCGGGTGCAAAGCAGGGCAGCCAGTTCCTGGACACCGGAAGGTACCTTATGTTCACCGCTTAACAACTTGTTGAGATCAATGATGTCATGCTGTGGGTCGTAGTTAGCAACTTTGCCCCCTTCGACCGCATGGAAGTGATCCTGTTGAATCGGTCTGTTGAGTTCTTCACCCCTCATTGGCTTATCCTCGGGGTTCGCAGATTGATGGTAATGCATCACCACCTGTGAGCCGGGCAGAGACAGGACGTTGTGAAGTTTGCCACTGGTCTCAAGACGATCAGAATCCAATCGGACGGTCAGTTCCGGATGGTTCAGACCTTCAAGACTGGTCGCCATTTTGACGGTGTAGCCATAGGATTTAATCGAGTCGCCCCCGTCATTCAGATAAATGGAATCGGGGTTACTGGGTCTGATTTCCAGTGAGCCCAGGTTTTCAGCACTGACACCGGTTAACTTGAATAATCCCGGTGACTGCGCGTCGGCCGTAACGGGCTGTCCATTAAAACGAACATCAAACTCTGCATTGAAAGTGTAACCTTTATTCGAGGCTGCTCTGAGCCCCGCGAATTCAATGTACAGGTCACCGCCCTGACTCAGTGAACTCATTTGTACAGCTTCCTGGCCCAACGGCAGATACTCGTTCTGGGCACACTTGCCGTTGTCGGGGCAGCTCCAGACCACATAAAGATCCGATGAAGCATCGACCATTCTGTTGGCTTCATTGAAGACTTTCAGGTTGTCCAGTTTACCTTCCGCTTCAATGATATGGCCTTCATCATCAAGGTAACCACCGATGGCGGTAATATCTGTGTTGACACCATTCGGGTGATCCAGCTTTCCATTCTCTACTTCCATCTTGCCATCGACGGCAATCGCTACCGTACTCTGCGTTCCCTCCGGGTTTACAGATCGGGAAAGGCAGACATGGTGGAAGGGTACATCCTGTCCGAGGATGGAATGGGAAAAGACAGCCTGTTTTCCAGCAGATACGCCTATCTGTCCCTTATCGTTTATCAGGCCAATCATCAGACCATCAGGTCTACCCATCAGGGTGAAGTTTGATGAATCCGGGGAAGGCTGAAGGTCAGCGCAGACAGTAAAGTCGCCTTTGAGAATATCGGGTAGGCCGCTATTGACCAGATGACCGTGACCCAGTTGAACGCCTGCCCCAAAGGTTCCAGCAACAGCAGGCATACTGCCTTCAATCGGACTGTATTGTCCAAAGGTCAGGGATCTGAACTGGGTTGTCAGATCGGCACTGGTCTGGGTATTAAAGCTGTAGTGATAGACAGGAATGGGTGACATGGCCAGATAGAAAACATCGGCTCTGCCTCTTTCACTGCCCGGGCTTTTGACTGTGAAGCCACTTGTATAAAGGCCTCCAGGACTTGCTGGCATGGAAGACAGGTCAAAGGTGGCTTTACCAAATTTGTTGGTCTTAACCGGTTGCCCATCGGGTGAAGGGATATTACCTGCCCCTTTGGAAGGGTTGACCAGCATCAGTTTCAGATCAGAGTCGGGAATGGTTTTTACCGTAACTTTCCCTTCAACTTTGTTCTGACTATTGAGCGGCAGGAAGAGATTGCCATCAATCAGGCTTGCGCCTTGCGCTTCCACCAGGGTGAAGAGATGATCTTTGCCAAACACGTCCAGAGTGTCAGAAGCCAGTTCTGTGTGCTGGTTGTTTTTATCCAGAGCATAGAGAGTGACGGTATAACTGCCTTGTTTCAACGCCTCAGGCACCTGAACATTCCAGTTTTCTTCAGGTTCTACCTGAAGAGATAATCTCTCACTGGTTTGCTTGTTAACCAGTTCAAGGGTCAGTCCTTGAAGATGCTCATGATTAATATCCGAGAGGGTTCCCTGCAGTACAGGCGTTGTCTGTTCTGTAGCCAGAGATGCCGGGTCCAGGATGGCCTGGGCTAACGGGCCTTCTGGCGTTTCAGCAGCAACCAGTTTTAACTCTTCTTTTGCTGTATGGGTGGTTCCAGCCTGATCTGTTACCGTGATATGAAACTGGAAATTACCTTTAGCGAGACTGTGCTGGCCAATGGCTGTCCACTTGTTTCCTTCCCAAGTCACCTGCAGCGGTAACTCTGTATTGTCGCTGGCAACCAGCTTTGCACTGATGCCTTCGAGGTGGTCCTCGGTGAAGGTACCCGTAAACTTCTGCTCAGGATCAACCAGTGTTTCATGATCAATGGTTATCTCGGGTTTAGTACGATCGACGACAATTGACTGCTCTTTGGCAGAGGTCTCATGACCCTCCAGAGAAGCTATGGCTTTGAATGTCAAAGGACCTTCGGGCAGAGATGTGCGGTCTGTCTCAGGAATATCAGCGTAAGTGACTTTCCAGAGGCCGTCGCCACCTACAACCGGTGCCAGTGCCAGCTTCAGTGAGCCAAGCTCAAACGCCATGGTGCTGCCCGCTTTGGCGGTTCCTGAAACTTCAAACTTCTCATTCAATGCACTGACAGCCGGTGCCGCAGTGATTTCAACTTCAATGGCAGGTTTCCTGGTCTCGACAAGAGGTTTTAGTTCAAAAAGCTCTTTTTTGGAGTAGTCGTTACCGGCCTTGTCCTGACTCTTGAGTAGCAGACCATAACTCTCCACCAGTGGTGGGACATCACTGTGTTTGATCTGGGCTTGCCAGTGCTGCTCATCCAGCATCTTGGTTTCAAGGAGCTGGTACTT
This sequence comes from Endozoicomonas arenosclerae, assembly GCF_001562015.1. Classification (GTDB taxonomy): domain Bacteria; phylum Pseudomonadota; class Gammaproteobacteria; order Pseudomonadales; family Endozoicomonadaceae; genus Endozoicomonas_A; species Endozoicomonas_A arenosclerae. Next base: position 14,777 of record NZ_LASA01000143.1, on the reverse strand, counting down.
GCTTTTGTCACTGGGGTCATTCCCTGAATCGAAAAGGCGTACCCGCATACCTGCTTTTAGAGGATGGGCCTCAGTGAAACTACCACTGAAAACGTGATGGGTTTCAGAGGTTGTATAGTTATCGAGAGTGATGGCGGGTTTCGTAGTATCGATGCCCAGCTGACCATTGGCAGTAGCAGAATCTTTACCAAGATAAGCCTGAACCAGCACTTCCTTCAGACCTTCCCCGGTTGTCAGAAGGGTCTTAAGATCCTCTGGAGTAATCTCCTTCTGCCACGCGTTATTGCTGCCTGCAGTCGCAGTACCAAAATCCTGACCAGCAATGGCAACACGGACGGCACTGCCTTCTTTAGCTGTACCGGAAAGGGTCACAGACTGTTGAAGATTGATCCATTCAGGGACTTTGCCCAGAGTCAGTCCCAGATCAACGGGTGATTCTGGTTCTTCAGTCGCTGGTGTAAATTGGATAGCGCAAGGCAGTGTATTAACGTTTTTCTGCCCCAGCTGATCAGTGGCAGTCCAGGTCAGTTGGTAGTCATCTCCTGATGGCTGTGGCTGGGTACCTGTTGCCTTCCAGGTACCTGTTTCAGGGTAAGTGACTACCAGAGTATCCAGAACATGACCGGCACCGTTGAGCAACTGGATTTCAAAAGAAGCCAGGTGGGGCTCTTCAATGGTACCCGTGAATACCGGTGTCTCTTGTGTGCAGATCGGGGTATCTAGTGTCAGCAACGGCATTGACTGATCAACGACAAGGGTAGCCTGATCAGTGCTTCTGGTACCATCAAGGAGTGTGCTGGCAACAACGTTCAGTGATCCATCGGGCAGACCTTTCAGCTGTTCCGGACTGAGCAGCAGTTCCCAGGTATTGTTCGGCTTGGCCGTAGCAGAGCCCAGTGACTGCCCTCCAATCTCCACAGCAACGACGCTGCCAGACGAAGCATGGCCGGAAATCGACAAGGACTTGCCAAGATTCGTCAGTTGGGGCAGGGGATCCAGAGTCAGTTTGATGGCGACTGGAGCTGCTGGTTCAGGTGTTTCAGTAGGCTCTGGTGCTTTAACTTCTGGAACTTTGAGATCAAAGCGTAATTTATTGGAAGACACGTTGCCGGCTGCATCCCTGCTACTGGCCAGCAGCAGATAATGATCACCCGGTGTGAGAGCTTCCCTGTGCTCGATGCTGGCAGTCCACTGATTACCCTCAACTTTTGGGGTCAGCTTGATGTAATGGCTCTGGTCGCTGGAGCCTTTCTCCATATCAACCAGATGCAGTTTTAAGCCTTTTTTGGCTGGATGGGCTTCTTCGATGTGACCGGTGAACTCATGATGAGTGGCAGTGGTCGTGTAACTGTCAAGGGTAACGACAGGTCCGGTGGTGTCGATGCCCACCTGATCCTGTTTGCTGTCTTTATCTTCACCCAGGGAGGCCGTTACCAGAACGTCTTTCACGCCTTCCTGACCGGAAAGAGCGGCCTGAAGTGATTCCGGAGAGATATCCAGTTTCCAGACATTATTGGTGTCTGCGGTGGCTGTGCCGAAATCATGGCCGGCAATGGCGACACTGACCTGACTGCCTTCTTTGGCGGAGCCTGACAGTTTGAACGGCTTTTGTAAGTTGATCCAGTCAGGACACTGAGCAAGCGTTAGTTCAAGGCCTGTTGCTGGCTCAGGCGGAGTGGGTTCGGCAGCGGTTTCAATATTGAATGTTTGCTTTTCAGTCGTGTCATTGCCTGCCTTGTCCTTACTTTTGACTATGAGCAGGTACTTGTCGCCCGGAGGCAGGTCACTGGCGTCTAACTCCGCTTTCCAGAGACCGTCCTTTAACTGAGGGGTCAGACGAATGTAGTTGGATGGGTCTTGGGAGTCCTTGCGGGTATCAATGACCAGGACTCTGATGGCTTCAGAATAGGGGTGCTGTTCGGAGAAAGTACCACTGAACGTGTATTTTGAACCTGAAACCTCAAGGGGATTCAAGGTGATTTCAGGCGCAGTGGTATCTACCCCAAACAGAACATTCTTAACTTCGGCGACGGCTTTATCAAGCCGAGCCTGTACCAGAATATCCTGAGCACCCTCTTTGTCTTTCAGAACAGAGAGCTGCTCAGGGCTGAGAGGCATTTGCCAGGTATTATTGGGGGCAGCAGTGACTTCCCCCATGTCATGGCCGTCAATTGTGACAGAAACAAGGCTGCCTTCTTTTGCCTGACCAGATAGGGATACCGCTTTCTTAAGGTTATGCCAGGGCTTTATCGCGTCCAGCGTGAGTAACAGGTCCTGATCTGGAGCAGGAGGCGTTGTTTCAGGTGGAGCTTGCAGGGCAAGATCAAACTCAACGGTTTTGCTGACCAGTGTCTGACCGTCACTGAATTCTTTTTCTGCTGTAAGTTGAACGGTGTAATCACCGGCAGGCAGTGCTTTGTGCGCTGTGACTTTCCAGCTGCCCTGGGAAACAGTCTGACTCAGTGAGTCCAGTGTGTCACCGGATACCTTGTCTTTTATAAGCAGCTTTGCTTTGGTGCCATTCTGACCATGACCATAGAATACCGGTGTCAGGGCCGGTGCACTCAGGCAAGACTGATCCAGTTCAATGTAGGGTGCTAAAGAGTCAACATGGATGATTTTTTCGTAGCGGCCCTCGTTATCTGCAAGGTCAACCGCCTGGAAAATAATCTTCTGTTCGCCCTGTATCAGAGGCGTCAGGGGAGTGGCATCCCAGGATTTTGTCGCAGAGTTGTAGGTAGCAAGTACGGTTTCGTTATTGACTGCTAACCAGACAGTTTTAAGATAATCAGCCTCTGTATCCAATTTCATGGAAAAGACAGGCTGGTTATTGGTGAAAATCTCTCCCAGTTCACTCACGAAAACAGGCGCAGTTCTATCCAGAGTTATTTCTATTCTGGCGGTATCACTGAGTTTATTCTCACCTGTTGCTGTGACTTCAACCTGATAGAGTCCTTCACTTGCAGCTGTAACGGTGTATTGCCAGTTACCTTGTGCGTCGGTATCCAGATCAGTGAACTGGCCTTTATTCAGGGAAAGCTGAACCTTCCCGTTGTGAATGTTACTGATCCCTTCAATGACCAGATTCGCACTATGGCTGTAGGGTTGGGAAGTAATGGATACATAGGGAAGAGAGGCATCAATATGTAGGTCAACCGGTTCAGAAGCCCCTTCATTTCCGGTTTTATCAAGACCCACCGCTTTCAGTGAGTAATGCTTGTCAGTGGCCAGTGGCTGGCTCAGTTTTGCTGACCACGCATTGGCCTCAAGTTGAACCTCTTCAATGTCCACCTTGCTGCCTTCAACATAAAGTTCGAGCTGGCTAAGGGGCTCTGAAGAGGTACCTGAAATAACAGGTTGAGCGTCTGCTGTCGCTTTGGGTGGATCAATAACAATCTCAGGTGTGATCGCATCAATCAGAATATGTGTATTCTGCAGGCTTTCGAGATCGCTTTCAGCAGGGTTTCCTGATAAATCAGTAATCAGGCCAAGGTTAACAGTGGCAGGAGGCTGCCCCTCTGCACCCGGCTGTTGTGAAGTGAATACAAAAGAATGAGCGGTAATGCCATCGGAGTCCTGAAAGCCTTCCTGTACGGTATACAGGGCAATCAGGTCATCACCTTCGGCTTTAACCTCCAGCGGAACAACCTGGTCACCGACTTTAATGTTCAGAACGGGCTTGCCAGTCAGTTGGACGGTTTCATTAAAGACCAGCTTGAAAGTGACCTCAGTGCCTGCTTTAAGTGAGGTGGCTGTACTGGTTGTTGTACCTTCCAGAGACACGAGGTGTGGATTGACCTGGTCTACGATCACCTCTTTGGCGGCTGACAAGGCACTGAGGTTGCCAAAACTGTCCCTGCACTGGGCGGTATAGCTGGCAGTGTATTCCTTGCTAGCCTCTTCAATGAGAACTTCCCAGAATCCGCCTTCAGACGCAATGATTTTTTCAGGCAGGGTCAGGGCAACACCATGGTCAAACAGCAGTACTTCTGACCCTGCATCAGCCTGGCCTTTCAGGGAGTACTCTTCGACATTGGTTCTAAGATCACTGTCGCTGTTGCCTGAGTCCGGACTGATTGAAAGAATGACAGGTGTATTAGGCGCTATAGCATCAATATGCAGACCAGCCAGAGTGGCCTGCTCAAAATCTGTTTGAAGGGGTGTGCCCAGTGTGGATTTAATGGCAGCTTCATCTGTCATTACCAGAGAGTTGGAAACAACCTCAACGCCTTCAGCATGGTCACCACTGGCGATCCTGTAGCTGAATACCAACTGCTTGCTGGCTGAATCCGTCGCGTCACGATCCAGTGTTGCAGTGACTTCCTTGAAGACCGTGTTGTCCTTGTTCAGAAGGTTCAGTCTGCAGGTAATCTCTCCTGAGTCAGACACCACCGCTGTTTTGTTCAGGTTGAACCGAACAGTCAGAGTGTCGTCTGTCTTCAGTTGAGCCGTGGCTTCCTGATCCGCCACACCTAAAATTTGCAGAGGAACGCCTTCTACAGCAACAGTGACAGAGCCTGGCTGGGGAGTAGAGTTAGTGGCCAGATCGGTTTCAAAGACCTTAATGACATAACGGCCTTCAGATGACACAGAAACCGGTTGAGACCAGACACCATCTTTGCCTGCTTTGACATGGTCATAAACCTGCCCATTGGGCAGTTCAAGGCGAACTATGTGGCCCTCATGTTCAGCTACACCAGAAACAGTGAACGTGAAGCTCTTTACCTGAAAGCCATCATCCAGTGGCTGAACACCTGCTGCTTCTACCGTCAATTTGTCTGGAGTGTCAGGCGCAACAGTATCCAATACCAGTTTTCGGGTTTGGGTTGCAGTATTTTCTGCCCGGTCGGTCAGAACAGCTTTCAGGCCATAATCGCCGTCGGGCAGTCTGGAGGTTTGTGAGTCAACGGTTTTGAAGTGCAGGCTGAAAGGACTGTTAACATCGACTTCTGCCCTGGCCTTGACGGATCCCTGCTGACTTAATTCACCGGTAATGTGAGAGTTGGCTTCTGCTTCACCCTTGATAACAGGAGGGTTGATATTGGTGTAGAAAGGATCGTCAATTTCAAGTTGCAGGTAAGCTCTTGAGTCGCGCTCAACATGGAACTCGACCAGCTTTGAAAAACTGCCGTCAGACAGTTTGACCCTGGCCGCAAACGGATAGACAGCATTTGCAGGCAGGTGGATGCTTTCACTTGTCCACTCTCCTTCAGGAGAGCAGGGGTATTGACTGGTTTGAGGCGACCCGTCAGTGGTGTACTGAAGAAAGACAGTACTGTTCGGTGGGCATTTGCCAGAGACTGTTATGTTTTCAGCATTGGTGATGCCATCACCTTCTTTGCCTGAGTCCGGAGATACTTTGACATCGTAAACAGCGGTAATGGAACGAACAGTGACATCACGGGTGGTGGCATTACCCGCTGCATCCGTGATGGTGAACTGATAAACGTAATCACCATGGGCTTCTGCAGGCAAGGGCAGGTCGAGTGTCCATTCACCCGTTTCGGTGGGCTGGAAATACCCTGCTGGTTTGCCATCCAGGGTAATGGCAACCTGTAAACCAGGTGTGCATGTGCCCGAAATTTCGACTGGGGAGAGGTTATAGACAGTGAACTCTGGTGTCTCGATTTCATGTCTGGGAGGTGTCTGATCCACGGTGATGTGCATGGGCTCAGACGCATCACTGGTCATACCACCTGCGATGGCTTTGGCTGACAAGTCGAATTGACCTTCTCCCGGAGCTTGCCAGCTGATGATCCAGTTGCCCTTGTTATCGACAGTTGTCGTTTTTTGAGTGGCTTCTTCGTTAACAAACAGGCGAATCAGATCGCCAGGTCTGCCAGTACCTTCAACGTCCAGATCAGAGTGTCGGGTAATACCATCACCCTGAACGCCACTGTCGGGGTTAATAGCTGTGACTTTGGGTACTTCCGGGGGGGCTACAGCAGCTGCTGGTGCCGGTTTGGCAGGTGTCAGCAGCGTGGCAGGAATGGCTGCTTGAGTCGTGTAACTGGGCTCCGCCAATGCTTTCTCAGCAGCTTCTTTCTGATCTTTTTCCTTTTGATCCAGTTCTGCACGAGTGGCCCTGGCCTCGGCCGTTTCATTCAGCAATTGCGTGATCTGACTGTCACTGGATTCAGGCAGTGCTGTCAGCTGATCAACTTCAACCACAGCCGGCATTTCAATACTACCGGCATCACTGGGCGATGAAACCTTGGCCGCTTTGGCCATAGCGGCTTTCTGTTCTGCTGTGGGCTCTTCCGGCTCGACAATCGTTTCGGTTATGACTTCGGTGGTGACATCCGGGGCAATGGTGGCAGCTGTTTTCAGGTGCTGGCCCAGTGTCATGGTGCCGGGTTCCGTGATCTGAAGCAGCTTGCCGTTAAGCTCTACTGTCAGGCTACCGCCCGGTACGACTTCCAGGGGCAGGCTCAGTGGCAAAGTGGTGCCTTTTGCCAGTTCAATGGGAAGTCCGGTGTCAGGGTCCTTCACACCTCGAGCGGTGACAACGGTAACAGTAGGGGTTACTGCTGAATCTTCGTTGGCCATCGGATACCTCAGCAAATTCAAGTCGGCGTTAAAAAATAAATGTTTGAAACGGAGTCTTGAGTGGCTCTGATTTCAGGCTCACTCTAATAAAAGTCTTTTGCTCAAGCCTCTCGCAGAGCGGAATGTCTGGCTCTGATGATGGGTTTGAGCAAATAATCCAGAACCGATTTTTTTCCTGTAAGAATGTCTACGCTGGTCTGCATTCCTGGAATGATCGGTAGCGGCTTTTCGGAAGTGCCCAGATGGCTTTTTTCCGTTCTGACCCGAACAATATAGAAGCTCTGGCCGTTTTCGTCCTGAATCGTGTCGGCACTGATGTGATCCACGGTGCCCTTGAGGCTGCCATAAATGACATAGTCATAGGCAGTGACCTTGACGATGGCGTTCAGACCCAGCCTTAAAAAAGCAATATCTTTCGGGCGAATCTGGACTTCGATCAGCAGCTGGTCCTGCAGTGGCACGACTTCCATCAAATCCATCCCAGGCTGGACTACGCCACCCAGAGTATTGAGATTGACCTTTTTGACGGTGCCGGATACCGGGGAGCGAACCAGAGTTCGATCCACACGGTCCTGATGGGCAGTCAATACTTCTTCGAGTTGCGCCAGCCGAAGCGTATTTTCTTTATGCTCCTGCATGGCTTTTTGTCGGAACTGTAGTTTCAGTTCTGCGGACTGTTTCAAGGCTGCTTCCATGACTGACTCCAGTCTTGGAATGGCGAGTCTGGCGGCATCGAGATCGCCAGCGAGTTCATTGACGCGTTGCTCCTGACGAAGCAGCTCAACTTCGGAAACCGCTCCATCCCTGGCCAGAGGGCGAGTCAGATCCAGTTCCCGAGTGGCCAGTTTGAGGCTGTTTTCCAGATGGTTACGTCGCGATTTCAATTCATTAAGCTCGTGGCGGCTCTGTTTGATTTTTTCTTCTGCAACACCCAGCTCGTTATTCAGTGCTGCACGACGGTTGTTGAATAGTGCGGTTTCCCTTTCCACGGCCTGGGGGCTGTCGTTTACGTCCCCGCCAAACAGCAGTTCCGTTTCATCAATTTCACACTTGAGGCGTAAGCCCGCCACTTTCAGGCTCTGGTATTCAACCTGGGATTCTCTGTAAAGAGACAGAAAGCGGGTGCTGTCCAGTTGCATCAAAGGCTGCTCTGAGTTGACCTTATCTCCTTCACTGACATAAATGTTGGAGATAATGCCGCCTTCAAGATTCTGAATGATCTGTACACGGGTAGAAGGCACAACCTTGCCGCTGCCTCTGGCCATCTCATCCAGTTTTGCGAAAGCCGCCCAGATCAGAAAAGCCACGATGGTCAGCACGCAAAGGTAAATCAGGATTCGGCCGCCCCTTGGGGTCTGCATAAGGATCGCAGCGCTGGTGTCGGGCATATATTCGAGGCTGAACTGCTCTCTCTTATAATCCTGTAAAGATTGTTTCCATTGTTTCCAGAGGGTGACGACTTTTTCCCTGACGGTTGTGATATGGGTCACTATTTTCATGGTTAAAACTCCGTTTTTCCCTGGGCCAGGGCTTCCAGAACCTTGTCCCTGGGGCCATCAGCCAGAAGACGTCCGTTGTCCATGACAATGACTCTGTCCACCAGGTCGAGCATGCTGGACTTGTAGGTCGTCATGATCAGGGTCTTGTCCTTGGCAAGGGTTCTCAGACGTTCCCGGAAGTAATGTTCCGACAGGCTGTCCATAGCGCTGCAGGGTTCGTCAAAGAGCAGAACGTTGGGTTGAGTGAGCAGGGCTCTGGCCAGCACAATGCTCTGTTTCTGGCCACCGGAGAAGTTGGCTCCCCGCTCGGCAACAGGCATCTGTAATCCCTTGGGGTGACGGTCAGTAAACTCGGTCACTCCGCATAATCGAGCAGCAGCAAGAACCTGTTCGTCCTCAACATACCCTGCACCCAGGGCAATATTGTCCCTGACCGTGCCGAAGTAGAGCTGACTTTCCTGGGAAACGTAGCCAATGCGGTCTCTTAGTTCGTGGGGTGAGAGCTGCTGAATATCGAGCCCATCAATGCGAATACTGCCAGCAGTGGGGGTGTAGAAACGCATCAGCAAACGTTGAAGGGTGCTTTTACCGGAACCGATTCGGCCAATAATGGCCACCTTCTCACCGGCCTTGATGGTCAGGGATACGTCCCCGATGGCCTGTCCATGCTGGTTTGGGTAGGCAAAGCTGACCTGGTCAAAGGCAATGCTTTCTTTTATGTCCGGTGCCTTCAGACTGCTGTCATGGCTCTGCTCTTCCACAGGCAGATCCATCACCTTGTTCAGGGCATTCAATGCCGACTGTGTCTGATAAAACTTCGTTGATAAAGACGATAGCTGGGCGACAGGTGTCAGGCAGCGACCTGACAGCATAACAGTGGCAATCAACCCCCCCATGGTCAGGTCCTGATCAACCACCAGATAAACACCGTATACCACAATCCCGATGGTCACTAACTGAATGATGAAAGCTGACAGCGTAGAAGCAGATACGGTTAGAAACCGGGTCTTGATATCCCACTTGGCAATATGGCCGGAGAGCTTTTCCCAGCGGTGTTGAAGCTCACCTTCAGCGCTCCGTGCCTTGATGCTTTCAATTCCTGTGAGACTCTCAACCAGGGTGGCATGTTTTTGAGCGCTGGAACGCTGGGTGTTCTCAATGGCCGCCCTCAAGGCAGGCTGTATGGAAAGTGCATGGATGGCAATGATGACCATACCTGCAATGGGAACCAAAACAATCGGGCCGCCCAGCAGGGCAATGACCGTGAGAATCAATAAACAGAAAGGTAAATCAACAAGAGTGGCGACCGTTGAGGAGGTAATGAATTCCCTGATGTAATCAAATTCCTGAAGGTGCCGGGCAAAAGAGCCCACTGAAACCGGTCGGGAAGCCATTTGCAGGCCCATGGTCTGCTCAAACATGCTGGCTGAGAGCAGAATGTCGGATTTTTTGCCCGCCACATCAATAAAATAGGCTCTTGCCAGTTTCAGAAGAAAATCGAACAGGTAGGCCACGCTGGCACCAATAGCCAGCACCCACAAGGTTTCAACGGCGTTGTTGGGAACTACCCGATCATAAACATTCATCACGAACAGCGGGCTGACGATGACAAACAGATTAATGACGATGGAAGCTATAAATACATCGCGGTAAATTTTTTTTGAGCGAAGCAAGGTGCCCCAGAACCAGTGTCGTTCAGGGAGCTTCAGCGTGCGTGGAGTTCGTTCGTCATAGCGGTGCTTCTCCTTAACAAACAGAGCTTCTCCTGTGTATTGCTCTGCCAGTGTGGCCAAAGGAATCTCTTCACTGCCAGAGCCACTTTCAGTAATGATGACTCGGGCAGAACCTTTCTCGTGGTCCAGATCAGTAAGAAGGCAGGCCTTATTATTTTTCAGTAGCAAAATAGCGGGGAGCACCAGAGGTGTCAGCTGCTCAAGACTGATCTGCAGATGTCTGGCTGATAGTCCGGCACGATCGGCACTGCGGATGAACAGAGGTTCATTCATCTGGCCATTATCTAATGGAAGACCGGCGGTCAGGGTGCTACTGGAAGCAGATATTTTGTAGTGACGACAGAGCAGCAACAGGCATTCGAGCAATGGGCTCTGAACCTGTGCCCGGCTCTTAAGGGATGCCTGTGATTCAGGGCTAAATTCACCTTCATGCATGGAGAGTACTGGTTCCTTGTCGATTCAATTGTTCTGTGAGCATGCACCGATGGACGAAAGGCTAGGTACAAGACTCTCGTTCTATGACCAGAATTTTTGCCAACAGTTCCTGATAACCCCCACCTGTGGACCTCTCTATGTCCGGTTAGTAAGGAATATCTTCAATTCATAGAGCTGTAACGGATTGCCTGAGGGAGAGATCCCCAAAGATCCTTCTACTGTTCTCACGTCGTGTTATGGCTTTAAAAAAATAGTCGGCTTTGGCTATTGCGCAACTTCTGGCAGGCAAACTTTGCTTTGTGATTCAAGGCATGACGGGAGCCTGTGAAACTCAACAGGCGTCAGTGCGAACGATATGGGGTAGGGAAGGAGAGCACAAAACCATTCCACGATAAGTTTTGTGCCATGGCTACTTCCTGCAATCCTCAAAAAGGTATTGCAGAAAGTAGCATTCAAGCAGTTAATTCTCAGGCTTCCAGCTCACGCTCCAGGGGCAGCATGTGATGCTTGGACTGAACCGCCAGAAGATCGCAGTCAATGTTGCTGGCCAGTTGCTCGGCGGTGTTGCCCAGAGTCAATGCGCTGAGTCCGGAGCGGGCATTGGTGCCCATAATCAGCAAGGAGGCTGCCAGCTCACGAGTCAGATCCGGGATCATGGTTTCAGCCGGAGCGGGCACCAGGTGAATGGCACTCTCCGCAACACCGTAATCTTTTGCAAAGTGCTGGCAGTTTTGAAGATAGCGATCCTTGTCGGTCATACCGTCACCTTTATCCTGCATAGCCAGCATGATGGTGGGGTAGGCAGAAGCCAGGTGCAGCTCAGCATCAAAATAGCCAGTCACCGACTTGGCGTTCTCCATAATGGCCAGGTTCAGTTGCTGGTGGTCAGCATCATCCGGATCGGCGTTGATGGCCGCCAGCATTAGCTCTTTTTCCCAGGGACGATCGTGCCGTACTAATAGAACAGGCACCCGGCTTTTTCTCAGCAAAGCCCAATCGGTAGGGGTTGAAAAAGGTTTTTCCAGAAAGCTTTCCTGACGGAAATCCTTCACAACCAGGTGGCTTCTTTCCATCTGACGGACATGAATAATGGTTTCCAGCAGGTTATTTCTCCAGAGCTCCTGGCTGGTGACATCTATTCCCTGGGAACGAGCCTCCTGACTGAGGTGACCCAGTAATTCAGCAGACGCAGTATCAGGCTTGGGGTTAGGGGCCAGAAGATGAAGGCTGGATCGAGTGGCTTTGGCCAGCTGAATGGCTCGATTAAATGCGACATGACGGGCTTTGCGGGTATCAACAATCACAAGTATGCGTTGTATTCCTTGCATGGCCTGCTCCTTTCTATGCGTAAGGTCATTCAAAACCCCTGAGGGGGGCTAAGCTCATACTGCTTTTTCTTATAGGCTAACTTCATCGTACTGAATAGCACGAAGCGAAAAATTGATCTGCATCAATATTATTAACTTATTAACTTAATTGTCGTGTAGACGTTAAAAGCAAAGGGATAGAGACAAGAACTCATGACAGGCAGCTGCTTAGACGGTAAGGTAGGGCGGTTTTTTACCGTGAAATTTTTTCATCCCCAAAGGGCTGTAAATATTTCTTTTGCTCATGGCTGATTTAGAGACATAAATAATGAGTGACCAGAGCCTGGCCGAACTCTTTCCTGAACTGGATGCTTTTTTGCCCTGTGCAACTCCGGATGAATGGATTTCCGAAGCCCTGAAAAATCAGGACATAATGCTGGTAGATCATGCCAATTGTGAGAAAAAGGCTGCATCGACTGCGCTGAACCTGATGTATCGTTATACCGAACATTTTGAGCTGCTGAATAAAATGTCCCGCCTTGCCCGTGAGGAACTGAGGCACTTTGAGCAGGTGCTGGCCATCATCAAAAAACGGGACATTCCCTACAAACCTCTGTCGGCATCCCGTTATGCGGGTGCCCTTAGAAAACATGTCAGGACTTGGGAACCCGCTCGTATGGTGGACACTCTGATCATTGGTGCTTATATCGAAGCCCGATCCTGTGAGCGTTTTCACAAGCTGGCCCCTTACCTTGATGAGGAACTCAAGAAGTTTTATCTGTCACTGCTCAAGTCTGAAGGCCGCCACTTCAAGGATTATCTGACTCTGGCTGAGAGTGTCTCGGATGAGTCTATTGATGAGCGTGTAGCTTTCTTTGCGGAAGTGGAGCGGGAAGCAATTGAGTCGGCTGATGAAGCGTTTCGTTTTCATAGCGGTGTGCCAGCTTCAGCCTGAGAACCTTCAGACTCCTAGTTCAGCTAAACGCCATACCGTTCGCACTGAGCTTGTCGAAGTGCATTGCCAGTATTCTTCGACAAGCTCAGGATGAACGGGGTATGTCTGAGCGCTAAACTCCATACCGTTTGCACTGAGCTTGTCGAAGTGTATTAACCGCATCCTTCGACAATGATCCGGAAGATCAGAGAGCAAGGGAGAAAAATGGCTTTTTTTGTATATATTCTCAAGTGTTCTGATGGCAGTTATTACACAGGACATACTGAGGATCTTGAGAGTAGGCTTTTCCAGCATAGGTCACGAGCATTTGTGAGTTGTTACACCGCAAATCGATTACCTGTGGAACTGGTTTATCACCAAACTTATCCAGTTCGTGCTGAAGCATTAGAGTCTGAACGACAAATTAAGGGCTGGAGCAGGAAAAAGAAAGAGGCCATGATTAAGGGTGACTGGGATGAAGTTTCTCGCTTGGCGGAATCTACCACCCGTTCGTCCTGAGGCTGTCGAAGGACACAATGCCAAAATTCAGACTTTGCGCCCTTCGACAAGCTCAGGGTGAGCGGAATGGGTTCATGTTCAGTATGAACGGAATTAGTTTCGCAGTGTATTGTTAGTCGAGTGCCCACATTTCTATGAGGGCTGTATATCAAAAGCTTCCATATTCAACCCCGACTCGTCGGCTGTCAGCACCCAGCCCTTTTTATCCCAGTCACCCAGCACAATCCTTTTGCCGGATCCTGATGTTAGAGGAACATCATGAATATCCGGACGATGGGTGTGACCATGAATCAGGGTTTTCACCTGATACTGCTCCATGATTCTGATCACTTCTGCCTGTGTGACATCCATGATCTCAAGTGTTTTCATGGACTTGGCTTTCTTGCTGTTGCTGCGAATTTTCTGCACTAGATTGAGCCGATAGCTAAGCGGGCTCAGTCTTAGCAAACCCAATACCAGAGGATTTCGAATAATCTTTCGATAACGCAGGTATTGCTGATCACCGGTGCAGAGCAGATCGCCATGCATCAGCAGGATTTTTTCACCGTTAATGTCCACCGTGCAGGGGTCTTTAAGCCAGATGGCACCGGTCATTTTGAGAAAGTCTTTGCCAATGGCAAAGTCCCGGTTACCGGCCATCAGATACAGTGGTTTGCCTGAGTCGGTATAGGCTTTCAGCTGTCTGGCGATGTCATGGTGAAAAGGTTCCATGGCGTCATCGCCTACCCAGTACTCGAAAAAGTCACCGAGAATATAGAGTGCATCCGACTTTGGTGCCTGTTCCTGCATATAAGATGTGAACGCCCGGACAATGTCCGGGCGCTCTGGTGTTAAATGCAGATCAGAAATGAACTGTAGGTTCATTTAAACGGTTTCCGCAGACTCAATCACCACGTCATCAACGGGAACGTCCTGGTGGCCAGCACGGAAAGTGGTTTTGGCGGCCTTGATCTTGTTGACTACGTCCATACCTTCGGTGACCTGACCAAATACGCAGTAACCCCAGCCGTCCGGGGTCTTGGATGTGTGGTTCAGGAAGTGGTTGTCAGAAACGTTGATGAAGAACTGAGATGAAGCTGAGTGTGGATCCATAGTTCTGGCCATGGCAATCGTGCCGACCGCATTCTTCAGGCCATTATCTGCTTCGTTATCAATGGAAGCCTGAGTGTCCTTTTGAACCATACCCGGTTCAAATCCGCCACCCTGGATCATGAAACCGTCAATGACCCTGTGAAAGATGGTGCCGTTAAATTGGCCGTTTTTCACATATTCCAGAAAGTTGGCCACCGTCTTGGGGGCTTTTTCGGCGTCAAGTTCCAGTTTGATGTCGCCAAAATTGGTATGCAGTACAACCATAGGGTTACCGTAATCTCTTTCTAATGGTCCGCGAACGGGAAGCCTGCAATTTTAGGTGGTTATGAGGCTGGTGTAAAAGGTCTGGGAGCAATAAAGCACCAAGATTGATGGCGTCATGATCGTGAAACCTTCTGTCAGGGTGATTCATGGGTAGTTGGAGGCTTAACAGGGAACTTATACGGGCCTTATCAGTCCAATTAACTTTGGCTCTTAATGGATTCTGGGGAGCTGGTTGAGGACGAGTTATTTGACTATGAATAGAAGACGTTTTCTTGTACAAAAGTGTCATGAAACTTTATGACCTCCTCGACAACGCCAAGTGCTTTGAACAGATACGCCAGATTCGCTGGCCTGACGGGGTGAAATGCCCACACTGTGCCAGCTCAGACATAACCCGCCAAGGCAAGGACGATTCACAGCCTGACAGACAGAGATATTCTTGTAA
>NZ_LASA01000142.1 GCF_001562015.1 Endozoicomonas arenosclerae | reverse complement strand
TCATTGGGCGGTGGAGAATAATCTGCACTGGATTTTGGACGTTGCATTTTCAGAGGACGCATGTCAGATAAGCACAGGAAATGGGGCTGAAAATTTCTCCATTCTGAGACGGCTTGCGCTGAACGCTATCAAAGCCAATAAGGGAAGTCGCAGTATCAAGAGTCACCGGAAGCTAGCAGGGTGGGACCATAAGCACCTGAAAAAGCTGCTTTGCTCAGTCGTTCTGAATTGATGCAATTGCCCTGGCTAGCAGAATACTTTTATTCTCTTCTTGATGAGGATTGGGACACTCATCATATAGCCAGAATTAAAGCCCTTAATAAAATCAGAGAACAGGATCAGGAAGGCTTGCTTATGAGCCAGGGTCATTCCATGCTGGAGTTTTTAGCCCTACACATCGAAAGTCGATGTTCTTTGAAAACCTTGAATTGGGTTCTAGAGAATAAAGTGGGGTTCTCTGATATCAAGGCTTTCATTCCAGGTACAATTGATAGAAATGATGTTTCCAGCGCTGTTCATCACTTAATCCGTTGCAGAAAAACTATCGATGAGCAAACTGCATTTACACGAAACTCAGCTTCACAACAGAGACATTGGAAAAAACAGCTTGATACTCTCGCAGGAAAAATAAAAGCCTTTATAGATCATGGTGCACATGTTTATGAAGAAGATATCTTCTATACCCTGTTTTGCCGTGAGTGGGATGGCTATCCTGAATTGCGTCAATCGGCCTGTCATCGCCTCATGAAGCAATACAGAGAAGAAGGTAAAGATCATACCCGGATTCTTCGAGAGTTAATGGGTCGATCAGAAAACATTTCAGCCAAGGGGGTTGATGATTTATTTTCAGGAGGTGTCATGCCGTCATTCACCCATGAAGAGTTACTTCAAGTCCAGGAACTAATGGAGCATGACGCTATGTATCAAACAGAATTTTACCGTACACTCAAAGAACATTACTGTGTACAACAGGGCTCCCAAGCTCGATATACTCCATAGAAAAGCGCTCTAACGTATCAATAAAGATCATCTGATCACTAAGTTTACTTTCATCACCCAGCATCTGAGTCATTTTTAAATGGCATCAATACTGTCTTCAAAGACAGCATTAACGAGTATCCGATTTGCAACGATTACAATTTCCAGATTCATAAGACATACTTTCTGATCAAAATCTTTATCCAGACGAACTGTGTGTATTAAAACAGGATGATTCAAAAACAGTGGCCAGCCCGGTGCCAGCCACTTTAAAAAGATCACATCAGTGCAAATAGCCCCAGAGCAATAGCTATGCCACCAAGAATGAAAGCGTAATAGGCTTTGCTGCTGTGATCTTCAACAGGAGTAGCAAGTGTCTCAGTGCTGCTTTTGACAGTAGATTCTACTTCAGCTTCTTCTGCAGTCTCTCCACCAAACAGAGTCAGCACTTCCTTGGCTGATTTGGCCTTTAACAGTTGCTCACGGAACTCGTCTTCAACCAGAGAAGAAGTCAATTCAGTCAACACTTCCATATGCGTGGAACCCGCTTCTGCCGGAGGAATGGCCAGCAGGAAAATCATCTTGACCGGTTCATCGCCATCCAGTCCCTGCCACTGCAGGTCGTCTTTGACAAAGGCTGCAGCAAAAACCGCTTCCTTGACTGCTTCGGACTTACCATGGGGAACCGCCAGTTCTTCTCCCAGAGCGGTAGGACCTTCATGTTCCCTTTTCATCACTGCATCAAAAAAGGTTTTCTGATCACTCAGCTTGCCTTCATCCGCCAGCAGCTGGGTCATTTTTGTGATGGCATCAATACGGTCTTCAAAGACAGCATCCACCAGTATCAGGTTCTCAGAGGTTAAATTAGCCAGATTCATAATGCATACTCCCTGAATTAGATCTTTACCCAGACAAACTGGTAGGGTTTCAGAGTGAGCTCACGACCCACTCCGTCACCTGAAACCAGGTCAATACCGTCGCTGCCCAGTTCGATGGCCTGCTCATCACTCGTCATGTTGACTGCAAACGTAATACTCTCCAGACCTTCTCCACGCTGCAGGGCAAACACACCTTTGCCCAGGTCCAGTACTTTCTGGGCACTGTCTGGCGAGAAAGCTTTCAGCGTCTTACGAATACTCAGCAAACGAGTCAGTTCCTGATAAACAAGCGATCTAAGACTGCCGGACTGAGCCAGTTCAGTTTCAAGCTGGTTGAGCTCCAGCTTCTCGCGGTTGATGCGGCGGTTAATGCCGGAAGACTCCATGCCTTCAATATCATTCTCACTACCGAGGAAGCTGTGGTAATAAATGGCCGGAACCCCAATAAACGACAGCAGTACAGACTGGGCTGCCAGGAACTTTCTGGCTTTGGTTTCCACATCGTCTGCTGGGTCTGTCAGGGCACTCAGGTAGTTGATATTCAGCTCATAAGGAGACTGACTGCCATCGGTATTAGCCTTGAAGTTAACCTTACCGCCTTTTCTGAAGGTTTCAGATACCAGAAATTCACGTTCACTGTCGTTCAGAATACCTTCTGTAGGACGAACACCTACGCCATCATGACTGGCCAGGAAGTTAAAGAAAGTGGTTTTCGAAGCCCTGAACTCCGGAGCCATGGCTTCACGAGTCAGATCAGCGGCCCATTTTGATAGAGTTGTACTGTCTTCACGCAAAAAAGCATGAAGCGTCAAGGGTGGCAGCGGGAACTGATAAACCATGTGCGCCTCATCCCCCTGACCGAAGTAAGAGATGTTTTCCTTGTGGGGAACATTGGTTTCTGTGATCAGCAAAGTGCCCTCTGCCACTTCATCCAGAAGCAAACGCCAAAGTTTAATGATTTCATGAGCTTGAGGCAGGTGGATACAGCTGGTTTTCAGCACTTTCCAGATAAATCCGATGGCATCCAAACGGATAGAACGTCCACCATTGGCGGCATACATCATCAGGATATCAATGCTTTCCAGCAAGACTTCTGGTGCCGCAAAGTTGATGTCGACCTGGTCTTCACTGAAAGTGGTCCAGACGTTAACCTCGCTGCCATCCGCTTTAGTAAAAGGTGTCAGAAGAGGCAAAGTTCTTGGGCGAGTCACCGATGAATAATCCGCAGCCGGATCTGCCTCAACAAAATAGTTCTGGTACTTTTCTTCACCGGCCAGATAACCCTGGAACCAGTCACTGCTTTTGGAGATGTGATTGATGACACAGTCATACATCAGATCAAACTGTTCAGCCAGAGCATTCAGTTCTGGCCAGTCACCCAGTTCCGGATTCACCTTCCGGTAATCCACCACACTGAAGCCATCGTCAGAGGTGTAGGGGAACATAGGCAGAATATGAATATTGCTGATCGCATCTTTCAGGTAGCGATCCGCGAACGTCTTCATGGTTTTCAGAGTCGGCTCATCGACTTTCTGAAAACTGTCACCGTAAGTGATCAAATAACTGGTGCTCTCATCCACCCAGGGCTTAAAAGTAGGCACCTGCCCTTTCCACTTTTCGACCAGTGACAGGATATCGCCGGTAATGGCCTCTGCCCGATCTTCACCGTAGAGCAGTGCAACTTTCTCGTGAATGCTATTAGCTAACATAATGACTTCTCTACTCTCATTCGCTCAGGGCTGACGGGTCAATCACCAGTTTCAGGTCCAGGGTGTTCATAGGACGACAAATGGCCTCTTCAACCTCAACCGGCTGCTCACAGTAGTTAACGACGGAAACATCGGCAAACTCATAGAACTGGGCCAGATCAACGTTCACCTCTGTATCTCCGGCGTTGAACAGCCGCAGTAACAGGACATTTTCGTCGTTGAGAGAATGGGAAATACTGGAGACTTCCAGATCTTCCTGGACACTGACCAGGCTGAACTCACGGGCAAGGACTTTCTGGTCAAAGCTGACCTGGAAACGCTCAAGACGGTTTTCAAAGCTGTTCAAACCCTGCTTCTGATAAGCAAAGGGACGGCTCAGGTAATCGGATTCCTGCTCACGAACGGTTTTGTGGCTTGCGTCTTCGGTCAGGGCCAGGGCAAAACTGAATGTCATGCATTTCTGCAATTGAGCATCCGGCGTATAAACAACGGTGTTGTTGATGCCTGATGCACGACCCGGTCTCCAGGCCAGGTTATCATTGCCGAGCACCCCCACGGACTTGAACAGGGTCAGAGCGACTTTATTACAGCCTTGAGCGGATGCTTCCAGAATCTGGAACTCTTTTAATCCCCTGCCAGTAAGAACCATGGCCCTGCCCTGCTGAGCCAGAGCCACAGCCCCTTCAGTGGTTTCTATATCTACGGGCGCTTCACGATACTGCTTCTCCCAGCCTTCAGCAGGCTGATTGACCACTGGACGACTGATCACACCGAACGGCAGAGTACTGATGGAGTTTTCAGTATGGATATCGGAATTCACCAGTAGACGAACACGGTGGTCTTTGACCTGATTAAGGGTTTCAATGGTCACTGCCAGCTGGGTTGCATCTTTCTCCAGAGTCAGAGTCAGGTTGAAGCCAATCTCGCTTTCTCGCTTACCTTTTTGACGTTCAGCCATATCGCCAGGAACCGGCATATTGAGCCACAGTTTCATGACCTGAACCGTCTCTCCCCTCTGAGTTTCCAGCCACTCAAAGCCTTCAGACAATATGGCCTGATCACCTCGTAATGGAGAGAAGTCGTAGGAATCACCGTCGTCGGCTACGTTTTCAAACTGGAAGAGTTCCGAAATCTCACGACCGGATGTTTTATCCAGCAGCGTCAGTTGACCGTTTTCCAGCTTCAGGCAGTAACGATCATTTTCAATACGCTGATGATCAACAGCCTTCGCTTCAGGTGTTGATTCAGAAGATTCCAATGAGTAGATCCGATAACCCATAGCGGGCAGCTGATCCACTTCAGCCTTCAGCTCAAAACGGTAGTAAGGCGGTACCGGGACTTCCTTCTCTCCGTCTTTAGTGACCTCTATCACCTTGCCACCGTCGAGTGTTTCTCGATAAAGGATTTCGGTGGGGACAACCTTGTCACCCTGCTTAAGCTGAATAGACTCAAACTTGCTGAACACCACCAGATTCACCAGTCCAGTGTAGGGTTTGACACGGTTATTAAAGACCATGATTTCAGACTCAGCGCACACCTGACTGGCTATTTCCTTGATGACAAGGTTGTACAGGCCATGACAGATTTCCTCGGCCTGTTTCAGACGGTGCATGATGTCGGCATTGGTGGCATCGCTGTTACACCCGCCCATACTGTCGTGGGCATGACACTCAATGATTTTCTTCCAGGCAATGTCGATCAGCTGAGTATGGACCCGAATGCCGCTGGCTTTAGCAATGGCCACCACAGGCTCCAGCTTTTTCAGCAGGAACTGTTCAATTTCAAAGTTCAGCTTTTTAATGTCATAACGCACGGAACCAATGGTTTTATGGATACGTGCATAGCGAGGTGCTTTGAATTCACCCACGTAGTTTTCAAAACGGTCCTGCTGTCCTCTCAGGTAATCGACATAGGCTTCCATGGAAGAAATCTGGTAGATGTCGTCTGCCGGGGAGCGCTCTGTTGCTATTCGCAGGGTTTCTGGCAGATTCGGATCAATGTTCACCTGGTCACCCCCGGAAGGAATCAGGACTTCATCCAAACCGGACAGAGCCTTGATCTTCTCAACCATGGGGAAGATCTTTTTATCCAGGTGTGCAGGTTCTGCAACAATGTTTTTCGCTGCGCCATAACCGTGCACCAGATTACAGGCAATAATGTTGTCACCACCCAGGGAGGTCCAGATGAAGTTGGACTTTTCGACCTGCTGATCGAAATCAATGCCACGCCAGAAAATAATGTTGTCGATGCCACAGCCTTTAAACAGAGTAGGCATCTGGGCATTGTGGCCAAAGGTATCTGGCAGGTAGCCCACTTTCATGCTGTGACCCAGACTTTCAGCCACATGCATGCCGTATTTCAGGTTACGAATGATGGACTCACCGGCCACATTGAAACTGTCAGTCTGGGTATACCAGGGACCGATTAACAGTTTCCTGTCACCCACCAGCTTTGCCATGCGATCGCGCATGTGGGGCAGCACTTTCAGATAATCTTCTACGATGGAGGACTGGCCATCGAGATGATACACACTGTAGTCAGATTCGGTTTCCAGCGTCTCAATGACTTTGGTGAAGTTGTAGGTTGCCAGGACATCACTGTCCTGCTGGGTGAAATACCATTCACGATCCCAGTGCGTGTGAGGCAGCACATGAACTTTAGCCATAGGGAATACTCTCAATAATCACGGACGATACAGGCTGCTTTGTCATTGTGCTTCTGGCAGCCTGCTCGCAAAATTCAGTAGACGATTGTCTGTTATCGTTCAGCGGAGGCTTCCACCGGCTTGCTGCAGAACAGCAGGGCAACGGCTATGAACATGGAGCCGACCAGGACAGAAAAGGTGTAACTGACCGGATCAGAAGAAAGGAACCAGCCCCAGACTGCAGGCAGTGGCAGGCTCTGCCACACATCCAGCAGCACAGCCACCTGAGTGCCGATGATAGAACCCAGAATCATGATCGGGATCATTTTCGGGTTCTTCAGAATGAAAGGAATAGCGCCTTCGGAAATACCGATCAGGCCCAACATCAGGGATGTTTTACCAACAGTTTGTTCTTCACTGGTGAACACCCGGGCGCGGAAACGACCATCCAGAAGCGCTGCAATACCGACACCTATAGGAGGAATAACAATACCCAGCTCGCGCGCAATCAAGTCGAAAGTTTCGCTCATGCCATTCAGACCCAGAGCAACTGAACCTGCCGCCTTATTGACAGGGCCACCCAGGTCAAATGCGGTACCCGCAGCGATCACCATGGAATAGATACCACGGCCTGCGTCGCCTGCTTGAGTGAACACC
This sequence comes from Endozoicomonas arenosclerae, assembly GCF_001562015.1. GTDB lineage: Bacteria > Pseudomonadota > Gammaproteobacteria > Pseudomonadales > Endozoicomonadaceae > Endozoicomonas_A > Endozoicomonas_A arenosclerae. The sequence goes on along the minus strand of NZ_LASA01000142.1, from coordinate 4,695 downwards.
TCGATCATGGCCATGTTCAGTGCGCCAAAGATCGGGTTAATGACATACTCCATGGTCAGCACCATGACGACACCACTGACCAGAGGCACCAGCAGCATGGTTTTCAAAGTGGTCAGCTCAGTTTTCACCTTGATGGTGTTGTTGAGATAACGCACCAGATAACCCACCAGGAAACCAATGGCGATGGCCCCAAAGAAACCGGAAGGTGCCCATTGCTCAATGTCAAAAAAGCGCTTATAAACTTCGTCTGACATGACGCCGCCAATAAAGGCAGGAATCAGTGCGGGTTTACCGGCAATGGAAAAGGCTACATAGGCGGCAAAGATCGGGTACATGAACTTGATGGTCATGAAACCCAGCATGTCCAGAGTCTGAAAAGGCGTACCCTGGATATCAATAAACTCGCCCGTGATTTTCGCCACAGCCATCAGCAGACCACCCAATACCACAACAGGCAGCATGTAGCTGATACCGGTCATGATATGGCCAATAAATACCTGATAGGCAGTGCGTTTCTCTTCGCTGGTGAATTGAGCGGTTGATTTGCCTTTCTTCAGGTTAAAGGCTTCTGGCAGGAGGGTCTCAACGTTTTTGATCAGTTCCTGAGTTCGGACTTTTAACAGTTTGACGCCATCAAAACGCTCTTCATCAGCGATAGGTACGTCAACAGCCAGAACCACAGCGTCGGCAGAAGCAATATCCTGTGCAGTCAGCCGGTTTTTGACACCGTCACTGCCCTGGGTTTCTACCTTGACTTCATAGCCCTGCTTTTCAGCCCAGGCCTGAATCTTTTTTGCTGCCATGAAGGTGTGTGCAATGCCTGTTGGACAGGCTGTTACAGCAACCAGTTTTTTCTGCGCCATGGTTCTATAACCCACTACTGTATGAATGCCATGGAGTATAAAAAGAGCCTAAAAGACGAGATAAGGTTTTGTGGTACTAGTGATGTATCGTGATACTCACTCTTGAACCGGCATACCTGTTTCATCATAGCGAAGTAAGCAAAAACCCCTAAAAGTTAACAAATAAATCCATACACCTCTCCGTTTTTAAACTAGTTTGAACACTTCTTGATGGAGACAAAAAAACAGCCATATTCATAAGAGAGGTGTTCTTTGAATAGCAAGCATCACTTTCCAATTCGGTTATCTCGCGCCGCTGAAACTGCATTGATACTTCTGACCATCATACTAAGCCCGGCAGCCTATTCCTCACCTACACTCTGTGAGCAATATGGTCAGAGAGTAAACGAGGCCAATGCAGAGGCGAATCAGGGTGGCGCTTATGGAGAGATGGTGGACGGTAAATGTGTAATCACTGTCGGACCACAGATACAGCTCAATCATAAGGTCACGTTGCAAGATGCCCAATTACCCATCGTTTTGAAGCCTATTAGTGCTTCAAGTCAAGAGACAACTGAGAGTACACCTAGAAAAGACGTAGATATCTCATTCATATCCCCCTCTGTCACTGAACCATCCTCAAAGAAAGACATTTCTTATCCGGTGTTTTCGCCCAGAGCCGGAGAGGATGACGATGACGGCTCAGATGATTTTCCACCGGATGATCCTACCTTGATGGCAGCTCCGGGCTATGAAGAAGAAGTATTGTTAGAACTTCCGGCCAGTGTCGTTATCGAAAATGGATTCATTATTGACCGCTCTCAACTCAAACCCACCAGCAATGGTTGTTATCACTCAGGTCTTGCCCTTGTTGGAGCGCTGATTACAGGTGATGTATCCGGTGTTGGTTTTTCAGATGTGGAGATTCCAGCATGTAATGGGTTCTATGCGGGAGGACCAGACTTTACCGTCCCTGATAACAAGTTCCGGCAAGCACCTAAAAATAAGGGCGCTACCGGAGGTGGTGGAGCAGTCAAAGGAAAAGGCGGTAAAGGGAGTGGCCAGACTCAGAAAGGGGGAACTCATGGAAAACCACCCAGTAAAGGGGGAGCTCAGGCTGGCGGAAATGGAGGGGGTAGAAACCCTCGAAATAACATCGATGACATTAAAGGGAAATACCCGGATGATGACCACTTCAAGAGTATTGCAGGCGCGATCAAGGCACTAAATGCCAACAAGGCGGCAGGAAAAGGAGCCGCTAACAACCGGTCATCCATTGCCCAGATAAATCAAGGCTGGGGCAGGCTTTCAAAGGCACAGCAGGACGCATTGAAAGGCACCCAGGAATTTCAAAATATCAGAGGCATGCTGAGCGTACGCTGATCGAACAGCAGGGATGCTATTAAAATTTTGCGCCCCTCTCGCATTTATTTCATGGAATGAACAAATTAATATGATTCGCTCATAATTTTAGTTGTACTGCTTTGTCACTATGAAATCCTTCCAGGGTACCGAAAGAATCATCTACGAGTACATTCTTAACCACGTGAATGAACTGGGAGAGATTTCCGCCAAACAAATAGCAGCCATAGCTCATAGCAATACCACCTCGGTCAACCGTGTCTGTAAAAAAATCGGTTATGCCAGTTATACAGAACTACGTTACTCCCTGCCCCACGATCTCAGAGAAGAAGACAGTGAAACGGAAGCGGATTCAGAGAGAAATGCCACCATTGAAAGAATGACCCAGGCTATGAAAAAGGTTCGGGTGGTTTATCTTTATGCCCGTGGTGGCTCTATTGTCAGTGTCAGCTATCTCTCACGGTTTTTATCCATTGCTAATATTCCTCACCTGGTCATTACGGATATTCATCAACTGGCTCTGGCCAGTGAAGGCCTGGTTCTACTTATCAGCAAATCAGGTGAGACCCAGGCAGTGATTGATCTTGCCCATAATGCCAAGCGAAAAGGCATGAAGGTATTTGCCATAAGCAAGGATGGTTCAACCCTCAGTCATGTCAGTGACTTTAATATTCAATTAAATGAACCTGTCAGTGGCCTGTCACTATACAAGCGAGAGAGCCAGATTCGTATTCTTGAAATTATCGATCAGGTTGGCTGCCAGCTATTGAGTAGCTGAAAGGCTCTGAAAAACAGGGATTTTTGTTTTTATCCATGGCAGGATAACTATCAGGGATTAACAAACAGAGTCTGATATTATGGATAAGACGATAACGACAGACCGATTATTGCTCAGAGCATTTACCCTGGAAGATTCACTTCGAGTGAAAGAGCTGGCCGGTGAAAAAGAAGTCGCCAGAATGACAGAGAATATTCCTCACCCCTACCCTGACGGCCTGGCAGAAGAGTGGATCGGCCGCCATGAAATCTTACGCGAGAACCAACAGGCTTTTGTTTTTGCCATAACACTGCAATCCAATGGGGAACTGTTGGGAACAGTCAGTTTATTCAATGTTAGCCATACGGATGCCGAACTTGGCTTCTGGCTGGGTTTGCCTTATTGGGGTCACGGCTACTGCTCGGAAGCAGGTCAGGTACTGATCGCAAAAGGCTTTGAGCAGTTACAATTGAGCCAGATCAGAGCCCGGACTCTCACCAGAAATAAAAGATCAGAAAAAGTGTTACTTAAATTGGGGTTCCGACCTACCTCGGAAATTCTGGAGAAAGTAAAAGACGAACTGGAGACTGTGAAATATTTTGCTCTAAGCCGAAATGAACGTTAATCCACTCCACCACTTTATGAATGAAGCCATATTGGAAGGACGTAAAGCCAGAGAACACTGTGCCCCCAATCCTCCTGTGGGTTGTGTGCTGGTGCGTAATAACCGGATTATTGCTCGAGGGCATACCCAGCCACCGGGTCAGGATCATGCCGAAGCCATGGCTCTTGGGCAACTGCCCGAAGCTTCAAGCAGTATGACAGCTTATGTGACACTGGAGCCGTGCTCCTTTCATGGCAGGACCCCATCCTGTGCCAAAACCCTGATCCAAAACGGTGTTGAAACTGTCTATGTTGGTATGATCGATCCGGACCCCAGAAACAATGGCAAAGGAATCGAAATGTTGAGATCCGCCGGCATTCAAGTACACCTGGGTATGATGAAAGACATCATTGAACAGGATTTGAAAGACTTCCTGACTGGCTGATGCAACAGAACAGGCTGACATCACTTGTTTAAAGGCTGAATAAGAAAGAAGTACAGCGTAATGAATAAAAGTAAACCGCTCTCACTGCACAGAGCATTTTCAAAACTGAAGGCAGCTCCTGACAGAACGCCACACTCAAAAGATATTGATGAAGCATTCTGTCAGTTGGCAGATTACCGGGATGGTGGCATTTTTCTTGCTCACTATGCTGGCAACAGTGAATGGGAAAGGCATCCTGATGATGAAATGGTCATGGTCATTGAGGGCAGAACCACGATTTTTCTTATAGAAAAGGGTGAAGAGCAAGCCCATTCCCTGGAGCAGGGAGAACTGATCGTTGTGCCGGCTTTAACCTGGCACCGCTTTGAATCACCGGACGTTGTAAAAATAATGACCATTACACCACAACCCAGTGATCATCAGATCCATTTCCCAAAATAACCAATGAACTACCCCGCAGCAAGCTGCGGGGTATCCTCAGTGCAACTTGAGTGGTCAGTCCATAAACAGACTGATTTGGTTCGGACTTATTTCCTTCCGGTGTAGCTGCTTGCACTCCGCATTGCCTTGGTTTTTGACATAATTTGCAATTACATCTTCATTACCATGCTGGCCGACAGTATTCATAAAATATCCTGAACTCCAGAATGCTCCACCCCATAACTTTTGCTTAACTTCAGGGTTT
>NZ_LASA01000141.1 GCF_001562015.1 Endozoicomonas arenosclerae | reverse complement strand
AAGTAAATTTCATAACGCTCTGAGATAGCCAAGCATACCTCCTTCAACGTCTTGTCTACTTCATCGCTAAAGACCACTCTTCGATACTTTGCTGGACAGACCAAGTGATACATAAGAACAGTGACATTGTGGGATTTGTGGATGAACCTACTTTTAGCCATCCACAAAATGTAGTCACAAGTTCATGCTGCGGCTAATGCCGCAGAAACGCAGCAAGCTGCGGGGAATATGACCCGTAGAGATTTAATATCACCATGGCGCTGTTGCTGGTGGTATCCATTTTGCCAGTGATTGTGGAAATGATTTGAGACGTTTTAACCAGAGCCTGATTTTTTAAATCGGCTCTGGCTGACCTTAAAGGTTGGGTTTCATGTTGTTTATTGCTGTGTTGAATACTTTGAAAGAATGAGATTAACTCGATCGTCAACTTTCAGCTTATGGGGTGAGTACCAAGGTGGAATGGTGGCCAGGTAGTGACCCAGAAGAGACCAGAAGTATTTTCGAAACACACTTTTGTTTTTTTCAGTAATCTCTAACTCTTCCCAAAAACAGAGGGCAAATCTGTAGAGATATTTGAGCAGGTGTATCTGGGCATAGCTGCTGAAAAACAATCGATGCAGATAGTGACCTTTGAAAGTATGGTAGACATCAAAAGCTACTGTTCGGTGTTCGATCTCTTCAGCCAGGTGCCATTCCATTATACCTTTCCAGTCTGGGTGAATGTTGTTCAAAGTGTCGTTTTTAAATCCCCAGACTGAGATGGCACAGGTAGCTGATTCAAACCCTTCAGCATAGGCAAGGTTAAAGTTGAGACTTCGGGTGTTGCTGAAGTATCGGTAGTCTTCTGTCAGGCTAGCTTCATGCTTCAGTAGTTTTTGCCTGTTTTTCTCACTCAACTTGCTTCTCAGCAGATCGTTCAGTTCATCATGAGAGCGGAAGTGGTTAGCTTCCTGTTGAGAGAACTTCAGCAGATCATCCAGCACTTCAGGATCTTGTATCTCCTGTTTGGCCCGGCTCATGGTCCTGATCAGATAACGTTCAATTTGTGGTGCAACAATGCTGACGGCACAAAGAAAGCCTGAATACAGTTTGTCGGTCTGATCTGGCGTCAGGGGAAGGTCATCCGGAAAGGTAAACTCCGGCTGTCTTATGGTTAGCTTATCCATGGTTCCCTCCAGTGGTTGCTTTTGTCGATCTTTTTAGCAATCCCAGCAACTTCACAATGGCATAGATGCCGGTGAAAATAGCGATCCCTGCACTCATAAATGCCAGGATGTCGAAGCCATTTCCCTGTCCAAACTGTTCACTGTGAAACGCCAATCCTCGATTGGTTCCGAGTATTCTGGCCATATAAAAAATGACATTGCCCCAAACCGTTAAGATCAGGGCATGACTGATACGCCTGGCTGTTTTTGGATCAGGGCTGACCAATGAGAGAGACAGAGCCAAGGCTATGGCGAATACACCATTTAGAATCGGTCCTGTATGAGCTCCGCGCCAAAGAGAGGGTTCTCCCGGAATATCCACAGGCAGGTTTGCGAAAGGCCCCAGAGGGATTTCGGAGAGAATGTTGTACATCAAGCCAAAGCCGGACAGCAGGCCGATCAGTATGGCGATGCAACCATGGTAAATGGCTCGTCTTTGATAGTTTTGAATAGATGTTTCCGGCATGGCAGACACTCTTGTTTTTTCTTTTTATGAGTGTCCACAAAGATAACGCTATGGTGGCTCAAGCTCGTTTTCATTGAATGACAGAATGATGGTCATTAAGTGACAACTTGCTTACTATTCCGGTTATGAAAACAAAAACAGTCTGCTCTACAGCCTATGTGAAGATGTACCTGAAGCTTTCAGGCATCAATGAAGAAGAGCTGCTGGCGGGTACAAAGCTTCAGAGCAGTGATCTTGAGCATCGTGAATTTATTGAGGTCAGTGATCACATAGCCTTAATGCATAATCTGGCACGGCATGCTTCCTCACCCGCATGGGCTGCCACTCTGGGTTCGCAGTTGAACATCAACAGTCATGGTTCGTTGGGGTTTGCTGCTCTGAGTGCACCAACGCTTGGAGAGGCTTTGCAAGTCATGGCGGACTATCATAGCACCCGGTTGGCGTCTTTCTCTGCCGAGTTGGGAGTAGAAGGTCAGCGAGCCAGAATTGTCATCCATTTGAAAGAAGGTGATGCACTTTATCAACGGTGGATTTCTGAGAGTGTCCTGAAGATTCTCCAGTCTTTGATTCTTACCATTGTGGGTGACTTTGAAAATCATCAGCTTTCATTTCATTTCGCCAGTTCAGCGCCTGAGTACCTCGGCGAGTTGGAATCGATTTTTAATACTGGATGTGACTTTGATGCAGAGTTTACCGGGATAGAGTTTCCTGCCTCCTGGTGGGAAATGCCTTCATCTCTTTATGATGAGGGAAGTTATCGAAGTAATTTATCCAAGTGCCTTGAGCGCTCTGCCTTGGCGGTTGATACTGACAGTTTTGTCCACAAAGTGGAGTGTCTTCTCAAAGAGCATTTTGATCAGGCTGTGTCATTATCTGGCTCTGATCATGGGTTACCGGATTTATCTTATCTGGCAGATACGTTGTGCTTGGGTGAAAGAACCTTGATTCGCCGATTGGCCAGTGAGAAGAGCTCATATAAGAGAATATTGGCAAGGGTTCGACAGCAATACGCTGAATCGCTCTTGCTTAAGGGAACTCTTTCAGTTGCTGATGTGGGGTTTGTTCTGGGGTACTCCGACCCGGCTAATTTCAACCGGGCTTTTCGAAAATGGTTGGGAATGAGTCCGGCTCTCTGGCGGCGAGAAAGGACTGTTGATTAGCTTTCCAGAGAAGGTTTGGATGGTGAGATTGGCAGCTTGCTGACCCAGCTGCTCTCCCAGCTATCCAGCTCGCTGACAGGCATGGGCTTGGCAATGAAGTAGCCTTGAGCCATATCGCAGTTCAGCTCGTTCAACAATTGCCACTCATCAGCGGTTTCTATGCCTTCAGCTACGGTGCTCATCTTGAGTGTGTGCGCCAGCCCGATATTGGCTTCAATGATGGCTTTTCGGGTTTTATCGTCGCAGGCTCCCTGCACAAAAGATCGATCAATCTTAAGCTCAGAGAAGGGAATCCGGTTCAGTTGCTGCATGCTGGAGTAGCCAGTGCCAAAGTCATCAATGGAAAGGGAGAAACCTTTCATTTTTAATCGAGCCAATGACTCCAGTGCCTTGGCCGCATTCTGGATCAGACTGCTCTCGGTGATTTCAAGAATTAAAAGCTCTGGGGCCAGGCCCTGTGCCCTGACTTTTTCATACAGCTGATCTGGCAGGGATGTATCAGAAAGTACGATAGCTGAAAGGTTCACGGCTACAGCAATGGCCCGGCCTTCATCCTGCCAGTGTTTGATCTGAGTGATGGCCTGGTCAAAGAGCTTATAGGTAAGCTTGGTGATCAGACCGGTGCTCTCCAACATCGGAATGAAATGAGCTGGGCTGATCAGACCGGTTTTCGGATGATTCCAGCGACACAGTGCTTCGGTAGCCACCATCCGGCCACTCTGTAGCATGACCTTGGGCTGGTGGAAGAGCTCGAACTGGTCATTATCAATCGCTTCTTCCAGTTCTTTTTCGGTGAAATGAGTCGCCTGAACCTCTTGTCTGGGGGCTACATCCGGCTCATCACCAAAATAGAGCTCCATCAGTTCCCTGAGGCGTTCCAGGGAAATAGGTTTGGGCAGGGCTCCAAGCACTTTCAGACCATGCTCTACGGCGAGATCTTCTACGGTTCGAACGATGGAAGGTTCCAGGGCACTGGCCAGTATCACGGCTTTGGCGAGATTTCGGTCTGCAAGGTGCCCAAGGAACTGAATGCCATCCATGCCGGGCATGTCCAGATCACAGATGACGATATCGGCAACAGAATGTTTCTCCAGTTTCTCCAGAGCCTGGTAGCCATCGGCTGCGACCATTAACTGCTTGACGCCCAGCCCTTTCACGGTCTGCTCTGCAATCATCCGTTGAAAGTCATGATCTTCGACGATGAGGATGTTAAGGCTGCTGAATGTTCCCTTCATGCTGGAGTCCTGGTGCGGCGAGCGTCTTTCAGTCCCTATGGCCCATTTTAAGGGGGGTATATTACAAGGGTAGACGGATGTTCCGGTAAATCCTCAGGCAAAAAGCTCAGGGGCTGCAATACTTCCACCAGTTATATCTTCATGCTGAGGCATTAATGAGATTGTTCGATGAGTGTCTCCAGCAACTTCAAGATTCTGCTCAGTTTCAGATCCGTTGAGGGGGGTGTGAATATGCATGCTTTCAAGACAGTAATGGTCGCCATCACCAGAAGCCATACCAGCGAGCTGGAGCTGAGACAGGCTTTCAGGCTTGTGGCGGACAATAATGCCCGGTTGGTGCTGGCTTTTTTTGATCAAAGTCTGGAAGTGATGCGTCGGCTCCAGTTTATTCCCCTGGAAGGCAAGCTGGAGGCTGCCATGAGAAAGCAGCTAGAGCTGGATGCTGAGCAAGTGAGGCAGCTGGCCTGGGAAGAGGGGATTGAAGCCCAGGTTCAGATTGTTGCAGGCAAGCCGCGTCAGCTGATCGGAGGTTTGATTGAAGAATATGGGGTCGACCTGGTGATCAAACTGGCAGATCCCAGTGGTGCTCTGGCCAGAAATCAGCTCACCGGGAATGATCTGGCCTTGCTGAGGAAATGCCCGGTCCCGGTTCTGATGATGGCCTGCAGGGATCAATTACCTGATTTTACGGGCAGAATACTGGTTGCTATAGATGTGGGTGATCCTGACAGTGATGCCGTAGCCTTGAACAGAAGTTTGTTGCTCCATGGGCACTATCTCAGTAGTCAGGAAAATGCTGAGCTGCATGTGGTCAGCGTCTGGAATTTACCTGTGAATAAGCCCGCTTTAAAGATGCTGGGTGATGAAGAGATTTATGATTTGCAGGAGAGTACTCATCAAAGATATCAACAAAGACTGGATAAGGCGCTGGCTGATGCCGGTCTGGATGCTGCTTCCGAAGGAATTAAGGTTCACTTACTGAAGGGCAATGCTGCCAGGGAGATTCAGAATCTGGCCAATGAAATCAATGTGGATCTGATAGTCATGGGGACTTTGAGCCGTCACGCACAGGGCATGCTGATGGGGAATACGGCTGAGAATATATTGAACAATATCTATTGTTCAATATTGGCGGTGAAGCCGGAAGGTTTTGTCAGTCCACTGGCTTGAGCCAGTGGACTGAATAGCTATGAGCTAAATATTCTCAAGCTAAACCGTGACCTTTAGGGCTTGAGGCCACTCATGAATTCGATCGCATTGCTCATCTCTTCATCAGAGCAGTCCATGCAGGTTCCTTTCGGAGGCATGCTGCCGATGCCGCTGATGGCGTTGCCCAGCAGTTTGCTGAAGTCGCCCGCAGCAGACAGTTTGGTTTCCCAGGCAGCTTTGTCATCTTTCTTGGGAGCGCCCAGCAGACCGGTAGTATGGCAAGCGGTACAGAACTGGTTGAAGATCTGTTCACCGGAACGAGGACCGCTGGATGTGCTGGCAACAGCACTCGCATTGGCGGCACACTCTTCACCTTCTTTACACACAGAACTAACAGGAGCAATTCGCTCGGCTACTTCTTTACGGGAAATTTCATCCAGCTCAACAGGCTTGGCAAAAGCCAGGATGGAAAACAGACCCCCGATCAAGGCAATTAACGTACGTATTTGAGTTACCCGAGACACTCACTTATCCCCTATATCGAAAAAGGCCTGCAGCACCATGTACTTTGCCAGTGGCACATCATTTCAGTCACGTGGCGCGATGGCTACGGCAGACTCCTCAACGCTTATGCTGTTTATGGTTACATGCTGTGAGTCTGAATAAACCTGTGCGCAGGCTTTATTTACTCTGTGTTCAGAACTCGGTGTAACCGAATTGTTCTTAAGCATCGCGGATTATAGAACAATTGGGGAAGGTAAAACAGCGCTTTCCTTGCAGAGTCTTTACGATACTCATGCCAGGTTTTAGAGAGTTGACTGACCGATCGAAAGCTGTTCAGCTGGAGTTACCAGTGGCTAAAACCTTGTATACGGCAAAAAGCCATAGACAGGCAGGAGACTGATCAGTAATATTGGCCTCCGCTGAAAGCCTGTGTATTTATAAGGTTTTCCAGCACCCGTAGCTCAGCTGGATAGAGCGCTGCCCTCCGGAGGCAGAGGTCATAGGTTCGAATCCTATCGGGTGCGCCATACAAACAAAAACGCCCAGCTCTTTGAGTTGGGCGTTTTTGTTTGTTCTGTCCCGAAAGGCTTATCGCACCAGCAGGTTCGATGTATTCATCAGGTAGCCTTTTCTCAACTCTGACCTGTGAATGCTTCATGTTGAATCAGGTAAAGTCTTAGACCTCTTCCATTGCTTTTATCGGTATTGCGACCACTTGATGGTCATCCTCATAAATGACTTTTCCAGGATCTCTGGACTTTTGTTCTGATACCTTCAGGCCACAACGCTCTATTGTGGGAATAAGTTCTCTGACTTTATTGATGAGGTCTGTCTGAGTGTCTTTAAACCAGCAAATTCCTTCTCGGCATGATGTTTGATCAAAGATATCCGGGGTCAGAAAGGCTGTTTGAAACCATGACAGGCTTAATTCAAAGGAGTCCTTGAGTGGGGGTGGAACCCGGCCATCTTTTTTCAGTTTAAAGGCTGCCCCAAGAATACCCTGGCTCATACCTGACTGTTTATTGATGTAGTTCACGGTGAATCTTGTGTACATAGTAGTCTCAGTCCTGAGAACAGTGCTTTTCGTTATTATTGTGTACGGTGGCTAATTTAACTCGAAGGAGCAGAGTCAGAAAAGGACTCTGCTGTTGTCTATTCAGTTTTTTCAGAGGTGGTGTCCAAGTGCAAAGAGACGTTTGCCCCTGCCTCTGGAAGACAATACTCCAGTTGCAAAACTGCCTTCTCATAGCAGTCTGCACTCTTCTCTATTCTTAACGTCCCGTCTCCAAGCAAAATTCGACCCTTATGACTCTCAAGAACATGATTGGTCCATGAATAGTTGCTCAGAAAAATATCGCCAACTACTTGATGGGTTTCATTGATACTATGAGAACGAATTTCACTGGAAGCGGCGTTGACCCCCGTTCTTGCCAATACTGATAATACTTTGCTCTGTTTTGCGAAAAGGAAGGCCGAGGCTGGGTTGTGTTTATTGGGCGTGCCACCATGGCATGAATAGAGATCAATAAATCGGCTTTTGGACGAAGACTTTTTCATTATTTCACTGGCAAATACCGCGCTTCCATTTACAGAGAGCGTATAACAGGTACCGTGAAGATCTATCTCGGTGACTGATGCGTCGGTTCTGTTAATTTTAGCCCAAAACTCATTGGAGCTATGAGCCAGGCTGGGTATCATCCGTCCCAGAGTGATTAAAGCCGTAACAAAGTAATTATAATAATCGAAGTAGTATGAATGTGAAGAGATAAAAAATCTGTGGTTGGAATCGCTTTTTCGATACTGGTGATTTCTTTTAAAGTAATCTCTTATCAATTCATGGTCGTTTTCATGATCAATGAGGCTTGGGTCGATACGACTAACCCAGAAGTCGGGTTTTATGGGGTGAAGAAACGACTCAGAAAAACTGCATTCACTGCAGGCCAGTATATGATCGTCTATGTAGGGATAGCTGCCAATCAGGACCACACCTTGCATGGAAAATCTCGAATATAATCGCTTTAGCTCATTTTGAAATTTTTCATAAGATGTGAACAGTTCTTCCTGGTAGGCAAATTGTACATGCCAGCCCTCTGACTCAAGGTCTTCCTTATAGACCTTCAGCTCTTCTTCGAGGAAAAATGCATAATAACGGTCAACCACAATCAGGACCGTAGGCTCTGTCGAAGCAAAAACCGGCTTGATGACCAGTAAATACAGTATACAGGCTAAGGCAAGCCTCATGATTATCTCCTCCTTGAATCTTTAATCGTCGAGCCTTAGAGGTCTGTATTCGGAGTTGGTTCCCATGAGATGTTTGTTTTACGAACAAAAGTGTTAAGAGTTCATAACCAATTTACTGGGCTCCAGAAAAGGCGGGATTGCTCAAGCTTTATAAGGTCTTATCAACGTTGTATCAGCATTATATTTCCAGAGTAGGGCTTTTTAGCCTAAACCCCTGCTGCTATCTTAGAGCGATACCCCTTCCGAGCCCCGGAGTGTCGTGTGAAGATCAGCGTTGCCCAGCTGCGTGTCAGTTATAAAGATAAGCAGGATAATCTCCAGAAGCTTCGCCAGTTATTGCAGCATGCTCCCGACGTGGGTGATCTGGTTCTTCTCCCCGAGCTGTTTTCCACAGGCTACATTTTTGAAGACGCTGACGAAATTTTCCAGCTGGGTGAGCCTGTGGATAACAGTTCGACACTGCAGGCTTTGCAGCTCATGGCGGCTGAGTTTAATACGACTCTGGTGGCCGGATTTGCTGAGAAAAAGGGAAAGGAACTCTATAACTCGGTAGCCGTGATCGCCGCTTCCGGGCTAAAAGGTGTTTATCGCAAAATTTCCAGTACCAACATTGATAAACAATATTTTAAAAGAGGGGAGGACCTTCTGGTATTTGAGCATCAGGGGATTCGCTTTGGTATCGTCATTTGCTTTGATCTCTGGTTCCCCGAAATTGTGCGTGAATACGTCAGGCAGGAAGTTGATATTCTGCTCCACCCTGCCAACTTTGGTGGAGAACAGAGTTTCCATATTGCCCGGGCCAGAGCTATCGAAAATGGTTTGTATGTGGTCACCTGCAATCGGATCGGAGAAGAGAATGTCCGGGGCATTAATGGCTATTACTGTGGCAAGAGTCAGATAATCGATCCCAGCGGCAAGAGTTTGATGTCACTGGGAGCCAGGGAGGAACTCAAGTCCCTGGAGCTGAACGTCAATCACAAAACGGTCAGAACGGTGCTCGGTATTGAGCTGGAAGGTGAAATCCAGGCCATTGAATCTATTGCCAGTCTACATAAATAACTTCGGCCGGGATATCGTGCTCAACAAAAAAGGAAAGCCAGCGCTTCTGGTTTTCCTGCAGTTTGTCACCAGGACCTTTCACCTCTACCCATAGATACTGAAGAATGTCCGGCTTAAACAAAATAAGGTCCGGGAAACCGGTTCGGTTGTGTGCAAAGTCAAACACCAGCTTTTCAAAAATGGCTTTTAAGTGAAGCCATGGAATAGTGCGACAGGCTGCATCTATTAACTCTCTGGATAAAGAAGGCCAGTGAATCAACCGGTTTGAAATGCCCCGCTTCTTTTCATAGGTATCCAGTGCATATTGAACAAGCTCTCCTTTCTCCAGCTCTTTGAACCGTTGTTCGAACCGTGTTTGACGTTTTCGATAAAAGTCAGGGGTTAGCAAATCTGCAGGTGCACTTTGGAAAGGGTGGACAAACGCGTCTGGAATGTCGGCAAAAAGTATGTCCCAGAAGAGTAAGCCCGCCAGTCCACAGATTAAGTTGTTTTCAACGTAAAACGCAGTCCATCCTTCCTGCTGGTAATAGTTTTGAACCTGTAATTCAACCCGGTCAGCCGTTTCAGATAAAGAGAGCCTCTGCTCTGAGAAAGCAGACTTTTTGCGAGAGATCTTTTCATTCCTCAATTTCTTCAGGAACCGTCTGGCAAACTCCAGTTCCATATCACTGGCAGGGTTCGCAAGGATGTTTTCACAGACCCCCTCACTCTCTTTTATGGCTCCGAGTTTGTGTTGTATTCGAGCCATTCTCTCTCTTGCGGGAGGCAGGCTGGAGCGTTCAAACAGAGCTAAAGCATCATCAAAAAGCTCTTCTCTTTCAAGCTCTCTGGCAATTCGATTAACCAGTCGGCTATAGCGCCTGTTTAGAATTGGGCTGGTGGGTTGTTCTGGCAGATCATGTTGAAGATCACAGAGAGCTTCAGAGTCTTTGTCGTATTCAGCTTCGTAGGCAAGCAGGTTTAAATGAGATAGCTGTAAAGCGTCGTTCAGTTCGTCTTGTGTTTTGAACAGTCGACTGCCCTTTGGTAAAGAGTATTTCTCAAAAGTGTTCAGGCCTAGATCCTGTAAAACGAATTCGGTCAGATCCTGATGAAGATTGCCAAAAAACAGGAATTGAATCCTTTGTACCTCTTCAGCAAACAGGGGTTCATAGATCTCAAAGGGAAGGGAAGGCATTTCAGGAGCTTCTGAGATGAGCTGCTCAACAAGCTCTGCGCGCTTCCGTGAAGATGATATTTGTGTAGTACTACTGAACCATTTTAAAAGTTCCGGCTTGGTTGCCAGAGAGGCCAGTTCAGAAATCTCGATATCTGTTCGGATGTTGAGCAGTGTCAGTTCTTCCAGTTCACGGGCGGCTGAAGCTATGTTCTCAATTTCTTGATAGTTAAGTTTGTCGGAGCGAAACAGAGGGCCTTTTCGACAGATCAATCTCACGTATAGGCGCTGGGCCTGCTCTGAGGCGGATTTAAAGAGGTCAAGGAAGCCCTGCTCGGGTTCGGTCAGCAGGTCGTTGTATTGTTGAGTAACGAAATCCAGCAGCGACTGAAAGTTGATCAGGTAATAGTCTTCCGGTATTTCAACCACCTCAGTCATAGGTAAACTGCCAATCAATGCATTAAAAAGCTAAGATTACCCAATTTATTGAATTGGAAAACCCCCAATGAGTGATGACGATCTGGTCACCGAAGCCCATTTGCTGGAAATCGTTGAGAATCAGCTGTCCGAAAACAATCCGAAAAGAGTTAAGGAAACCCTGCTCCGGTTGACCATGACGGGTATGGAGAGACAGGAGGCAATGGACTATATCGCCTGCGCACTGTCTGTGGAAATTATTGATATTCTTCAGAATGAGGTTCCTTTCAACCTGAAGCGGTATGAGCAGAACCTCGACAAACTGCCTGATACGCCCTGGATGACTCCCTGATCCACAGGCTTGCCGCTGATCTGGTCATTTTATTTTTGAGTTCATTCTCTAATCTGATTGCAGTAGTTCACATGCAATGGGGTTAAGTAGAATGAACATAGGAGGATGATCGAGAAAAGCTGACTCGTTCTACTGAACTTTATGCTCGAGCACTATCCTCGATCAGCCTCCTGGGTCTGATAAAAAGAATGGAAAAATGACCATGCCCTCCAAATATTACCCTTTTGACAGTGAAACTTTGCATGAGCCGCTGAATGAAGTCTGGGCTGCTCGCAGAGAAGCCGCTGACGCTACTCGCAGGCTGATCGAAAATCTGGTGAATACCCAGACCTCGGCAGAAGAGTTACGCCAACTGGCTGTTCGAATTTCAGCAGAAGCTGACAGGCTCGAAGCTGAGCCCATGAGTCGGGGACGCTTTGACAGCATTAACCCTGTTGCCGTTGAGCAGAGGGGGATTTCAGAGTTGAACTATGAGCTGAATCCGGTTGAAGGCAAATCCAACCCTTTGGCTCCGCCCATACATATCTGGATGGATGATGAAGGTGTTTATGGGAAAGCGACATTAGGTTGGCAGTACGAAGGGCCTCCCAGCACAGTGCACGGGGGTTATGTTGCGGCACTGTTTGACCAGTTTCTCGGCATTGGTCAGAAGTTAACTGGCCACCCTGGGGTCACTGGTCAGTTGTCTGTAAAATATCTCAAACCCACTCCCCTCAATACTGAGCTGAAGTTTGTAGGCCGTCTTGATAAATCAGAAGGCCGAAGAATTATGATGACAGCAGAAATCATCGCTAATGATGTTGTCACTGCTAAAGCTGAGTGCCTGTTTATTCGAATAGATGCTGAAACCTTCAAGCGAATGAAAGAAGGCTCCTAGTGGAACTGAACGTTAAACCCCATACCGTTCGCACTGAGCCTGTCGAAGTGCATTACCTGCCTCCTTCGACAAGCTCAGGATGAGCGGAGTATGTATGAGAGTTAACGCTTGGCTGCACTAGATAGAAAAGTCCCGGATTAGACCCGGGACTTTTTTGATCTCAAAAAGCGGATGTCTTTCACGCTGCGATTTTTAAACAGCAGTGACGGAATGGTGACGCCTACAGCCAGGGAAAGCAGTATAAATACCGTATTCAGCCCATAGCTGATGGTTTGCATCAGCAACTCAGGTGAAAAGATAGAGGTCTGACTCATTTCCATCAGTCCCATCATACTCCGGTAAGCGAAAACTCCGGGCACCATGGGAATGACGGCAGGAGCCATAAATACCGTAGTGGGAGTGTGGACCCAGTGGGCAAATTGAATGGCCAGCAGGCCCATAGTGCACGACGCAAGCAGTGTGGCAGCCAGAAGATCCAAACCAAGATGTAAGGCTATACCTCTCAGCCCATAACCCAGTGCCGCCAGCAGGGCCGTCGCCCAGAATGCTCTCAAGGGCGTGGTGAATAAAGTGGCAAATCCCATAGCGGCCAGAGCAGCCCAGACGCATTTCTCAATCAATAGCCAGGTCATAGTCAATGAACTCCCAATAGGGCGGAACTGATCACTAATCCCATAGCAATGGCAAATGCTATAACCATGCCCTGCATGGCCCGAGCCTGTCCGACAATAATATGGCCATGCATCAGATCAATAATGCTGTTGATCATCGGTACACCTGGGATCAGGAATAGCACCGAGGTGGCGACAGCTATTTCAGGAGCTTCTCCCCAGTGAAAAACCAGCCCCAGGCCGCTGATCGCACTGGCAATGAATGAAGCAGCGGCAATACTCAGAGCGAGGTTATAGCCGCTGCCCAGCATTATATTGCGAGCGGTGAAGCCAATAGCCGTTGCTGCACCGGCCAGAAGCATGGCAGGTATTTCCCCACCCGCCAGGCGACAGAATGCCATGCCTGCCAGGGTGATCATGACCAGCAAAACCACTCTGGGGTAATGTGGAATACTACGGATACGTTCCACTTCCCGGGCGATGCTTTCCAGTGGCCAGTTTTCTACTGAGACTTTCCAGCTCATTCGGCTGATGGCAGACACCACGCTCATATTTACCGCATAAGTGCTGACTCTTCGAAATGCAGTGTGTTGTAAATGAGGACTCTTCTGATCAGACAGTGTCAGGGTAATTCCGGCAAAGGAGAAGAACAGTTCAATGTTATATCCCAGGGCATGAGCTATTCGTCGTACATTCCGGTTGACCCTTTCTGTATGGGCTCCGGATGACATCAGCAGGGCAGCAATATCCAGCAGAAGACTGGACACCACCCGATAATCGTAAACAGGCAGAGTACTTGGTTTAGCCATGAAGAGCAGATTCTGGAGAGAGGAGTTTCGATGCTGGAACTATAGCGGTTGTTGATAAAAAGGGTGCTGATACAGGTCAGGATATAAGCAATAGCAGGGATAAAAAATGCCGCCAATGGTTCAATTGACGGCATTCGGGGTGTTATGAAGTTTTTAAAGAGAACGTTGGTTAACGATCTCCTTTACCGGCTCCACGGATTCGAGCATCGTTTTCGTAACCGTCAGTGGCCTTGTTGCCTTCTGAAACGGTGGTTTGAATCGTCACACCGCCATCGACGTCGAGGATGGTTCCGGTGATGTAGCTGGAAGCTTCTGACGCCAGGAACAGGGCACCGTCGGAAACATTGTCACTGGTACCCCAGCGGCGCAATGGTGTTCCTTCACGAATGGTTTCATACATGCCGGGTGTTTTCAGAATAACGTTCTGCATACCCCAGGAATCTTCGATAGGGCCGGGGGAAATACCGTTAACGCGCACACCTTCAGGACCCCACTCCAGAGCGAGTACCTTGCACAGCATATTTACACCGGCTTTTGCAGAGCAAACGTGGGTTTGATAAGGCAAAGGGCGAACGGCTTCAGGCGCAGTGATAGCCATCAGGGAAGCACCGGGTTTGCGCAGGAAGTCCCAGGAGGCTTTGAAGACATTAAAGGTACCGAGCAGGTCGATATCAATAATGGACTTAAATGCGTTGGCACTCATGCCAATGGCTGGTGCATAAAAGTTACCGGCCTGGCCTGCCACTACGATATCAATACCACCAAACTTCTCAGCGGTTTCCTTCATAGTCTCGTAAACACGATCGTAGTCGCGTACGTCACCAGGCAGCCCCAGGGCTTCACCACCCAGGTCCCTGATTTCCTGAGCTGCAGACTCGGTGCGGTCTACGGTACGGCTCATAACAGTGACTTTGGCACCCTGCTCGGCAAAGCGCTTGGCAATGGCCAGATTAAAGCTTCGGGTTCCGCCGGCTACATAAGCCACTTTGCCCTCGAGAATGCGTTCCTTAAAAGTCGTCATTCTGTTCCCCTCATAACTTTTTTGCCATGAGCCTTGGCCATCATCTTATTTTTATGGAGTAGGCTGACTGCACTCATGGTTGTTTATTCTTCTACTTCTATGAGTCCCGTTTACAGACAATCAGGTATCCGGGTGCTGTAAAATTGAAGTGGTTTACAGCGTAGCGCCATCGAATTTAGCAGAATAAAAATGGGCTTGAAAGGAATAATAAGTCGAGTGGATTAATTGTGTTTTTTGTACTCTGTTTGAACTAGTTATCATGAATTAAAAAGGTGCTTTTTTTAGGTTTATTGCTCTAATTTTGGCGAAAAGTTCCTATACAGGGTCTTCCCCCGAATATGATATAAAGCCCTCAAACAGGTTGTAGAAAAGAGTTGAAAAACATGCTGCAATTTTTAAAAGACGTGAAAAACATGCATTGGGCGCCCAGGCTGATTCTGGCTCTGGTTGTCATTAAGGTGATTGCTGACGTTGTGCGTGAACAGGCCATTTTTTAGTCGTTATTCGGCCTGGATAGCAAGCGACTCCCGCTCAGGGTAAATTAGAAGATAGTTAGTGGACTGGAGAACATGGAATGGTCTTTGTCATCCTGGGGTTACTGATTCTGGTTCTGGTGTTTGGCCCCCAGATCTGGGTAAAACGAACAATCAAATTGCACAGTGGTGATCGTCCTGATCTTCAGGGAACGGGGGGGGAGCTGGCTGAGCACCTGGTAGAACGCTTTGGTCTGAAAGGTGTGAAGGTGGTAAAAGGTAATCAGGGAGAAGACTTCTATAATCCTGAAGACTTTGTGATTTCACTGTCACCTGAAAACTACGATGGACGTTCAGTGTCTGCAGTGGCGGTTGCTGCCCATGAAACCGGTCATGCTCTTCAGCATCAGGAGAAGCATGCTGGATTTATGCTGCGCCAGAGGCGCATTCGTCTTGCCATGACCATCGAGCGTTTCAGCGCTATGGCGTTAATGATTACCCCTCTGGTCTTTGCCCTGACCCGTGTTCCCCACAGTATGTTGTTAACGGTTTTGATAGGTGTTTCCGGGATGCTGGCGGCCATCTGGGTGCAGATGATCAATCTACCGGTAGAGCTGGATGCCAGTTTCAAAAAAGCCTTGCCCATTCTCGCTGAAGGTTACCTGTCTGAAAAAGATATGCCTGCTGCACGAGAGGTGCTTAAAGCCGCTGCGATGACCTATGTTGCTGCTGCGCTGGGTAGCCTGCTGAATCTGGGTCGCTGGATTGCTATTCTCAGGCGCTGATTCAGCGCCATACCGGTTTGTCCTGAGCTTTTCCTCTGTCTTTTGCCATAGGGTGAGGTTTGAATGGAACTCTCTCTGTACTGCTCTGAGAGCGGGTGACCTTCGTTGATCTCCGCTTTGTTCTATCCACTGAGGACGTCTTTACAGATTTAACGATTGCAGGACCTGTCTTTTGCACAGGAGGTTCTACAGTGGTTGCCTTTTCTGGCTCTGGCTTAAACGTGGTTTCAGTGGGCGGAAGTTCCCCTGATGACGGCTCAGTGGATAGTAGAGGTTCTTCTTCTTCATGCGTCTCACTTTCTATCACGACCTCAGGGGAATGCGTTATGGCTCTGGGGACAGGAGAAGGAGATTCCATGCTTTCCAGTAAAGGCGTGAACCTGGGAGGTACTGACTGGCTTCGTCCCGAATTTCTGTGGTGTCTGTTTAACAAGATTTTGACCTTTGCTCGAATCTGGGCAGATCTGACTTTTTCCTTGAGTTCAGAGGGAGATCGTTTTGACACTAAAGAATTTAGTCGTGTATCTAACTTTATGGCAGGCTCACGAAGCTGCTCTGCCGAATGACGAACATCAGAAAAAGCACCTTCTACCAGTTCACTGGCTTGTGAAACCATTTCTTCTCTCAGAGATTGCTTATTCGCCAGGTCTTCATCTCTCCAGGATTGAACTATGGAATGTGTCTCATCAATAGTGCTGCCCATTGCGGAAAGTTCTTCCGACAGATTGCTGAGAGAACTTTCAACACGCAGCTTGTGTACCTCTTCTGTTTCCTGATCTCCTGAAGCACTCATTTCTTCATCTGCACTCCAGAAGTCAAGGGTCGGTGTATGACGGGTGATGCTTTCTACAAGTTCCAGGCTATAGCCATTCAGCTTCTGGAAGTGTTCCTTAATCAGCTCAAGCCTTTTAACGGATTCTTTCAGGCTTGCCTGAAATTCACTTGAGTCGTCCTGATGAGAAGAGCCTTCCACTTGCATGGCCAGTTCAAGCTCAGCCTGAAGTCCTGTGGTGACTTCATCCAGTTGCTGACTGACATCCAGAACTGTGGCCAGAATAAAGCCCAGGCGCTCGTTTGTATCAGCCAGCTTTTGCTCCATTTCTTCAACCTTGTCCCCGCTGGCTTGCTGCAGTGCCTCCATTTCTTTATCCAGAGTCGCCATTTCTTCTTTGACCGTCTGGAGCATATAGGCAGTATCCCTTTGTACTTTTGCCTTGTCCCACTCCAGTTCGCTCTTTTCTGATTCCAGTACTGAGATCTTATGATCTCGTTCGATAAGCTGCTCATTCTGGCCCCAATAGTCAGACTGGAGCTTGTCTACTTCTCTGGTGAGTTGATCCTTGTCTATTTCTGCAAACTTCAGCTGGTATTTGAGGTTGAGAATCTGCTCCTCCAGCGCCTGGAGTTGTCCTTTTCTGTAGCCTGCTGACGGATTGCCCATTATCTGATTCAGCTGTGACTCAAGGTTATCAAGGCGAGCCAGCACGGACTGATGATCCCACCCTTGTGTATCAATAATGGCGTTAACGCCATCAACCAACTGATGCATGGCGTCATCCAGGTTCTGATTTTCGATCTCAAGGGCTTCTTTTTCTTCAGCCAGTGTTCTTGCTTCGCTGGCGGTTTGTCTAATACTGCTCTGCAGCTTTTCATTAAACTCCATATAAGTTTCAAGATCTGCCTGGGTGCGCTCCAGATCTTTTTCTGTCTCCTGAAGTTTTTCCTGCATGGCTTCACTGGCTTCAAAGCGGTCGTCATCGGCTCGGTGATATTTTGCTCTCAGCTCTGTCAGAGCTTCTTCAACTTTTGCCTTATCGTGGCTCAACTGTTCGTGTTGCTGTTTTAATGAGCCCAGTTCTGCGACCAGTTGTTTATTGGCTTCATCAAAGTCTGAAATAGTATTTGTACTGTGGGTCAGCCAATCCAGCACTTGTCCCAATTGCTCGTTTCTTTGTTCGAGCTCCAGCGCCAGATCTTCCATGGATCGGCCAAACTCATCGACTTCAACCGCTTCTCCCTGCTCCTTTAGTAGCTCGAAGTCTACTTTTAGGCGAACATAGAGGTTATGCAATTCGGTATATTTGGTTTCCCATTCCTGGGCCAATTCCTTTGAATTCTTCATCATCTGCTCAAAGTGTCTGGCTCTACCTTCGCGGGTGGTCATGTCATAAACGGCACTGGTCTCAGTACCATCAGTGGCTTCTTTGCCCGCCAGCTCAACTTTGGTGTCGTCTGTTATAGATTCTGTCGTTGTTGGAGGGGATTGTTCCTGCTTTTCATAGGCTTGTGTCAGCTCCTTACGCCTGGCTTCCCATTCTCGTACCTGGTTTTCATAGTGTGCTGCTTGAAGCTTATGGTATTCAGCATCCTTTCTGGCTTGATCCAATGCATTTTTCAATTCAACCATTTCTCTGTGATGCTGGGTGTGCTCTGTTTCGAACCGCTTTTCTAATTGCTTATAATCTTTTTGAAGTCTTCCCAGACGCATATAGGATTCATTGGCCTGGGCGTTCGCTTTCTCCAGCTGGCGCTTGAAGAATTCGGCCTCTTCTACCGCAATCGCTCTGTAGTGATTGGCTGTTTCTGCAGATGCTTTGCTGTCCTCCAGAGACAGCTTTTGGTCATCATATTGTCTGCACAGTTTCAGATACTTCTGAAACAAGGCAGCTTTTGCCTGAGAAAGCTGGACCCTTTCAGCCGTCAGGGTTTCCACCTTGCCAGAGAGCTGGGCTTTCTCCTGGCTCAGCGATTGGATCTGTTCAGCCACTTCAACCATGTATCTTGAAGAGGGAGCTTGATCCAGCAGACTTTGATGCAATTCCATATTTTCCTGATCCATTATCAAGGCATACTGATTGGCTGTATCGAATGTATCCAGAAGGTAATGGGTAAACCCTTCAAGGTTGGCGACGAGATGAGTCATTTTTTCGGAAAGTGAACGCTGCAGTGGCCGAAGAGCTAATTGATTTTTCCTGGTCAGTTCCAGTTCGAAGTACATGGGGCAAATGGTACCTGCCAGGCCCATACTGAGAGCTGTGGACGCTGCTGGTCCCATACCTGTTGCCAGCAACGCCAGGTTAGCGGGAATGCTAACGACAATGGATTTGCAATAGCTCACCAGTCTTTGCTCTGGCGTCATGGTTGCATGCGTGCTGGTGAGTGTCTGAAGCCGGCTGATATCTGCTGTCAATCCACTGATAATGGTCTTATGAGCGCCCAGGGATGTTCTGAGGTTATCCAGTGCATCATTAAATCCTTCTGCCGATTGACCCAATTCTGAGTCTTCCAGGCTCGCTAACTCATGATCAAGGGGGGTCTGAGCCATACCTGAAGTTAAAGCAGGACGCTCTTCTGGTACTTCTGATGAGACACGGCCTTTCTGGAAAACCAGTTTGATCCATCTTGCTGTTTCCGTCGTTCTCTGCAGCCAGACGATCAGCTGATTACCGTCTTCTTCAACAATGATTCGTGTTCTGACATGGTTCCGCCACGACTCATACAGGCTTTCAATGGCTAGACCTGTTTCAAGAATCTGGGTGGTGAGAAAGTTTATGGCCAGGGCTGACGTGTGCATCATCATGTATTGCATGGCTAACTGGGATAAACCAAGGGGGATATAAAATTGAGACTGAAAGCCAGACTCAGCACAGTGATAGAGTGTATCGACCGATTCCGGTGCTGTGTTTTTTGTCAGGAACAGGCAGCTGTTCATTTTGCCCTGTTCCTGGTGTCCGGCGGCATAAAGGCTGGCGGGTGAATGGCCGTCCGGGTCGAGCTTGAGATGCCAGACATTTGGGGATGCCCAGCCTTTTATGAGCTCTGGTGTCTGCAAGTGCCTATGGGGAGTGTCGTCTTCCTGATAAGTGAAAAAGCGGTTTTTTTTCATATGCTTCCGCTTTTCCAGCATCCCGTGACAGAGTGCTTTTTGGCCAGCCATACAGAACAGGGCATCATTCAATGATTGAATGAAAGGCCGGGAGAGCAGGGTCAGTTGTTCTTTCTGATTGAGCTGGTCATTATCGGACTCAAAGAAATGCTCTTCATCAAAAGCCCATTGGGTCATTACAATATAATCAATACGCTGTTTTCGATAAGCACTGACGACGGGCACTTTTTTTCCATCTAACGTTTGCAAAGAAATCAGAATTCTTTCAACGTTTTGATTCCTCATAAGCTGGTACAAAGTATTAGACAGGTAGGAGAACTCCGGCGGAGCCACTGCAGAGTTGTCAGAATGAGGCAAGGCAAGGAGGTCCCAGGCAGTATGCCCATCCAGCTTAATCAATCTTATGACCATTCTTCTGGAGAGTAGAGGGTCGTCACTGACCACCAGGCGATAGCTGCTCAGTGTATTGACCGCTTGATAAAGCAGCCTGACGCTATTGAGGATAAAATAGCTGCCCATAATAAATTCATAGTAATTGCCTATTCTTTGCCGGGTCATCAAAATCTTTGTGAGTAAGAACAAAGGCATGATGGACTGGGCCTTCAGAGCCTCCAGAAACTGGTGTCCCAGCTCGGGGATATCCAGGTCAAAGCCGTCAAGGATAAAGGGAGTTCCGCCAGCAATCAGGACGGTGGAAGTAGAGGTATGATAAACACCGTATTCAAGGAGGTTGGCTTTCAGCGATTGGGGCTGAAGAATTAAAACCAGAAACAGGAAGGCAAGACATAACGCTTTGATCCTGCCAATGACAGTTAAAGTTGAATCAAAATTAAATGAGTGTGCATTCAAAAATTGTTTGAGTGATTTTAATTCTGAAAGCCCGTGTTTAATATTCATTAATCTTTTATTGGAGCTATTAATTAGAAAAAGCTGGAAATTAAAATCCAGCTAATACGTGCTATGGAACCTGCGAATAACCTCTAATTTACTTCCCTTCTTGAATCGAGTTCGAAGTAGGACTGAAATCAGAGGTCTCAACCCCTTATTTGTATGATATTTAGCCACTTTCGTGACTTCAGGGCGGACTAACCCTGTGCCCGGATCATTTGATCCAGTCGAACAATATTCGCCAGGGCAAATAAAGTAGACAGTTTATTGTCATTCTTCTTCAAACCTCGATACCTGGCTTTTATAAATCCAAATTGA
>NZ_LASA01000140.1 GCF_001562015.1 Endozoicomonas arenosclerae | reverse complement strand
TCAATTTGGATTTATAAAAGCCAGGTATCGAGGTTTGAAGAAGAATGACAATAAACTGTCTACTTTATTTGCCCTGGCGAATATTGTTCGACTGGATCAAATGATCCGGGCACAGGGTTAGTCCGCCCTGAAGTCACGAAAGTGGCTAAATATCATACAAATAAGGGGTTGAGACCTCTGATTTCAGTCCTACTTCGAACTCGATTCAAGAAGGGAAGTAAATTAGAGGTTATTCGCAGGTTCCTTAGCCATAAAAGATTAAAGCTTGCATTTATCCGGCCGATAGCCGCCAGATAAGGTGAATACCGGATAAAACCATGGATTCAAAGCCACCCGATAAGCCCTCAAAGCCTATTGATATACCCATGCGACCACGCCGTGAGGCGAAGGATGACGAGGACTCTGAATCATCATCTCCCGGCAAGTGGATAAGGAAATCGGTTGGAAAGGACTCACAGACTGAGACCAGTTTTACTTCCGATCCTTTTGAAACCGATGGCTCAGGCTTTGACAGAAGACGCCTGCAAACAATGCAACCCACCGCATCCGGATCTCCTCTCTATTCTTCCGGCGGTTCATCGGAACGAGCCAAGAGACACTTTTCCATGGCGACCGGCTTTGTTGACGAAAGCATGAGAGCCTTTGTTGATGAAGGCTTCATGGAGGAGTTAAGTAAAAAGCTGGGTGCCGTCAACAATGAATCCTTCAAGGAAGATATGGCCAAAAGAATGACCTTCTTCTTTGAGGATGATGATATTCCTTTCGATGATGATGGTTACGAGAGTTTATCTACACCCTCTTCACTTCAGGAGGAGCGTGTATTTCCACCACCAGCTCCCCTCATGCAAGACCCTCTGGAAGAGCCCGTTGTAGCCTTTGATGACCTGTTTCCGGAATTTCGTTACACCAACCTCGATGATAGAAGCTCTCCTCTTTCAAAAGCCATGAAGAGCAAAGGCCTCAAGCTTGAGAAATTCAGCGAGTACGAAAAAAAACATTTACAGACATCGGCTCACGAGTACCTATGTATTCATAATCCAAAGGATGTGAATGAAGATACCTTCAAAGCTTTTCTGGCAGATCACCAGACACTGGTTGAACGACTAATGCCCGAAGCCTCGGAAGCCCTGATTAAAGAGCGTAAAGCGAGTCGACCTCTGACCCTCAGCTCCTTTAAACCTATGTTTACCAGCGAGAGTACCCGTGCCGATTGGAAAAAACTGGTCCGGGAAACACTGCAGCTTATGGAACAGCCTATTTATGCACAACAAGCCGGTCTGGTGGATTCTGACAAGCTGATTGCGAGAGCAACAGAATTACTGGATGGCTGGACGAAATTCACTTCGCCCGATAAAAAAGGCCTGAAGCCTGAGCTCGCACGTTGCCTCGAAACAGACTTAAACTCAGTCAACAAGGCCATCTTGCCTTTTATTGAAGCCATGAAAGTCGTAGCCACTTTTGATTGTCGATCAAAAGCTAACTTCCTGCACAGTGTCAACCTGCAATGTTCAGCGGCTATTCAGCTTCTTGCGGATGAAGCTATAGAGGCCTCAAATCCAGCTTTTCAAAAAATTATGGACTTGCAAAGCAAAGCTAGTGTGCGCTTTGACCCTTCTGCCCCAATGATTCCACGACTTCTTGGACTTCAAAAGAAAATACTGTCAGCTTTGTCCCCCTTACAACTGGGCAAAAAATATCAGGCAGCATTGGTCAAGCTCTTACAGGGAAGTGAAGGTACACGCTCCATCGATAAAGAACTGATGATGAAATACCCAGAAGGTTACCAGCACTGTGTATTGCAGTATCTCCCTGCAGCCATGCTGGCTCCTCCTGAAAGCAGTGATGACCTGGCTCACCTGGCAGCGCCATTTGTAGACCTCTTCTACCCGGGATACAAGGACAAGTTCTGTCCATCCATGAAACGAAATGAAACCGGACACGCCGTCAATCTCATGAATATGATTTTAAGGATGGCGGGTGTTGAAGCTCCAGTTTATATGGAGACCCGTCTCGGAGTGCCCTACGCCTTCGCCGTACCGGAACACCGGCGCAGAGAAGTCACCAACCGGAGAATGGAAGAAATGGTTATTGCAGCCCTTCTGCAAAAGAAGCCGGAAGCGCTGGCTGAAGCCATAAGCAACCCCAATCACGACCCAATAGAAGTTGATATCTGTTACAAGCTTTTGTTAAGTCCCGACAGACTCCGCCCTAACCTGATCGAACACGAAAAGAATGATCCCGAGTTAATCTGGTGCGAGAAAGTCAGGGAAGCGGTTAAACAGATCAGAGAACGAGGTACACGCATTATCTCTGTCAGGGATCGCTCAGGTGAACAACAGAGAATTCTGGTCAAGCCCAGAATCCACCTTTTTATTGATCCCTGTAACAACATGGCATTTACCAAACTGGGGGCCATGACAGGCACCTGGGAGCTGGCTGATGAAGTCAACAGAGAGACTCTGACAGAGTTAATGGGTTCAATGGAGCCCGATGCCGATATCGGCGGCGAGGTAGGAGAGCTACTCAGAAAAGATTCGACTCCGCCCGAAATCAAGCAGGAGTTAGTAGAAGTTGTCCGTTATATCCGTTTCATGTACGACAAAGACCGTCACCACCAACTGACTAAAAACCCTTTCTATACCAGTAATTTGACCAGTGAACTCTGCCGTTTGCTGGATTTTGCCAACGTTATTGGTTGTAAGAGTGCGAAGGATCGAACCGGACTGAAAAGCGCCATGGATATCAAATTCTGCATAGACTGCTTTATGGCAAGAGCGCGATGGCTAAGAAACGGCAAGAGAGGCAGTATCACACCCAAGCCCGGCCAACCGGTTACTTTTGCCGAGATCTTCAATGCCTGTCAGTTAATTCTGAACAGTGGTCAGATGGAGAACCAGCTGAAGAACACTGGAGTCCCGGGCTTTAAAGTGCCGGAATATATGCTGGGCATTGCCATGGCGGTTTATGCACTCATAAACCGGGGAGTCAGCGCCCAGACGTCTTGGCTCAAGTAGCCTTCTATACTGAGAATGTTTACTTCCAAAACGTAATAAGGGCTGTTTCACAAGGACTTCATTATGGCCACCAGCGTTGAAAACTGTCTGAACGTACTCCGTCAGGATCTTCTTCAGGAAAGCACTCAGACGATGAGCCAGCAGGTCTCTGAACCTGATAATAAACCCCTCTGGCTGGGTGGCCGCATGGTTAGAAAAGTCAGGGATTTCGGTCTTAAACTGGCTGATATTCTTAGAGATCGAGGCTGGCTCAGTAATAAGAAGGTAAATAAACGGGAAATCCAGGAATGCCGCTGGGCTCGGAGTGTTGCCGGTGCAGGACTGGTTGATCAGCAATTTTTCCCCGCCAATGTCCCTGAACAGGAGCTGGTCGAACGCACTGCGCTTGCCCGGGAACTTTGGCAAAAAGACCCATACAGTTTCGCACTCTGGTGCATTGAAAACGATCAAGCCTTTCCCCAGCACTTTCTGGTGGCTGAACTCATCCCCTGGCAAATGGAACAATTCGCCAGCCTGGGACTGAATCGAAACGATGCCGCACGCTTGTCAATTCGTCTCAGTGTAGCGGTAAAACTGCTCAATCCTTCTGAAGCCAAAGATCAGAGAGAGAGCATGCTAACCCTGTTGCCTACCGATACCCCTGACGAGATTGCAGGAAAGGAAAGGTACAACGAAATACTCCTGAACCTCCATCATAATGAAGAATCAGCGGATATGTACCTGGACAGTTTTATAGGGAATTACACACCCAGCGAACAGATCGAACTGTTGAAAGCCTGCAGGGATGAGCTGGCTATCAACCCTCAAAGCCATCGGTTATCCGAACAAAACCTGCTAAAAAAAGTAATCAGTGATCGTCAAAAGCAGGAAACGGCTGAATTTCTCCATAGAAGAGCGGGTAGCTCCTCACTGCCTCTTGATACCGACACATTGACCGAAGAGGCTCAACGTACCGAAGCCGACTGGGATAGCAATAATGACTTCCTGATCGACTTTGATACCGAATTGGATCAGCAAGGCCGACCGCTTAAATAACTCTTCCCCCATCCATTCGAATCACCCTATCCATGCGATCCAGCATGGCTTTTTTATGGGTAATCATAATGACGGTTTTCTCTCGATAAGCATCCAGAATACGGTTCATCAGAAGCTCTTCACTGACAGGATCAAGACCTTCGCTGGCTTCATCCATTATGAGCACCTCAGCGTTTTTCAACAAAGCTCTGGCTATGGCCAGTCTTCGCTGCTCACCACCTGACAAAGCAACGCCACCCTGCCCTAACCAGAGGCTTAGAATAGATTCATCACCTTCAGCCGCCGCAAGACTGTCCAGTCCAACCTGCTTAATGATTTCAAGTAACTCATCATCCTGAGCCTCAGGTCGAGCCATTTTAAGATTCTCTCTCAGGCTGGCACTGAATACATGAGTTTGCTGGGGGATCACGGCCAGTAGACCGTAGAGGGCAGATTCCGTATAGGAAGCTATAGAGATCCCACCCATTTCAATCCGTCCCTCCAAACCTGTTAGCTGACGGGTAATCAATCGGATCAATGTAGACTTGCCACAACCGGTTTTGCCCAACAATGCCAAATGCTGACCCGCCGGGATATCAAGACTGATTCCCTCAAGAATCTTCACCCCGGCTGCATCGCTACCGCTTAATGAAGGGTATTGAAAACTAACATCCTGAATAGAAATATGACCTTTGAAGGATTCTGGAATAGCCTGCTCACCAAACTGAATGGCTTCTTCTTCCAGAACCTCAGTCAGTCTGGAAGCGGCCAGCTGAGTGTGTCCTAAAAATTGAAAAGCACCAGGTAGTGGCATTAAAGCTTCAAAGCCTGCCAGAACCGCAAACACAGACATCACCATCACCGGCCCGGAAATCACACCCTGCTGATACTCACCAGCGGCCAGATACAGCATGATCACTGCTGAAAGACCGGCGCCAATAACCATCAACGCACCACCCACACCTTCCAGTCTGGACATTTTTTGCTGAGCACCGTGCAAACGGCTTTCTGTGGTTTCAGTTCTTTCTCTCATTCTGGCTTCAGAGCCATAAATTCTGGACTCGGCCATACCCTGCAGATAATCCAGTGCTTTCTGTCTGAGCTCTCCCAGCAGTTCACACTGAGCCCGACCACTTTTATAACCCAGTCGATAGAAGATAACCGGCAAAACCAACAGCCAGAATCCCATCAGAGCCAACGTTCCCCAGCCCAGTACCGGACTAAAGAAACCCAGCCCAAGAGATAGCAGTGCCACCACAAGAATGGCTGCAATGACAGGGCTGAATAACCGGAGATACAGTTGATCCAGAGCATCAACGTCGGCTACCAGCCGATTCAACAGTTCAGCTTTTCTATAGCGTTTTAACTGGGTAAGGGAAAGCGGCAACAGCTTTTCAAAAAACCAGCTGCGCAACCAGGCCAACAGTTTGAATGTGGCGTCGTGACTGACCAGACGCTCAAAATATCGCGACGCCGTACGACCTATGGAGAAGCCTCTGACACCTGCGCCCGGCGAGAAAAAATCAAAGGTTTGAGCTGTAGCGGCGGTAAGGCCTGCCAATGCAGTAGCCGTAATAAACCAGCCTGAAAGAGCCAGCAAGCCAAGACTGAACAAAAGCGTAGCCAGTGCCAGCAACATACCTACCGATAATGCGCCCCAGTGTTTACGATACAGTTTTAAATAAGGCAGCAACTCACTCATCATCCAGACTCCCTTTTAAACCGGCCATAAATGCCTTCACCGGCGCTGAATCCTGCTTAAGCGACTGTGGACTTCCATCGGCCACCAGCTGACCATTTTCCAGCATCAGAACCCGGTTCATTGAGTCAATCTGTTTGAGACGATGAGTTACAGTTATAACCGTGCATTCCGGATCAATAGCTTCCAGAGCATCGAGAACCAGTCGTTCATTATAAGAGTCCAGGCTGGCGGTGGGCTCATCCAGAATCAGTAGTTTCACTGGCTCGGCAATGGCTCTTGCCAAAGCAATTCGTTGAGCCTGACCCACAGAGAGATTACCTCCCTGCTCCTGCAGCAAACTGTTCAGCCCATCTGGCAACTGCTCAACAATTTCCATAGCCTGTGCTCTGGCCAGAGCCAGTTTGACCTGGGATTCATCCAGATCACGCCCAAAGGATACATTCTCATAAACGGTGCCATGAATAATCAGGGGTTGCTGACCCAGCCAGGCAATGCGTTTTCGCCAGTTATCCATCGATAAATCTGAGAGATTTTCTCCGGCTACCTTGATGTCGCCCTGATAATTCCAGAATCCCATCAAGGTATTCACCAGCGTTGATTTGCCGGCACCGCTTGGACCGATAATGGCTACCCGCTCACCTGCACCGATAGAAAATGAAAGGTCTTTCAGTAATGCCCTGCCACCGGCACTGCCTTGAACAGTCAGTGAGTCAGCCGCAATGGAGACCGGGGCTTCCAGCGCAAGCGTTTCCTTACCCTGATGTCTTTCAGACTCTTCACGATTCAGCAGTTCCAGAATCAATTCAGCGGCACCGACGGCTTTTGATTTGGCATGGTAATGGGTTCCGAGATCACGAAGCGGCTGATAAAACTCGGGAGCCAGCAGCAGAAGAAACAAACCGGTATAAAGACTGACACCGGCTCCATAGCTGCCAAAATTCAGATACCCGAGAAAACTCATGCCCAGGTAAACCGCAAGAATGGCAATGGAAACCGAAGCGAAAAACTCCAGTACGGTTGAAGATAAAAAAGCCAGACGCAAAACCTGCATGGTTTTATGTCTGAAGTCTTCACTGGCCCACTCCAGAGACTGATGTTCATAACGGGCCCGTTTGAAGAGCCTTAGTGTTTCCATTCCCTGCAGTCGGTCCAGAAAAAAGCCTCCCAGCCTGTTAAGCGCTTGAAAGTTTCGTCGATTGGCTTCTGCTGCCTTCATACCTACAAGAGCCATGAAGACGGGAATGAGTGGCGCTGTACCGAGGAAAATCAAGCCTGCGGTCCAGTTCATAGGAAATGCTACCACAATAATAATCAGCGGGATCATCACCGCCAGTGCCATTTGTGGCAAATATCGGGCAATAAAGTCCTGCAGCTCTTCAACCTGCTCCACCACCATAGTGGACCAGCTGCCAGCGGGTTGTTCAGCTATCACCAGAGGGCCAAGGGCTTTCAATTTATTGAGGATGGCCCCCCGGATACTTTCCTTGATAATCAGACCGGCTCTGAAACCGGTAATTTCTCGCCCCCAGTGGCAAAGAGCCCTGAGCGCAATAATACCTCCTGTCAGCAAAAAGTCATTCACCAGAGACTCTCGTAGAGTATCTTCCATCACCATCTGATGAATTATTTTTGCCAGCAACGCAGCCTGCGCCAGGAACAGAAGACCATTAATCAGACCCAGAGCAATTGATGCCATTAACCAGCTTCGGGTAGGACTGAGCTGGCCCATCAACCACTTGTAAGCCTGCTTCTCCGAGATACGACTCATAGCAGAGGATACAACCTGAAGGGAAAAAGAGGGGTATTCTATCTGAACTCCGAGGGTTATACAGTCAGATAGACTAAACCCTTACATCACATTCATTGAATAGCAGTCGTATCTCCAAACGACTCACAGTATAATGAGCGCCCTTCAACTCCTCTCTCAGTGCTAATTCGGGTTAAAATGCTGTCCAACATTCGCATTATTCTGATTAATACCTTTCATCCTGGAAATATTGGATCCTCAGCCAGAGCCATGAAAACCATGGGCTTATCGGATCTTTGTCTGGTCACACCCCAGCGCTTTCCTGACCCTGAAGCTGAATCTATGGCCGCTGGTGCCCAGGATGTTCTGGCAGGTGCCCGGGTGTTTCAGACACTGGATGACGCCATAGCCGATTGTTCAATGGTGGTTGGTACCAGTGCACGAACCCGAAATCATACCTTTACCCGCCCAATGCTCGGCGCAGATGAGTGTTCAGACAAACTGGTGGCTGAAGCCGGCCAGCATCCTGTCGCCCTGGTTTTTGGCCAGGAAACTATGGGACTCACCAATCAGGAGCTGGAAAAGTGTCACTATCATGTGTCCATTGATGCCAACCCTGAATACCCGGTTCTGAATGTCGCTTCTGCCATTCAAATCCTCTGTTATGAGATCCGCAAGGCAGAGCTGCGCAAGAGCCAGCCAGACTATGCCAATAAAGAAGCGGCAGAATACCCATTAACTCGTGAGCTGGAATTCTTCTACGAGCATCTGGAAGAAACCCTCAACGACATTAACTTCATTATCAAGCAACACCCCGGACTGGTTATGACCCGCCTTCGCCGTCTGTTTAACAAGGCAAGACCCGAAGCCAAAGAACTGAATATGCTCAGAGGTATTCTGGCGGCGATTCAGAAAAAAACCGGCAACGAGAAAACTGAAGATAAAAAAGACACCTGATGACGCCTGAAGAGCTTCAACCTGTCGCCTTTCCACTGGCCAATCGTTTCTTTAAAGAGAATGGTCACAAGGGAAAGGCACGCTCAAATGAACGTGTTTTTATTCTGCGGGACGGGAAACCCATAGTTGCAGCTCTCAGAGCCACCCCGAAAGCTGACGGTTATCTGTTAAGAAGTGTCTGGGTGCAGATTGGAAGGCGCTCTGAAGGTCTCGGCAGTCAATTAGTCAAAACAACACTGGAACAACTCTCTCCCTCTCCATGCTGGTGCTATCCCTATAATCATCTGGAAGCCTTTTATGCCCATCTGGGTTTTCAAAAGACCTCACCTGATGAAGCGCCCTCTGAAATCAGTGGTCCTTATCTCAGTTACCTGAATAAAGGTGAGTCATTTCTGTTAATGGCTTATCAAGCTTATTGAACTGCGAGCAATTAGTGAGTGCTATAGCAAGGCTGTAGAGGTAAGTGGGCAAAAAGTGCTGCTTTAAGGGCAGCAGGGGCAGCAAAAGAAGAACCGGTTAAAAGACGCCAGAATTTTTTTGGAT
Source organism: Endozoicomonas arenosclerae (assembly GCF_001562015.1). Taxonomy (GTDB): domain Bacteria; phylum Pseudomonadota; class Gammaproteobacteria; order Pseudomonadales; family Endozoicomonadaceae; genus Endozoicomonas_A; species Endozoicomonas_A arenosclerae. The sequence goes on along the minus strand of NZ_LASA01000140.1, from coordinate 34,997 downwards.
ACTCTGTCACAGAACTGGAATAGCCAGTGAGTCGCTCCAAGGGAATATCTACACACTGATCACCATTCAGGTCATAACCGATGGGCTCACCTTCAGAATTATCCACTCGGGTGACTTCATAGGCAGCCTGGGCATAAGTATCAACAAAAGGATTATTGGCAACAAAATACTTAAGCTCACTTTCTACTGCCCCGACCGTGACAACATCTTCTGCAAACGAAAACGTGTTAATCATTCCGGTTCCACCGTTTCCGGCAATGGTGTACACCCGGATGCCCTTTTCAGTCAGAGATTCCAGAGCCAGAATAATTTCATAGGTGGTTTTCCAGACAGGATCCTGTTGCCCCATCTGTCGTACGTTCTCTTTGTACTCATTGACCTTCTCTAGTTTGAGAGGTTTATTAAAAGCATTGATCAGTGTTGATGACTCCCAGGAAAGCAGCACCGCGTCCACTGGCTGTTTGTCAAAACGGGCGAGAATGTTCTGAATGTTCGTAAGAATTTCTGACATGGGATTCCTGCCATCCAAAATCGGATACTGGATGAAAGTAATCTGGGGATGAGATGCGATCAGCCTGACCACATCGCCATGATAAAAAGGCTCTCGACGTTCATCGTCGTCCAGATCCATCATGCCGTACAACCAGCCATGCTGAACCCGCTCCTCATCGTTTTCAAAGCCTTCTGCAGGCGGAAAAAACCGGTCAATAATAGCCACTCTATAAACAGGGAGGCGAGCCTCAGCCTGTGCTGACAAACTCAGAACAACCATCAAAAAGCCTGCAATCCAACGCATACCTGCCTTTGCATCCTTTACTCATCCTTGAATAAAGTCATCGGCTTCAGATTTTTTTTCTCAACACAAGAAAGGGTTATCTGCAGATATTAATCCCGGTTGTCATTTTGCAAGAAATTCGCAAGATTCGGATTAACCAGGAACGAATGTTCAGGCACAATGCCCGATACCGTCAAAAGCGGGAAGAAATAAATTTTCATCGCCACACCTGAGAGATGAAAAATTACCAAGTAGGGAAAGCGTGTGTCTGAACAAAGAGATTCTTCTGGCCTGGCACTGGGTGTCATGGCGTTTACCATATGGGGACTGGTCCCCATCTATTTCAAAGCACTGGATCATGTCCCACCTTTGGAAGTTTTAGGCCATCGAGTATTCTGGTCGGTCTTTTTGTTGATGGTTCTTCTGAAAATGACTGGCAAGATGGCTGAATTGAAAACCATTTTCAGCAGCCTCAAACTGTCAGGAGCCCTCACCGTCTCCGCTATTCTGGTCGCCACTAACTGGTTGATTTTTATCTGGGGCGTGACCAATGATCGTATTCTTGAAACCAGCCTTGGCTATTACATTAACCCGCTGCTGAATGTGCTGCTGGGTTACCTGATTCTCAATGAAAAACTGACACCCCTTAAGCTGATGGCTGTGATGCTCGCCGCTTTGGCAGTGCTCTATCAAATTCTAATGCTCGGCATCGTCCCCTGGGTAGCCTTTGCCCTGGCATTAAGCTTTGGTATGTACGGTCTGGTAAGAAAAACAACCCAGGTATCAGCTGTACCGGGTCTGGCATTTGAAACATTAATTCTGCTACCTGTGACCCTGGGATACTTCTTCTGGCTCTATAAAACGGGCGATCACAGCTTCCGATTTTCTGACAGTCGCACCAGCTTGTTGCTGGCACTGGCGGGTCTGGTGACCACGGTCCCTCTGGTTCTGTTTAATATGGCAGCAAAGAAGCTGACGCTGACCACTATTGGCATCCTGCAATACCTCGGCCCTTCCATATCATTTCTGGTGGGTCTGTTTATCTATAAAGAAGAAGTGACACAGGCACAATTGATCACCTTTGGCCTGATCTGGTTCGCCTTGGCCATATTCACCTTTGATGGAATGCGTAAGAAGCCTATACCCAAGACCAACAAACAAACATCACCAGCCACTCAGACAGCCGAGTAACCCCTCTCCTTCAGAAAATGGCCAGAGCATTCTGGCCATTTTTGTCACTTTTTCAGCTACCCTAAGTCTTTCAAAAGCCTGCAAATTTACAGTCTGCAGGCAATCTTTACGGTTTTCTTTCCAGAATTTTCTTCACAAGCCGATTTATTACATGTAAGGTTATTACATGTAATATTAAGATATAAAAGAAAAGTAGATTTAATCTTCTCTGGAGTAACACAATGGCTCCTCCAAAAAATGCCGCACACTATCAGCGCCAGTTCCGCGCCCGAATGCGGGAGCAGGGGCTGGTTAAAAAAGAAGTTTGGATCTTGCCCGAAAATGCCGGTCGCTTGCGGGATGTAGAGCGCGATCTGAGATTAACCCAATCAACCGTATCATCAGGAAGCAACCCAATGACCACCAGCGAAAACAAGCCTCATGAAATCTGGTCCATGCAGAGCCTTTATCAAGCCCTGAGCAATGCCCCTCTGTTTGCCAGCGGTAATGCCACTCTGCAACTCGTAGATGGAACTGATCCTTGCCTCGAGATCACCATGACCGAGTTTGGTGATCTGCCCATTTACGTTACTGTCTCCGGCGAGCAGATCATTGCCGATGCCATACTGTGGCCACTGACACAGGTTAAGGATGCTCACGCCCTGAATGATGAGATCCTGAGAACCCACAAGCTGTTCCCACTGTCCACCATCAGCCTGGATCGCTTCCCGGGTGGTGAAGATTACTACACCATTTTTGGCGCCCTGAGTTCTGCGTCACTGCTCCAGAATGTCGTTCTGGAAATTGAAACCCTGGCTGCCAACGCCATCAAGGCCACTGAAGCCTACAGCCAGCACCTGGCCTAAGGCCCAAGCCGGAACAAACTCTTTCAACTTTATAAGGAAACGACATTATGAGTATTTGGGGAAAAGTGATTACCGCTCTCAAAGGCGCCGGAAACGAAGTCGGTGAAGCCATTGCCGACAGCAATGCCCTGCGCATCCTGGACCAGGAAATCCGTGAAGCCAGCGACCAGCTCCAACAGTCCAAAACCCAGCTGGCTGGCATTATGGCCAAGCAGAAACTGTCTGCCCAGAAATGCACCGAACTGAAAGGGAAAGTGGCCGAGTACGAAGGCTATGCTATTAAAGCCCTGGAACAGGGTGATGAAGCTCTGGCTACCGACGTGGCGACCAAGATCGCAGACTATGAAGCTCAGCTTAACTCCGAACAGGAAATGGAAAGCAGCTTCACCAACAGCGTAGCCAGCCTTAAAAAGGCCATTGTTGACGCGGAAGCAAATCTGCGTCGCCTGAAGCAACAGGTTGATACTGTAAAAGCGACAGAGTCTGTACAAAAGGCTCAGGCGGCCTGCGCAGCCAAGCACAGTGGTGTTAACTCTAAAATGGCTACTGCGACTGACTCCCTGGAACGCATCAAGCAGAGACAGGCAGAAAGAGCTGCGCAAATGGAAGCCGCTAGTGAACTGTCTGGTGATTCAGCGGAATCCGACCTGCAGAGCAAGCTGAAAGCCGCAGGCATCACCAAAAGTGATTCCGATGCCAGCAGTGTTCTGGAGCGACTGAAAGCCAAGCAGTAGTAATTGAAAGCTGGAAAGCAAATTTTAAAAGCACTTTCTGAGTCAGGAAGTGCTTTATCGGTATTTATAGAAACACTCTCTGCTCATAGCTCTTTAATGGAACCGAGAACATGATTTTTGACCTGTTTCGCAAGAAGAAAGCAGATGATAAAGAGCCATCGTTGCCTGCGCCATTGAACTTGAGGCTTGGCGGTGCTGTTGAACTGGATCTCTTGCCTTTTCAGATGATTCAGCAACAGTTGAACCTGACCCTGCCTTCAGGCGTTCAAACCATAGAAGCCATAGGCATCATTGATTTGGGTGGCGGAGCTTCACTATGTCGATTCTATACGGCCGATGACGGATTCTTTCAAATCTCGACCACAGGCGGATTTGAAACCCAGCATATTAATGACATCAAACTGTTCGTCTTTGAGCAGACCGAGAATCTGGCGTCTCAAAGTGGCGTTAACCTCTGGGCGGGCGAGAACGGCAAGATCGGTCAAACTGGATTCACATTAAACACCACTCAATATGAACGCGTGTGGGACAGTGAAGTTACGGGCAAGATAGAGCCGGTTCAGTTTACTGAAACCGTTTATTCCAGTGATAAAAATACAGCCACTTACGATGTGGACCACCTGGCGATGCTCTATCAAAGGCGTATACCAGACAGTGAACATTATGAATACCTGCTGAGCTCACTGGAATTCACCAGTGAAGACGAAGCCACTGCCGTTGTGAGTGTAGGCATTGATCTGGAAATTTCTTCCATGAGCATTATGTAAACGACAGAGTTTGCAGTATTCTACGTTCATAACTGCCATGACTTTATGACATCGCTTTTCATTCATTGTGATGCAGTGAATGAAAAATGATGCCTGAGAAACAGCCATGAGCCATAAAAATAACAACTCCATCAACGTTTAAACTATCGGACAAGACAATGCTAGCTATTACCGACTATCTGGCGGGCGTACCTCTCTTTCTGGGCTACTTCGGTATTGCCCTGGCGCTCACTGCGATCTACGTCTTCATTTACACCATGATCACCCCTCATAAGGAAATGACACTGATCAAGGAAAATAAGCCCGCAGCCTCCGTTGCTTTTGCCGGTAGCCTGATTGGTTTTGTGCTGCCATTGTCCAGTGTTATTGAAAACTCCGTAGACATTATCGATATGGCGCTCTGGGGAGCTATAGCTCTCATTGTTCAGCTCGCTACTTTCTTTGTTCTGAGACTGTTCATGCCAAAGATTTCTGAGCGCATTACCAACAATGAAATGGCCGCTGGTATCTGGCTCGGCGCCATCTCCATTGCTGCCGGCCTGCTGAACGCAGCCAGCCTGACTTACTGAATGGAGTTAAGAGAATGAAACGCTCTAAAAAACTCCAACTCGCTTTTCTTGGCGCCACGCCTTTAATGCTGGCGGGGTGCTCTGAGCCCACCAAGAGCACACTGATTTATAAAGATGCTCAAAGTTGCGCCCGCGACAATGTAGTCTCTGAAGAAGTATGTAATTACGAATACAATCGAGCATTGCAAACTCATCTTTCGACGGCTCCTCGATACAAGTATTCCTCTGACTGTTTCAGTGATTTCGAGCTTTGTCAGACAACCTCTTCCGGGGAATACATCCCCACTATGCAGGGCTTTATGCTGTCCCCTAATCAGCAGTCCTCAAACCGCAGTTCATTCACTATTATCCCTCTCTATCTGGGCAGTGGAGGCTCTTATCGAACCGGCAACTATGACCGCCTGGGCAGCAGCTACAAACAGGGTAAAGTGGTCGTTAACAAAAGTGCTACAGCGAAACCCACCCTGAAGAGCACCACCATGAAGCGTGGCGGCTTTGGCAGCCGTTCTGCGGCCCGAGGCAGCTGGGGGGGCTGACTTATGCGACGTATTCTGTCTGAACCAAGGGAGAACTGGAAACAGCAAGCCCAATCTCTGGGTTTTAAGTTTCATACCATTGAAGGTGAAAAATACTGGGATGAATCCGCCTATTACCGCTTCAGCCTTCAACAGATAGAAAACGATCTGGAAACCCCCACTGAAGAAATACACCAGATGTGCCTGCAACTGGTGGACAAGGCGGTTCGATCTGAAGAGATCATGACACGCCTGCGTATTCCCGAGCAGTACTGGGATTACGTGCAACAATCCTGGGCAAACGCTGACCCTCATTTATATGGCCGCATGGATTTTGCTTACAACGGCAATGGGCCCGCCAAATTCTTTGAGTACAACGCCGATACACCCACGTCACTGTACGAATCCGCTTTTTTCCAATGGCTCTGGCTGGAAGAGATGGTCGCTACCGGACGGCTGCCCGCCGAAACCGATCAGTTCAACATCATTCAGGAAATGTTGATTGAAGCCCTGGTTCTTCTTAAACAAAAACATGTAGGCAATGAGCCCCTCTACTTTGCCAGTTGCAAAGATACTGATGAGGATTACGGGACCGTCGAATACTTTCGAGACTGTGCCACCCAGGCCGGTCTGGATACTAAATTTATTTTCGTCGAAGACATTGGCCTGAGCCCAAAAGGTGAGTTTACCGATCTGCAGGACATGACCATTCCAGCCCTGTTCAAGCTCTACCCCTGGGAGTTTATGTTTGAAGAGGAATTCGGCCCCAGCATAGAAGGATCGGAAACACTGTTTGTTGAACCGGCCTGGAAATCCATCCTCTCCAACAAAGCCATCCTCCCTCTGCTCTGGCAAGAATTTCCCGGGCATCCAAACCTGCTACCCAGCTATTTTGAGAAAGGGAAAATAGGCGACGATCTCGGTCAGCACTATGTGAAGAAGCCAGTATTTTCCCGCGAAGGCTCTAACATCAGTGTCATTAAAAACGGACAGCAAACAGACTTTGTCGACGGCCCCTACGATGACAGCGGTTACATACTGCAAAGCTTCCACCCTGTACCCAGTTTTTCAGGGAATTACACTTTGATAGGCAGTTGGGTCGTCGGTGATCGTTCAGCGGGTATTGGTATACGTGAAGATTCATCGGTCATCACCAAGGACAGCTCCCGATTTCTTCCTCACATTATTCTGGACTGATTAGAGAAGCTAAAAACACCATTAAGTGCACTCTACCTCTACAGAAGACTTTAGTTTAAGCCCTGATCAGCAAAGCGCTTGATATGACAATTCAGTTTAAGTCCTCCTGACAATATAAATTAGATTTAAGATCCACTTTCATAAAAGAGTATGCGGCCATGCGCACCCGTGCGATATTATTTAGCCCGCAAGTTTTCGTAAAAGCTCTGAGCCTGATCAGTTTGTTTCTTTTATCCAACCTTGCCTATTCAGGCGATGCTGAAAAATCGGCCATCCTGGTCATGGACTGCCCTGCATCCCATTTTACTGGCCCCGAACAAGCCAGAATCTCCGATGAATGTAAGGCAGTACCAGGGATTATTGTAGGTTTGCACTGGATTGCTGTTCCCACCAACCGACTCGAACATTGTCACCCCGGTGCCAATGGAAAACCCAAGGGCGTTTGCGCTGCCTTCCCTAAAGGCATTGAGGAAATTGCCCTGTTTGCCTCCAGTTCCTGGCAAGACAAAATCAACTACTCCCTGATTTACCCCATCGTCAGGCCGGATGAGGGCGGATTTCCCATAGAAAGCAACGCTTTGCAACTCACCTTACTGGAAATAGACAGACTGCATGAATTTCTTGGCTACAACCGGGATTTAAAAATTGCTTCTCTTGACTTTAAAGAAACGCAAAACCTGCCAGGTACACTTGTCACTCTGAATGCCCCTGACTGCAGATGCCATTATTATCCTGTTGCTCATCCGGCCAGAATCCCACCTTTTCATAAATTTGAGCCAGGACTCCTAGGAGTGATTACGCCACAGCTCCGAAAAGTTGAAAATCTGCTCGGTTACTTTGGTGCATACAGCCTCCCCAAAAAGAAAAAGCTACAGGACACCCGTTCACTTGAATCCATCAACACCGCTCAGGAAACATCCATTTTTTTCTACCCGGACATTGATGAAAAATTCAAACGGGCACTCATGACACGACAAAACTTTCTGGGTCATATTGCTTATACCAGTTACATGGATGGCCCGGATTCGATCTATTTTGCCCGTCTGAAATACAATGAAGCCTTTATGAAAAGAGTTATGAGTCCGTGGTATTGGACACCCTTTACTGACGAGAAAAAGCCTCCGGAAAACAGCCTGGCTTTAGTGAAGAATGCCAAAGTTCTACTCAAGGGCAGACCGATTCCCTGCAGGGATTTGAGCGGAAACCTGGGAGCTATGAATAGCTTATCCAGAGACAAACGTTGCAACTTTATCTCCAGACAGGGAGAAATTATCCATTTATCACAAGGTTTCCAGATATTGGCAGGCAACTCTGATGACACCCTGCAATGGCAACGGTGGCAAGACGCAATACCCAGCGCCAACAAAACACTTTGCGATGTCACTGTTGAGCGCAACTGTGAAGGTATCCATATTTCCGTAGGCGAACTGGATTGCCCATCAGAAGGATTGACCCGATTTGGCGATCAGAGACTATCTCACTGGCATGACCCTCACGCTGCCATGCTGTGCAGAGTGACTGTAGAAGAGGAACAGTTCATAGGCAGAAGAAGCGAGGTTAATGATCAGTGTACTTACATCCGATCAGTCATTGAGGATGGAAAGCTCAAAGAATCGATTGAGTATTCGGAAGAGTTTGAAATCGTTAGCTTTAAGAAGCGTGCTGAGCCGAAGTCAAGATACAAGGCTATCGATCAACAATAGCCCTTAAAGATTTCTATAGGGGAAAGCAGGTTAACTGGCTTTTCCCTGCTGCCAATAAGACTCCATCTCATCCAATGACAGCTGCTGAAACTCATAACCGTCTTCAGCAGCTCGCCTCTCCATGGAGCGGAAACGTTTTTCAAACTTGTCATTGGCTTTACGCATTGCCATATCCGGATCGACCGAAAGATGCCGGGACAGGTTTACGCAAGCAAACAACAGGTCCCCTATTTCCTCTTCCACTCGTTCCTTCCCCTGCTCTTCTGATACGGCTTCACGAATTTCGTCGATCTCTTCCAGTATCTTGTCAAAAACCGGCTCGGCGTCAGGCCAGTCAAAGCCTACTTTTGCGACAGATTTTTGCAGTTTACAGGATCGGGTTAATGAGGGCAGCGCAGAAGGTAACTTATCCGGCATAGCCGATGGTGAAACACTCCCACCCTTCGCCAGCTTTTCTTTTCGCTTGATCGCCTGCCAGTTATCAACCACCTCGTCAGAAGTGGTTGCATCATCAGCCGACTTTCTCGATTCCAGAGTGCCCGCAGGAAAAACATGGGGATGGCGACGCACCATTTTTTCCACCAAACCGGCAGCCACCTGATGAAAATCAAAGTGCCCCGCCTCTTCTGCCATTCTTGAATGGAACACTACCTGAAACAGCAGATCACCCAGCTCTTCACGAAGATTGTCAAAATCCTCGCTGGCAATAGCATCAAGCACTTCGCAGGTTTCTTCCAGGGTATAAGGGGCAATGGTCGTAAAATCCTGCTCCAGATCCCAAGGGCAGCCAGCTTCGGGATCCCGAAGCCGACTCATGAGATAGAGCAGATCTTCAAGACTGCTTCGGCTCATTTACCTTCCTTTCGATGACGTGCCACTTCAATGACATTAGGTAATTGATTCACTTTTGCCAATACTGTACTTAATTGCTGCAGACTCTGAACCTCCACCGTCAACAGCATATTGGCAATATTATCTTCCTTGCTGGTACGGGTCTGAACCGACAGAACATTCACCCGCTCATTGGCTAATACGATGGTGATATCACGCAACAGTCCAGAGCGATCGTAAGCCGTTATGATAATCTCCACCGGATACATGTATTCCGGTGAATAGCCCCAGTTAACCTCAATTAACCTTTCCGGCTCCTGCTCCTGCAGACTCAGGGCATTGTTACAATCCTGACGGTGAATGGTGACACCACGACCCACCGTGATATAGCCAATAATGGGATCGCCGGGCACCGGATGACAGCAACCTGCCATCTGAGTCAAAAGGTTCCCCACACCGTCAATGGTGATCGTACTGTCAGAAATTTTCTCCTGAGGCGTACGCGTTCGAATTTCGAACTCTTTCTCCTCTTCCGGCTCCAGTTCTCTTTGCGCAAGCGCCACGGCCTGAGTCACACGATAGTCACCCGCACCAATGGCGGCGTACATATCATCCATCTCTTTGAAAGGCGTCTGGGGCAACAGTTCGTTGAAACTAATACCAGTCAATGCCAGTCGCTTAAGCTCAGCATTCAGAGAATTACTGCCATCAATAATATTGGAATCACGATCCTGTTTTTTCAGCCAGCTGGTGATTTTTGCTCTGGCACGGTTGGTGGTGACATATCCCAGGTCAGGATTAAGCCAATCACGGCTTGGTTGGGCATTCGGGCCGGTCAGGATCTCCACCTGATCACCGGTTTTGAGACTGTGATTAAGCGGTACAATGCGACCTGCCACCTTGGCACCACGACACTTCAAACCGACTTCAGAGTGGATTCTGAAAGCAAAGTCGATCGGTGTTGCACCCACAGAAAGATCCACCACATGACCTGCTTTGGTGAACACATAAATACGATCCGGCTCTACATCTGATCGCCACTCCTCGGCAATACCGCCCAGGTCACCCAGTTCTTCATGCCACTCCATGACATTACGCAGCCAGTTAAGTTTTTCTTCGTAACTGTCACTCTTGGTGTTAACGTCAGTGCCCTTGTATTTCCAGTGCGCGCAAACCCCAAGTTCGGCTTCTTCGTGCATGGCTTCTGTTCTGATCTGCACTTCCAGGGTTTTGCCCTCAGGACCAAATACCGCAGTATGAAGCGAGCGGTAACCATTCTCTTTGGGTGTTGCGATGTAATCGTCAAACTCCTGGGGAATATGGTTAAACAGCGAGTGCACCACACCCAGAGCTGCATAACAGTCCCTGACTTCCTTGGTGATCACCCGGAAGGCTCGGATATCGTAGAGGTCCCTGAAATCCAGACCTTTACGCTTCATTTTGCGCCAGATGCTGTAGATGTGCTTGGCCCGGCCATAAACATGTGCCTCAATATGAGCCTCACCAAGAGCCTGCTTGAGCTGATCAACAACATGATCGATGTATTGCTGGCGATCCGTTCTTTTTTCATCGAGCAAACGGGCAATACGCTTGTAATCCTGGGGGTTCAGGTAACGGAAAGAAAGATCTTCCAGCTCCCATTTGATGTAACCGATACCAAGACGGTGAGCCAATGGGGCATAGATTTCGAAGACTTCTCTGGCTACCCGGCGGCGCTTGTCTTTATCCGCATCTCTGAGAGCCCTGATGGCACAGGTACGTTCTGCCAGCTTCAGCAAAGCCACACGAACATCATCGATGATTGAAACCAGCATTTTGCGGACTTTTTCCAGCTGGTCCTGACTCTGATCCAATACCTGGGTTCTGGCGGGGTTAAGCAGCTCACTGATGGCCGCCATGCCCTGTACATCCTTGATCAGGCGAACCACGGTCTTACCGAAATCTTCTTCCACCTGCTTCATGGACAGCTTACGCTCGCGTACTGCACGATACAGTGCTGCCGCGACCAGAGTCTCGGTGTCCAGCTTTAGTTCTGCAAGGATTTCGACCATTTCCAGACCGGTACGGAAACAGCCAGGCCCGGTGGGCCAGACAGTATCAGCCTGCTGACGTGCCTCATCCTCAGCCCATCGGCTAAGCTCACAGGCTGCTCTCAGACGATCCGTACCGGTGACCCCAAAGCTATCCTGCAATCGGGCCAGCCAGGCTTCCAGATCGACGGAGCCATCGTAACGGACGGGATGATCTTCTCTTACCTTTACCATGAAAGTTTTCCACTTGATTCTTTGGAAGTCTTGCCAGGCTGAAGGGCAACACTTCCAGGTTCACGGCTGCAGATTACGAAACTTATCACTTATTAAAACAGTCTCTGCAGGCCATGACACCTGTTCACTAGACAAAAATGAGTATTATGTGTGTTTTTTAAACAGCGCCATGGATTCGACATGCCCGGTTTGCGGGAACATATCCATGACACCCAGTCTCTCCAGACTGAAACCCAGTTTGGCTAAAGCCCCGGCATCCCTGGCCAGAGTGGCTGGATTACATGAAACATAAAGCAGCCGGTCGGGAAGATAATCGGCCATCTGCTCAATGATTTCGATGGCCCCGGTTCTCGGTGGATCCAGCAACATGGCGTCATAGTTTTCAGTTAGCCAACCCTCGGCCTGCTTGCCCCCCACCAGTGCTGCCAGATCAGCCTGATAAAAGCGACAATTCTTCAGGCCATTCAGGTCAGCATTGAAGGATGCCCGTTCTACGGCGCCAGCACTGCCTTCAACGCCTACTACAGAAGCGGCTTTTCGGGCCAGTGCCAGCGAAAAGTTTCCCAGCCCGCAAAATAGATCCAACACTTTCTCTTCTGGCTTAAGATCCAGCCAGTCCAGAGCCTGCAGCACCATTGCGCAATTCACAGACCAGTTTACCTGGGTAAAGTCTGCGGGCCGGAATTGAAACTTGAGATCCAGCTCCGGAATCCGGTAATACATCCAGGGATCATCCACTGGAGCATAAAGACAGCCGACGTGCTGCTCATCCCCTTTTAGATAGAGATGCAGCTGCTCTTCACGGGCAAAGACTTCGAGCTTGTTAAGATCTGCAGGCGGCAGATCCCTGATATGTCTGAGCAAAATGGCTCTGCCAGAGTCCGCCAGAAACAATTCAGCATGACTGACCGCTTCACGTTGTTTCAATTCAGATAACAAGGCGCGCAACTTTTCCGGCAGAGGCTGAAGAGGCTCCGCCAATACCGGACACTCTTTGATATCAACGATATTTTTACTTTGTTTTTCCCTGAAGCCCAGAGAGAGGCGGCCTTTTTTCCAGATAATGGATAGTCGGCACCGGTAACGGTAACCGTAAGGATGAGAAACCAGTGGTTCGGAGACTTCAGCAGGCTGCAGTGATGAAAAGCGTTGAAGCTGATCCAGCACAATGCTCTGTTTGCCCTGCAGCTGACCTTCATGAGACCAGTATTGCAGGCTGCAGCCACCACAGGTTTTAAAATGTCGACAGGGAGGTTCCACCCGCTCTGAAGAGGCAGACTCAATAGTATTCACCCGGCCACTGGCATAACGCCTTCGGTCTTCCGTCAACAGAACTGAAACCTGTTCACCGGGCAGCCCTCCTTCAACAAAGAGGGTTTTGCCCTTCACTCGGGCAAGACCACGGCCGTCATGGGACAGACCGTGCACAAGAACTTCTCCTACTACTCGGCGCCGGGCGCCAGGAGAAGCCTTTTGAGATCGCATGAAGCTGTATCCTTCAGATTCAGAAATATGCAAGCAGCTCAAAACAAAAAATACAAGTCACCCTGGCAAGCATTACTCAAGAGGTTTGTAACCTTGTATTTTCATATAAAAAGCTGCGTAAAGAATAAACAACGCTGCGCATTATACCTACAGCCCTGTGAATTTTCAGTGCTCCAGAGCAATAAGAGTGTAAATATTTTGTGATCAGATAGAGAACAGAGATTGAGCAGTGAAATATATGGCTAATCGTCCCTGCAGTAGGAAAAATTTAGCTTACACTGTATCCATGAAACAACTCAGACAGTCCAGGGACGTACTGCCTTCAGTGTAATGCGGTTCTACTGGGATCAAAATGAGGATATTCTTTAATCTAAAATCGACATTAGTATTATTGTGCCTGCTGGCATGTAACTTTCCTGCCTATTCTATTCCCATACCCGAAACCGACAGACACTCCATTATTACAGAAATAGAGACACTCAAGCTCATACTTGAACAACAAAAAGAAGTGCTGAATGAACAGGAAACCGTACTATCTCAGCTTGATAAATTCTATTTCGATATGCCTCAGTACGAGCCTTGGGATGCCGACCTCCATCAGAGCCCTATGAACTGCAGCAACCCAAACAACCACCCCGGCAATCTGGCTTACAAAATAAGCAGTTACACGACGTTAGGCCTGGCTTCCATACCTGCCATTATTGGCCCCGCCGTTGAGGCTTATCGACATCACTTAACCTTCAATGTTGAAAAAAAGCCAGTACTCTGGACGGCATTTACCTGGCCAGTCGCTTCTACTTTTGGCAATTCATTTTTTGATATGCATATTTTCACGAATCAGGAGGAAGACCTGTTACATAAAATTTTAAATGGCATACCCACAACCATGATCATACTAACCAGCCTTTACACGGTAGTATCACTGATTCATTACGGCCGTAAGTACGGCCTGCATTCCGGCTGGTAGAGTTATGAAAAGATTCACCCTTTCAGGATGCCTGAAACTTCTCCTGCAATTATCACCCACGCCCCTCCTCTATCTTGCCATCACATGCCTCAGTTTCAACAGCACGGCAAATGAAGAAACTTATGATGACTGGACTGTAAAGGAATTACTTCAATATAGAGATGAGTTAAGAGACCGAGTTAAGGAAAATGCCACGAAAATCGTAGAAAACGACCGCTTAATTTCCATCAAAAAAGCCCAGATGGAAGAAGAACAGGCCTCAGGCTCCGGCAGCGCACTGATTCCACTGGAGTGCGCCAATGCAACCAAACCCGAGATTAATCAAAACCTCCAGCGTTTTTCCAAAGCTTCCTCCTACATATCAGGAGCATCCACGATTATTGGACCAGGCTCTGAGATCATTCACAACTATGTAGCCCATTACCGGAAAAAGCTTCCGGTGCCACTCAGTAGCTATGGCTGGCTATTGCTGGATAAGGTGTGCAATATTTTCTTTATTGCCCACTTCACGTTTGACTGGTTGAACGGTGACGATACCTACAGTTCCTACATAGGCAACATTGTGCCATCGATGATGATGATTACGATAGATAATGCCGGGCTGGTCACTCTTTTTATTTTCCACACTCGCTTGAAGCGGTTGAAGAATCCTGAGCGACAGCCTTTGCTTGAATCAATAAACTAGTGCAGCCAAGCATTAAGACAATACAGGCTCAGTGCGAACAGTATGGGGGGTTCAATTCATCAATTTAAAGGCCAGTTGTGGCCCACTGAATGAGCCACAAACATTAAACCTGGAAGAGCAGACACTCGATTCTTATGAATTAAACACCCCAGTGGAAAGGTATCGATCACCCCGGTCGCAGATAATGCAAACAATAGTGGCATTCTCCACTTCTTCGGCCAGTCTCAAAGCTCCGGCTACCGCACCACCCGAAGAAACCCCACAGAAGATACCCTCTTTTGTCGCCAGGGTTTTCATGGTCTCTTCCGCTTCTGTTTGATTAATATCCATCACCCGATCAACACGACTTTCGTCAAATATTTCCGGGAGGTATTCAACCGGCCAACGTCTTATACCTGGAATGCTGGCACCATCAGCCGGTTGCAGGCCTACTATTTGAATATTGGGATTTTGCTCTTTAAGGAACCTTGATGTCCCCATAATGGTTCCCGTGGTTCCCATAGAGCTGACGAAGTGGGTGATCTCCCCACCTGTTTGTTGCCAGATCTCAGGCCCAGTGCCTTTATAGTGCGCCAATGGATTATCCTGGTTGGCGAATTGATTCAAGACTTTGCCCAGACCTTCTTTTTCCATGGCCAACGCCAGATCCCGGGCACCTTCCATACCCTCTTCCTTACTGACCAGTTTTAACTCGGCACCATAAGCAGTCATGGCGGCACGCCTTTCCTCACTCATATGGTCCGGCATGATCAGTATCATCCTATACCCCTTGATAGCAGCTGCCATAGCCAGGGCAATACCCGTATTGCCACTGGTGGCTTCAATCAGGGTTTCACCCGGTTTAATGGCCCCTATGGCTTCTGCTTCAGAGATCATGGAGAGCGCAGGACGATCCTTGACTGAGCCCGCAGGGTTATTCCCTTCCATCTTGAGCAGAATGGTATTGCCTCGACCGGCAGACAGTCTCTGCAACCGGATCAGTGGGGTGTTACCCACCAGGGACTCAATTGTGGGGTAATCCATAGCTCTCCTTAACAAACGTTCTCTGAACCAAAACTTCCAAAACGTACGTATAACTCTTATGATGCGTCAGGTGCCTGTCCGATCATAGCGGTTCGATAGGCGCCCAGCATAAATGATAATAATCCAGTCTGTACAATTATTACGTATGAAAACAACTTCCCAGACTGTTCAGCGCAGAATTCTGGTTCTTGCACTGCTACCAGGCGCTCTCATCTCTGTCCTCATGTGCAGTCTTTATCTGTGGGCTCGCTTCACTGAGCTGGATCAACAGCTGATCACCAAAGCTGAAGAAATGACCCGACGGCTAGCGACACTCGTTGTGTACTCCATGGAAAGCGGCGAAATGGAGAGTACACAGGCACTGGCCAGCCAGACACTGGACGATACTGACATCAGAGCCGTCAGCCTGCTGGACCGAAATGGCAAGGAATTGCTCCATGCAGGCCCCAATTTATTACCCATTGGTCTGGCTCAACCTTTGCCCGGATCGGTTTCACTCTATACCACCCACGACACACTCAGAGCCATTGCGCCCGTAGTCCGTCTGAGTGGTGATCAATCCGAAACCATTGGCTGGCTGCAATTGGAATACGCCTACTCAGAAACCCGTATTCAGAAATACCGCGCCACCCTGCTGGGCATTATTTTGTTGGCATTGGCCATCGGCATCGCATTTTCACTCTGTATGAAGCTGTCCCGCTCCCTGATTAATCCGCTGCAATCCATTGCAGATGAACTGGATGAAATTGACGCCTATGACCTGGGAAGTCGCCTGGACAGTTCTCCAAATAGCCTTTATGCCACCCTGGAACTGGCTATTAACCGACTTCTTGAACGGCTCTCATACTCCAGAGATGAGTTGCAGCGCAGCGTTGATCTTTCTACTAACGAGTTACAGGAAACACTGGAAACCATTGAGATTCAAAATGTGGAACTGGACCTTGCACGGAAAGAAGCCCTGGAGGCCAGTCGGAGTAAAAGTGAATTCCTGGCCAATATGAGCCATGAAATCCGTACACCACTCAACGGTATCTCTGGATACACCGCTCTGCTGCTTGAAACTGAGTTGAAGTCCCAGCAAAGGGAATACCTGTCCACCATTGAGAAATCAGCCCTGGGTCTGATGACCATGCTGAACGACATTCTGGACTTCTCCCGCATTGAAGCGGGCAAACTGGAGCTCGACAATCAACAACTGAGCATTCGTGAAGTTATAGACGATGTACTGGCTATTATGGCTCCGGCAGCTCACCAGAAATCTCTGGAACTTGTCAGTTTCATTTATGAAGACACTCCGGAAGAGATAATAGGCGACAAACAGCGTCTTTCTCAGATTCTGACCAATCTGGTCAGCAATGCAGTCAAGTTTACCAACTACGGCAGCGTCGCTATCAGAGTCATGCTGGAGCAAGTGGATGACACTGATATCCATACCCTGAAATTTACAGTTACAGATACCGGATCCGGACTGACTTCAGAGCAGCATTCAAGAATATTTAAAGCTTTCTCTCAAGCCGATTCCAGTCGAACCCGTCAGGCTGGCGGTACTGGCCTGGGTCTGGCCATCAGCAAAAGTCTTGTCGAACAGATGCATGGTGAAATTGGTCTGGATTCAGACCTGGGCAGAGGTTCTACGTTCTGGTTTACAATACGAACCCGTCCGGTCGAAGACGAAAACATCTTATTCAAACCTGAGCCGATACCTGGCTGCAACCATGTACTGCTCTATGAGCCTCAGGAATTATCAAGGCTCTCCATTGGTCATCAGGTACAAAGCCTTGGTTTACAAGTCACGTCCTTTCAATCTCTGGGTGAGCTCCAGCAATATATAGAGACGCACAACAATCATGACCTGCTGCTACTGAGCCAGGGCGATGATCATTTGCAACGTACTATTAAAATTTCCGAAAAGTATGTACAGCAAACCCCTGTCCTTATTCTAGCCATGGCAGGCAGCAGCAACCACCCTGAAAACCTGCCTCCTGGTATTCACTGTTTGCTTAAACCCGTAGCCAGAAACAAGCTGCTGATGGCCATACAGGGCATGACTTCAAAAACCCTTCAGAGCCCGGATGTTATGCAACCCGCCAAGGCTGTTTTTGAAAAGCAGCTGGATATACTGGTGGTGGACGACAACCCCGTTAACCTGAAACTGCTGGAAACCATTCTGCTCAAGATGGACCAATCTGTTCTGACGGCTAACAATGGTTTTGAGGCCATTGAACTCTGCCACCAGAAAGCTTTCGATCTGGTTTTAATGGATGTTCAGATGCCTGATATTGATGGCCTTGAGACCACACAGCGCATCCGGACCATCAATAATATTTATAAACGAATCCCCATCATCGCCGTCACAGCCCACGCACTCCCGGAAGAACGAAAACAGATTCTGCAAAGTGGTATGGACGACTATATGACCAAGCCGGTTAATACCCGACAGCTGGTCTCTACTATCAGCCACTGGACAGGTAATTCCGTACAGGCCCCAGACGAGCCTTCAGAAGAAGACCTTCCGGAAAAGTTGCAACCTGACTGCTCGCCCGTTGATGAAGAGAAAAGCATTCAACTTGCGGCAGGCAACCAGCAGCTCGCAAGGGAAATGCTGGACATGCTACTGGATGGCTTACCGGAAGACCTTAAAACTATCGAAGAGAGTTTCAGAAACAACTTACATGAACCTTTACTGGAGCGTGTCCACAGACTCCATGGTGCTTGCCGTTACTGCGCTGCTCCTAAACTGCTGGATGCCTGCCTTGAACTGGAAACCAGTCTTAAGCAGACCATCCACCTGAATTCCCCCAACATTATTCATGGCGTTGAGGAAGTGATCGGATCGATCAGGGAATTACTGGAGTGGCAGGCCAAAAGAGAGGAAGCCATTTTAGCTTGAGCAATGGGTGTATTAAGCTGTTTCAAGACTGAAGCAGCTTAATACCTAAGTCAGGTTTCTAGCACAACGAAAGCTAATGCATGATCTTCTTCATCAGAAAGACTCAGATGAATGGCTGAAATACCCCGTTGTTTCTGAAGCTCCAGAGCATAACCGTGAAACCGCATATGAGGCGCACCCAGCTCATCACTGTACGTCTCGAGATGTTGAAATGACACCTTACCAATCCCTGTACCCAAAGCTTTAGCCGCAGCCTCTTTTGCAGCAAAGCGCTTGGCCAGCCAGGCTGCCTGCTGAGGATGGGATTTAAAGATTTCCAGCTCGGAATCCGTGAGTACACGACGGGCAAAAGCCTCTTTATTCCGTTCCACAATCTTCTGAAATCGCCCTATACGGGCGATGTCTGTACCAATACCCGCAATCATTTATGGAGAGCAGCTCTCAACATCAGTGTCTTCATTTCTTTTACAGCGGTTTTCAAACCGGTAAAGAACGCACGACCAATAATGGAATGACCAATATTCAATTCATTGATGCCATTGATAGCAGCGACTGGCTCAACATTCTGATAATTCAGTCCGTGCCCGGCATTCACAATCAAACCTTTTGACAGAGCAAATTCGGTCGCCTTCTTGAGCCTATCCAGCTCTGCCTGCATCGCTTCCGGAGATTCTGCTTCAGCATAGGCTCCTGTATGAAGCTCAATGACTGGTGCTCCCGCAGCAACAGAAGCCTCAATCTGGCCTAGATCAGGATCAATAAACAGTGAAACTTCAATGCCTGCTTTACCCAATCGTTCACAAGCCGAAGAAACGGAAGACATGTGTCCAACAACATCCAGACCACCTTCAGTAGTCAACTCTTCACGTTTTTCAGGAACCAGACAAACGGCCTGTGGCAACACCTCTTCAGCAATGGCAATCATCTCTTCTGTGACGGCCATTTCCAGATTCATACGGGTTTGCAGCACATTACGGATCAGGCGGACATCACGATCCAGAATGTGACGTCGATCTTCACGAAGATGCAGGGTAATACCATCGGCCCCAGCCTGCTCAGCCTCAATAGCTGCCTGAACCGGGTCAGGATAGGTTCCACCACGGGCCTGACGGATAGTAGCGATATGATCGATATTCACACCCAGCAGGATGCGGTTGTGAGGAATCATGAGACAGACTTCTCCCTGGTACGGAATAGTTCCCGGCTTTTTAGAGGCTTTTCACCCAGTAATGGGGTGAGCGCCAGACGGGTTAATCGTTTAAAACCCGGAAAGTGGCGGACGTCATTGAAACGTCTTTCAGCCAGAGACAACAGCAACTCTCCGGAAAAGTAGCGAGGTTGATCCTTTTCCCTTGGCCTGAGTACGGGAATAAAGCCCACACCCGCTTTGAATTCATAGAGGCAGCCTTGCTCAATCGCAGCGCCAGTGGCCCCATCGCAGGTAAATGAAGGCGCGTAGCCCGTCATTTCCAACAATTCCAGTTCAAACACTCTCAACAAAGGCTGAACAGGAGCATCACTGGCCAGTTGCTCCAAAACAACACTGTAAAGGTCAAACAAACCTTCAATGTGCTGCCCTGGTAGCACTGAACGCATCAGTAACTCATTAAGGTAGAAACCACAATAGAGGGATTTTCCTTTCAGATGAACAGCGGCAGCCGTTTCAAAACTGTTCAGGGTTTTAAGCTCAGAGCGCCCTCTCCAACTGACATAGACCCGGGTAAATGGTTGAACAGCACAGGAGCGGGATTTGGCTTGGCGAACACCTCTGATGACCATGGCTATACGGCCATGGTCCTTCACCAGAAATTCAGCAATAACAGAACGTTCCTTGTAAGGCCTGCTGTGCAGCATCCAGGCTGCGCTCAATTCGTTCATCAGGTAAAGTCGTAACCCAGACTTTTCAAGGCTCTGTCATCATCAGACCAGCCACCCTTGACCTTGACCCAGAGATTCAGCATGACTTTATTGTCAAACATCTTCTCCATATCAATACGAGCTTCCTGACCAATCTGGCGAAGCCTGGCGCCCTTGTCACCAATGACAATGGCTTTTTGACTGGAACGCTCCACCAGAATCAGGCCACTGATCACCAGCAGCGGTCCTTTAGGACGCATTTCCTGTTTGAACTCTTCTATTTCTACCGTCATTTCATAGGGCAGCTCATCACCGAGCTGACGCATAATCTTTTCACGAATGAGTTCAGAAGCCATGAAACGGGAGCTTCGATCGGTAATCTGATCTTCCGGGAAGAAATGGACCCCTTCCGGCATCAGCTCATCAATCATGGTTTCCAGTTCTTTCAGGTTATGTCCATGCAGGGCTGAAACCGGCATTATGGCTTTAAAGTCTGCTTTTTCAGAGACTTCCTGAAGAAACTGCATCAACTCTTCTTTACGTTCCTTGAGTCGGTCAACCTTGTTCAACACCAAAATGACTGGATACTTGGCTGGGTTCAGTTTGTTCAGTACCAGCTGATCTTCTTCCGTCCAATTCAGGCGATCCACTACAAATACAACCGCATCAACACCTGTCAGCGCACTACTGGCAGCCCGGTTCATGTAACGGTTAATCGCTCTTTTTTCCACTTTGTGCATACCCGGGGTATCCACAAAAATGGTCTGGACATTATTTTCCGTTTTAATGCCCAACACCTGGTGTCGTGTGGTCTGTGGGCGACGAGAAGTAATCGATAGCTTCTGACCAAGAATATGGTTCAAAAGCGTTGATTTACCAACATTCGGGCGTCCGACAATAGCCACATAGCCACATCGTTGACCATCCATTACTTCTTCAGATTCGGTCACGGCTGAGTTCATTGGCTGTCTACTCCCAGTTTTTCCAATGCAAAACGGGCAGCCTGCTGCTCTGCCCCACGGCGACTTGGCCCCTGCCCCTCACTGCTGATGTCTAGACTTTGCAGCTCACAGACGACAGTAAACACCTGATCATGGGCGTCACCTTCGATATTCAGCACCTTATATTTGGGCAGAGGGTTCTGGCGTGCCTGCAAAAACTCCTGCAGACGGGTTTTGGGATCCTTATTCTGCTGATCCGTAATAGACAACCCGGCCAGTCGGTCAGTAAACCAGCTGCGAATACGCTCACGGCAGGTTTCCATACCAGCATCCAGGTAAATGGCACCAATAATCGCCTCTACCGCATCTGCCAGAATGGACTCGCGACGATAGCCGCCGCTTTTCAACTCACCTGAACCCAGTCGCAGACAGTCTCCTAATTGAAACTCACGGCCAATTTCCGCCAGGGTGGCACCCCGTACCATACGGGCACGCAACCGGCTGAGCTGACCTTCCCGGGCATCAGGAAAACGCTCAAACAAGGCTTCTGCGATCACAAAGTTAACAATGGAATCCCCGAGAAATTCGAGTCGTTCATTATTACGGCTGCCACAGCTTCTGTGGGTCAGAGCCAGCTCCAGCTGGCTGCGATCAGAAAATGTATAGCCCAGCCGACGTTCAAGCCGGGCAAGTTCATCAGTCTTCACTGAGATTTTACTTTCCAGTTATGTTCAAAAGTTAATACAAGATCAATGTTGTACATCAGGTGTAAACGGCGTTCGTAGTTGATATCAACAGTTACCGCCTTGCCTTTGTCACGGAGAACTTTAGATTCTCCCTTGGCCAGCTTGATCCGGTTTGTCAGCAGCCCTTTGTTGAGCCACTCTCTTACCTGCGGTACACCGGCCTCTTCAACTCCGGGCTTGGTATCCAGAGAATTCAGGACTTTTGACACCGCATAATCATCCAGATAAATCGGTGCTACCTTAAAGGTCAACATGATCATAAAACCACCGACCAGTATAGCTACCAGCCAGCCCAAAGTACTCAGTCCTTTTTGTCTGCTTTTTGCAACGGTCATTATCCCTCCCGCCGGGTTATTTTTATTTGCCGGACAATCCTGATCACCCAAGAGCCCGACTTTTCAGAAAAGCTCTCAAAGCAATATCCCTGCGAAAATACTTTTTATAATTTCAGAAACAGACATCTCAAAACTGAAATACCTCTACTGAAATGATAAACAGCACTCTCTTTGCTGACTCTCCAGACAACTCTGCCCGCCAGAAGCGGGCAGAAGCCGAAACTGAAGAGTAATTACTCTATTGTGCCATTATTCTTGAAGCTAGGCAGCTGAGTCCAGCTTGGCCAATGCATCCAGATATAAACGGCCTTACCGACAATATTTTTCTCAGGTACAGTGCCCCAGTAACGACTGTCATTACTGCGGTCACGGTTATCACCCATCATGAAATATTGGCCTTCAGGAATCACCCAGACGCCTTCGGCACGCAGGCTTCTCAATGCCAGATCCTTGCGAATCTCATGGCTTTTGCCATCAATAGTCTCTTCAAACAGCTGGTAAGGTCCACCTTCATCCCTCAGTTCCGCGATGTACTTCTCAGGAACCGGCTTGCCGTTGATGGTCAGCTTCTTGTTCTGGTAGCGAACTTCATCACCTGGAATACCAATGACACGCTTGATGAAATTGATATTAGGATTGGCAGGCTCCTTGAAGACCATAACATCGCCACGCTCAGGTTCATTCACCGACAGGATTTTGGTGCCAACAACTGGCAGGCGAAGTCCATAATCGAACTTGTTGACCAAAATAAAGTCACCTACCTGAAGCGTAGGAATCATGGAGCCTGAGGGAATCTGAAACGGTTCAAAGAGGAAAGATCTCAGTATCAGCACCAGTGCCAAAACCGGGAAAATCGATTTTGAAGTCTCAACAATACTGGGCTCTTTCTCCAGTTTGGCCAGAGCATCCTGATCAGGATCAGCTCCGGTACTGGACTTGAATCCTTCGACGGCAGCCTTTCTCTTGGGTAACAGAACCAGCCTGTCGAACAGTGCAATCAAACCCGTTATAAAAACCGCCAGAACCAGCAGCAGGGGAAAATTAATATCCATGGTAATTTGTTCTCAGATACCCGATCTATTTTCTACCGATAATCTGTCAAAACAGATAACACCACTGTTTTAACGGGAGAAGTTGGCACTTTCAGAAAAGCCTGCCAAACGGCAGGCTCATCACTTTTATTTATCGACCTTCAATACCGCAAGGAAAGCTTCCTGCGGAATTTCAACCCGACCTACCTGCTTCATCCGCTTCTTACCTGCTTTCTGTTTCTCAAGCAGTTTACGCTTACGAGAAGCGTCACCACCGTAACATTTAGCCGTCACGTTCTTGCGCAGGGCTTTAACGGTGGTTCGAGCACAAATCTGGCCACCCACAGCAGCCTGGATAGCCACATCAAACATCTGCCGAGGGATGATTTCTTTCATCTTCTCTGCCAGAGAGCGACCACGGGAAACCGCATGATCCCTGTGAGCAATCAAGGCCAGGGCATCCACCTTTTCGCCATTGATCAGAATGTCCAGCTTCACCATGTTGGCCATTTCGAAACGATCAAAACTGTAATCCAGAGAAGCAAAGCCACGGCTTACAGACTTTAGACGGTCAAAGAAATCCAGAACCACCTCGTTCATGGGCATATCATAGGTGATCGCCACCTGACTGCCAGTGAACTGCATGTCTTTCTGAACACCACGGCGCTCAACACACAAGGTGATCACATTACCCAGATAATCCTGTGGCACCAGAATATTGGCCTGAACAATCGGCTCCCTGACTTCCTGGATGCCGGCCGGATCTGGAAGTTTGGAGGGGTTATCCACCTCAACCAGATCACCGTTCTTCATCTCAACTTCATAGATTACCGTTGGCGCCGTAGTAATCAGGTCGAGGTTGTATTCACGTTCCAGACGTTCCTGAATGATTTCCATGTGCAGCATACCCAGGAAGCCACAACGAAAACCAAAACCCAAGGCATCACTGCTCTCAGGTTCATAGAACAGGGAGGCATCGTTCAGGCTCAGTTTTTCCAGCGCTTCACGGAATGACTCAAAGTCATCGGAACTGACCGGGAACAAACCGGCATAAACCTGAGGTTTGACCTTCTGGAAGCCCGGCAGTTCCGGAACATCCGGGGTTTTTGCCAGAGTCAGGGTATCACCTACAGGAGCACCATGAATGTCCTTGATACCGGCTATAACGTAGCCCACTTCACCCGCTTTCAGCTCACCGGTAACTTCCATTTTGGGAGAAAAGATGCCGATATTATCGACGCCATGAGTCTGACCGGTAGACTTGACAAGAATCTTATCACCTTTTTTCAAGGTACCATTCTTGACCCGCACCAGAGAGACAATGCCCAGATAATTATCAAACCATGAGTCAATAATCAGAGCTTGCAGTTCACCGTCCACATCACCTTCCGGAGCGGGGATAGTCTGAACGAGACGCTCAAGAACATCTTCGATACCCAGACCACTTTTGGCCGAACAACGCACTGCATCCAGGGCATCAATGCCGATAATCTCTTCAATTTCCTGAGCTACTCGCTCTGGCTCAGCCTGGGGCAGATCCATTTTATTGAGTACGGGCATCACTTCCAGCCCCTGCTCAATAGCGGTATAGCAGTTCGCTACGGATTGAGCTTCAACACCCTGGGCAGCATCGACCACCAGCAGCGCACCTTCACAGGCAGAAAGAGAACGAGACACTTCATAGGAAAAGTCTACGTGCCCGGGCGTGTCGATAAAATTCAACTGATAGGTTTTACCATCCTGCGCGGTATAGTCCAGAGTTACACTCTGAGCCTTAATGGTAATACCACGCTCACGCTCAAGCTCCATGGAGTCAAGCACCTGAGCCTGCATTTCGCGATCGCTCAAGCCTCCACAGTTCTGGATAAAGCGATCTGCCAGTGTCGACTTACCGTGGTCGATATGGGCAATTATGGAAAAATTCCGGATATGGCTTAAGTCGCTCACGTTGTCATCACTACAAAAAATTTGTCCCCGCTCAGAGTTCAATCTCTTTCACGAGGACAGTTGTTCAGCTTGCAGGGTCTTCGCCAGCCTTATTACAGGCGCGAAGCTGCTGTATATCAGGACGATTCTACAGCATCTGAAGAATCAGATCACCCCTGAAGTCTTGAAAGACCGACTACTGCTCTCCATCAGAGTGGCAATAGACAGGAAATAATCTTCAAAGCTGATAATGACCTGAAGCAGAACACTGCATCAGGTCATAGCCTGTTACTCAGACAACCGGAAAGAGATATAACCTGACTGACCACCGCGCAGGACCCTCATGGAAATCGAACGATCCTTGGGAAGATCGGCCACCACTTTATTGAACGCCTTAACGGATTCGATCCGGTTATTATTCAGATCCGTCACCACATCACCCTGACGGAGACCAATGGAACGACCTACACCCGAAATAACACCTGTGACGACTACCCCTTTCACGTCCTGATCCAGTCTCAGTTTATTACGATAATCATCATTCAGCTCTTCCACCTGAATACCCATGCGATTCTTTTTCATGTCAGGTGTTGTTGGACGATCAGCGCTCTGGCCCTGCTCATCAGGCAACTCGCCCACTTCAACCTGGACAGATTTTTTCTTGCCATTACGAATTAACTCAAGCGTTGCCTTGTCACCGGGTTTGATCACACCGATGGCCATAGGCAGACTGCCTGACCTCATAATGTCACGACCATTGACGCGCGTAATAATGTCTCCGGGATGCAGCTTGGCCTTGTCGGCAGGGCCTCCTGGCACCACCTGACTGATCAGAGCCCCCATTGGCTTTTCCAACCCGAAAGATTCCGCCAGATCGCGGTCCACTTCCTGAATCGCTACACCCAGCCAGCCTCGAGAGACATAACCTTTCTCTTTCAGCTGATCCACAGCCCACTCAACATGGTCGGATGGAATAGCAAAAGAGAGCCCCATGAAACCACCTGAGCGGGTAAAAATCTGGGAATTAATACCAATCACTTCACCCTTCATATTGAAGAGTGGGCCACCCGAGTTACCGGGATTGATAGGCACATCGGTTTGAATAAAGGGCACATAAGCATCACTGGGCAGACTTCTGTTCAAAGCACTGACGATACCCTTGGTGATGGAGTACTCGAAGTTGAAAGGTGAACCAATAGCGGCAACCCACTCCCCTGGTTTTATGTTCTCAGAGTCGCCCATTTTAACAACGGGGAGCTTCCGGTCACTTTCAATTTTCAACAGAGCCAGATCAGAACGTTTGTCGGCACCAATCAGTTCGGCAACCCTTTCGCTGCGATCATGCAGGCGAACAATAATTTTTTCGGCACCGTCCACCACATGGTTATTAGTCAGAATATAACCGTCGTTTGAAATAATAAAACCCGAACCCGAGGACATCGGCTGCTGCTTGCCAGAGGGCGCATCAGGCATTGGAATACCGAAGTAACGGCGGAATATCTCCGGTATTTCCTCACCACCCGGCCCATAAACCTGAGACCGCCCCTGTTTTGGCGTTGAAAGCGTGCTGATATTAACGACAGCGGGCGAAGCCTCTTCAAACAGTCGGGTAAAATCCGGAAGATTGCCGGCCTGTACCATCTGTACAGAGAGCAGTGAGAGACTCAGAAAATAAATAAAGTTCCTGAAGAGAAGGTTGACCCTGTTCATGAACCTGACTTCTCCTTACATCCTGTGGTTAAAGACCCAGAATGGGTATTGTGAGTGGAAGTTATTTTAACGGATTAAAGACTAAGCGGACCAGGACTGACTGATTGTTATAAGTTCAGGTCCGACTACCTTACGAGGCAGTACCTTAATCACTTTAACGCGACACATGTCGCTGGTTGAGTGGCCCAGCATTCGCACCGGTATAAACCCGGCAGCAAGGCCTGCCATAGCAGACAAGGCGGTAAGCAGATCATTCCAGCCAACGGCATTAGCCAGCCAGAGCGACCCCATCATGAATATCAGCGGCATGAGATAAACCAGCAAAGAAGCTTTCATCAGGGCGCTTTCCGGAATACCAATAATGACCCGATCATCTTCATCAATCGACCATTCACTGGTTGCCCGAATATAGGCTTGCTGTTTGCTGGCTCGATACTTCTCAAGCAGATTCTGCCCGCAGCCATTACGTGCACTGCAACTGGAACAGGTACTCTTGCGAATGGTTTCCACCCACACGGCTCCCTGCTCAACGGCTACAACCCTGCCCTCTTCCTCAATCATTTATCTGCCTGCTGACTCTGTTCCCTGGGACGGACGGATACTGCAATTCTCTCGGCGGTGCCCAGAGGTATCTCTCCAAGAACAGTGACATGAAAATATTTTTCACCATTACGAAACACTTTGGAGACTGCAGCCATGGAACCAATCTGTTCGGTTGCCTGACTCAAAACCCGGGTTTCGTCCGGTTCAACAAACACTGAAAAGCTGGCCAGTCCATCAGAAAAATTCAGCGTATCGACTTTCTGATTACTCACAGCAGAGTTGCGACTACTGTGTCCGCGGGCTTTAAAGCCCTCCGGTACCCAGCTGGCCTCCCAGTTCCACTCCACTTTCTCGGGAACGGAATCACTTTTCAGTTTTACCACATTCTTGTCTGGCGACTGTGGCAGCTTTCGCTTCAGACGTTCCAGTTCTTCACTGGATAACACCCCGGGAAACTCCAGGCTGGTGAACTGCATTCTCTCAATGATCCTGCCTTCATTATCCACCATGACGGATTTCAGCAGAAGACCGGTTCGACGATCAAGCCAGAGTTGGTAGCCATAACGAAAACGATCCGTTGGCACCACCAGAACCTGAACTGCCTCTCGGCCTGCTACACGATCCAGAGCAGCCGGTTTCAGTTTGTAATGTTGATCAAAGTTACCGGCAGTAAAACGGCCTACCATCGGGACCAGAGACTCATGCTCAAATCTCGCTGGTTCTCTTCCGGCACTGGCAAAGGTTATATTACTTCCCTGACGCACCATTTCTCTGGGCAGCCCATCAAGAAAAGCAATGCTTTCCAGCTCCTCTGACTTACCATTCACTGTCTGAAGCGTATGCGTAACAGCCAGGGTTTCTAGGTTAGCACCCTGTTGGTAAACAAAGTGTCCGCGATAGGTAAGGTTTTGCGTGGCCTGAACCATGGTTTCCAACCATTTTTCAGGCGTATCGGCGGGTTCAGATGCAGCGTCGGCAGCATAAGTCTGCCCACTCAAAGCCGCCAGCAAAACCAGCAGCATCGGGATAAAGCGCCCCCTGTTCAATCGAATTCCTTTCATAAACTCATTGTGATTCAAATGTGGTCAATCGCGCAAAAGGGAGAATCCCCTGTCCTGAATTCATGGCACTCATTTCAGCATGCTGCAGCGCGTAAGCCCTGAAGCGTTCCTTGGTGGCACGGTCAGCAACACTCTGAGCCTGAGCCAGCTGTTCTGGTGTAATGCTGTCATGCTGTCGGGAGTTATATCCAGCTTTGATGCCTGCAGCACCATAGCCATTCTGGGCAATTTGAACGGGCTGCAACAAGGTAGTCTGATCAGTAACACCGGTTACCAGTGGCACTGAATCAGGGGAAGTATTGTAGTTTTGCACCCCAAGCAATACCGCTAATGCAACAGATGCCGCTACAGCAACGCGACCTGCTTTCGACCACCACTGTTCGACAGTGGCCAGAGCACCGCGACTTGTGCCTGGCGTCTTTTCAGATACAGAATGTGCAGCTTCGTTTTCGAGCCTGTCACGGATACCTGCTGACAGATCAATATTCATAAATTCATTGGTTTCGTGCCGGAGAGCGTCGCCCATCATCTGATACCGGCGGGCTTTATCCCGAAGGTCTTCGTCACTGCCAATGTTATCGAGCACGCGCCGGAGTTCGAACTCACCGGCCTCACCGTCCATTGTTGCGGACAGTGACTCACTCAACCTTTCCTGGGCATGATTGTGAGAGTGTTTCTCACTCATAGGCATACCTCTGGTCTCTTTGTCAGGCCAGCACCGGATGCAAATGATGCTGACACTTTGATCAGTGTTTCACATTAACTGCCTGTCAGCCACGACGCAACAGTGGCTCCACTTCCTTGTCGATTGCCTCCCGGGCCCGAAAGATTCTTGATCTTACCGTTCCCACCGGGCAGTCCATGACATTGGCAATTTCGTCATAGCTGAGACCATCAAACTCTCTCAGCATCACAGCAGTTCGCAACTCATCCGGCAAACGCCGGATTACATCGTGGATCACCTGCTCAATTTCATCCCGGTACAGATTCCTTTCAGGGGTATCCACCACCCTGAGAGAAGCTGCGGTATCCAGAAAGTCGGCATCATGAACATCAATGTCAGACTCCGGAACCTTACGCCCCTTGGAAACCAGATGATTCTTGGCAGTGTTCACGGCAATCCGGTACAACCAGGTGTAAAAGGAACTGTCGCCGCGAAACTTGTCTATCGCCCGGTAAGCTTTGATAAAAGCTTCCTGGGCTACATCCTGCACTTCCTGGTAGTCCGTTATATAACTGCCTACCAGACCCAGCACCCGGTGCTGATATTTGAGCACGAGCATATCGAAGGCCGCTTTATCACCCTTCTGCACGCGCTGTACCAGCTGCTGATCCGCCTGTGGATGCTCTACCATAGAGGGGGTCTCCCGCTATCGCAGAAAAAACACGGGCGAACGGGGAAGGAAAGGACAGATGCTATAATCGGCTCTGCGTACAATTTATTGTACTCAGGCTGACCATACTCTCCCCCCTTCCACAAACACATGCCTGTGCTGCGAATTCTATCTGCTTCTATATAGACCATGTTTCGGCCAGAAAGTTCCCGAACTCATTCAAAAAAATTTCACAGTATCGGCTGAAAACTGATTCGGATCATTACAGCGTACTATAGTGCTCACCATAATTTCTATATACTTGATACCGATTTCTCAGTGTTTTATAACGCCGTACGTTGAGCCTGCCTGGAAAAAACGTGAGACATTCTCCGTACAAGCCATCGGCAACCCGTGACGCAGCTTTAGATTGAAGTGAGTTTAACCGTCATGGTTCCGAGTTCCAGTTTCAACTGCAAAACGACCAGAACGCCACCGAAAGACAGGCCAGCGATTAACATCTGAAGAGAACAGCCAAAATCTACTGAAACATTATTCAGCCCCGCAAGCTGAACAATATTTACAGCAGAAAACCGAAAGCCTACGACAATGTCAGGTTTTTGGTGCAGGAAACTGTACAGGCTCCTGAACACATTATTGAGCATAGAATGCCAGATCGTGTTCATGATTATTCTGAATCACAGCCTGAAAGTGGCAGCTTTCCTGATACAGGTCTTGTCGCCTGTGATTTTTAGGACCAGGGAACATACATGCATTCAACACTTGACTATGACGTAGTAATAATTGGCAGTGGCGCAGCCGGACTGACCCTGGCTCTGCACCTGGACAGCCACCTGAGAGTGGCCATTCTCAGCAAGGGAGAGCTGACCGCTGGCTCATCAGCCGGTGCCCAGGGGGGCGTCGCCGCAGTATTGGATACCCAGGACGACAGCCTCGAAAAGCATATAGAAGACACTCTTATTGCCGGCGCCGGACTCTGCAAAGAATCTACTGTCAAACATATGGTTGAGCAAGGTAATGCCAGCATCCAGTGGTTGATCGATCAGGGCGTTCCCTTTACCCGTGAACAAGAAGAAGAAAAGAACTTCGATTTTCATCTGACCCGGGAAGGCGGTCACAGCGCCAGAAGAATTATTCATGCAGCCGATGCTACGGGCCGTGCTATCTCCGAGACCCTGATCGATAAAGCCCGCAAACAGCCCAACATTGATCTTTACGAGCATCACCTGGCCATCGATGTGATAACCACCAGCAAACTGGGCCTGAATGACCAAAGATGC
Organism: Endozoicomonas arenosclerae; assembly: GCF_001562015.1. Classification (GTDB taxonomy): domain Bacteria; phylum Pseudomonadota; class Gammaproteobacteria; order Pseudomonadales; family Endozoicomonadaceae; genus Endozoicomonas_A; species Endozoicomonas_A arenosclerae. The sequence goes on along the minus strand of NZ_LASA01000140.1, from coordinate 3,792 downwards.
GTGGGTGTTTATGTACTGGATGTAAAGTCGGATCAAGTCAAACTCTTTAAAGGTCGAGCACACGCTATTGCCAGTGGTGGCGCCAGCAAAGCCTACCTCTTCACCAGCAATACTGACGGAGCCAGCGGAGATGGTATCGCCATGGCATGGCGAGCGGGTTGCCGTGTTGCCAACCTGGAGTTCAATCAGTTTCATCCCACCTGCCTGTTCCACCCTAAAGCGAAGTCCTTCCTTGTTTCCGAAGCGGTTCGGGGCGAAGGCGGTCTTCTGGTTCGTCCGGATGGCACTCGCTTTATGGATGATTACGATCACAGGGGTGAATTGGCTCCCAGAGACATTGTCGCCAGAGCCATTGACCATGAGATGAAGAAACTGGGGGCTGACTGCCTGTTCCTGGATATCAGCCATAAACCGAAAGACTTCATTATCTCTCACTTCCCCAATATTTATGAGCGCTGCCTGGAATACGGCATCGATATGACCCGTGAACCCCTGCCGGTTGTCCCAGCGGCCCATTACACCTGTGGTGGTGTTCTGGTCGACCTGAAAGGAAAAACAGATGTTCCTGGCCTATACGCCATCGGTGAATGTGCATTCACAGGACTTCATGGTGCTAACCGTCTGGCCAGCAACTCCTTGCTGGAATGTTTTGTCAGTGCCAGAAGCTGCGCTGCAGACATCAACAAGACCATTGCCAACCTGTCCCCTTGCCCGGAAATGCCTGAGTGGGATGACAGTCAGGTCACCGATTCTGACGAGAATGTCGTTATCTCTCATAACTGGGACGAGCTGAGACGTTTCATGTGGGATTATGTAGGCATCGTTCGGACCACCAAGCGACTGCTCAGGGCAAGGAACCGTTCACGACTGTTGCAACATGAAATCCATGACTTTTATAGCCACTTCAAGATCAGTAATGATCTGATTGAGCTGAGAAACCTTTCTCAAGTCGCGGAGTTGATTATCGACTGTGCTCTGTCTCGACAGGAATCCAGAGGCTTACACTTTAACCTGGACTTCCCTTTCACTCAGGAAGACAGCAAGGAAACCATCCTTATCCCTGAAAACTTTGAACCCGAGAACGCCCTTTCTCTCTAATCTAAAAGAACCTCTTTACCCTATGGATTGAGGCTCGACTTCATCGGATACCGCAGCATTTCTTCTTTGTTCGGGAGCCAGCAGCAAGGCTCCCAGACAACCCGCCAAACCACTCACCATCAGGTAGAAAGCAGGAGCCGCCTGATGCTCAGACACTTGAATCAGCCCCATAGCGATAACAGGCCCAAAGCCTGCAAAGATCATGGCCCCTATGTTGTATACCGAAGCCATGCCGGTATAACGAATACCAATGGGAAAAGAAGAAACCACCAACAGCAAGGAAATACCTTCGATACTCCCCCAAAGTACAGCACCGACAAGTGCTGTGATCAGCAAGTTAGCCTCTCCCGAGGCATACCAGAAGAAAAGTGGCCAGGCCGCTACAGCAATCATCAGCGACGACCCCAGCATCAGATAACGCCGGTCCATTTTATCGGCCAACCAACCAATCAGCAGGCAAACCGGCACCCCTGCAAACATACTTAACCCATTTGCAAAGGCAACATCTCTGGCTGGATAATCAAGCAAGCGTGTGAGGTAACCTGGAATAAACAACACCAGAACGGTCACTGATACCAGGACAGGCATTACTAATAGCAGCCCCGTCAAAATCTGAGATTTATAAGACCTGAGCAAAGTTAAAAGAGGGAGCTTTTCGACGCCCCCCTGTGCCACAAGATCACTGAACACTCTGGGCTCAGCAAATCGTCTCCTGATGACATAGCTGATAGCACCCAGCGACCCGCCCAGCAGGAAAGGTACTCTCCACCCCCAATCCACAACCTGCTCCATAGTAAGGACATGAATCAAAACACCATGAACGATGACTCCGAGGAGAATTCCGGCTAATGATCCTGCCCCCAGCATGCTGACCGCAAAACCCTGAGAGCGAACAGGAACTGTTTCATAGAGATAGGTGAAAGCTCCGGAAAACTCCCCCGCAAATGAGAAGCCCTGTAAGAATCGAAACACGGCCAATAATACCGGCGCCACAATGCCCAGATGAGCATACCCAGGCAAAAGTCCTATAAAGAGAGTGGAAACGGCCATGAGCAGAATGGTGACCGTAAAGCTGGCTTTGCGACTATGACGATCCCCCCAATGACTGAAAGCGATGGCCCCTAGCGGTCTGGAAAGATAACCCACGGCAAACGTAATGAAAGTATTGATCAATGAGCTGGCCGAATCCGCAGCGGGAAAAAAAACCAGGGAAATATAGGTAGCCAGATGGGCATAAACAGTAAAATCGTAGGCTTCGAGAAGTCCACCCAGGGAGGTAATTGCAATCACTTTTCTCTGGGGTAACGCCATAACGATTTCCTGCTGTAATGGGTTAAAGCGAACTTAAAATACCATTCATATTTGAATGACTGACGGCACCATCTCGACTTTGCATTCAAACTACGCAACCAATAAAAAAGATGCTGCCTGCTCAATTTACCCGCAGTGCAACACCTTTCTTTTGACAACTCAGGCTGGAAGTTTATCCCTCTTTTCCCCGACCGCCGATCAGTTCGCCATAATCATGGAGAGCTGGTTGAGACGCAGGGTTGAAGGCAAGAAGTCGTGGCAGCCCACTGAAATTGCAGCCTCAATAAGCTGGGCAATCGAGTGCACTTCAAACTTTTTCTTAAGGTGCTCAATATGAGAGCGAATGGTATTTTCAGACAGGGAGAGAATACCCGCAATCTGCTTGATCTGCTGATTACAGATCAGAAAGAACAACACCTCTGACTCTCTGGGGCTGAGACTGGGCATAATCCCTACACGAAAGGAGGACTGGCCATTTGCCCTGCCATCCAGCTTCATGAGACAACGAATATTCATAGCAGCCTTCATCCAGGACTGGGTCACCGAATAGCCATGACTCAGCACACCATCCACCTGATGAAGGTGATTGTAGTGAGGCTTTTTCTTGGAAATATAAGCGAACCAGCCATTACCACCGGGATGAACATTCAAAACGGTGATCTCTTTTTTCTCCCGGATGCAAATATTGTTCTGCTCAACAATCTGATCTGAGCAACGACTGAAAATAGGGGCAGGAATATCGGTAAATCGTTTACCGCAAACCTTGTAACGGCGGGGAATACCAAACAACCATGAAGAATGCTCATTCAAATAAAACGCTCTGGCATGGCAATCATGGACCCCCCAAGCCTGCACGCGGTCTTGTTCCATAAATTGCATGAAGTCATTGGAGATCTCTGGAGAAGAAGGCACGCTATCGATACGGGTCATTTTGTTATCACAATCAGTATGACTCAATTCAAAAGGCTTGCTATTGCCAACCCTGACATAACGTTCGAATAACAACCCGGATAGCTCCCCGGAAAGACACATATGGCCTTATCCAGAGTAACATCAGTCCCAATCCATCAGTTGAAATTCAGGCAAACCCAACCTACGAAAGAACAAGAATAGACCAATATTGACCATGTCTGTGCGAACAGTCTCTTCCAATATAAAATGAGCCTGAACAAAAGCCCGGTTTCCAATACGAACTGAGCCTGTAAAGGTCCAGGATGTCGTTCATGATGAGAGGATGAAGATTATCATGAACACCAAACTCATCAAGACCCTGGATCAGGTCAGCGACTTCCTTGAACATGTCCCAGACATAGAACCTGGCTGGGAGTCTAAAGATGAGTGTTACCGATGGATAGAGTTAACTCTCAGTCATTTCCGTTACCG
>NZ_LASA01000139.1 GCF_001562015.1 Endozoicomonas arenosclerae | reverse complement strand
TTTAGATTGGGTCAATTAAATAACAGTTTTTGTCTGGTTGAAAATTTTCATACGACAGCAATTCGTCACTATAAAATGACAGTGTCAAATAACTTGCTTTGTACTTTTCAATGAAACGACATTTGATGTCTGCTTGCTGACAGTGATCTTGACTCTGTCAAAAAAGTAACGTGACAGTAATTCGACTGATAAAAATAAAGTCCAATAAAAACAGTTGGTTATGAGATGTTCGAAAGGTCTGGTCAAAATGATGTCACGTCAATCGCGTGGCTATGCCTGAAAAACAGGCATTTTAAAAAATTGGCACGGCTCTTGTTATTAATAAGGTACAGGGCATTAAAAAAGAAAAATGTTTTTTGATTCCAGATCTTATGCAGTAACTCATTGGCAGTACCCACTGAAAAGAAGCTGAAAGCCATGAACTCATCAACAAAACAGATTATTGCAGTTGCGGGGTGTAAAGGTGGAGTAGGTAAAACATTGGTCGCAGTCAATCTCGCGCTGGCTCTTGCAAACAACGGAAGACGTGTAGTTCTAATGGATGGCAATCTTGCCGTTCCTGATGTTGGAATCAGTCTTGGATTGGAAAAGAAGCTGGATGTCACTCACTTCGATACTCATGACTCATTTTCAAGTTTTATCCAGGAAGGTCCTTCAGGTGTGAAGGTTTTGTCTCCAAGGGGGGAGCCCATCTGGAGAGAGACTATTGAAACCGGTCATGCGGTTCGAATGATAGACAGTCTGGAATCACTGGCACCCACCCTGGATACTCTTGTGATCGACACAGCTCCAGGGCTGGCACCTGATAATGTTGCACTGATTCAGGCTGCGGGTGAAATTCTGATCGTCATTAATCAGGAAATTCTGTCACTGCTGGATGCTGTAAGAATGATCCGTGTGCTTTACAGAATATACGGTGTACGTCGCTTTGGTGTGATTGTTAATGCCGTAAACAATCGTCGCTATGGTTCAAACCAGTTTGAGCGGCTGCAATCCCACTTGAGTGATGAAGTAGAAATCATTCTTCGATATATGGGGGCGATTCCATTCGACAAGGCCGTCGCAGAATCGTTAACCCGTCAACAAGCTCTTTTAGAGTCCAGTCCTGATTGTCGGGCTTCAAAAGCTATATACCGTATTGCTCATCAAATGATGGCAATACCCGTGACACCACCAAGAGGTCGTATCGAGTTCTTCTTACCAACAAGAATAAAAGAGAGGGTATAAGCATGGATGCTACAGCACAGGGAGTGCAGGCAACTAACGCCAATCAGGAAAAGAATAAGAAGTTGATTCAGACCGAAATGGTTGAAACCCATAAAGCTCTGGTAAAAAGGATTGCCAATCACCTGGCAGCGAGAATGCCAGCCAGTGTTCAGATTGATGACCTGGTGCAATCGGGAATGATTGGTCTGTTGGAGGCTGCCTCCAAATACGACGCTACCAAAGGCGCCAGCTTTGAAACTTTTGCCGGTATCCGTATTCGTGGTGCCATGCTGGACGAAATCCGTAAAGGAGATTGGGGTCCAAGGTCGGTTTACAGGAACAGCCGTAAAGTAACTGAAGCGATTCAGAAGGTAGAAGCCCGTTTGGGTCGAGACGCCAGAGATTTTGAAGTCGCCCAGGAGCTGGAAGTGAATCTGGACGAGTTTTACACCATTCTCAGCGATCTCCGTGGCTGCAGACTGTTCAGCTTTGAAGAACTGTTTGACAGTGAAGAGTCCAGAATGCAGGCCCGCTCTGGAGATCGGGGTCCATCCGCCGATATTCAGGAAGAGAAGTTCAAGTTTGCCCTGGTAGAAGCTATAGAGAAGTTACCCGAGCGAGAAAAGCTGGTCCTGATGCTCTATTACGATGAGGAGATGAATCTCAAAGAGATTGGTAAGGTTCTGGGCGTCAGCGAGTCCAGAGTCAGTCAGATTCACTCCCAGGCAGCGGTCAGATTAAGGGCCAAGCTCCATCACTGGTTAGGGTAGGAGCCTGACCAAGAATAGACAGCTCGGCCTAAAGTCCAGAAAGAACGGCCATATTTTCCGTTGAATTTGTTTAAATAGGACAACTATTCGCACAAATCCAACGAAAAATCTGACTCGTTCTACTGAACTTTATGCTCGAGCGCTATCCTCGGTCAGGCTCCAGTCAGGGACCCTCAAGTATAGGGTCCCCGGGCTCTGAAGTAAGCATTTTTGTTTCTATCCAAGGTCATTGTTTCTCCAAAGCCTGTGGCTGGAATGAACGTTTTATAGAGTAAGCGGTATTTTTTCACTCTATATGCTCTGTTGCTGTGAGCAGTAAGCTTTTTGCTTCCTATTGTTCCAAGTACGCAGGTCCTGGCTCCATATACTTTTTTATTAAGTAGTCTTATAACGGACCTGTATTAATATGAAATGGAATTCTTATCTAGCGGGGTGCTTCCTGGCCCTGGCCTCCTGCTTCCTGTCTGCTCAGGAAGCACCAGTCAATATCAAGAATGTCGTAACCATCAACACTCATCAGGCCAAGCGTCTTCACGAGCTGGGTGCACTGTTTATTGATGTAAGGCCTTATCAGCAATGGGAGTGGGGTCACATTGATCGCTCTCACAGCCTCGATCTCAGAGCCGGTTTCAGACAGTTGTTTATGCCAGGAACTCTTGATAAAAAGACGCCTATTGTCATCTATGGCAACAGCACGTATCACATGCGAGGGGCGATAGCGAGTTATCTTGCTGCACTCTGGGGCTACAAAAGAGTTTTCTTTTTCAGAGATGGATATTTCTCGTGGCTGGCTCTGGATTTTCCCGTCACTCTGCACTCAGACCTTGGCGCTGAGGAAGAAGTGATCAGCTGGAAACCGGAAAAGAAAAAGATTGAAGATATGAGTGATCTGCAAACCTTCTCGGCGATGCAGTTACAGTAAGTCGGTCTGAGACAATTAAAAAAGGCGTCTTTCGACGCCTTTTTTATGGCCATGGATGGCTTGTATCCTTTTATTGCAGGAGCAAATAAAAGGATGAAGCTATAAACTATTCCCAGCCAGGTACACCGGTCATATCCGGAAGCTTATGAGCAATGCCTTTATGGCACTGGATACAGGTTTCACCATTCTTCTCTGCAGCCGTGTGGTTTTTGACCGCCAGCAGTGACTGTTCTGACAGCTCCATGGACTCCTGGGTATGGCAGTTACGACACTCCTGGGAATCATTGGCTTCCATCCGAGCCCATTCCCGTTCGGCCATTTCCCTTCTGTGGGCTTCAAACTTTTCCGGGGTATCCACCTTGCCGGTAAAGTGGGCAAAGACTTCTCTGCTGGCCTGAATCTTACGAGTCATTTTCGGCAGAAATTCTTTAGGCAGGTGGCAGCTGGCACAGTCAGCCTGAACACCGGAGGCATTGCTGAAATGCACGCTTTCCTGATATTCAGGCACCACATCATTGGTGTGGCAGCTTGAGCAGAATTCCAGAGTACTGGTGTATTTCATGGTGGCACTGTAAGTACCATGCAAAATAAAGGCTGAAACAAAGCCAACCACCAATATCAAACCAACAGATAGCTTGGCGCTGGGCCGACGCAGGAACTGCCAAAGCTGTTTTGCCAGTAAAAGCACTTTGTTCATAATCAGTTCTTCCTTAAATCAGTGCTTCTTAAGAGACTCAACCGGTTCGAAAGTGTTTTCCTTCAGAGGTTTAGCGTCCTTCTGAGGAACATGGCAGGTCAGACAGAAGTAGCGATTAGGCGCTACATCAGCCAACTGCTGGCCTTCTCGATTCTTGTAGTGAGAAACGGCAATTTTGGTAGCACCCCATTTATCCGCATTTTTCATGCTGTGACAGCGCAGGCAGCTGTTGGCGTTCTTGTCCACTTGATAGCGGTCAACGGAGTGCGGAATCAGCGGAGGCATATCCACAAATTCACGACCCATGGCTGAACCTTCCTGGTCTTTCTTCATGTATTCAGCTTGTGGCTCAACACTGACTTCTTCTTTTCTGAGCGATTCCAGCCCACCAATCTCGTTGGTGTTAACCATTTCTGCGAAGGCGGGCAGGCTAATGGCCAACGCCAGCAAGGCACTCATCATTTTGTTCATGGCTATATTCCATTTACTTGATCAATGCAGCGGTTACAGGCTTTGTAAGAGGGGCTGCATTTCTGATTCATGGCTGTTTGTTTCCTGAGAGAGTGTCTGGTGGGTTCCAGACACTCCCGGCTTACCGATCTCAGACTTTGGAAACCTTGATGGCGGTTTTCTTGAAGTCCGTCTCTTTGGAGAGTGGATCGGTCGCATCCAGTAACAGCTTGTTGGTCAGCTGGCTGGCATCGAAGAACGGCATGAATGTCAGTCCTTTGGGTGGGCGGTTACGACCCTTGGTTTCAACTCGGGTGCGGACTTCGCCATAGCGGGACGTGATTCTGATTTCATCTCCGCGACGCAGGCCTCGTTCCGCTGCATCATCAGGATGCATAAACAGTTGGGCATCCGGGTAAGAACGATAGAGTTCAGGAACCCTGCGAGTCATAGAGCCAGAGTGCCAGTGCTCAAGAACACGGCCTGTGGACAGCCAGAGGTCAAACTCTTCATCCGGAGCCTCATGAGGTGGCTCGTAAGGAAGCGCAAAAATCCAGGCTTTACCGTCCGGTTTGCCATAAAAGTCGAAATCGCTCCCAGCTTTGGCATAAGGATCTGAACCTTCCTTGAAGCGCCAGCGGGTTTCTTCTCCGTTCACCACAGGCCAGCGCAGGCCACGCTCTTTGTGGTAACGATCAAATTCGGCCAGGTCGTGTGCCTTGCCACGGCCGAAGGAGGCGTATTCTTCGAACAGACCTTTCTGGGTATAGAAACCAAATGCACGGGCGTCGTCGTTCAGGCGGTCTTCCGGAATTTCATCCAGTTTGAACTGATCTACCTGACCATTGGCGTACAGAACATCAAACAAAGTTTTGCCACGATACTCAGGGTTTTTAGCCAGCAGGGCGTCAGACCATACTTCTTCCACCTTGAAGCGTTTGGAGAATTCCATCAGCTGCCAGAGGTCAGATTTGGCTTCAGCCGGTGCTTTCACCTGTTGATACCAGAACTGGGTACGGCGTTCGGCGTTTCCGTAGGCACCTTCTTTTTCTACCCACATGGCTGTAGGCAGGATGAGGTCGGCAATCTGGCCGGTCAGGGTCGGGTATGGGTCAGAGACCACGATGAAGTTGTCAGGGTTTCTGTAGCCTGGCAGCGTCTCATGATTAATATTCGGTGCGGTCTGGGCATTGTTGTTACACATTACCCAGTAAGCATTCAGCTTGCTGTCTTTCAGCATGCGGTTCTGAAGAACAGCATGGTAGCCCACTTGTGAAGGAATAGTGCCTTCAGGCAGTTTCCAGGCTTTTTCAGCGTAGTCGCGGTGATCCTTGTTGGCTACGACCATGTCAGCCGGCAGACGGTGAGCAAAAGTTCCCACTTCCCTTGCAGTACCACAGGCAGAAGGCTGACCGGTCAGGGAGAAAGGACTGTTACCCGGCTCGGAGATCTTGCCTGTCAGAAGGTGCAGGTTGTAGATGATGTTATTCATCCAGACACCACGGGTGTGCTGGTTTACACCCATAGTCCAGAGAGACATAACCTTGATCTTTGGATCGGCATACAGTTTGGCCAGCTCTTCCAGCTGCTCTTCAGACACACCAGAAAGTTTGGAAACCTTCTCGGCGGTGTACTCGCTGACAAACTTGGCAAACTCGTCAAAGTTAATGGGGCTGGCGCCACCATTGCCCGGATTCTTGGCTTTCTTCTCCAGCTCGTGATCCGGACGCAGACCGTAACCAATGTCAGTGACACCTTTGCGGAAAACAGTGTGCTTCTTGACGAAGTCCTGATTCACTTTGCCGTTCTGGATGATGTAGTTGGCAATGTAGTTACCAATGGCCAGATCAGACTGAGGGCTGAAGATAATAGGCTGGTCAGCCAGTTCAAAAGAGCGATGTTTGTAGGTAGACATCACCGCCACTTTTACGTGAGGGTGGGATAAACGACGATCAGCCAGTCTTGACCAGAGTACCGGGTGCATCTCCGCCATGTTGGAGCCCCAGAGTACAAAAGCGTCGGCGTTTTCAAAGTCGTCGTAGCAACCCATTGGCTCATCGATACCGAAGGTGCGCATAAAGCCTACCACCGCAGAAGCCATGCAGTGTCGTGCATTCGGGTCGATATGGTTGGAGCGGAAGCCTGCTTTCATCAATTTGGAAGCCGCATAACCTTCCCAGACAGTCCACTGGCCGGAACCGAACATACCAACCGGTGGCATTTCATCGGAGTTACGGGTTTTAGTCATGGCCGCTTTCCATTTCTCTGCCATGACGTCAAAGGCTTTATCCCAGGAGACAGGAGTGAAATCGCCATTTTTGTCGAACTTGCCATCCTTCATTCTCAGCAGAGGCGTTTCAAGACGATCCTTGCCGTACATGATTTTTGACAGGAAGTATCCCTTTATGCAGTTCAGACCTTTGTTGACCGGCGCTTCAGGGTCAGCCTGTGTGGCCACTACTCGACCCTTTTGGGTGCCCACCAGAACAGAGCAGCCAGTACCACAGAAGCGGCAGGGGGCTTTATCCCACTTGATCTCGGTCTCTTTGCTGCTGGTAATCAGGTTGGTGGCTCCAGCGTTCATGCTGACACCGGCTGCAGCGGCAGTGGCGGCTACAGCACTGCTCTTGATAAAGTCGCGGCGACTTTGTTTCATGGTGGTTTCCTGGGTCTTAAAACGGGTTGCTTCGTCCATGGCGTCATTGGCTCATGGCTTTCTGCTCAGGCGATTCATTTATGCCTGAATCATTATCTTTTGCTGTTATTCCTGGTGGGTGTACACCAGGGCCGTGGATATCACGCCATCCACCTGGCTGATCCGGGTCATGGTGTCGACCATGGTGCGTTCACCAGGCTCTTCCTCAACGGTCACTACCATTTTTCCGGTGGGATCCGTGATATGAACCTCAACACCCGGCAGCTTGTGCAGTTGCTCTTTTACGTCCATCATCCTGTTGGGATTTATCTGGACGGCCAGCCCTGAAATGCTGCAGTGCGAATCGCCAGTGTCTTCTATGTTGAATACTGCCATTGGCTGTTTAGTTACCTGTCATGGTGATCGCATCCACAGGGCAGGAAGAAACGCATTCTCCGCAGGCTGTGCATGGATCAGAGTCAATGGAAGGTTGAGCTACCCCCCCGGGTTTCAGTTGAAACTCAATAGCCGATGGCTCACACATTTCCGAACAGGTGCGACAATGCACCCGGTTCAGTGCCAGACATTGCTCGGAAATCACGGGTTCCAGTTTCCAAGGGGTGTCGTTAAGCTTGCGAATGGCTCCTGATGAGCAGGTTTCTTCGCATGCCTGACAAAAAGAGCAGCCTGCCCGCTTGAAGTCAGCTTCGGGAAAGCCTCCTGACCCCTGAACCAGTAACCCTGTTTCACAGACATCTATGCAGTCGCTACAGCGAGTACAAAGATCTGTAAATAGCTGTTCCTGAACACTCCAGGGTGGACGCACTGGAAGTACGGTGTCACTGCGAGTCCGGGACAGGCTTGAACGATTGAAATAGTCTTTCCTCACTCTGGGTGATGAAAGTATTTTCCCGGTAAAGAACCGGCGACGGTCAAGGTCTACCTGTTGACTCATGGTGTTGTGGCCTTCATGGCAGTGCGATCCAGTTTGTATTCGGCGTTGAGTAAATTTCAGGCTCTTTCAGGCTTTGTTCATCGCTATCTTAATCAGGATTAACGTACAAAAAAGCCCCTGTTAAAGCGTTTATAAGAGAGGGGTAAAGCTTCCATACCTCATAGGGGGTAGTGGTTCTGCGCAGCTTAACTGAAGCGTTGGCGTAGTAGTGGGCTTCGGACTTTTGATGCATCGAGTTCACAAATGATTCAGGTCTTTAGAGGTAGGTAGAAATTTTGTTTTATGTGTCCGATTTGATGGTCGTTTTAAAGCTGAATGGCTGAGATGGGAGTGTGATTTGAAGCCAATTCGATACAAGGCACTCGCAGCCATTGTTACCACTTGTTTTTTAGGACTGTTGAGCGTAAGCGGTTCATTGTGGTTTGCCGCGACTACCGAAAGTGATGCTGCAGCTATTAATATTGCCGGATCCCTGAGAATGCAGGCCTGGCGTTTATCGGACCAGATCAGTTCTCAGGAATCTCCCGACAGCAAACATTTGCTTCAGTTGATCAAGGACTATGACGACAGTCTTACCAGTAAGACGCTTCTTCGTCTGGGTGGCCGAACCGATATTATTGGTACTCGCTATTCCGCGCTGGCGGGTGAGTGGCAAAGTGAGATGAGACCGCTGCTGAATGATGAAACGGGCTGGCATGAGTTTTCTGTTAAAGTGCCAGGCTTTGTTGACCGTATAGATGATCTGGTCAATGCATTGCAGTTAAACACTGAGCGCAAGCTGCACTGGCTGGTGATACTGGCCATTTTCTCGCTCTGCTCCATTCTGGCTATTGGGGCAATGACGGTTCGCTATATCCGACTGAACCTGATCAAGCCGGTTGAACAGCTCAGTAAAGCAGCCAGAAAAGTCCGTCGTGGTGAGTTTGATCATGTTCGCCTGGATTATCAGGACACCAATGAAATGGGTCAGCTGACGGCAACCTTCTCGGCCATGGCTGAAAGTCTTTCCATATTGTATGGCGATCTCGAAGCGCAGGTATCGCGGCAGACTTGTTCACTGGAACAGTCCAATACTGCACTGCAACTGTTGTATGAATCATCCCAGACTCTGGGTATGAATCCCTATGACGAGCAGCAGTTGATGATCCTGCTGGAAAGGTGGAAGGTTTTGCTGGGGCTAAAGAGTGCTTATGTCTGCCTGACGGGTAATGCTGGCAGTATGAGACTGCAGAGAATTTATCCTCAGAGCGACTCCTATAATGACGCCTGCGATATAGGACAATGCGAAGGTTGTGTTCGTGTGCCCACATCCGACATTCAGTTCCCGCTGAGTCAGCATGATCAGGGCTACGGTTATCTGCATATTTCCCTGATGCCTGATCAGACATTGACGGAAGAAAGTCGACAGTGGTTGCGGACTTTTGGCGATATTGTTTCTTCTTCCCTGTACCGCAGTGGTTACCAGACTCAGGAAAGGCGTTTGCTTTTGATGGAAGAGCGCGCAGTGATTGCGCGAGAGCTCCATGACTCTCTGGCGCAGGCTCTGTCATATCAGAAGATTCAAGTGACCCGACTGAAAAAGGTTCTGACCCGGATAGAGGTTGATGAATCCGTTCATTCAATCGTGGAAGAAATCCGGGAGGGTGTGAATAACGCCTACCGCCAGCTCCGCGAGTTGCTGAACACTTTTCGTCTCAGTATGTCCACGGGAAGTCTTGAAGAGGCGCTCAAACAAACCATGGAAGAGTATGGAAAGCGTGATGAGAGCATTGAGTTTGATCTGGACTACCGTTTGCGGTTTTGTCATCTGGATGCCCACCATCAAATCCATGTTCTACAGATTGTCAGGGAAGGTCTGGTTAATGTGATCCAGCATTCTGAAGCAACAAAAGCCACTGTGACCTGTGAGCAGGTCACACCCGGGATTGTTCAGGTGTTGGTAGATGATGACGGTACCGGGTTCAGTGAAGACATTACCGCTCCGGGTCATTACGGTACCACCATTATGCAGGAACGGGCAGAAAGCCTGGGTGGTCAGCTTAATTTTGAAGCCTCCGATCTTGGAGGTGCGAGGGTACGCCTTGAGTTTTCATCGGTATGAGGGGAAAGATGGACGACATAAGTATTTTATTGATTGATGATCATCCACTGTTGCGTAAGGGGTTGGCTCAATTAATTGATGAAGAAGAAGGTTTGAAGGTCGTCGCCGAAGCCGGTGATGGTGCATCAGGCCTGAAATTGGCCATTGAGCTGGAGCCGGATCTGATTCTTCTGGATCTCAATATGAAGGGCATGGATGGTCTGGAAACACTCAAGGCGATGCGTGCTGAAGGTGTGACGTCACGAGTGGTGGCATTGACTGTTTCTGAGCACAAGGATGATGTTGCAGCCATGTTTCGGGCAGGTGCAGATGGCTACCTGTTGAAAGATATGGAGCCGGAAGAGTTGCTCAGTCAGATTTCTCAGGCTGCACTGGGCAAGTTGGCTGTGGATGACAGGCTGGCCGAAGTATTAGCCGCTGTACTCAGGCCGGATTCCAGTCAGGCCAGCAAGATAGACTTGCTGACTCCTAAAGAGAGGGAAGTTCTGCAGTTTATCGCGGAAGGTGATGCCAATAAGGTCATTGCCAGAAAGATGAGCATCAGTGAAGGGACCGTCAAGGTTCACGTAAAACGCATGCTGCGAAAGCTGGACTTTCGTTCACGTGTTGAAGCGGCTGTCTGGTGGGTCAACAACCGACAGGGATAAAGCTCAGTCGGGAATATTGATACATTTTTGTTTCAAAAAAGTGTGAGCAATATCTAACTTCTGAAGCGTTTGAATAACATTGTGATTGACACTGCATTACAGTGAAAAACAAAAAAATAATGAGTTTGATGCAGGTCAATGCCAATGCATTTACCCGATCCTGAAAGTTAATTACTTCGGAATGAACGTTTTTTTCGATATAATCCTGCCCGACTTCATGGCTGATTAGAGTGTTTTTTGAACAGGTGCTTTAATCTCAAAACTTGAAAAGCACTGGCAAGCGCCTGCCATGAAGGGGTTCAGAGGGATTAAACACTCTGGATCGTGCATCTGACTGACCGATTTTTAAGGGACAACGACTTGCTCGAAGTGGCGAAGCTGGGGTGTGAACGAGACGACCGAGTTCTTTTTTCAAACCTTTCCATTCAACTGTCACCTGGTGAACTGTTACAGATAGAAGGCTGTAATGGCGCAGGGAAAACCACGCTGCTCAGAGTGCTGGCGGGCCTTTCTGGTGATTACAGAGGGCAAGTGCTCTGGCGTGGACAGAAGCTTTCCAGAGTGTACGCCGACTTCCGGCTTTCCACTTTTTATTTCGGCCACAAGCCTGCAGTTAAAACTGAACTCACACCGGTAGAAAATATTTTGTGGCGCTCCCGTCTTCGCAACGAGTCTTACACAGACCAGTTTGTGTTCTCCGCGCTGGAGCAAGTTAATCTGGCGGGCTATGAAGACATTCCCTGTGGACAGCTATCTGCAGGTCAGCACAGAAGGGTGGCCCTGGCTGATCTTGCGCTCTCTGCAACCCCGCTCTGGATTCTGGATGAACCCTTTACTGCGATTGATGTTGACGGGGTAGGCTGGCTTGAGCAATTGCTCGCCAGACATATTGAGAATGAAGGCTCCGTGATTATGACCAGTCATCAGAGCCTCTCAAAGTTATCTGATCGTGTAAGAAAGCTTCGCCTTGAGAACTTCCGGGTTTCGGATGAGGATGAGATTCACGATGATTCGGAGGCCTGGCTATGAGTGCGGCTTCCCTGGAAGGCAGTAAAGCCTTTGTTGAGTTAGTCAAACGAGATCTGGTTCTGGCGTTTCGGACACCGGGGCAGACACTGAATCCGGTAGCATTTTATTTAATGGTGGCCAGCTTGTTCCCGCTGGGTATAGCCCCCGAGAAGGAGCTATTGTCGCAGCTGGCGGGTGGCATTGTCTGGATTGGGGCTTTGCTGGCTGTTCTGTTGTCTCTGGATTCTTTGTTCCGAAGTGACCAGGACGATGGTTCACTGGATCAACTTTTATTGTCGCCTCATCCTTTGCCATTGCTGGTTCTGGCTAAAATATCAGCTCACTGGCTGACAACCGGAGTAGCATTGATTGTCATGGCGCCTTTGCTGGCGTTGATGTTGCACTTACCCACACAGGCATTTCCGGCACTGATGCTCAGCCTTTTATTGGGTACGCCCCTGATGAGCCTGGCAGGAGGTATTGGTGCAGCTTTGACAGTACGAGTACAGAGGGGGGGAATACTACTGACATTACTGTCTTTACCTCTGTATATTCCTGTTCTGATTTTCGGGACAGGTGCTGTTCAGACAGCGGTAGAAGGGATGTCTTACTCAGGGCATTTGCTCTGGATGGCAGCGCTGCTGATGCTGGGGTTATGTCTTGCCCCGCTGGCCATTGCCGCATCACTGAGAATAGTTGCAGATGGTTGATCAGAAAGTACCGACAGCTAAGAGCAACAGGAACGAGTCACGGTAGAGTAAAGAATGAACTGGACTTTTTTTCACAAACTGGGTTCGCCCAAATGGTTTTATGAGATCAGCGGCAAGTGGTTGCCCTGGTTAGCCATTCTGGCTGCTCTGCTGATGGCTAGCGGTTTGATTTGGGGCCTGATGTTCACTCCACCGGACTACCTGCAGGGCAACAGTTACCGGATTATTTTCCTGCATGTTCCAACAGCATTCCTGGCACAGGCCATTTACGTCATGATGGCCTGTGCCGGTGTCGTCACTCTGGTTTGGAAGATGAAACTGGCAGACATGGCCCTGAAATGCTGTGCGCCTATTGGTGCATCTTTCTGCCTGCTGGCATTGGTCACTGGCGCTATCTGGGGCAAGCCAACCTGGGGGACCTGGTGGGTGTGGGATGCCCGTCTGACTTCCATGCTCATACTGCTGTTTCTCTACATGGGGGTGATTGCCCTGCGTGGTGCGATCCGAAATACCAATACAGCTGCCAAAGCCTGTGCCATTCTGACTCTGGTTGGGGTGATCAATATCCCGATCATCAAGTTTTCCGTTCAGTGGTGGAATACCCTGCATCAGGGCGCCACACTGAAGCTGACTGAAAAGCCCTCCATGGCACCCGAAATGCTTTGGCCACTGCTGATCAGCATTGCGGCTTTTTACCTGTTTTTTACTGTGGTCCTTATTCTCCGTTTGAGAACCGAAATTCTGGACCGTGAACGCCGAACCAAATGGGTTCACAAGATCGTAGCGGCCGGGGCAGGGAACTGAGAAATATGTATTTTGAAAGTTTTGCCAGTTTGATACATATGGATGGCCATGGAATGTATGTCTGGCCCACCTATGGCATTGGTCTGTTGATCATTGCCTACAACATAATCTCACCGTTGCGAGCCAGAAAAAGAATTGTTGCGCAGATCCAGCGTCAGGTGCGTGGCAGTCAGTCCAGAAGCAAGAGCTTCAGCCAGAACAATAGTCTCAGCCAAAAAAAGAGCTTCAGCCATAAAAAGAGTCACAGCCCGGCAGCTGATCATCAGCCCGGAGCGACAGATGACTTAAGCGAAAAGAAAAAAGCAGCAGGGCCGCGAGTTAAAGTCAGTACTAAAAATCAGGGTGTCCGTGAGGGAGAAGTGGAATGAATCCAGTTCGTAAGCAGCGTTTATTATTAGTCCTTTTGTTGGTGGCCGGTGTCGGTATTGCCGTTGCCCTGGCCCTGTTCGCCCTGAAGGAAAATATCAATCATTACTTTTCCCCAGCCCAGATGGCCAGTGGTGAAGCGCCCATTGGCCAGAAAATTCGTGGTGGCGGTATTGTTGTCCCCGGTACCGTCAAGCGTGACCCTGACAGTCTGAAAGTCACTTTCCGCATCAGTGATGGTGACGGGGAAGTAGAAGTGGAGTATACCGGGATCCTGCCCGATCTTTTCAAGGAAGGTCAGGGCATTGTCGGAACCGGGAAACTGGATGAAAACCGTCGTTTTGTAGCCGAGGAACTGCTGGCCAAGCATGATGAAAACTATATGCCTCCAGAAGTACAGAAAGCCATCGACAAGGCTCATGGTTCGAAGTCAGGCGATAAGTCAGATAAAACTTATGGCACCCCGTCATACCAACAGGAGAACGCTCAACCAGAGAGCCTTCAGCCTAAAGGCAGTGAGTCTCAACCACTGGAGAGCCAATAATGAATCCTGAACTGGGCTTATTTGCCCTGATCCTGGCTACCTGCCTGGCGTTACTGCAAAGTATCATACCGCTGGTGGGTAGCTACAATGGCCGTCTGAACTGGATGGCCACCGGCAAGACTCTGGCCACAGGACAATTTATTTTTGTTCTATTGTCGTTTATGTGTCTGGTCGTCGCGTTCGTTACTGATGATTTTTCGGTTCAATATGTAGCCAGTAACTCTAACTCTTTACTGCCTGTGTACTACAAGGTCACAGCCGTCTGGGGTGGCCACGAAGGTTCGTTGCTGCTCTGGATCCTGACCCTGACCGGTTGGGGACAGGTTGTAGCTCTGCGCAGTGGCAAGCTGCCCCCAGAACTTTCTGCCAGAGTGCTTTCTGTCATGGGTATGATCAGCGTCGGCTTCATGCTGTTTATCCTGCTGACCTCTAATCCATTCACTCGTATTTTGCCATTCCCTCCGGCAGACGGTTCTGACCTGAACCCGTTACTGCAGGATCTGGGTATGATTGTGCACCCTCCCATGCTGTATATGGGTTATGTGGGTTTTGCTGTGGCCTTTGCTTTTGCCATTGCGGCACTGCTGGGTGGTCAGCTCGACAGTGCCTGGGCTCGCTGGGCACGCCCGTGGACTACGGTTGCATGGTGTTTCCTGACCGCAGGTATCTCTCTGGGTAGCTGGTGGGCTTACTACGAGCTTGGCTGGGGTGGATGGTGGTTCTGGGATCCAGTGGAAAACGCTTCCCTGATGCCATGGTTGAGCGGTACCGCATTGATTCACTCTCTGGCCGTAACTGAAAAACGGGGACTGTTCAAGAGCTGGACATTGCTGCTGGCCATCACCACATTCTCTCTGAGTCTGTTCGGTACTTTCCTGGTGCGTTCCGGTGTACTGACTTCTGTTCATGCCTTTGCCAGTGATCCTCAGCGTGGTCTGTTTATTCTGGGTTATTTGTTGGTTGTTGTGGGAGCGTCCCTGACTCTGTTTGCTTTCAGAGCGCCGGAAGTAAGAAGTAAAATCAGCTTCTCGCTGTTGTCCCGTGAAACGCTGTTACTGCTGAACAATATTATTCTGGTGACCAGCTGTGCCACTGTTTTACTGGGCACCATGTTCCCATTGCTGCTGGACGCTCTGGATATGGGCATGATTTCCGTAGGTCCTCCCTACTTTAATCTGCTGTTTGTTCCGCTGTCCATGCTGCTGGCTGCCTGTCTGGGTATTGGTATTCTGCTGAACTGGAAAAAAGGTTCCGTCAGCTGGCTGAAACAGCAAGTACGCTGGATTGCCATTATTTCTGTAATAGGCGGTATCGTCTTCAGCTTCCTGTACGGTGATCGTTTCCTGGTCAGCGAGGCGTTGGCCATGGGATTAGTATTCTGGATGGTGCTGACCATTGGCAAAGATGTTCGCAACAAAACCCGTAACAGTGGTCTCCTGAAAGGTCTCAGAAAGCTCAAGCCTGCCTATTACGGCATGCAGTTGGCTCACCTGGGTCTGGCCGTGACCTTTATTGGTGTGGCTCTGACTTCCGGCTACAGCGTTCAGAAAGATCTGCGTATGAGCCCTGGTGATTCTGCTCAGGTAGGTGAGTATGTCTTCCGTTTTGATGGCGTGAGTCAGCGTCAGGGCCCCAACTTTGTGGCCGACTACGGCAAAGTCAGTGTCTTCAAGGATCAGAAACAGATCACTGTTCTTAAGCCAGAAAAGCGTATCTATACCGTTCAGAACATGCCCATGACGGAAGCGGCTATTGACCCGGGCCTGACCCGTGATCTTTATGTTGCTCTGGGTGAGCCATTAGGGGGGGACAGCTGGGCCGTTCGACTTTATGTGAAGCCCTACGTTCGTCTGATCTGGCTGGGTTCCATCTTTATGGCACTGGGTGGTCTGCTGGCGGTCTCTGATAAACGTTACCGTGTCCGTCTCAAGAAGAAAAAGCAGGCACTGATGGGTGCCAAGTCCAAGTCCGGCAATGGAACACAGGACGATACAGTCACGACAGGAGGTCAGGCTTGAAGCGCTGGAAACTGTTTTTACCGCTGACCTTTTTTCTGACTTTCTGTGTGCTGCTCTACGTAGGGCTGTTCATGGAAAATAAAAGTGAACTGCCTTCTATGCTGCTGGATAAGCCGTTGCCTGAATTCAGTCTGAAAAAACTGAAACAGCCTCAAGAAGCGGTAACCGAAGGTGATCTGAAAGGTGAAGTGCTGATGCTGAATGTCTGGGGCTCCTGGTGCCCAGCCTGTAAAGTTGAGCACCCTTACCTGATGAAACTGGCCAGAGAAGGGATCAATATTGTCGGGGTCAACTACAAGGATGAGCGTGAAGGCGCACTTCAGTGGCTGGATCGACTGGAAGACCCTTACCTGTTCAACATTGTTGATGAAGATGGCCGTTTGGGTCTGGATCTTGGGGTCTACGGTGCGCCGGAGACCTTCCTGGTCGACAAGAAAGGTGTCATCCGTTACAAGCATATCGGGATTATTGATGATCGAGTCTGGAAAGAAGATCTCAAGCCTCGCTATGACGCGCTACAGAAGGAGTTGGTGAAATGACCCTTCGATACGTTAAGTCTGCCAGTGTCTACATGCTGGTGGTTTTTACTGCTGTCCTTCTGGTGAGCTTGTCTGCCAGGGCCGGTGTTATTGAAAACTATCAGTTTGACTCTCCCGAGCAGCAAGAGCAGTTTTTCCGACTGAATGAAGAGCTGCGATGCCCTCAGTGTCAGAATCAATCCATTGCTGACTCCAATGCGCCTATTGCCCAGGATCTGCGTCGTGAAGTACATCGTATGATCGTGGAAGAAAAGGCTGATGATGACACTGTCATCCAGTTCATGCTGGATCGTTACGGTGACTTTGTTCTCTATAAACCCAGAATGGATGCCCGCACTATTGCACTCTGGTTTGGTCCTCTGATTCTGCTGTTACTGGGCGTATTTATTCTCTTCAGAATCCTGAAGCAGCATCGTCCCGAAACAAAGGATCAGGATCTCAATGAGCAGGACCGGGCTGAGCTGGACAAGATACTGGGTGGTAAAGATAAATGACGCAGTTCTGGATAATTGCTGCAGTATTAACCGTTGCTGGTATGGCACTGATTGTGCTGCCACTGTGGTTTCGCAGCCGACGTACAGTAGATCAGGACGTTTCTGATAAAGCTTCCAATATTGCCTATTTCAAGGAGCAGGAAGCCGAGTTGAAAAAACAGCTCGAACAAGGGCTGATTACGGAAGATGATGCAGAGCTGATTCGTACCGAGCTGGAAAAGAAACTGATTGAAGATGTAGCTGACAAGGAAGAAAAACACAGTTACATCAGTAGCAGTAACAAGGGCTTAGCCCTGTTTCTGGCCATACTGCTTCCTGTGATGGCAGTACCGATCTATCTTCACCTGGGAGCGCAGACTGAACTGTCCGTCACCGAGATGATGATGAACCCGGATGTCTCACCCCAGGAAATGATTTCCACTCTGGAGTCCTGGAGTGACAAGCGCCCTGAAAGTGCTCAAGCCTGGTATATGTTGGCTGGTCGCTACATGGCTATGGGTGATGTTGATAAAGGCATTAACGCCTACAAACAGCTTTATACTGTGACTGAAGGCAGCCCTCAGGCAGCAGCGCAATTGGCACAGGCACTTTTCCTGGCAAATAGAAACCAGGTCAATGGCGAAGTCCGTGGTCTGTATCGCGATGCCTTGAGCAAAGATGAAAGCAATACGACAGCGTTAGGGCTTAAGGGTATTGATGCTTTTGAACAGGAAGACTACAAGCAAGCCGTACAAGCCTGGACCAAGGCCCTGTCGTTTGAAAATGATATGGCTGCGCGACAGTCGTTGTCTGCCGGAATTGCTAAAGCCCGTAAGCTAATGGGCGAGACCGTTGCTGAAATCAGGGTTACTGTTGAGCTGGCTCCGGAACTAAAAGATCTTCCGGCCAATGCCAGAGTGATTGTTTTTGCCCGCGAAAGTGGTGTCAGAAAGCCTCCTATTGCCGCTATTCCTCTGCAGGTGGGTGATCTCCCCAAAGAGGTGGTACTGGACGACAATGCCGCCATGATGATGGGCACTGGCAGTCTTTCTGATGCTGAAAGTCTGGACATTGTTGCCCGTATCACACTGTCTGGCGATGCAGCCAAAGCGGATTACCAGGCAGAAGTCCGTGATGTGAAAATCAAGGATAATGGCGTTATTCAGCTTCGAATTGCTCCTGCCAGCTGATACTTCCCTCCGATAATTTCTACGCCTTTACCGCTCAGTCATCAGACTGGGCGGTTATTGATTTATATTTCTTTTGAAGAACAGTCTCTTCTCTTGCCCTGAGGGTCTTTCCCATCGACTGTTCATACCTCCCATTTTTCTTATCGCATCCCAAGAGCGAACATTCGTCTTAGTCTAAGGAATGGGAATGAATGGAGAAAAAGGTATAAAGAAAAATATGGTTATATATTCAAATAAAACCATACTGATCTGAAGAACAACTTTTCCAAGAAAACGCTGAACTGTTCCTTTTTTTAATCTCGAAAAACTTCAGGGAGCAATCCGTGTCCAAGTTTTCTAGCACGCATTCCATAATTATTGATATGTGCATTAACTACCCGAAAACGTCTCCAAACATGCATAGGCAGTATGCTCTGCTCTAAAGAAACCAAGAATGATACCTTGACTCCTCTGAAGCTTCTTAAGGCCTGATGAAATGGCTTTAAGGAATTGATCTTTCGTTCTTAAGATCATTCTTCCTATACATCCTGATTTCAGGAATCCCCAGACAAATTCATCAGGATTGAGCTCTGGGGAATAGGCAGGCAATACATGTATTC
>NZ_LASA01000138.1 GCF_001562015.1 Endozoicomonas arenosclerae | reverse complement strand
CTTTTTCTGCGGAGACCGGACTCATGAGCATAGCTCCGAAAATCGATCAGTACCTTCAATCCAACAACATTCCTTTTGACACTATTTCTCACCCTCCCAGTCACAGCTCGGTACAAAGTGCCATAGCAGCCCAGATACCCTTGAGCAATGTCGCCAAGGCTGTAATCCTGAAAGACGATGTCGACAACTATCTGATGGCAATAGTACCTGCCTCCAGTCGTCTGCAAATGAAGCAGATGAAAGAAATCACTGACTGCCAGCTGAAACTGGCCAGCGAAATGGAGCTGAGCCAACAGTTCAGGGACTGCCAGAAAGGTGCAATCCCCCCTATAGGAGACGCCTACGAAATGGACTCTATCTGGGATAACAAACTCAGTGAACTGCCGGATGTGTACCTGGAGGCAGGCGACCATGAAACCATGATTCACCTGACCAAAGAAGCCTTTCAGCACATTATTGCCAACCATCCACACGATGATTTGTGCGTAGCCCCCCACAGAGATACTAAAGAAGACTTGTAAATAACAGTGAAGCCTGCCTCTAGACAGGCTTCACTCACTTACGAAGGAAAGGTCAGTTTGACAGCAAAACGGTGATCATTACGATCGAAGCTGATGATAGCCCCATGAAGATCAGCCACCACCTTAACCAGTGACAGACCCAGCCCATGACCTGGCGTAGTACGACTTTCATCCAGACGATATAACCTCTGGAAGACCTTTTCCTGCTCCGAATCCGGTATACCTCTGCCCTGATCAATGACAGAAACGGATGTGCGATCCACTACGATTTTGATCTCACTGTCTTCCGGGGCATATTTGATCGCATTTTCAACCAGATTGAACAGAATTCTGAACAGTAACTGATGATTCCCGTTAATCACCAGAGTCTCCTGCACTTCAAGCATCAGCGACTGCTCACGCTCTTCTGCCAGGGGTTCTGCCAGCTCTATCACCTCGGTGCCAATCTCATCGAGATTGCAATTTGAAAACTCTAAATTGCCCTGCCCGTACTCAAGCTTGGTCAGTTCTAACATGGCATTAAAGGTATGCAGAATGGTTTCAAGCTCAGCCTGGGCTTCAATGATATCTTCAGCATCAGCGCCACCCTTGCGAAGAAATCCATCCAGCCTGATCCTCAACCTTGACAGCGGAGTTCTTAGGTCATGAGCAATACTGCTGGTGACAGATCCAATCGCTTCAACCGAGTCCTCTATCTGTTCCAGCATATGATTGATATGCCCGGCCAGCTCATCAAACTCATCGCCCTTTTTTGACACTGGCACACGGGCCGCCAACTCACCCTCACCTACCTTGGCAGTCACTTGATTAATACTGTGAAGCCGAGCCATTACCTTTCTGGAAAAAAGGAAGCCGGTTACCAGTCCAACCAGTAATACCAGAATCATGGCGGAATAAAGAGCCAGCGTGAATCGAGAGACAAACAGATTAAAGTCCGACGAGTTATAGGCCACCACCATGGGACCCCAGGGAGTATTAATACGACTGCCCCGGACTCTCTGAAAACGCTCATCCCCCAATACCGAGTCACCCAGTATCCAGAAGCTGCCCATGGCGGGAGCAACAGGAACCGTCTCAGGTAAATAATTGAGGTTTCCGAGATAGCCATCAGGTGTTTTTAACACCACTAGCACCTGCCGACTGTCTTCAGCCAGTTGGTCAACGGCCTCCCTGAACTCATATTCAGAGCTGTTTTTTGCCAGCGATGACAGGGAATTAAGCTGCTCCAGAACAAAATGATCCTGTCTTTTCTGATAAAAGCCCAGACTAAAATCTTTCACCAGCCAGAGAGCAGAGCCACAAAGCACAATGACAATAGCAGTATGGATCAGGGTGTAACGAACCAGCGATGAGGCCCTGAGTCGAGCCAGTGGATTAAGCCGGCTCACGGAGTACATAGCCCGCTCCTCTGACCGTCTGGATTAATGAAGCGCCACCGGCAGAGTCCAGCTTTTTCCTCAACTTGGCCACATGGACATCAATAATGTTGCTGCCCGGATCAAAGTGATAGTCCCAGACCGATTCAAACAGCATGGTTCTGGAGATCACCTGACCTTTATGTTCCAGCAAAAAGCGCAACAACTGAAACTCCCTTGGCTGAAGGTCAATTTCTATCTGATTTTTCACCACACGTCTTGAAAGCAAATCCATCTCAAGATCGGAAATAACCAGCGAAGTTTCGGCTTCCTTGGCATGACCCCTGCGAGTCAGGATTTCGGCACGAACCAGAAGCTCACCGAAAGAGAAAGGTTTACAAAGATAATCGTCACCTCCCTGCTTCAAACCTTTGATACGATCATCGACACCATCCAGGGCACTGAGAATAATAACCGGGGTCTGATTTTCAGCCGCCCGAAGTGCTGCCAGAACTTTCAGCCCCTCCATCTGAGGCAGCATCCGGTCCAACACAATGACATCATAACTTTCGCCAGAGGCGAGAAATAAACCATCCCTGCCGTTATCCGCCACATCAACAGTCCAGCCCTGCTCCATAAACCCTTTGGCAATGTAGTCACGGGTTGTCTGATCATCCTCTACCACTAACAATTTCATCTTCAGACCTTAGGCACTGTATGGAATAAGCGTGAAAAAACTCTATCACCACTAACGGGTTACAGGAATGGGCTTACCTGACTGCAAGTCAACAATAACCTTGCGCTCCCCTTTATCCGTGAGCAGCTCTATTTCGAAAAAGACAATACCTTTTTCCTGCTCAAGCTCGGCCTCCATCAGAACGCCCGGAACCACCTTTATGGCCTCTTCCACAGCTTTCTGAAGGGTCACTCCACTGTTCATAAGCAGCTGGTACTTCCGGGTCTTGAGCTTATTACTTGAGATGCGATCTTTTTCATCCAGCCATATCTTGCCGGACTCGGCATCCATAATCAGCTCTAACTCAACCCCCTCCCGGGAATCGACGACGGTAAATTCATAAACCATAGCGCCATCTTCATCATCGATTCCGAACTCACTGAGGTAACCCGGATACTTGTCTGTAATTTTCTGAATAGCTTCTTCAGGCTTGATTTTGGCATTTTCGATGGCCAGACGGGCAATCACATCATCCTGACCGGCCAATGCCGCAGTAGAGACCAGAAACAGCCCCAAAATAACCTCTTTTAGTAACCTCATGAGCCACCCTGTTCTTTTAAGCGGATTGAGACCAATCCCATTGAATATTAAATACTGCACTATTGTGGGACAAAATAGCGTTTTCCGGATGAATTCACCGTGATCAGAACATTAACAAAAGTTAATGAAGCAGCCTCAGACCTCGATAATAGAACTAACAAAAACAATTTGAGTCAGACTATTCATGGCGAACACAGGCAATAAGGAAGCGAAGGTGCAGAAAGCGCAGGCTACCACTTTCAGAAATTGAGTCCATACTTGAAGGCAGGCTAAGAATAGACAGTTCGGCTTAAAGCCCAGAAAGAACGGCCGTACCTTTAGCAGCTCTAAAAAGCTCTTGACTGCGCCTCGTTCTACTGAACTTTATATTCGAACGCTATCCTAAGCCTGCTTCCTAGAGATTTCGCCCGATAAAATGAATCAAGGCAGAGCCATAGCATGAAGCAACGATTAAGCCTGCAGAACATTATTGGAATGGGATTTATGACCTTCGCCATGTTTCTTGGCGCGGGCAATCTGATTTTCCCTCCTCTGGCTGGCCAACTGGCCGGCACCCAGATATGGCTTGCTGCCGCAGGCTTTCTGATGACTGGCGTCGGCCTACCGCTGTTAGCGGTCGTGATGATTTCCCGGGTGGGTGGCGGCTTTAATGAAATTACCCGGGAGCTTCCCCGCAGCCTCATAGCCTTGATGGGCAGTTGCATCTATCTGATTGTGGTACCTATTTATGGTGCCCCAAGAACGGGACTGGTCGCTTATGAAGTAGGAATGATTCCCTTTATTGAAGAGCCTGGCGCCTTATCAAGGTTTCTCTATAGCGTCGTTTTCTTTGGTATTGCCTGGTATCTAAGTCTCAATCCCGGAAAACTTCTTGAGTCCGTTGGCAAAATCATCACCCCTGCCTTAATTCTGTTACTGGTTATTCTTGGCATAGCCCCCGTCATCCACCCACTGGGTGAAGCTGGCGAGCCTATGAACGACTATGTAGACAATGCCTTCGCCCGCGGCTTTCTGGAAGGCTATATGACCATGGACGCTCTGGCTGCATTACTGTTTGGGATAGTCATTATCACCAACCTTAAATCCCACGGCATTACCTCACCCAGTGCTCTGGTCAGACACTCTCTGATTACTGGCTGTATCGCAGCTGCAGGTCTCGCACTTGTCTACCTTTCATTATTTAATCTCGGGGCAACCAGCCGGGAGATTATTCCGAATCCTCAAAACGGGGGCCATATACTCTCCGTGTATGTTAACCACCTGTTTGGCATCTACGGCAATATCCTGCTTGCAACCGTTGTCACCCTGGCCTGCCTGACGACAGCAATTGGCTTGCTGACTGCTGCATCAGAGTATTTCTGTGAACTCAACAACCAGTTCAACTACAGGGTTCTGGTCGCCGTCATCAGCCTTTCCTGCATGATGTTTGCAAATTTGGGCCTGAACCAGATCATTGAACTGTTTATTCCAGTTTTACTGATCCTGTACCCCGTTTGCATTGCCCTGATACTCCTGGGTCTGATCAGGGACTCTTTACCCAACCCAAATCTCGTCTATCGGGCGACTCTGCTGGTGACATTTATCCTTAGCATTGTCGATGCCAGCAAGGGCGTAAACCATCCACTGGCAAAAGAACTGCTGGAACCCTTTAAAATGCTGCCGGGACATGATTTCAATCTCAGCTGGGTGGCACCTTTTGTTGTCACTATTGCTCTGACCTGCCTACTGGGCAAACTCTCCTCCCCATCGTCAACAGCCCACGAAGATCATTTGTAAGCGAAGGATTATACGGCCCGGAGATCAGCATCCGGGCAAACCTAAGCCTGAATCACACTCTGACCACTAAACATTTGTCGTATTAATACCTTTGCCATAAAACCTTTATACAGTTTCTTGTGAGCACTAAAATGCTATCTGTACATCGCCTTTAACTGATCGAAAAGTCTAAAAAACAAACATGCTTTACAAAATTATGAGAGACAGTAACTTTCCATATCACAATAAGACACAATGCCAGGGCAATCGCTTGGCAAGTGGTTAAACATCAAGTAAGCTGCTCTGCTTGCGATAAACTATCGCGGCTACCACTCACTCATTTATGTATA
This sequence comes from Endozoicomonas arenosclerae, assembly GCF_001562015.1. Lineage (GTDB taxonomy): Bacteria > Pseudomonadota > Gammaproteobacteria > Pseudomonadales > Endozoicomonadaceae > Endozoicomonas_A > Endozoicomonas_A arenosclerae. Next base: position 34,625 of record NZ_LASA01000138.1, on the reverse strand, counting down.
CATAAGTAGCGTACCCATGACCCGTTTTCCGGCAATACCCGCGGTTATCCTGGCGATTTCCGCTCTGACTGGCTGCCAGGTACTGCAACAACCTGCTCAAACCACGGACAGTCAGAAGACTCCCCAGACTGAAACCGAGTCCTCCAAACCAGAACAAACAACTGGCGAAGCAAAAGGTAATAAACCTTCCAAACCTCCTCGCCCTGATACTATTTCTGTCAAGCAGCAACTGGTCCAAACTCCAGCCCGCTTTGAGGGCAAGTTGGTACTCGGTTTTGCCGAAAAAGGCACTCTGACAGAATACGGCCTGGAAATGGATGCCAAAATTGACACCGGAGCCGGTCGTTCTTCAATTGATGCCAGAAACATCAGAAACTTTGAACGGGACGGCAAAAAGTGGGTTCGCTTTGATCTGCCAAGAACCAGCAAAGGTAAAGTCACACTGGAACTGCCCGTCAAGGACACAATCCTGATCAAACGACCAGGAGAAGAATCCCAGTCTCGCCCCATTGTTAACATGAACGTTAAAGTCGGCGACATTACCCAGAATCTGGATATATCCCTGAACGACAGAACCCGATTTGAATTCCCTCTGCTGGTCGGTCGTGACTTTCTCAAAGACATGGCCATTGCCGATGTAGGTAAAAAATACATTGCCACCAACAAAGTCCTTGATACGGTCACCCGCAAGATTCCAGCTGATGAAAATCTGAGTATCAAGGAACAGATCGACAAACCTGTAGACATTGGCGGATTACAAGTACTGGGTGAAGTTGAACAGGTTCATGTTAAAGGCTTTAAAAATACGTTTAAGGCTCGTATTGATACCGGTGCCAAGACGTCTTCCATAGGCGCCACTGAAATCAAATATTTCAAAAAAGGTAATGAGAACTGGGTTCGCTTCAAAATTATCCATGGCGATGAAAGCCAGATGTTTGAGCGCAAAGTACACCGTGAAATTGAAATCAAACGTCACGGCGGCCTGGAAAACCAGGATCGAGTCACCGTTTTTATCCCAATATCACTGGGTAAAATCGCCAAGGATGTTGAATTTACCCTGACGGATCGTCAAGGCTACGAATACCCGATTCTGATCGGCGAAAGATTCCTGAGCAATACGGCTCTGGTTGATGTTGCCCAACAATATATTGCTGAGTTAAAGAAGTGAGGTTTTGAATGAAAGGACGTTTTCAACTCAGTCTGGCGGTGATCATACTGATCGCAGCAGGTCTGGGCCTGACTTTATATAAACACTTTGCTCTGGGCTTTCCCCTGACCCGTGGAGAAACGACAACGGTCTGGAGTGTTGAAGCAGAAATTCAATTCAAAGCGGACGGCGGCCCTGCCAAAGCCACTTTGACGCTGCCCGATCAGCAATCCGGATTCAGAATTCTCAACGAATCTTTTGCTTCTCCGGGCTATGGTATTAATCAGTTTGAAGACGATGGCCAGCGTCGTGCCGAATGGAGCATACGCAAAGCCAGTGGAATGCAGAGCCTTTTCTACAAGGTCAACCTGCACCCTGATCGTCAGCAAACAGAGCCCCTGGCGCCACCGGTTGATGAAAACAACGGCACGCTGAAGGCCAAGCCTTCCCTGCCAGAACCATATCAAACGGCGGCCAACTCTTTGTTAGAAAGAGTAACTGAACGCTCTGCTGACAGCCGCAGCTTTACCGGCACCCTGATCAAAGAGTTTATTGCCAAGCAGCCCAGCCAGAACACCAACATGCTTCTGAGCATGATTGATAACCGCACTGAGCTGACCAACCTGCTGATCGATATGCTTTCCATGACCGATATTCCAGCCCGAGTGGTTCGCGGCCTGTATCTGGAAGACGGCAGACGTCGCCAGCCAATGGTGGAAATGCTGGAGGTTTATACCAACGACGGCTGGATTCTGTTTGATCCGGAAACCGGCGTATCCGGTAATCCGGAGAACTTCTTCCTGTGGCAGCGTGGTGGTAAATCACTTATGGATGTTATGGGCGGCACTGCTTCTCGCGTATCCTTTTCCATGATTTCCCAGAACGTACCTTCCCGCGACCTGGCTATAGAAACTTCCCAGGCGGATGATGCAGCCCTGGTTGACTTCTCAATCTACTCCCTGCCGCTGGAAGTTCAGAATGCCTTCAAGAGCATCCTGCTGATTCCAATCGGTACCCTGGTCGTACTGATCATGCGTATTCTGGTGGGTCTGAGAACGTCAGGTACCTTTATGCCGGTCCTGATTTCCGTAGCCTTCCTGGAAACCCAGCTGCTGCCAGGCCTGGTGATCTTTATCACCATTGTTTCCATTGGCCTGTGGATTCGCTCTATCTTGAGTCAGCTCAACATGCTCCTTGTGGCCAGGCTGGCGGCGGTCATAATCGTCGTCATAGGCATAATGGGTGCCATGAGTGTGCTCAGTTGGAAGATGGGTATAACCCAAGCATTGACAGTGACCTTCTTCCCAATGATCATCCTGGCCTGGACCATTGAAAGAATGTCCATCCTCTGGGAAGAAGAAGGCCCCAAAGATGTACTGATAGAAGGCTTTGGCAGTCTTCTGGTAGCGTCTATGAGTTATCTGCTGATGTCCAACCCAATGGTTGAACACCTGACCTATAACTTCCCTGAGCTGCTCTTTACTGTTCTGGGTCTGACCCTGATGCTGGGTCAATACACTGGTTACCGTTTGCTGGAACTCCGTCGCTTCAAGCCTCTGGTTGGAGGTTGAGCCATGGAGTTCATTAAACGGTTTTTCAACAGTTTTGCCAGTCCATCCAGCCTCCATGAGGCGGGTATCCTGAGCATGAACATGCGAAATCTGGATTATGTAATCAAATATAATCCCCGCAAACTGTTGCCCCAGGTAGACGACAAACTGACGACCAAACACATGGCTGAAAAAGCCGGTGTCGACGTTCCAAAGCTACTGGGCGTTGTTGAGTACCAGCATGACATCAAGAACCTGGGCACCCTGCTTAAACAACACGACTGCTTTGTCATCAAGCCAGCCCAGGGCAGTGGCGGTAAAGGCATTCTGGTCATAGTCGGCCGCGATGGTGATCGTTACGTCAAAGCCAGCGGCGATACCCTGGAATTTGAAGACATCAACCGTCACGTCTCTAACATTCTGGGCGGCCTCTACAGCCTGGGTGGAAAGAGTGACGTAGCCATGATCGAAAGTTTGATTGTGGCTGACCCGGTCTTCAATGATTACAGTTTTGAAGGTGTACCGGACATTCGCATGATTGTCTTCAGGGGCTTCCCTGTCATGGGCATGTTGCGTCTGGCTACCCGTGCATCGGATGGCAAGGCCAATCTTCACCAGGGAGCCGTAGGCGTTGGACTGGATATTGCCAGTGGTAAAAGCCTCAGGGCCGTACAGTTTGACCTGCCCATTGAGAAGCACCCTGACACCGGACATAGTTTCGAGAAATTGAAAGTGCCTCACTGGGACAGATTACTGAAACTTACAGCGGCCTGTTACGACATGACAGGCCTCGGCTACCTGGGTGTCGATATTGTTCTTGATGAGGTCCACGGCCCTCTGATTCTTGAACTCAATGCCCGCCCGGGACTGGCCATCCAGATAGCCAATGGCTGCGGAATCCAGCCTCGTCTTGAGCTGATTGAATCCCTGCCTAACTGGAATATGCCCATCGAAGAAAAAGTCGCTTATTCTAAAGAGCACTTTGCCAGCGTGTAATACTCCCTTCATCAGGGCTTAACCGCCCTGATGAATTCTCACCTTCCATTCTCCTGAGTAACATCGGCATGCCAAACATCGAACTGATCAGCTTCAAGTTATGTCCGTTTGTTCAGCGCTCCGTCATCACCCTGCTGGAAAAGGACATCCCCTTCGACATCACTTACATCGATCTGGATGATAAACCCGACTGGTTTCTGGCCATTTCTCCTACAGGCAAGGTTCCGGTATTGAAGATTAATCAGGATAAGATTCTGTTTGAGTCTGCAGTGATCAATGAATACCTGGATGAGATCACCTCTCCTTCGCTCCACCCGGATGACCCTTTTACAAAAGCTCAGCACAGAGCCTGGATAGAGTTCGGCTCTGGCCTGCTGATGACCAGCTATCGCTTTATGGTGGCAACCGAACAGGCAAAGCTGGACGAACACAGGGAACAACTGATCAACCTATTGATAAAACTGGAACAGGAAGTATCTGGCAAAACGTTTTTCAATGGCAAAAGTTTCAGCCTGGTAGACGCAGCGCTCGCACCTATCTTTCGATGGCTAGAGATTATGGATAGACGACTCAATACTCAGCTGATGCTGAAAGCCCCTGGTCTCATCCCCTGGAGCAACAACATGCTGCGCCGTCCGTCCGTAAAAAATGCCGTTGTAGACGATTTTGAAACGCTTTATATCGATCGTTTACGCGACAGCGATGCTCTTTTGCGCTTAAACATTCAATAACTTTTCTATCTGTACAGCCAACCTGGTTGAGTGAAAACCATTCACCCTGAGCTTGTTGAAAGTCAGTGATATTGGACTTCGACAGGCTCTGCTCGAACGAATTTTGAGAGAGTTTCAACAAGGAAGTTAATTCCAGACAAGTTTTTAATATCTGACTTGCCGTCACACTTTAAGGGCTAATTCTTTCTGTATTTCTTTAAATTAGTACGGAGTAGCCTATTCTGTATTGGCCTGCACTCCTTCTCTATGTCACAATCGTTTACAGAATAACTAGATTTAAACAAGCAGCCCCCTAACAACAATGAAAAGCTGTAATGTCATTATTAGCTATAGCCTTATTCGCTATAGCACCGTCAAGGAGGACAGCCTGTTTTGCAGGTTCCATTGACCGTATTGACTCATTCTCAACGTGCGGCTCAGTTCATCAGAACTTTGCTGACAGTTCTGCTGCCCCTCTTTTTTATATCTCCCTCCATTCAGGCAGCTTCAGTAGCCGAATCAACCCCTGGTGGTCCGGTCGAACTTGCATCTTTCCTTAAGCCTGTTTCCGCTCCGGACACTATTGTTCGTGGAGATCAATCCAGCAATGATCAATGGTATAAACTTCGCCTGACCCTGAGTCACTCACTTAACTCTGACTGGTTACTGGTATTCAGGCGTACTCCTCACAAAAAATTGGATGTATTTACACCCACTGAAAATGGCTATCGACTGAATTCATTGGGTTCGGGCAGTCGTCACTCAAAATCTGATCCAAGAATCCTGAAACTGGCTCTATCAGATAACCGGATTCACGATCTTTATATACGGGTCAACAAGTCAGAACCCAATCGGCTGACACCCAGCCTGTGGCCACAATCACTCTACACACTCAACGAATACAAGAACCAGGCTTTCTCCGCTTCATTGCTAGCACTGCTGTTACTCTTTCTAGTCGGAGCTGCAGCCGTGATGATCTATACAAGACATCAATCTTACCTGCTATTGACTTCGCATCTTTTAGCCACAACTGCACTCGTTCTGATGCATCAGGGTGAAATATTCAGGATGATCAACTGGTCAGGTGATCCCGGCCTCTGGGTACTGACTATGACCGTAATCAGTCTGGTTTCCGCCCTCGCCTGTTATAAAAACCTTGGGCTTCTCGCTTTATACACCCCCAAGACTGACCGATTAATGCTGTGGCTTTGTTTCATGTCCGTAGGGTTTGTCGCAACATTCTTCCTGACCCAACAGATCATGTTGCTGAATGCAGCATTTTTGATGATTGCCCTGACCGCTGCCATCCTGACCGCCAGTCTGCTGACTATATTTGCCCAAGGTGTTAGACCTGCAAAACTGGCTCTACCGGTGATGGCCACACTGTTTTTTGCTCTGTTCAGCAGTTGGGTAGCAACAGACTGGCCTCGGGCCATACCCAACCAGCCAGAACTAGCTCTACTCTCCCTGCAATCATTGATGATTACAGGGCTTTACTGGGTTAACCGCAGTCACAAGCATCGTCAGGCGATCTCTATAAATCTGGTGACCACCCATAATGATAAACGACGTGTATTTGATACTGCCCTGCGCAAACATTTACAGGCTCCTACTAACGCCTTGATGGATGAAAAGGCAATTCGTGAGCGGATTCTGGAAACGCTGGATGCTGTCATGCCTGGGACCCCCTCAATGATTCTGGTTCGAAAGAAGGATTATTGGGATATCAGCAGCCATTATCCAAAAGCCGCCCAAATCCTGAAAAGCAGCATCGATACAATAGAAGACGAATTGATAAGCATCATTAACTCCGACCAGGAACATCATGTTCGACTGGAGGACAGGAACGGCGTCAAGTACTGGGTATTTCTTCTTCATACCGAAGAAAATCATCACACACTGCTCGTGGTATCCCCGGGAAGTCAGCGAAAAAAATCATTAAAGTGGCAGCAGATTACCGACATCAGCACCCATGCCCGCACCCTGTTTCAGGCCAATCAGCAAACCCGCTTCTGGAAGCTTCAGGCCAGCCTCGATTCACTCACCGGCATTCTGAACCGCAGGGCCTTTGTCAATGAAGCCAATGAACTGGTTCATCGAAAAGACCCTGAGCAGGCTCAGTCATGTCTGATTTTTATTGATATCGATGACTTCAAACAGATCAATGATCGTTTTGGTCATCCGGCAGGAGACAAAGTGCTTTCTGACCTGGCCAACCGATTAAGAAAAGAGTTACGACAACAGGATTTGATTGCCCGTTATGGTGGTGAAGAATTTGTTGCCCTGCTTCCTGAAACCGATGCGGTTCGTGGTGTTCAGATTGCAGAACGACTCAGAAACTCTGCATCTCTGTACGAGGGAGGTCCGGTCCCACTCAGTATCAGTCTGGGTATTGCGGCTACAGGACCACAGACAGACACCCTGGACAAGTTGCTCAAGGAAGCAGACGACGCACTCTATGAAGCAAAAAACACCGGAAAGAATAAAGTTTGCCGTGCTCCTTCCTGCAGGGATATACGACTTTCCTAGTCCGAAATGCTTGTGACTTATTCTACAGCCCCTGGGAATTCTCCCTTCCATAACAAATAGGCGCTTGCAAGATCATTTTTTGACCCATACCATAAAGCATACAAACCGGTAAAAATAACGAATAAGAAAACCGGAATCCAAAGGCCCTGCCAGTAAAAACAAAACTCAATTAACTTTTTGCCATAACAATAGGGACATTAATCATGGCTCTCCAACTTGTCACCCGGCTGTTCAAAGCTGCTGGAGACTTGATCTCGCGTAACAGACAGGCGATCAAGTTTATCTGTCTAGGCTTTGCCCTTTCTATCACCATTACCTTTATTTCCGGTAAGGTCTATCAGTCCTGGGATGACGATCCGCAGCGTGGTGCCGTAGGGATCGAAAATGGCGAGTTTAACGAGAGCTACAGCACACCGATCTATCTGGATCAGGGCTGGTCTGCTTCCGACAGCCTCTGGTATTACAATACCACTCAGGGTTCTGCCCTCCTTCCCTATGACTTCTTCCTGACTCTGGAACAAAAAGATTCTGAAACACCTGTCCGTGACAATATGAACATGGACAAGTATCGCTATCTGCCCCAAAAACCCACCTTCTTTAACCCTGACGGCCTGGCAGTCGGTTTTGTTAAAGAAACCTATCAGGGCAAGGACTACATGGGTTACACCTGTGCAGCCTGTCATACCGCTCAGGTTAACTATAAGGGAGCAGGCATTCGTATCGATGGTGGTCCCGCCATGGTGGATATGGTTGGTTTCCTGACCAGCCTGGAAGGGTCCATGAAGCAGACGCTCAGTGATAACGACAAGCGTGATCGTTTCATCAAAAATGTATTGGCGTTGAAGAACGATTATAAAAACGAAGAACAGATCATTGCCGATCTGGAAAAATGGACTGAAACCACCCAGCTCTACAACACCATTAACCACAGCAAGGTGAAATACGGCCATGCACGTCTGGATGCATTTGGTCGAATCTATAACCGTGTTCTGCAATATGTACTCAGCAAGAATAATGTCGAAGACGCTCTTGTTTCCGTCACCAGCCCATCTGGTCGCCACATTCTGAATCAGGCAGAAGTCGACAAAGTACTCGAAGGCGTTAACAAAACCATTCTTGGTAATGACGATTTCTCCCTGATTCTTGAACGTCTGATGTCCAAAGAGCCTGGTTACCCTGGTCTTTCCATAAAAGAAACACTCTACGTCAGAAACGCCCTGTTCAATGAACCTGATGCGCCGGTCAGCTATCCCTTCCTGTGGGACATTGCCCAGTCTGATTATGTTCAGTGGAATGGCCTGGCAGGCAACAGTGGCCTGGGCCCATTAGGCCGGAATACCGGTGAGGTGATTGGTGTTTTCGGTATTCTGGATTGGACTGCTAGTGATCAAGGCTTCAGCCTTTCATCCTGGCTCACCGGACAGGATCACAAACGCAAACATATTGATTTCAAATCCTCCATAGATCTGGTCAACCTGCAAAGATTGGAAGTACACCTCAAGAGCCTGCAATCGCCAGTGTGGCCTGAAGAAGTTCTAGGTGAAATCGATCAGAAAAAAGCTGCCCGCGGCCAGCGCATTTATGCCCAGTACTGCCAGTCCTGCCACGAAGTCATTGATCGCAGCAATCTGGACAGACGCGTTGTTGCACAGATGTCTGGACTTGAGCATATCGGTACCGATCCCGCCATGGCTGAAAACAGTGTTCAATACAAAGGTAAATCCGGTAACTTCGAACACACTTATCAGGATGTTGATGTCGGTACCGTCCTCATCACGGAAACCGCTCCTGTTGTACAAACACTGACGTCTGCCACCAAAGGTGTTGTAGCGACCCCTGACGCAGACAAATGGTGGATTCGCAGAATCGCTGACTGGTTCTATACCGTTGGCCTGTCCTTCTTTAACAATGACATCAAGGCCAGTGTCAAAAACGGTAACTATGACCCGGATACCACAGCCAACCCATACAACTCCCTGCTGGCTTATAAAGCCAGACCCTTGAATGGCATCTGGGCAACAGCACCCTATTTGCACAATGGCTCTGTGCCCACTCTATACGATCTGTTATTACCCGCTAAAAGAGACGGAGATCCAGAAGAAGGCGTTTATCGCCCTGACACCTTTATGGTCGGAAGTCGAGAATTTGACCCTGTTAGAGTCGGATTCAGATCAGAGGGTTATGACGGCACTCGTTTTATTACCCAGGGACGTGGCAACCTGAATACGGGTCATGAATACGCCGCAGGAAAAACCGCTCAAATGGATGGTACCGTTCTGCCAGCCTTGAATGATCAGGAACGCTGGGATCTTATTGAGTACATCAAAACTCTGTAATTCGAAAAAACTGATTGTATAAAGTAACAGGGCTGCTTGGGTGGCCCTGTCTCAGACTGTAAGAGAGAAGGATCTTATGACAACACCACTTGCTGAAAGCAGTATTGCCAACCTGTTCACCGCCAGCAAAGACTATTTATCGGAATACGACAGCCTGCCCGATGCTGAAAAGTACCCCCAGGTGCTTAAATGGATGAAGACTGAGCCTTTGCCGTTTTTCGCCCAGCTTCGAGCCGAACGCCCGATTCTGGTCACTCCCGATTGCACACTGGTTTCTCACTTTACTGATGTTCGTGACATGCTCCAGATGCCCAAGGTTTTCACCGTGGACCTCTACAAGCCCAAAATGGGAGTAACGGACACCGATCCCGGCTATCTTATGGCACATGACGATGACGCTCTTCACTATCGTGAAAAGTCTCTGATGCAGGGCATGCTGAACCGTAATGACTTGCCTGCCATTCGAAAGCTGATTGCCCAAACCAGCGCCGACATCCTGAAAAACGCTGACAACAACATTGAGATTGTTAACCAGTATTGCCGGATGGTACCCGCTACCCTGGTTCAGGAATACTTTGGACTGGATGAAGTGGAAAAAACCGATCTGATCGATTGGTCCTTCTGGAACCAGTTCGATGTGTTCCATAATCAGCCATTTGACCTGAACTCACCGGAGAAAAGTCAGCACATCATCGACAAACACAGTGAAGTCACAGTCAAACTGCAGAGTTATATGACAAAAACCATGGTTCGTAAATTAGCCATGGTGAAGCTGGACGAAACCAAAAACCTGCTGTTAATCGGCTGGCGCATCATTAAAGGCATCACCAATAAGCTTCTCGGCAGAAAAACGCCTGTTGCCAAAGACGACATTATTTCCCGAATGCTGCGCAGCAGCTTTGCTGAACAGGTAGACTTTGATCTGGTCCGTATCGGTGTCAATGCCGGGGGATTATTGATTGGTGCTATCGAAACCACCTCTCAGGCCGTTTCCCAGGTGATTGAATTCATACTGGAAAGACCTGAGCTGCTCAACAAAGCTAAAACGCTCGCTGCCCAAGAAGACACCAAAGCCTTCGACGACCTGGTCTGGGAAGCGCTTCGATTTGTCCCCATAAGCCCCTACATGTTCCGACAGATGTCCCAGGACTATGAATTGGCCAAGGGTACTCCTCACGCTACCACCATCAAAAAAGGCACTAATGTGCTGGCTTTGACCCAGTCAGCCATGTTCGACACTTATGCCTATGACAATCCTGACGCCTTCTCCCCCGGCAGGAATTTCTATCACAACTTTACCTTCGGTTTTGCTTCTCATGACTGCCTGGGTAAATACGTCGGAATGGAAATGATTCCAGAGATGGTCAGACAAGTCATGTTAATGCCAGGCATCAGCAGTGATGGCAGTATTGATTACAAAGACGGCCCCTTCCCGGAGCATTACGATTTGCAGTGGAGCTAATGCAGCCAAGCGTTAATGCTCATACCTACTCCGTTCATCCTGAGCTTGTCGAAGGATACTGGTATTGCACTTCGACAGGCTCAGTGCGAACGGTATGGGGTTTAGCGCTTAGTTGTACCAGGAGGCTGACCGAGAATAGTTGTATCACAGGGACGTGATCGATAACGAGGATCATCAGGGATGAAGGGTAAACTGTTTGGACTGCTGATATTGACACTGGCTGGCGCAGCCTACTGGTTGTTTGATGTTTACCTTGGAGGGGATCAGTTGTATGCCCCGCCACCCCCTCCCATGGTTCGTGAAGTACCCGATAACTGGCCAGAAGCCCGGGAAAAACGACAGCAAGCCATTAAAGAACACCTCAACAAGCATCAAGTGGCCTATCAACGTTTTGCCAACTTTCCAACCAGCGAAACCGATGGCATTCCTTTTATCATTCTTAAACTGCTGCCTGTTGTTGCCCCTGAATATTGGGGTAAAGGGGATGACTTTTTGTCCGTCATGGGACTGTTCCAGGATGAAAGACTGCAAGGCTCCCCCTTACCCAGAGGCATAGGTTTCAGTGGCTTATCCCGAAAAGCAGCTCTGGGCAACATAGATTACTCTTCTTTTGCCTGCGGCGGCTGCCATATCGGTCGTGTTCGTTTACCCGACGGTTCAATGGAATATCTGGATGGCGGCATCAACACCCAGTTTAATGTCATAGGTTTCAGAAAAAGGTTAACCCAGACCCTGACCAAACTGTATCAGGGCGAAACCGACCCCGATAAAAAGCAGAGCATTATCATAGAGACCTTTCTGAAAGCACTGGAACAGAATCACACCAGTAACCCTAATTTCTTTTATAAAAACTATCAGTTTGAAGGCCGCCACTTTGATGCCGAATATGAAAAAGCACAGATAGCGCTGTTCAAGCAACAAGCCAACAAGGTCATCCCCGAGTTTGCTGCTCATGCTGAGCAGGTTTATAAAGGCTGGGATATTCTGGTAGATCGCCTCTACCCCGAAATAAAATCAGAGATCATGTCAGGCTTTCCAGGCATGGAAGATGCCATCGCCTTTAATGCCGTGAACGCCTATTTCAATCTTAAACAGACGCCTGTCATCAGCTGGTTTGCCCCTCTGGCGCTGCCTTCCGATCCTGGCATTACCGACATCATGGCTGTCTGGTACCAGGACGCTCATGATCCCAGGTGGAATGAAGACCAGTCTGACCTTATAAATGGTGGCGGCCAGTGGAATGGCCACATCCCCCTTCCCATCTATAAGAACATCGCCGCCCAGTTAACCCTGGGATTTGACAACATTGATATCCGGGTATCAGCTTTTTCTGAAGTGTTGCTGAAGAAACTGCCACCTGCTCCCTACCCGTTTGATGTCGATATTGAACTGGCCAAAGAAGGTCAATCCCTGTTCACCGAAAATTGTGCAAGCTGCCACCAGCCCAACAACGGTAAAGTGTATAAAAGTCTGGGGACTCACATGGGCCGCGCCAAAATTGCTGGCACACTGATCACCCTTGGAGCCAGAAGCAGCTTTACGTCCGACACAAACTGTTCAGTGGATACGGAAGTCGAAATGTATGGAAAAAAAGTGAAACCCTGCGCCGAATACCGAGACGTTTCACTGAAAGGTAAAAGTCGCCTGGCGATGACCTCTCCAAGACTGCATGAAGGCTACAATGCCTTACCTCTTGTCGGTATCTGGGCGCAGGCTCCCTATCTTCATAATGGCTCAATCCCTACCCTTTATCATTTGCTGATGCCCAAAACACGACCCAACCAATTTATTAAAAGCAGACTCGATTACGATCCTGCCAAGGTAGGATATTCCTGGGATCCAAATGCAAAACCATACCAGATTGAAGAGGGCTACCTGTTTCAATCCAACCGCTCACCGGCCATCAGTAATAAGGGCCATGATACCGATATTATGGAGGGCGACAGAACCTACAAACTGGACTGGACGGATAACGAGGCTGGTGCCCTGGCCATCATTGAGTATTTAAAGACGCTTTGATCAACACTTGAAAGAAAAAAGTCAGGACGCGTTACATCTAAGCTCAACTTGCTACTCAAAGATTGCACATATACTGAAAGGGGCCTTGTAAAGGCCCCTTTCATCGCTGCATAGAAGCTCTCTATTCTCTCGCCATTCTTATACCATTCCCTGTAGGGTTCATAAAAAGATCACTCCCACCAGTCCTAACACTATTAAATGCATCAACTGAATTGTGATAAATAGAAGGCATCTCCTTTACTATGACGAGTGGCGTATACACCACTGATATAGGTCCACAAAGTAGCAGACCCGTCAAGCCACCCAGAAGATAGTTAACCACTTTAATACTATCTGCTGAATACTCTGAAATAGATTTCACCGGCTCACGTGTTTCTGAACTTCTGAATCCATTACATACAGCAACACTTATTTTTTTTGCCAAACCGAAAGACATACCAATGACACTATCAACTATTCGCCCAGCGAATACACCCGGTTTCGCCCCCATTTTGAACGACTCTGAAACGCCATCTACAGCTTCATTTTTAATCATTCCAGTCGCAAACATAGATGCTGCTACGACTCCCTTCGCGCCCATTAGTACATTCATAGCTAAGACCTCCATGCCATTAGATGGGCATGACTGCTCTTTTACCCATCAGAATCATTAAATACTCAAAAATACGCTTATTTACCTTCAGACTGTATTCAAACCATCCATTAGAATCACTAACATCTATGTTATCTTGCAATCAGAGCTAGATTTTTCTCCCACACGTCTATAAGACGACTGAACACTCTATCGTTTATCTTCAAACCAGTTGCTATAAACTCATATCTAGACACAGTTAAATGTGTCAGCCTTACGAAACACTTACTCGAAAGCGTAAATCTACATATACTGAAACATTGTCATGAGACTTTAGAATAAGATTCTGATCACCCACCCAAAGCGAATTAAACGACAATGCCCGCTCTGTTCAGTCGCTGGCGACAGCAACGGAATGACGATGACCTCCAGCTTGAAGAGAGAGATTTAAGCTGGCTGGAAAAAGTGGCACGCGCTCCCCATCAGGAGCCCTGGAGTGTCACGATACTGCAATATGCCTGGACGGCCGGACCGGTTACCCTCCTCGCGGCTTTTGCCGGGTATTACATTGGCTACGGCACCATGATGCCGCTGGACAGAACCCTTTACTTTATCGGCTACTCAATCGTTGCCATCGGAATGGGTTTGTTCACCAAGTTGATGTACAACGTGACACACGGTCGTAAAGTCAGCAAAGAGAAGAATAATCTGCTCAGTGTTATAGACCGCATTCCAGAAATTATTTACATGGTTCGTGATCTGGCCCAGCGAAACATGGCTGAAGACGCCAGACGTATTCACTCTGCCGGTATACTGCTCAGAAAGCTCGACCTTGGCCCTGAATGGGTGTCCACCGCCGTTGAAGATATTACCGGCGACCCAAAGCTGGCTCGAAAAGCTGAACAGATTGAGATTTTTCGTCGTGCGGGTCTTTACCACCGAATGCGAGACATTGTGAATGAAGTTTCTGAAGAAACTGAGCGTTATCACAATGAACTCAAGGAGCTTCATCCGCGCATTGCACAAGCGCTTAAAAACAGATTGTCTGGCATTGTCGCCCGCCCCCATGAAGGACAGACCAGAGAGCCATTGTTTATTGAGCGAATTCTCACAGCCAGTGAACGCGACAATGAAGAACTGATGACCCTTCATGACGTTGAAGAAATTCTCACCCTCTGTTTTGAGCTGATTTGTGGCCGTGAAATTTCCTGGCTGAAAATTGAGTATACCGGCCGTTGGGAAATGGCCAAGGCGCTGGACAAGCTTGAAGAAGAAAGAAATGATTTCCGAATCAGCCGCGCCCGTGTTTATTCTCGACTCAAGGCACTGACCACCTGGTTACACAATGTCGATGTACAAAATGACATTATTACCGGTCACGGCCTCAGCCCTCAAAAACTGTTGTCCGCCGCCACAGAATCCCTCGATAACCTTAGCCTTCAGGTTCGACAGGCCCGCGACCTGACCCGGAAAACCGGTAAGCATGTCATGGCCCTGAACATTAAGCGCAAGCAGCTTGATAAAGCCATTCAGCTGTATAATGAGGCCCATCGCGCTTACCTGAAACAGGGTCGTGACAGTGAAAAACTGAAAAGAGCCCTGAAGTATTGGCAGAAACTGTCCACGCTATATCAGCAAAACCCTGATGAGAACGTAAAACGCAGTCTGACCATTTCTGAACAGAGCATAGAATTGGATGATGACACCCGGATGGAAGTAGCCAACCGTCTGGAAGCCTTTCTAAGGGAGTCCCGATTGCGAAGGGAAAGTTACCGACATAACTCCCCCTTAGCCCCCATGGAAAAAGATCTCACGGAAACCAGAGCCAGAGAGGTCGCCATTGAAGTTGCCACCATACTGGACCCTTATGTCCACCTGCATGACCCGCAGATTCAGCGGGCGATTGAAAGCTCCAACGCTTCCAGCCTGGCCTTTATTGAACCCGGTATGAGTGCCAAGACAAAAGCATCCCTGGGTGAGGCTCTGGCGGCAGACGTCGACAAGAATTTATCCGCCAGTGCCGAAAAACTGGCCCAGAATCTGATCAGGTATTACCGGGTTCCCCTCAGTGAGAGAACCATCAACTTTCTGGTACAAACCTATCAGGCCGATCTGCAAAGGCTGCAATTCATTGCCCAGTTTGAAAGCCCGATGAGTGCCCGATATTCACTTGAGAATATCTCTCCCATCGAAGTCCCTCCTGCCAAAAACAACTGGCAAATTGACCTTTATAATGCCAATAAAGCCATCAGCAAATACAGCTCTGCTACTATTCATGGCTGAGATCGAATGAGCGATACCTGATCCGCTTTGCCCCAGGGCATATAGGGTCAGGGTCTTCCATAGTGCCATCGAGAATACTGATAAGTAGTTATTACAGATATCAATTCTACTTATAGCTTTCAATCTTATTTTTTAACAAACTGTTTCGTTTTTACACAGCATATCCTCCTGTTTTTTTAGATGTTAACCATTTTATTCTCTGAATATGTCTTGCGAGACAAGGGATTTAAAGCGTTTTTGATAAAGATCAAATTTTGCGTCTTACCGAAGTTCAGATATGTAACAAATCGGAGTAACATATGCACAATCTGATTAACCAGCCATAGATTGATCCATATCCTAATAAAAACCGTATAAACGGTCGCTTCGTCGCGCCTGCTATAAACATGCATTTATAATGTATCTATTATACTGAACGCGCGGGTACTGCAGCACAAAGGACCTCTGTGGCAGCTCAATTTCCTGATTTCCAGTACGGATTTGATTTTCACACTGTCATAAACGAGGAGCATCATGATTCCTGAAGAAGTCATTGATCTATCGCGATTCCAATTCGCGATGACGGCACTCTACCATTTCCTCTTTGTCCCACTGACCCTGGGCATGACCTTCATGCTCGCGATCATGGAATCGGTTTATGTCATGACCGGTAAACAGGTCTACCGGGACATGACGAAATTCTGGGGTAAATTATTCGGTATTAACTTTGCTCTGGGTGTGGCGACCGGCCTCACCATGGAGTTTCAGTTCGGAACCAACTGGTCATTCTACTCCTACTACGTAGGTGATATTTTTGGTGCTCCCCTGGCCATTGAAGCCTTAATGGCCTTCTTCCTCGAGTCGACGTTTGTCGGCATGTTCTTCTTCGGCTGGGACCGGCTCAGCAAGGTCCAGCATCTGGCCTGTACCTGGCTGATGGCGATTGGTACTAACCTCTCAGCCATGTGGATCCTGATCGCTAACGCCTGGATGCAGAACCCTGTAGGTGCGGAGTTCAACTTCGAAACCATGCGCATGGAAATGACCAGTTTTGCTGATCTGGTTCTCAACCCTGTTGCCCAGGTTAAATTCATCCACACTGTTGCTGCTGGTTACACTACTGGGGCAGTTTTTGTACTGTCTATCAGTGCCTGGTACCTGCTGAAAGGACGTGACATTGGTTTCGCCCGTCGCTCCTTTGCCGTGGCGTCCGGTTTTGGTCTGGCAGCGATCCTGTCCACCATCATGCTGGGTGATGAATCCGGTTATGAACTAGGCGATGTGCAGGAAGTGAAGCTTGCAGCCATCGAAGCCGAGTGGGAAACCGAACCACCACCTGCTGCCTTTACAGTCATCGGTTTGCCTAACCAGGAAGAACAGAGAACGGACTTTGCCGTTAAGATTCCATACGCCATGGGCATCATTGCAACCCGCTCCCTGGATACCGAAGTTCTGGGCATCAAGGACCTGATTGAAAACAAGGTTGAGCGTATTACCACCGGGATAACAGCCTATGAGTTGTTGCAGAAGCTCAAGAATGGTGAAGACACCCCAGCCAATCGTGATGCCTTCGAAAAAGTGGTGGACGACCTGGGTTACGGTCTGCTGCTGACCCGCTACACAGACGACATTCCAAACGCTACACCGGAAATGATTCAGCAGGCTGCAGAAGATGCCATTCCTACTGTTTGGCCGTTGTTCTTCGCCTTCCGTATCATGGTGGGTTGTGGTGTCCTGATGTTGATCCTGATGCTGGTAGCCTTTTACAAAACGGCTCGACGGTCTGAATACAAAAGCCCTAAATTCCTTAAACTCTGCTTCTATGCTCTGCCACTGCCGTTTATTGCCAGTGAAATGGGCTGGTTTGTCGCCGAGTATGGCCGTCAGCCATGGTCCATCTCCGGTATTCTGCCTACCTATATGTCGGCTTCATCCCGGACGGAAACCGACCTGTGGCTCAGTATTTTCGGTTTTGCAGCGCTGTACACGATCTGCATCATCATTGAGATGTACCTGATGATCAAATACGCCCGCAAAGGTCCCAGCAGTCTGCACACCGGCCGCTACCACTTTGAACGCAATCGCTCCGGCGATATGGCTCAGGCATAACAGGAGACCACTATGGATTACGAAGTTCTCAAATTTATCTGGTGGGTCCTGATTGGAGTCCTGTTCATAGGCTTTGCCATTATGGATGGCTATGACCTGGGTACCGCCAACCTGCTGCCATTCATGAGTAAAACCGACGAAGAACGTCGTATCATGATCAACGCTGTTGCCCCTCATTGGGACGGTAACCAGGTATGGTTGATCTCTGCCGGTGGTGCCCTGTTTGCAGCCTGGCCGATTGTTTACGCCACTGCATTTTCAGGTTTCTACTGGGCCATGCTACTGGTGCTATTTGCCCTGATCCTCAGACCCCTGGCCTTTGATTACCGTTCCAAGGTAAATCCTGAGCACACCAAGATCTGCGACTGGGGACTGTTTATCAGCGGCATCGTGCCTTCTCTGGTATTTGGTGTAGCTTTCGGCAACCTGTTCCAGGGCTTCGGCTTTGATCTGGACGACACCATGCGCTCTACCTTTTCACAAGGGTTCTTCTCTCTGCTGAATCCTTTTGCCCTGCTCTGTGGTGTTGTCAGTATTGCCATGCTGACCATGCAGGGTTCGGTATGGCAGAGTCTGCGTGCCGGTTCCCCCATCAAGGAGCGTGCTGCCGTTGTTGCTCGTCTGGCAGCTCTGGCGACCATTGTTACTTTCGCCCTGGCTGGAGTCTGGGTCGCCAACCTGCCTGGTTTTGAAGTAGTGAGTGGCCTGGTCATTGACGGTGCAGCAAACCCGTTGAACAAAGTCGTTCACATCGCTGATGCTGGCGTCTGGCTGAACAACTACAGCAAATACCCCTTCATGATGATCGCTCCGGTGATGGGATTTGCCGGTGCTATTGGTGTTTTCCTGCTGGCCAGCAGTCGTCTGCACGGCCTGACTTTTGCCTGCAGCTCCATTACCCAGGCGGGTATTATCATGACCGCAGGTTTCTCCCTGTTCCCATTCATTCTGCCATCCAGCACCAATCCCAATGTCAGCCTGACCCTGTGGGACTCGGTATCCAGCCATCTGACACTGGGCATTATGACCGTCGTGGCCGGTATATTTGTTCCGCTGATCCTGTGCTACACCTCCTGGTGTTTCTACAGGCTATGGGGCCGTATGACAGCAGAACACCTTGCTGAAAACAGCCATTCACTTTACTAAGGAGGACAGACTATGTGGTATTTTTCCTGGATTCTTGGCGTACTGCTGGCCTGCGCCTTCGGTATCATCAACGTGATGTGGTACGAGTTCCACACTGATCACTTTGATGAAGAGACCGGTGAGGCTCTGAACAAGGAAGACAACGCTCACTAAAGAGTGAATATCTTTAACGAAAAAGACCTGTAACAATTCTGTTGCAGGTCTTTTTGTTTGGGCTTCAGTAATCAAGAATGGATTGCAGCCCGCAAGTTATTTGAGATCAATCCGAATCCCCAGAGAACCATATCCACCGATACGGTTGGATGATCCTGAAACACCCAAAGCAGCAAAACCCGACATATTCTCACTGAACTTCCAGCTACCATGCGCTGCAACTTTGGCACTGATCGATCCAACATCAGTCCCCTCCACTTCCCAGCGGGCAGCCCCAAGACTCAAATCTCTATCAAGGGTTTCATGATCCCTGACCAACTCAGTAAACAGTCCCATATCCAGACTCCAGTCAACCTTATTGGTATCAATAAAGTTAATCAGGACTCCAACTCCAAGCTGGGCTGACGTCTGACTGCCTGAATCAATGGATAGCATGGTAGCTGCCGAACCCTTTTCCTGATAAGCATCGCCTTTAAGGGCCTGAAATCTCAAGCTGGAATACCCGGTGATATCAGCATGCTCACCGTCTTTTAGAAGATGAGAAATTCGAGCCTGACCGAATAAAACAGACTCTTGAACCGATGATTTATGGGTATTGATGCCCGAAGCAAGAGAAACGCTTCGTTCAATTTCACGCTCACTGACTCCCAAACCCAGATTAAGGTTTAGCTGGAAGACCTCCAGTTTTTCTGCTTCTTTCGTTCCTTCGTAATAAGCCAGCATGGTAGCCAGAGTGTTCTCAGAAGATGACGCGTATTTGGCAGAAAGTTTGGAATCGGAGTAACTCAACGCCAGCCCATAACGTTTGTCTTCCTCTCGTTTAAAGTCATAACCCACCACTAGAGAGCGAGCACTGGAATCATAGCCTGATGATATTTTGTCCTGACGATACTCAATCTGGTTTGAGCTAACGTTTGCCCAAAGCATTTCATCGGGGTCCAATTCATAGGCACTGGTCACCAATAAATCGCTGAGCAGAATCATCTGATCTTTAACATCATTGGCACTTTGCGCATGAATTTCACCAGACAACTGAGCAATGGAAGTATTCAACACTGTTCCGGACAATCCCATGAGTCCGGAGAATGGATCAGAACCTGAAGGTCTTACGCCAGCAGCAGGACGGATTGCTTCCAGAGCAGTCATAGCATTACGGGCATTGAGGTTCCCGTTCTGAGCAGCGTAAACAGCATAACTTCCCGGAGTCACAACCAGATCGATATAATTGTTACCGTACTGAAGATCAAACCTTGTATTGTCAGAAAGCCCGGATGCAGGCTGATTCACAGTAACGAAGCTGCCATTGACCCCATTACTTTCTTCGGTAGTGACAATCCGGAAACTGTCACCCAACACAGGCGTGAAATCATTGTTCGCCGGTGCAGTAATGCCCCTCAGTAAAATCTCAAGCGTCCCGTCAGCAGTAAATGTGTTACCCGCACCTGTTACAGCAACCCGGTCATAACTACCAGCACCACCTGCAGGGTTGTAGTTTGATCCGTCAATTTCCTCTTGCAGAGTAGAACCCGAGTTCATTACTACGTTGCCCGCAGAGGTTAACGTGCCCGGAGAATCACCTGGAGCGATAATACCGTTAGAAGTGATGCCTGTAACAACCCCCGACCCCTTGAGGGTACCGTTATTATTGACCACAACGCCACCGGCCAGACTTCCTTCTGCTGCCAGAGTGCCGGCTTCCACAATAATGTCACCTGCAAAGGTATTGATTCCGGAAAGCGTCAGCTCCGAATCACCCGTTTTAGTTAACGAGCCGCTGCTACCAACATTGCCGCTATCGTCACTGATAACGCCGGCAATTTCTGTATCGCCGTTGGTCTGAATGGTTCCGCCGTTAGCATCCACTGAAAAGTTTGCTGTGATCGAATCGGTACCTGAACCAATGGTAAGGGTACCACCGGTAAACTTCGGATTGACCTGATTATTGTTCAGCTCATCAGGCGTATACTCGGTTTTGGCATTATCAATGTCAGGGACACTTCCCCCTACATTATTAGCGACCTCATCGGCATCAACAACGCTATCCTGATCCAGAATACCGGCCCCGGTTCCATCAATGGTTCCGTCCGATGTACGGATGCGATACCCACTCAGTGAAAACTCTCCAGCCAGAGCTTCTATGGACCAACTGAAATAAACATCCGATTCGTCATAGGAAGATTCCTCACCTGAATGATCAGGGAGGGTGACTCCACTACCGCCAAGGTCAGTGCCAGAGACATTAAGGCTTGATGAGCCTGTTTGACCACAAAAGTCATAATCGCAGCCACCTGAGCCCGCAGCATCGTATGCAATGGTATAGGTGTATGTATTGTCTGTCAGAGGCAGAGTGATTCTCATCACATCACCCGCACTCCACTGCCACCAGTTAGAGTTTGAGGTATCCGCATCATCAGGAGGAGTACTGTTGGCTGCAAAATTAATGTCTATATTGCCAGACCCGGAACCACCTTCATCACCGTATTGCTTGATAACGATGCCCTGGCCAGACTGGATCCAGGTGGGGGTATTTGATGATGCCTGGGTGAACAGATGGCCAGCGTGGGTAACACTGGATACTGTCAAAAGCGACAGAATACCCAGCACATACCTTAGAATCATCCTCTCCATGATGACTTCTTCCCTTGTTGTTTGTTGCTTTGTATTGTCTAAAGCTTGTTTTTAGTTCTTTTTAATGGCATAGATATCAAATAGATACCTTTGAACAGCTTCTTATTAAGTCAACATGATTAGCGGCAGAAGAAGAAACAAATTTAATTTTAATCACAGGTCTTAAATGTCTGTTTGTTCTTAATAACCGTCCATTCAATGTTGCGAGATTGGAATGTCCAATAAACAACAAGATCATTCAACGCATTCCCACAACCGAATCAGCCGAAGACTGGTTCTCAAGCTTTTGGCCCTTGCCCCACTGTGCTGGGAACAGACCTATGCTCAATTAAACAATCCAGAGCCTGTCCCCCCGGGAGTATTACCCTCTGTTCTGGATGTTTTGATTCCAGGTGATTCAACGCCCGGTGCCACTGACCTTAAAATTGAAGAATCATTATTAGACACTGCGTCTCAAATCCCTCGCTATCCGGAACTGATTCAACAAGGCACTCAGTGGTTTAATACCACCAGCCTCAGATCATTTTATAAACCTTTTCCTGAGCTTGCCCCAAATGCTCAGATTCGAATTGTTGAAGCTGCTTTTAATCAACCAGAGATGACCCTGCCCCGCGTCTTTATTGAAAGAATAAGAGAAGATGCAATGACGCTTTACTACCACAACAGTGCATCCTGGACTGGCATGGATATCAACCGGCCTATTCAACCCCTAGGGTATCCGGATCATGAAGAGCCCCCTGGCAAACTTTGAAGCCGATGTCATTATAATTGGCGCCGGTGCAGGTGGCGGCAGTGCCGCCTGGAGACTGTCCCATTATGGTTTCAAAGTACTTGTACTGGATGCAGGCCCATCTTATTCGCCTTCTGATTATCGACAATCCTCCCATACTTGGGAAAAGCCCTTCCCCTACAAAACGGCTTCAAAATCAGCCTATGAAGTCGCCGAGCTTCAACCTATTCACGAACTTAAAAATGAATTGCGATCCTGGAACAAAATGAAGGGGTTGCTGGTTAAAGGTTCCCGGCGAGCTAATTTTGGCTACCACCATGTTCGCGGTGTTGGGGGGAGTTCACTGCATTTTACCGGTGAGGCTCATCGACTCAATCCCGATTCAATGCAAATGAAAACCCAACACGGAGTCGCAGCCGACTGGCCCATGGGTTATAAGGAGCTCGAACCATACTATCAGACAGCTGAAGAACGGGTTGGTGTGGCAGGCCCCCTCAGTGACACCCGTTGTCCGCGTTCAGCCAAATACCCACAGCCTCCCCACCCATACAGTTTTGCTGCAAAGGTACTGGATAAAGCGGCTATTCGAGTGGGCCACCAGCCCCAGGCCAACTCTCTGGCTGTTCTCAGTAAACCTTATGATAATCGTCCTGCCTGTAATTACTGTGGGGGCTGTCAGCGTGGTTGCATGCTTACGGACAAAGGAAGCATAGATGTCACCTACCTGAAACACGCATTAGCCAGTGGAAATTGCCAGATACTCCCTGAGACAGAAGTCCTTAAGTTAGAAACACACCATGGGAGAATCAGCAGTATTCTGGCATCTCATAAAGGAAAGCTGCACAAACTGTCCGCACAATGGATCATTCTTGCAGCAGGTGCGGTCCAAACACCTCGACTGTTATTGAACTCAAAAAACGCCCATTACCCCCACGGTATAGGCAATCAGAATGGCCAGGTCGGCCAAAACTTCATGGAAACTCTGTTGACCACCGTATCGGCAGAACATCCTGAGAAACTTGGCAGCCATCGAGGCTTGCCCGTGAACTGGGTGAGCTGGAAGTACAATGCACCCGATTCGATTCCGGGCGTCATAGGTGGCTGTCGCTTCGGTCCCTCTATGTCAGAGAGTGATCTGGTGGGGCCAGTCGCTTATGCAACAAGGGTAATACCGGGTTGGGGCTTGAAACACAAAGCCCGGATGAGAGAGCAACTGGGCAAAGTGCTTTCCATAACTTCTATAGGTGAATGTCTTCCCCATAAAAAAAGTTATATCAGCCTTTCCGATCAGTTAGATCAACACGGTATCCCAGTACCCAGAATTCATTCCTATCTGGATCAGAATGCCATGGCGCGTCTGGCGTTCATGAATGCTGAATGCAGAAAGATTCTTGATGCAGCTGGTTGCGACTCTCCATTCGAAACATTCAGTTCAGCCGATGCATTTTCATCAACCCATGTTTTTGGCACCTGTCGAATGGGAACTGACCCCAGACAGAGTGTCTGTGATGCTTTTGGCTCAGTCCATGACATCAAGAATCTTTTTATTTGTGACGCCAGCCTTTTTCCATCAACCGGTGGCGGTGAGTCCCCGGGACTGACCATTCAGGCACTTGCCATCCGGTCTGCGGATTATATACGGACATTAAACTGACCCCATTATGATGAACTCCACAACGACTCAGCCCCGAAACCTGTTTGGATTCTGGACAGACTTCTGGCTCACCTCAGGCCTTTCCGTTTTAGTCATTGCAGGCATGTTGTTAACCGGCTATCAGATAGAAACCAGCAACGACGGCATGCCTTTGATCACAACCGCCCTCCTGTTGCAGCTTCTTCTTAACTGGCCACATTTTATGGTGTCCTATCGGCTTCTCTATAGACAGCCAGACTGTTTTAAACGCTTTCCCGGCGCAACTCTTATTGTCCCGGGTATTTTAGTATTGCTGATTGCCCTTATTGGAAGTCTTGCTAACAGTACTCCCGAACATGTCAGTCTTTCACTGCTTTTATCCTACGGCTTCTGGCTGATAGCCTCATTTTATCTGGCATGGCATTACGTCGGGCAGGCCTGGGGCTGCTTTTCTGCTTTTACCCTTTTATCCGGCCATCAATGGAACACCCATGAGAAACGCATTCTCCATTGGTGCTTCAGAAGTTTGATTTTATGGCATGTTGTCTGGGCAGCCCGGTTTTTGCCCACCGTATCCTGGGTCGACTGGTTGCAGCACGACACTGTATACCTGCTGGTCTCAGGTTTGGCTTTTTCCGGTTTCGTCGTATCAGGCTGCCTGCTGTTACCAGCCTGGAAAAAGGGACAGATCGACGTAAGAACGGTCGGGATAGGGTTCAGTCTGTTCTTCTGGTATCTGGCTATCTTTCTCAATCCGGCTGCTATTTTCTGGGTACAGATAGCACACTCACTGCAGTATCTGGTTTTTGTAACCCGGGTCGAAGCTAACCGCCCAGCACCTTCCCATCCAAAGGTATCTTCCAGTACCAGAATTAAACTGATTTATCTGGGTTGTGTCATTGCCGGTGCAGCGGTTTTCTATCAGGCAGAAATGAACGCGAACCTGCAAAGTGCAACCCCTACTCTCATAGGCTTGCTGGCTATCGCAATTAACATACACCATTACTATGTAGACAGTTCAATTTGGAAACTTAGAAATGAACCTACTCGGGCACTGCTGTTCGGTCATCTCAAAAAGTCCAGGTAGATAGATCTCTCTATATAAAGCTAAAAAGCAGCCTTACAAAGCCTTCAAAAACTCAAGCAAGCTTTCTTTTTCACTGCTGGAGAGCCCAATAGGCTTTAACTCAGACAGCGTTCGTGTATTGAGCATTCGACCATGGACACCCACTGGCGCAGTATCATAATGATCAATCATTTGTTGCAGAGATGAAAACTGGCTCGCATGCCCAAAATGCGTTTTTGTTCGGACATTGCGCAGCGTTGGGGTTTTAAACGAACCAAAGTTTTCATCAATACTCTGGTTCACGTACTTCAAGTGGCGACACTCGTCTTTACTGGCGTCGGAATAGAGACTGTAACAACCAAACTCATTACTCTTGATTTGGGGCAACACCTCATAACGTCCTGCTTCAATACCCAGCTCCGGTCGGGTGGGCATGGCCGTATTATGAAAAGAAAAGTCAGTAAATAAAGGGCCATCATGACAACTTGAACACCTTGCCTTACCCGTAAAGATCCTGAAACCTTTCCAGATCTTTTCCTGTGCCTTATCAAGTGGCGTACCCTTGATTTTAGCCCGGGCCACGTTATCCCAGAGCGAAGGTTGAACCGGCAAACTCGTCTGAAAAGCTGCCAGAGACTTACCCATCAAAGAAAACAGAAAGTTAATAGATGTCGTCGGAGGGTCATCATTACTGGATTCATTCCAATTTTTCACACGTTTTAAATATCCCTCGTATTTAGCTGATGTGGAGGAGATCTTATTCAATTCAGCAGCATAATTCCGGACGACATATTGCACCGCACTCAGACGATCAAGATTATGCTCACCGGGATTCTGGATGGGTCCCAATGCCTGAGCCCAAAGGCTATCGGCCCTCCCATCCCAGAAAAAAAATCTATTGTAGGCGACACCTGTAATTTGCATGACGGAACGGAAAGCACGAGGGCTCCCGGCGGGTATCGACTCATTGGCAATATACTGGTTGTTGGTGAAGTGACAGGTTGAGCAGGCGATTTCTTTGGATGCACTCATACCTCTGTCAAAAAATAACTTTCTGCCCAGGTCAATCGCATCTGGATCTCTTTGAAATGCATTGGAAGGGTCATCAGGAGTACTCTGCAGCCCCATTATGGAAAAATACTTTGCATCCTCTATGTCATTGGCATCTGTCATTGCGCTGAACAGCAATCCCAGGCAGACAAACAATGGACTGAGTCCGTTCATGGCCTGATATAAAGGGGCAGCGTAAATTGATCCGAACCCTGACTGTCGCTTTCAACTTTAATGACCAGCAGCCATTCACCGCGCATGGAAAAGCTGACCCCCTTGAGGGTATAAAGCCCAGCACTCTGTTCTTCAATATAAGGGGTCGTTGGAAAACCGTGCCCATGTCCAGGCATACCACCCTCGACCCTAAGCTTTAAATCAGACACGGGCGTTTTATCCGTTGGCAGCAGGCTGAAGTCTACATCCGTAATTTTGTGCAGCCCGATCTTATCAATGGGCTTTTCAAAGGCAATTTCCCAATGACCCTGATCAGACTTTATAACATCACCGTGGGCAGCCATGATATGGAAGAGACTGACCAGCCAGATAAATGCATTAAGAACAAAAGACATTATTGATACCTGTGTTTTGAACTATCAATAAAGAGATGGCCGTGGGGACGATCATGATTGGCCACAAACCATTCACGGGCTCGACTTTTCACCTTGTTTATCTGTTCCTTCGAGAGCGTTCTGGCAACCAGCGCCCTGATATGATGGGCTTCAAACACACCGGCACTGGCCGCAAGATCCAACCAGAAATACGCTTGCTCATGATCACTGGCCACGGCCATGCCTTCGAAATACATTAACCCAAGAAGGTATTGGCACCTTTCATCCCAAGCCAAAGAGGCTATTTTCGCTATTCGGAATGACTCGCCCAGTGACGCTTTATTGTTCTGATTTTTATTGTATAAAAAGAAAGCCAATGAATAGTTTGCAGACTTTACGCCCTTTGAGATGGCTTTCCGGTAAAAGTCCTCGGCTTTATTAATATCCGCCGAGCCCAATTCAGCAAAAAGATGCATTTCGGCAACGTTTGAAAGTGCTTCTGAATAGCCCCTCTCTGCCGCTTTTAAATAGTACTCTACGGCTTTTTGGGGGTTCTTTTCCAGAAACGTACCTGTTCTGTGTAATTCAGCAATCGTTGATAACGCAGGAGGAAAACCCTTTGTAGCCGCACGATGAATATCATTAACGGCGTTTCGAACTTCTAACTCTGATGCGCTTCTGCCTAAAACCAGTTTGGCTCTTAGATACAAACCTTCCAGACTTCCAAGCTTCGACGCCGTGGCAAAAACCTGTTCTGCACCTGCAAGATCTGTCTCCCCTCCCAACCCCTTCATCAGCAAGTGACCGTAAGCCAGTCGTGCAGACACATCAACTTTAGCGCCTAGTGCCAGATACTTTCTGGCCTTAATAAAGTCTAGAGTTCCAAGAGATCCGGAAAGATAGAGAGCTCCCAATTTTGCGCTGGCATCAGCATCCCCTCTTTCGCTGAGGATCTCCCATTGCTTACGAGCTTCTATTAATTGTTCAAGAGTTGGACGCTCAGTGACAGCTTCTGAGAATGAAGGAAAAGACATCAGCAGTGACAGGCATACCAAACCCAACTGTTTGGTGCATTTGAAGAAATGCTTTTTCATATCAAACTTATCACCTTATTTTAGAATCCATTCTGAGCCCTGATAGAGCCTAAGGGTAAGATTGCTTATAACAGATTATCGCTATCCGTTACTTCTGTACAGAAGTGAATAAAAACAGATTGTAAATTGAAATAAAAGTACGCGCTACTTCATGACAAGTAGAAGGAAAACAAAAGAGCATAACCAAAAAAAGCACTTACCTAAAGGTCTGCTATTTTTTCAAGACTTATCAATCACTCTCTTGATAAATCATGAAAATAAATCTTATAGAACGTTTATGTATTATCTACTGTCTTATCACCCCCCTTTCCTCCAGTGCCGGTATCGATTTTCTCAGCGCCCCCATGCACGTTTGGGAGGCGGGAGCATTGGCGCCATCAGGCATTCTGGATCCATGGATGCCCGAAGAAGAGTTCTTGGGTGTCTTTTCAAACCCTGAAGCCAAAAAGCTTCTTGAACTGCTCCAGGATCAAGGTCCTCCCGAGCCACTGGATCTAAGTAAATCTGCCAGTAAAAGCTCATCTCAGTACAAAGTTTATTACGATGGTTATGAAGCTGAGCTGGATCCGGCAATAGAATACCTTGAGGAGCAAAAAAGGAAGGCGAAAGAGAAGCTGCCAACAGACAATATTCTTTCACCTTTCGAAAAGGATGAAAGTAAGGAAACTCAACTCGATCTAAAAGATAAAGATGAATTAACAATCAATCCTGAAGTCGATCACGATGAGTTCTTAACCCCTTCAGAGCCGGTCAACACCGATGGGCTGCCTAGAACAGTATTCGCAGACAACCCTCCGAGCAGTGATGACGATAAAAAGGATGAAGATGAAGACTCAGAGGAGGAAGACAGCGATGAGACTGTTACCACTGCCCCACCTGAGCCAACTCAAACAGCCGTCGTACCGCTTACTGCGGAACAAACAGGAACCAGTGATGAAGAGCTTCTGGCACCTCCTCCCTCTGAAAGCTTTCTGGAAAAGATCTATCCCTGGATGCCCGGTTTGAGCACTATGGTTGTCAGTGGTGCAGGTACCTATGCAACCAGTATGGTGACTGGTTCCAGAGCCATTCAAGGTCTGGTGTTTGCAACCCTTTTTACCGCCAGTTATCTGTACTACATGATTGAAGAGCTAACCCATCGCCCTGAGTGGTTCATTGAAAATCGCGGAGTCATGCGGGAAGCGATTGTTTCAACAGGCCATGACCTCGTTTACCGACAATCCCTAAGCGAAGGCGCTGAGGAAATACCCTCAGGCAGAGCCATGCCGGGTGTTGACCTGACGGGTTTGTTTGCCGAGTTTTGCAAAAAATTGAAAATCCGCGAAGATCAATTTTCTACCGCATTAGGAGCGTTCTATATAGGGGCCATGACGGCCTGGTCAGGATCTGAATCACTGAGACTGAAAGATTCTGATAAACCAGACCCCGAGCTGATGAGAAAATACATCTTGCGTGCAGCTATGGAAGTAGTACGACAGCACAGGCGCCTGGAGGTAGACAGTGCTGAGGAAGAAGACCCAGACAATGTAGAACTTGAACCCGATCAGGTAACAGGAACAGAAGTAGCAATCAGCGGTAAAAAGTCTAAAAAGCAAACCATTATTCTGACCTCTGACGGTAATGCGCAGGAACTTGCAGAAAGACTCCTGCAACTGGCCTTTGGCTACTATACACTGAGCAATCAAACTGCCGTTTTAAGGGTTGAAAGTGTCGATGGTGTCCGCACCTATACGATTTTCTACCTGATGATCAAAAGGGAATTCTATTTTACAGATGGAGAGCACTTAGGCCGCTATCTGACCTCTTTTCACAAACAAGTGGTGACCAGCTCTATTCCTTTCAGTGAGATGTTCCGCAGCCTCTTTGGCAACAAGCGTCTGGTCAATGACTTTAAAGAAGCCCTGGAATTTATGGGGTTTGACGAGTCAAACATTCCCACCAGAGAAGAACTCAAAAAACGCTATCGGGAAATGGCATTAGAAATGCACCCCGACAAAGACAGAGACAATCCTGAAGCCCATAATAATTTCCAGAGACTTCAGCAAGCGAAGATAGAAATAGAAAACAATCTCACTGAATGAGTATTCCTCTCAACAGCAAAGACTGCTCTGAAAGTAACTTCTAAAAGTTACTTTCAGATGCAAAAGCTGCTGCATCAACCCTAGAAGCAGCAGCACCATTTAGACCCAATCAAGTACCCGGGCCAATACGCTCCAACAGGTTCATGTGCGGCGATGCATCCTGAGCTCGTAGACGAAGCCGGTCTTCAAAGACTCTGTTTTTCTCATTACGCAAACCGGCCACCAGTGCGTAACACATGAACAGCATGATGATTGAGAAAGGCAGACCGGCAATGATGGATGCGGCTTGAAGCGCTGCCAGACCACCCGTTAATAGCAGAATGGCGGCTACCAGCCCCTGCCCTACACCCCAGATGATGCGGTGACGCATTGGGGGTTCATCATCACCCACTGATAACAATGTAGTGATAACCAGCGTGCCACTGTCACAGGAAGTGATGAAGTAGGTGCAGATCAACAGAGTAACCAGCACTTTGGCTGCAGGCTCTATCCACCCGGTATTCATCAGACTGATGGTTTCATAGAGGGCAACCGTTACGTCATTATTGACGGCATCAATCACACCACCAGGGCCAAACAGTTCAATATGCAGCGCTGTGCCGCCGAAGGCTGTCAGCCAGAACATACCCAGCAGAGATGGCACCAGCAGCACACCAATGGCAAACTCCCTGATGGTTCGACCTTTAGAGATGCGGGCAATAAACATACCGACAAAAGGTGACCAGGAAATCCACCAGCCCCAGTAGAAGGTCGTCCAGCTGGACTGCCAGGCCGAAACACCGTCGGACTCAGAGTTGGTCCAGAAGCTCAGGCTGACAATATGCGACAGATAATCACCGATATTCTGAACAAAACTGTTGAGAATATAAATAGTAGGCCCAAGCGCTACAAAGAACAGCAGAATTATAATACTCAGCCAGAGGTTCATTTCTGACAGTATACGCACCCCTTTGCCTACGCCCGAGACAACGGAAAGTGTTGCGATACAGGAGATAACCGCTATCAGTATTAACTGGTTGGTGATGGTAACATCAATGCCCAGAAGCTGATTCAAACCGGTATTGACCTGGGAGACTCCAAGCCCTAATGAGGTGGCTACACCGAATACGGTACCAAATACAGCCAGCACATCGACGGCATGACCCCAGAATCCGTAAATACGGTCACCAAGAATCGGGTAAAGTACAGAGCGAATGGCCAGTGGCAGCTTTCGACGATAACTGAAGAATGCTAACGACAGACCCACTACAACATAGATAGCCCACGGGTGCATGCCCCAGTGGAAAAACATCAGCCGCATGGCTGTTTGTGCTGATTCAGGAGTACCGCCCTCAGTCACGAACGGATTGGACTGAAAGTGATATATGGGCTCGGCAATACTCCAGAAAATCAATCCAATACCCATGCCCGCACCAAAGAGCATGGAGAACCAGGAGAAATAACTGAACTCCGGTTTCTGATCATCGTCGCCTAATACAATGTCCCCAAAGCGACTGAAAATAAGAAAAACAGCAAAAAAGAAAAACAGTGCCACTACCAGTATGTAGTACCACTTGAAACCGGCAATAATATAATCCCGCAAGCCGGTAAAGGACTCAGCCGCCAGCTCCGGGCGGAAAGCTCCTGCCAGCAGAAACAGGGCTATGATGGTCATGGCGGTCACCGCCATGGGTGGATTAAGGCCTTGAAGCAGACCGGACTTAGCTCTCATGCCGGCTCCTTAATCCTGCGTAAAAAACTCTTCACCTACATGGTCACCTGCCCCTCGGACAGCACGATAAACCACCTCGCCCATCGCTTTCTGGCGATGATCCACGAGCGTTACAGAGGGCTGGGCATTCACTGCATGACGCTGACCAAGGAAGATCGCGATTGGCAGGCCCAGATTACTGATACCTCTGGTCACCCACATACGGTCAAAATCGTAATTGCCACCGATAAACTCCAGTTGCGACAACCCGGTATTCATACCCGCCAGAAAATAATCCATGGCTGTTTCATCGGGGAAAGCATG
Source organism: Endozoicomonas arenosclerae (assembly GCF_001562015.1). Lineage (GTDB taxonomy): Bacteria > Pseudomonadota > Gammaproteobacteria > Pseudomonadales > Endozoicomonadaceae > Endozoicomonas_A > Endozoicomonas_A arenosclerae. Next base: position 2,791 of record NZ_LASA01000138.1, on the reverse strand, counting down.
CACCAGGACATAGGCAAATCGAAGTTCGTTAACAAGATTCTTGAGAGAGAAGGTACCGGTTTTCTTGGCACTGACGGCAGGGTCGCCCCAGGAGGAATGAACTGTCAGTTCTTCAGGCTGGTCATCGTCAAAACGAGTGGTATACCGGACAAGAGCAGAGGAATCGGGCATTTCATAGCGAACGCGGATGATTTCAAGGCCATTAGTGATATCTTCAAGAGCTAGCTGATTAGCACTCATACTACTTCCATACACTTTTTGAGGGCGGCAATACTAACAAATTCAGCTATGCAGAGACAGGAGAAAGCCAGACTATAAAGCGGTACACCTTGCAACCTGCTGTGGCACAAGGGCTGAAGGTGTTTTTATATTTGCACCATTGTGCACACAAAAACATGAATCACTGGAATTGCATCGGCATCGATCGTTCGAAAATAAAGCCTTGTCCTGAAAACCCTCTCTGGAGAGGGTTTCAATCAGCCATCTATTGTTAAAGCAACATCAACATCTATAGCAGCGCTACCAGCTTACCCACCGTGCGCTGGTTTCTCATTTGTATAAGGGCTTCAGGAATATCCTCAATAGACAGGGTATTCAGTTCAGGCACACGAATGTGACCGTTCGCCAGGAACTGACTGAACACTTCACCGGCTCTAACCAGAGTATTACGTCCATAATCGCCATGCCCATGGCCTGATCCCAGACTGAGCTGATGAAAACTGAGCCCTTTGGCAAAGGCATCCGGGTATTGTTCCGGCCTGACCGTTCTTACCAGTTCACACATAGCGCCTTCAAACCCCAATACAGAGGCACAAAGAATGTCATTATCGCCACCCACACTATCCAGAGCAGAATGAACGCCCTTGCCGTCGGTCAGTTTCATCACCTCGGTAAAGACGTCTTGTTGCGTATAATCAATCACGTCTGTGGCCCCCAGGTCTTCCACAAATTCTCGATTTCTTGCTGAGCAGCTGACAATAATGCTGTTAACACCAAAATTATCGGCCAGCTGAACAGCAAAACTGCCGACTCCACCGGAAGCGCCCGCAATAAACAGGCTGTCAGACTTATGAATATTCAGCTTGTCTGTCAGTGCCCGGAAAGCTGTCCAGCCAGCACATGGGGTTGCTGCAGCATACTCTATAGCCACATCGGGATGCTGGATCAGGGTTCTGCTGTCGTGAAGGGCGTATTCAGCAAAGCCTCCATATTTACGGTACATATTACCGTGATAGAGAATCTGGTCTCCTACAGCCCAGTCAGTAACACTGTCGCCCACCGCAGCTATCTCACCAGAAACATCCAGACCACCCACAAAACTGTCATCCATATCAGCGACACCGGTATGCCAGAAATTCACCTTGCAATCCACAGGGTTCAGGGCAACGGCTTTTACTTTTACCAGGACATCGTAGTCCGATTGCAACTCGGGAACAGGCAGAGTACTGAGCTTGAAGGCATCAGAGGAACGAGAATAAGTTACGGCTTTCATCGTCTTGAAGTCTAAAGAGTGGAACCCCAAGGATAATGAGCATTGTGCTCACTGCCAACTCCCGATAGAATCCGCCGCTCTTTTTTATGTCACTCGCCTTACTCCAACAAGCCCTGCATACCCCTTTAGAGATACTCCGTCCTACTCACTAATAAGCAGTACTTATCCCCCTGATAAAATCATTAAAGTTTACTTAACCTTTGCGAATCACTATTGTTGCGCCGTGGTTATGAGTTAATCAGTTAACAGAGATAAGAAATTCAGGTCACACAAACGATGAAAGGTTCACTAAAAAACAGGAGTTAAAATAATGTGGTACTTAGCCTGGATGCTCGGCGTAGCATCAACCTGTTCCCTGGCCATTATCAGCGTGGTTCGTTATGAGTTTAAAAGCGAGCAAAGAAACGCTTCTGCAAACTGATCCCCCACTAAAAAAGGCAGTGGTTTTCTATGAGCCACTGCCTCCAACGTTCTGCCCCTTTCCCCGCATCACTCCTCTACCTACGATTTCCCATGTAACCGCTTCAGAATGCATTCGATTGGTGCATTTTCAGGCAATGTGAAATTATTCATAAAAATCGACCCTAGACGTCTGTCTCAACAGCAAATAACATGGCAGAATCAGGCTGGACAAAATAAGCAGTAGTGGACAAATGGATTCGTCAGTCGGTTGTGGGGTTTTTGTACCTTGCTGAGAGGGAACTGAGGGGCGGTAGCGTGTTTTGATGCTTTTCGCGCCCTTGTTTTAAGAACAATAATTGATCGATTTATCTGCTCCCTTTTTCTTCCTGACGTTTGTTTATACAGAATGATCATTATTCGGTCAGCTATTTTCAATAGACTGACTTTATAAACAGTACTATTGGCAATTTGGCTGATAGAGCAAATACCTCATGTGCGGCTGATTTCTGGTCGTCCGCTAATATAGTCGTAACCGACTGATAATTTTAGTTTTCTCAGAACACAGGAAAAGCGGGATATACCTCAAGTGAGTTAATTACCCCTGATTTAGGGGGATATACCGCATGTGAGTGTAATATTTAATATCACTCTCTTGAGTTCTAATAGCTGTTGCACGCGCCCAGCTAGCGCTGGGGGAAGTTAATAACAGGATTGTGTTCTATCTTTGAGAGTTCTTGATCATCCGATGGAACTCATGAACACAACGGTTCAGAAAATATTCAGGCAGGACTTTGAATTCTATAGCAAGAATAAAAAACTGCCACTGCATCAATATAAAGCGGCTAATGATTTCATAAACTGCAGAACGGCCGCTATGGGTGGCCATATACAAGCCTG
>NZ_LASA01000137.1 GCF_001562015.1 Endozoicomonas arenosclerae | reverse complement strand
GCGTATAACTTGAGGCGGATGTTCAGCCTGAAACAAGTGAATGAAGAGCAGTGGTTGGAACTGGTCTTGTTGGCGACTTATCTGTGGCACTATTGGGCTGATCTGAGGCCAAGAGTGAGAAAAATCATAAGGACAAGTTGAAAATGTAATGCGCCGGAGAGGGTTTTATAAGTTCTCTCCGGAATAGTCAGAGTCTGAAATTACTTGAACTGCGTTTATGGGTTCAAGTCCGACAGGCTGCTAGATGGCAAGATCACAGCAGAAGCTGAAAGAATAACCACTGTAGCCTCAGATCTTTCAACAGAAACACAGCAACGCACTGCAGCAATTCAGTCTGAGCAGCAGGCCAGAGTCGCGAAAGACAATGAGCTTTCAGAATCAATAACCGCTCAAGCTAATCGTGTTGATACGGTTATTTCTGATTTGTCTGATGAAACTAACAACCGCACCTCTGCAATTCAAATTGAGCAGCAGGCCAGAGTCTCAGCTGACGAAGCTTTGGGGACACAGATCAACTCCGTTAAATCTGATTTGTCTGATGAGTCTACAGAAAGAAAGGCAGCTATCCAGTCTGAGCAACAGGCCAGAGTTCAAGGTGACAACGCACTTGCCAGCAATCTTAATACTGTGCAGACAACTATTGGAGAGCATACTGCTTCTATCCAGTCCTTGAGTGAAACAAGCGCTAGTCAGTCTGATGATATTGGATCTATCAAAGCACAATACACCTTTAAGCTGGATGTTGATGGTTATGTATCCGGATATACATCGATCAATGATGGTGACCAGTCATCCATGATTTTTAGGCAGGATGTTTTTGCGGTGGGTGCGCCCGGGAAAACGTCTCTGACTTTCGTTATCGATGGTGAAAAAGTAGTGATGGATGGAGCCAGTATCAAGGATGCAACAATTGAAAGTGCTGCCATCAAAAAACTGAACGTTGAAAAGATCAATGGAGATGTTGCTAATTTTTTGAGAACGCATATCACTGACGGATTCATAACTAATGCAATGATCGGCAATGAAATCAAAAGTGATAATTATGTTGCTGGGCAGTCGGGGTGGATCATAAAAAAGTAGGTACCGTCCGGCTGGGCTACTACCGGTCGGATGGTATCTATGTTGAAAAAGATTTTCGGGCAGAATTGAATGATGCAGTTTTTGCGGGGAATGTCAGTGCACTGAATGGCACCTTTCGAGGCAAGTTAACAGCACAAGCTGTTAATGCTGTAAAAAATATAAATCTTGGTGGTCATAGCGTTGCAAGGTCTGTGGCTGTCCATACACCAGGCCAGGTGAATGTAGGGCAAAATGTATGGGGAACTCTTGGTAGTGCAAATATAAATTTACCAGCAGGTGATTACGGGACTATTCGAATTAAAGCAGCTCTGTACTGCTACTTCTGGGTTACGGATCTCAACCACGGTAGCGAGCATACTCGCTGGTCTTCAATAAGAGTGCTGGTAAATGGGGTCTCACGATATGAGTCTAAAGCGGCTGTGCACCATTTGCACTCTCATAGCAATAATTGGGGGTTGGAGTTTATTTTACCAGCAGGAGTTGGAGTAAATACTGTGACCTTCCAGTTTTATGTTCCCGATGTAGGTTACAACATTGCCATGCATTTCAATAATGTACGGATGCGATTAGATTTGGTATACCGATGAGTTATTTTGAAATGGATTCGGTTCTTTTCAGGGGGCAATTGAAAGGAGCTACGGGGCAAGCAAAATTTAAACTCACATCAGATGCTATTGAGGCAGTTGATACAGTAAATATTGAAGGCGGTGCTGTAACGTATTCAACTTATTCTTACGTCTACCCAAACAGGTCATTTTCACAGGGAGAGCATGTTGTATCATCCGTTATCCAAGTTCCAGAAGGTGCTTGGACTGAATGGTTTGCCGCTTGCTCTGGGACTAAATCATCTCTGTATATCAATGGCGGGCTTCAGCCCCGACTCATCAGCTTTAAGCAAGGTCAGGGGCTTGGCTCACCTCTAAGTGGTTTGGTTAATCTCGGTGCTGGTCAACACACTTTGGCTCTCCATACTGCTTCAGCTGGCCACAACCATAATGCCTACATATTAGTTCGTTACATAAGAAATACCGGGACTGCTTAATGCCAGGTCTAATTGAAATAAATGATGGAAATGCAATCATTCGCGGTGATATGGATGCTGGACAAGGTACTTTTTCCGGCGCTTTCTCTGCAGATAATATTGATGCAGTCAGATCCATCAATATCAAGGATGGCGCAGTGATCAGCACCACATTTATAGGTGGTGGTGCTAACTCAAATGATTTTACTTTTTATGTGTCTCTTCCTGTATTTGCCAATATGGTTGAATTGGTTATCCCGGTAAAGCTGGTTCCGGATTTGTGGTCAGCTCTTAACAATACTGCAATCACACTGGGTGTTAATCCTGAACCGTATTTTAATATTTATTTGAACGATGGACTTGCAGCAACAGCAAGATTTAATGTTGGCGTTTATGATTTTAATCTTGATAGTTCAAATAATTATTACACTCATGACTTGACTTGTATTCATTTGCTTTACCCTGTTTCAGGCGGTGGAACCTTAAAGGTAAGGCTGCAAGGTATATCTGATGGTCAAGATCCGATTCCATTTGTTCCTTATGGGTACAGTTATTGGCTACATCCAAAAATTTACAATGAAATTGCTGTCAATTTTCACATGAGGTGACTCAAATGTATGGATGCTTATATAAACCAGACACTGGTGAAGTACTTATGACAGTTGATGCTCCTCAAAAAGCTGATATTGAATTGCAGTTGCAGGTTTACCCAGATGCGAGCATTGTTTTTAAAAAAGTGGATGCAGCCACTCAATATATTGAGGCCGAAGAACCGAAAGATAGACCTTTAATGAATCTTCAGTATGAGGATCACGAGATAGATGTAAGCGAAGTACTTCGGGTTGAAGGCATTCCGACAGGAACCACACTTTATTATCCAGGCGGACAGGTTCAGGTTGATGATGGATATATTGAATGGAGCTCAATAGAAGAAGGCAGCTTCTACTTCCGATTTATTAACTTCCCATACATGGAGGCTGAAATAAATGCCATCGTTAGGCGTGCATGACCCGCTAGCTGCCACACAAGTTAGTCGTGAAAGAATTAATCAGGTTCGTGACGAAATTGAGTCTTCTCCGATTGAAGTTCAGCAAGGTGCCTTTGATGCTGATCAGGTGTCTATGGAAAGAATGCAAAATGCTATCGAATACTGGGATGATCTGGGAACCGGTGAAACACTTCAATGGACACTTGCAAACAATACCGTTGCAGCTTTCAGTAGAGCGGATCTTGAAAGCATTTATGCAGCAGTAAAGAGCAAGCGGGCTGTCAGGGGAGCTGCTTTGCATAGAAAGGCAACTTTATTCAAAGAACAGCTTCCAGAAGTTACAGAGAGAGATATTATTCTTTCTGCTTGGCTGTAACTTATTGAAATATATTAGAAATAGTGTCCCTCCCTTTTTTTCTCTTCTTTCTACCTGACTGTTAAAATATACAGACTGTATGTAAAAACAGTTCTGAGCATTGAATATGGATTCTGAACAACAACACGAGCTAATAAGGTTCTGGCTTGATGATGATGCCTCTGCCATTGATCTCGCCTACAAACTGATTTCTATCAGCCAAGTCTGGGACGATCTTATTGATCGAGATAAGCCAGTAAACAACGAAGCTATTAACCGAATGATGCGTTTTGCATTAGTCGAAATTCCTAAGAACCAATTCTATCAAACCCATATTCAAAGCCTGCATCCAGTTATGGAGGAGCGTCTTTACACCTGGCTAGACGCCAACACGCTTGAAGAGCAGGGCAACTGCAGAGACTTGAGAGTGAGCTACATCATTCGTTCCGTTATTACCGACTTGATTATTCATCTTGCTTTTTTGGTGGGTGGTTTTGAATGGCGACAAAAAGCAGCCGTTGCGATACGTCAGGCCGTTTATCGAGATAACGAATCTTTTACCGAATATGTCCAGGAACTGAGAGGGAATAACACATGTGTATGAGCAGTGATGCTCCAGAGGCAGAAGTCGGCCCCATGGAAAAACAAATGGTTGAACTCTCTGACCAACAGCTCAGGGACTACGAAACAATATACGATCCTCTAGCAAAAGAGGCTGTTTCTAAAAGCCGTGAACTGGGCACTGAGAGTTTTAGACAGCACAACAAAAATGTTGCCGCAGCCTCAGCCCGTGAAGCTCGAAGCAGTTTTGGTGTTGGTGCGGGAGCAGCGCCCGTAATGAAAAAAGCACTCATAGATAAAGGTGTCGGTGACTCTGTATCTACTGCTGATGCAAGCTCGCAGGGCGAATTGCTTGCAAAAAATACCGAAGTGAATCGCAAGCTGGGTGTTGCTCAGATGGGTCGCGGGCAATCTCAGACAGCAACACAGAATTATGGTAACGCTGCTGCCCGGGAATATGCCGAGAGCGTGACCAAGGCAAATGCTGACGCCAGCAAGGATGCCACTAAATCATCAGCTGTAGGAACCGTGGCGGGAATTGGGGCAGGCTACTGGCTCAACCAACCTCAGACACCAAAGTTAAACATGCAGGGGCAGTCCAAACCTCTGAACAACAACACCGCTTTTATCAAAAACATTTAACCGCTGTTCCAGCAAGGGAGGCCGATCATGTGTATGGATGTTGAAGCTGCAACAGATCACACACTTCAAACCCGGCAAGCTGAGCAGGCTCGCAAGATTGATCAAAACTACCGCGAAGTTTTCCAGCCAATTGAGCGTGAGCTTGTTGGCGTTGCTTTGGATAAAAACTTTGTCAGCAACTCTGCAAAAGACGCCGCCCATGACGCTGGAAAAAGCTTTGATGCCAGTCAGGGGGGGGCAGAGCGAAACCTTGCCAGCTATGGAATGCAGTTGACGCCAGAACAGAAGAAGTCGCTTGAGTTCAAAAGATCCATGGGGCGAAACACAGCGACCATGGGAGCCTCAAGTACTGCACGACAGAATGCAGAAACCCTGCAGGGTTATTTGCGTTCCAACATGCTCGCTATCGGTCGCGGAGTTCAGGCTGAAGGGCTTGGCACTTTAAATCAGGCCGCTGGAATGGAAAGCGCGCGCAATCAGCAGAATACCAATGCAGCAGCTCAGCAAACCTCTCAGAACTACCAGACAGCCGGAACAGTAGCCTCTATCGCTGCAATGGCAATGATGTCTGAGCGGAAAAAGAAAACCAATATCAAGCCCCGGACTGATGATCAGGATATGGCTGACGTTCGCAAGATAGAGAATCACGAATACGACTATAAGCCGGGTATGTCTGGTGGTCGTCGTGAGCAAGGTCATATAGGGCCGATGGCGGATGATGCGCCTGCCAGCATTTCAGACGGAAAGACAATTGATCTTGGCGACATGAACAGTCTTGGTCTTGGTGCTATCCGAGATCTGGATAAGCGGCTGAAAAAAATTGAAGGGAGAAAGGGTTAATGGATAGCAATGCTTTCGCCAATGGTCTGGGTCGTGGTTTGGGAATATTTCGTCAGGCTCAGGCTATCAAGAACGATCAGGAAGACCGGGCATACAACCGGCAAATACAAAAGCAGCTTTTCGACATGCGGCTCGAAGACAGGGAATACCAGCGAAGCCGCGATACTGCAGCCGACCAGCGTTATCAAGATAGCCTGAACTACAGAAAAGAGCGCGATGCTGTTCAAGATACCCGTCATCAAGAAACACTTGATTACCGGAAAAGTCGCGACGGAGTTCAAGACCTTCGACACCAGGAAAACTTTGATTACAGAAAAGAGCGTGATGGAGTTTTAGATAAACGTTGGCAGCAAAACTTTGATGCTTCCAAAGGCATCAGAGCGCTTCAGAAAAAACAATTACAACATCAAGTCAATCAGAGCTCTCAGAAAAGTCAGCAAGCCAACTTGAAGCGCATTGCAGCTGCCTATACTCGAGCCAAGAGCAACAACGATACCCAAGCAATGAACGGACTTGTCCAGGCTTATATTGGTGCCTGGAATACCAATCCAGCACGACGAGCCATGTTGCAGAATGGCGCGAAGCCTGGGCAGACCAAAGTAATGACCGGGCTAGAGCCTCGACAAGATGGACGGTTTTTACCGGAAATCACCACTTATGACGAGCAAGGTAATGAAGTCAGCGTGAGCTATCTCAGTCGTGATCGAAGCAGTAATCCTCAAGACCCCTATATGGCTGTTGATCGTGATGCGATCTTCGGTGATCTGATGAACGATCCTGACATGGCTCAGTACATGCTGGAGGCTGAGGCAGCGCTTAGCGGTTTCTCCGGAAGTAGTAAGAAATCGAAATTTATAACTCAGGGTAAGTATAACGAGTGGGGTGATAAACAGGGCGAAGATACTTATATCTATGATGAGTCGGCGGGTGGTATGAGAAAAATACCTGTCCTCGATCAACCAAAACATGATCAGCCAGCACCGGGTCAGGCTCTACCTCTTCCTGAAGGCATGACCGCACAGCATGTTTCTTCATTCCTCAGAGCAAACCCCAGCGCAACCCGCAAAGACGCTATCAATGCATGGACGGCCAGATAAGTATGAGCGAGAACAAGTTTACGATCCCTGATGATTGGGGGCAGGCTGAAGAGCAGAAGCCATCCTTTAATATCCCTGATGAATGGGATATGCCGCAAGAGAGTGACGTGGGCGCTTTTGAATCGGGCACACGTCGTGTCATTGGTGGAGCTGCAAAAGGGCTGGCAGCTTTTGGTGCTGATCCAAATATTCCAGCGGATGAACAGCCTTGGCATAAACGTCCAATAGCTTCTTTCTTCAGAGATGTATCAGATGAGGAAATGCGTAACAACCCTTTCAGTACTGATGGTGCTATTGATGATTATGGAGACGCTCAACTTGATGAGGCCGCTGAGTGGCAACCAGAAGTTGCCAGCTACAAGGATGTAAATGGCTTGGGCTCAGGCGTGAAGTATATTGGAGAGCGTCTGGCAAATTCTGCCCCTTATATGGCGGCACTGGCCACAGGTAATCCTGCAGCATTTGGTGCGATCACTTTATCAAACACAGGAGATATTGTTGATCAACAAGAAGAGCGGGGTGAAGAAAAGAATCTTACTCGTGCCGCAGCTGCAGGTTTGGGTAGTACAGTTCTAGAGTCAATTGTTCCCAGAGGGGTTGCAGGCCTGCTAAAAGAGCCAGTTAAGCAAGGTGTTGCAAAGACTATTGCAAAAGGAGCTCTTGGTGAAGGTCTGACAGAGGTCGCACAGGAAACTGCAACTGAATATGGTGTGTCTGGGGATGTAAAGATTCCAGAAAACTGGGATGAGGCTTTTGTTGCTGGGGCTGCAATGGGCGGCACCATGACGGGAGCGGGGCAGCTGGCTGGCAAGATGACGGAAGGCAGGCGAAACTCTATGCCTTCACCCTCAGAAGTTGCAGAAAGCGCCAGACAGCAAGTAAAAGAACAAGGCGGGGATGCCCTTCAGCAGGCTCAGGCAGCTAGTGAAGCTGCAGGACAAGCTATTGAGGCCGCTCGCCAGCAAGTTAAGACAGACGGCTCTATTGACTATTCAATAACCCAAATCCCTGAACATCAGCCGGAGTCTGAGTACGAATATGAAAGCTCTATTGATTTTACCCAGCAGCCAGCCGAGAGTCTTTCTCTGGTACCCAGGCAAGAGCAAACCTTTCAGCCTGACAATGCCATAGAGTTTTCAAGAACAGATGATTTAGCCGGAGGCATTGAAGGAGAACTTCAAGCTCAGTATGAACAAGAGCAGCTGGCGATAGAAGAAGTAGAGCAGAAAAGACAGCAGGCATTTGATCTAGAAGTTGCAGAAGTTCAGGCTGAAAGTCTCAAGGCCAGAGACAAACTGCTCCATAAGGAGTTCCCGCTTCAGAAAGTTTCAGGTTTACCAGACAGCCGACTGGAATCTCCTGCCTATCGTGAATACTTGAGTGGAGTCGCGGAGCTGGCTCACCAGGAGCAAGTTACCAGTCGCCGGAAAAACCTTCCTGAAGATGAAACTGTGTTAATGGCTATTCGTCGTTTGAAGGGAGTCAGAGCTGAAAGCGTTGAAGATACTATTGCAGAAAGCCTGAGATTCAAAGTAAAGGAAAAAGAGCTCAAAGGGCTGCCAAGCCAGTATCTCAGAAAGAATGGTGGAATGACCCTCGATGATATGGCCACCGCTATGTATGAAGATGGTTTTCAGATTGACGGCAGAGAGATGACGGTGAATGAGCTGAGCCAGGCAATTGATAATGAACTGGCTGGTCGCCCAATGTTTGCCGATTTCACCGGGCAATCTATCGAAGACAGTCGACACACGCCTACGGCTCTCACTAACAGAATCACCGCACCTGCAGTAAATGCAGCTCTGAAGGGGGAAGAGCTTTCTCCAACTTATCGGCGTGAAGTTGCTCGCCTCTTGGATGAAGCTGAGAACGATCCAATCTTCCAGGCTCCAGAATTTCTGAATCAGGACCAGGCTCGAATCGAACAGGAGCGACAGACCAATGCATTGCCTGAAGCATGGTTCGATCAATGGGAGCCGGTGGACTTTGACTATATTAATGAAATAACGGGGCTGGACACTCATACCTTTAACGAGTCAGACTGGGAGCTGATTGCAGAAGCTCAGCAGCAGTTAGTAATGGATGAAGCTGCAGCCCATGAGCAGAATAATAAAGTAGAGGAATCAGACCTTGAAAGAACAGCAGGACAGCTCAGAACAGAAGCCGAAACCCACGATAACACCAGCTCAAGCGAAAGCAGCAGCCAGAGCCTTAATGGAGTCGAAGCGCAAGAGAGGCCAGGAGAAACAGCAAAGCCAGAAGTAGCCTCGGCAAAAAGTTCAGACGGCATCGTCTCTCAGGATGAGTACCACCTAAAAGAAGCCCAGGAAGCCTTTCAGCACAGCAATCGAAGTGCTGCCAAGTCTTACAGCGAACAATTCATCAATGATATTCAAGACATCTATAACGAGTCCTTGAAGCTGGCTGAAACCGATCAGCAGAAAGCTGCCCTTCAGAATGCCATTACCCAATACAAACAAGATTATCTGAAAGCAGAAAAAGACTACTTCCAGGTACGCTCTGGTGTGGCTTCATCGCATATTGCAGGACGGGATAAATTCAATGTGCGCCAGGCAGAAAAAAGATCTTCAGCAGATGATAAAGCCCATCAACGAATGGTGGATGCAAAAGAGTTTGCCCGGGTCCAGGTAAAGAAAGCAGTGCTTGATGCTCGCTCAACTGAACAGGTCGAGCAGGATCAGGCCAAGCAGCAGGCAGACAGGAAAAAGAAAGCTTTCAATCAATCCCTGAAAGAGCTTGGCGGGCTTGTGGGCGAGGTGGCTGAACATTTGCGCAGCAACCGGGAAACGCTTGCAAAGGATACCCGTAAGTGGGCCATGCCAGAAGCGTTTCAGCAGGTAGAAAGGCTGATCGAAACAGATCGCCCTGAAGCCATAAAAGTCTTGAAAAAGCTGGATGAATTAACGGCAGATGTGGGCGGGCTGGTTAATGTGGTCGGTGCGCGTTCCAAGCTGGCAAAACTCTATAAAGAACTGAACTCTGAAAAAAAGGAGTCGCTAGCGCCCTCTACTCAATCAGGTAAGAGTGGCGATCAGGAAAACAAGAAAGCTGATCGGGACTGGAATAAAGCAACGCTTGAGCACTTTATTGACGCAGGCAACAAAGCGTTGAATGGTGAGCTGCCCGCTGATCAACACATAGCCGCAGGTTTGGCGCTGCTTGAAAACAAGGAGGCGGTCAAGGCTGAGCTTGAGGGAATGTCCAAGAAGGCCATTCTGCAGGCCAATGGTATTTACTTTGAATATCAATACAGGAATGAAAAGAAGGCTCGTGTAGTTAATGCCGCTTATTGGAATCTGGTCAAATTCTTCAATCCCAATGACTCCATCAGTTTTGGTTTTGAAAAGGGGGCTCAAGAAGCGGCTTATAAAAGAGTCATTGAATCAGTCACTCAGGAAAAACTCGATACCCTGAAAGCCAAAAGAGAAGCTTCAAAGAAAGAGAGAGCAGAGAAGAAGGAAGCCCGAAAGAAAGCATTGGATAACCCGGAAACTCTCGAAGAATTCAAATACTTTATTGAGCACAAGGGCGTTAATGAGCTGACCCCGGACCAACTGGAACAGCTTGACTCCCTGACGGTTGAAGCTCGACTAAACAGTGAAAAAGAACAGGATACTAAGAAGTCAGAAGTGTCTGGCATTTCCGGTGATACTGCCTACACCACAGCCGAAACGACTCATGCCAAAAAAGGCATTCCCCTTTATGTCGTTTCGCTGGATGGCCGAGTTGACAAAGAGCGTTTTAATGAGGTTAGGGACAAAGCCAAGGCGCTGGGTGGTTGGTATTCCAGTTTCAGGAAAAACGGTGCAATTCCAGGATTTCAGTTTGAGAGCGAAGAGGTTCGTCAGCAATTTCTCAATGTCCTTTCGGGGGAGTCGGAATCTTCTGGCCGTATTGAGCACAAGAAACAAAGCGCCCAAGAAAGAAGAGTAGAAAAGCTTCGCCAGATGGCTGACGACTTTGAGCGTGGTGGCGAGAATGCATTGAATGCGGATCGTAAGACCAATACCGCCAAACGTGCCAGGGAGGCAGCTTCAGCAATCAAGTCTGCAGAAGGTAGTATTTCTCATGGCCGTTTACTTCGCCAGATAGCTGATGCAGCAGAGCAGGGGATAGTTAAGCTTCTCTCCCGGATTAATGCGAATACCCAGATTAATGAACTTTTGAAAATCAGAAAACAGCTTAAGTGGAGAGCAGTCTGGGAAAAGAGCGACTTGGTAGAGGAGATTAGAGGGGAGGAGATTCGTCATGAATGGAAGCCTGATGTCACAGTAAATCAGAAGGTTGCTGGTGCAGAATTTGATATGGAAGTGGCCAGTAGCTATCTAAAGAACGTGGCAGAGGGTATGGAGAATACTGGTGGCTACAAGCTGACAGGTAAAGCTCTAACGAGAATTCTCAATAAAAACAGGCAAGAAAAGATTGATCTGAATAACCCTGTTTTTTCTCGCCATCTAGATAAAATAAAGGCGTTTGCACGAGACCATAAACAGTGGCACTCAGGTCTTCATGGCAAAGATTGGGATACTCAGAGAGCTGCAGAAATAATTCATGAGCGTTTTTTGGTCAAGCACAGATTGGCTCAGATAGGTATTAAAGGGGTTAATTCTCTTCGCTTCGCTCTCCGTGAACTCTATGAAGTAGAAAAAGGTATTGAGGCTGTAAAACGCGACCGACTGAAAGAGATGGAGCTTGAGTTGGTTGGGCAGAAGTTTCCCGGATTCTTCCCTACGCCTGAACCTGTTGTGAAAACCCTTATTGATCATGCCGACATTCAGCCAGGTATGTCCGTCCTTGAACCCTCTGCAGGCAAAGGAGATATTGCAGACGGAATCAGGAAAGCTGAACCTGAGTCAGAAGTTACTGTCATTGAGATTCAGAAGCGTCTGAGGGATTACCTAGAGGCTCGAGGGTTCAATCCTGAAGGCATGGACTTTCTGGAGCATGTCGGGGAGTACGATCGCATTGTAATGAATCCCCCCTTTGAAGAAGGGCAGGATATGCAGCACGTTCACCATGCTTTTGATCAGCTGAAGCCGGGCGGACGTCTGGTGGCTGTAATGTCTGCAATGAGCGGAGATCGCCAGAGAAAGCAGGACCGAGAGTTTAGTGAGTGGGTTGAAGAGCAAGGCGGTGTGTTTGAATCTCTGCCTGAAGGCGCTTTTAAATCGTCTTTCCGGCCAACTGGAGTTAATACAAAAGTCCTGATTCTGGATAAGTCAGGATCAGAGAATCGCTATCGGTTGGGTAGCGGCAAAGGAATTAAACACAGCAGTGCCCGGTTTATTGCTGGAAAAGCGCGCAAACAGTTGGGTGTTGATGTCCAGGCTGTGAGCAGTGAGAAAGAGCTTCCTGAAAACCTCCAATCCCAAATAAAAAGTGATGGCGTAACCGGCAATGTGAAAGGCCTGTTTGACACTGAAACCGGCACTGCCTACATCATTGCCAGCAACCTGAGCGACCCTCATGACGCAGTAAAGACAATCCTCCATGAGGTAGTGGGTCATAAAGGTGTTCGGCAGGCGCTGGGTAATAAGTTGAATTTGACCATGGCGGGAATCTATCGAGATATTCCTGCAGGTGCCAGGCAAGAACTTGAAAGCCGTTACCAGGAACAGTTAGCTGGGCTATCAAAGGCTGAACAGAAAATCCGAATAGCTGAGGAGTATGTTGCGGGCTTGGCAGAAACCAACCCTAAGTCTGGATTACTGTTCAGAATGATCAGTAAGGTAAAGAGTATTCTTCGGACTATTGCACCAGGCCTGAAATGGTCTCACAACGATGTTGTGAGTTTGATTCAGGAAGGTAAGAGCGCTTTAAGGAAAGCGGGTGGTTCAGAAGTAAAATCACTCTACAGTCTGTCTGATAAAAATCCCCTGATAGTCAGTCCGAGACAATTGATTCGTAAAGGACGGTTGTCGTTTCTCAGAAAAAAAATGAGGGAACAGGCTCAAAAGCTTGATGGAGAATCTGTTGTAAATGAATCAACTGGAGAAAGAATCTGGTTTTATAAAAAGGGATTCAAGCACAGTGCCTCGGGCCCACTGGATAAGCATCAAGAGCTGGCCGTTCGATTGATGCCCGTTATCCCGGAGATCGTTAAAAAAGCAGTTCCCTTTGATCGACAGTCAGATAAAAAAGGGCGACATACGATAAGTGAAGTCATTAAGTTGAGAACGAAGATTCAGCTCAACGAAGATCATTACTTCGTGGACTTGAGAGTCAGAAAGTATTCTAGTGACCAGATGCAGAGGCTTTATGACCATAGAGCAAGGAAGAAGGACCCTGCGGGCATCGATGGCGATCATCCGCACAATCTGGTGATTGCCGATGTTTCACTCCATCCCACAACAGGGCCCAATACAACTATAGACCAAAGGAAAACAGAAAAGTTCGAGGACGATGACAGTAATCGTTACTCACTTTCGGCCGCAACAGGGGGGCAGCAGGCATCTACTCCTTTTGTCGTTTCTGAAGAAAACTGGCGTGACACTTTCATTCGCAAGATTCAGGACAAATACAAGCCATTGAAGCGCACACAGGATGCAGTCTCCCATGAAGGCCTGAACCCCATTAATGAAGATATGGATGCCTATCTTGCAGAGGAGTTATCTCACGGCAAGATGGCTGATGAGTTGCGTCAATTTGAACGCAGTCATAAAGAGCCACTGGCTAAAGCCATTGCTCTCTCTTCAGTAAATATGGATGAGCTGGATCTGTATCTCTACGCCAAGCATGCGCCAGAGCGTAATACTCATATTGCCAAGATAAATAATCAGATGCCCGATGGTGGTTCGGGTATGACCAATAACCAAGCGAAGAGCATTCTTGATCGATTTGATCAGGAGGGAAAAACAGCTGTGCTCCAGTCTCTTGCTGATCGCGTGTATCGAATTAACAAGCAGCGTATACAGCTACTGAGAAGCAACGGGCTGGAAAAAGACGAAGCTTTAAACAGCTGGGCTCGTTATCAGCATTATGTGCCACTCAAGGGCAGAGGGGATCAGCTGGACGATGCCAGCCATCGGCAGAATATAGGCTCAGGCTTTGATGTCAGGGGAAAAGAGTCAATGAGAGCACTTGGCCGCCGCTCAATGGCTGAAAGCCCGACACTGCACTCTCTGGCCGCCTATGAAGAGTCCATAGTTCGTAAAGGGAAGAACGAAGTTGGGCAGACTTTCCTGAAGCTGGTAGAAGCCAATCCCAATAAAGATTACTGGGAAGTCTTCAGCGAAGATAAGCTCGACAGCATGCGAATGTTTGACCCTCGCACTGAGCAAGTAGTGGATAGAGAAAATCCGTTCATGAAGTTTGATCGTGATAGCTATTTTGCGGTTAAGCGTGATGGTAAAGAGTATTACATCAAGCTGAAAGATCAGCAGCTACTGGAAGCTATGCACAATCTTGGGCCTGAAAAAATGGGTCAAATGATAAGGACGCTTTCAACTACTGTTCGCGCACTAGCTTTAGTGAATACCAGTATCAACCCTGAATTCGTGATCTCTAACTTTTCACGGGATATTCAAACCGCTGTGCTGAATGTGGTGGCTGAACAGGATTTGGACGACGGTCGTATTGCAGGGCAAGACCTTGCGAAACAGGTAATCAAAGATGTACCGGTCGCCATGCGAGGTGTTTGGCGTAATCTACGCGAAGTGCCTGGACAACCTACTGAGTATCAGCAGTGGTTTGATGACTTCCAGGCGGACGGCGGAAAGATCGACTTCTTTGGTCTGACCGATTTTGACAGTCAAAAATCACGTCTTGGCAGCCTGATCGAAATGGAAAGTGGAACCACCAAGGGCGAGCTGCTGAAGCGCTTCCATAATCTGAAAGACTTGGTTGAAGATGCAAATGCAGCTGTTGAGAATGCGGTTCGCCTGTCTGCTTATGTGAATGCTCGTAAAGCTGGCATTAGTCGAAAGAAGGCTGCCAGTCTTGCCAAGAATCTGACTGTTAATTTTAACCGTAAAGGTGAGTTAGGAGTCTTTGCTAATGCGCTGTATATGTTCTTCAATGCTGGGGTTCAGGGAACCGCTCAATTTGCCAGGGTAATGAAGTCACGGAAAGCTCAGAAAATTGCAGGGGGATTGGTCGCGAGCTCGGTCGCCATTGCTGAGATTAACCGGATACTGGCTGGTGAGGATGACGACGGTGAAAACTGGTGGGACAAAGTACCAGGTCATGTAAAAGAGCGTAATCTGGTTCTGATGAAACCCGGCCGAGAAGATGGTTCGTATTGGACTGTTCCGCTTCCATATGGCTATAACGTCTTCCATGTAACCGGCAACCTGTTGGATGACTTGGCCAGAGACCAGAAAAGCATTCCCGAAGCGTCTGGAGAAATGGTTAAAGCGTTACTGGGATCCTTTAACCCAATCGGCCTACAAGACTCCAAAGATCCAGAAAAAGCCATTATCAAAAGTGTTTCACCGACTATTCTTTCGCCTATTGTACAGCTGGCCGTTAATGAAAACTTCTATGGAGCTCCAATCTATCGCGATGGTTTTCCCGGGAGCACACCAAGACCGGATAGTGCCCAGGCTATGAAATCCACCAAGGACCATTTCAAGGTGATCTCACAGTGGCTGAATGAAGTTACCGGGGGGACTGACTACAGAAGTGGGTGGATGGATATCAGCCCCGACAGTATCGAGCATATTGCTGAATTCGCCACAGGGGGAGTAGGTGCCTTTGGTAGCCGAAGTCTCAATGCCCTTAACGCCGCTATGGATGGGAAGTTCTCCGAGCTTGAAGATAGAGAGATTCCTTTCTGGCGCAAGCTTAATGGCAAAGTTTCTGAATATCAGGATATTCGCACCTTTTACGAACGGTTGAATGATGCCAGCCAGTATAGGGATGAATACCGCTCATTGCCTGATCGCCTGAAAGATGAGTACAGGGAGGAGTTTGGTGGGCAGATCAGGGCTGCAGCTATAGGGAGAAAGTTTAAGGGTAGAATCAGTAAAATCAGGGAACGTATGGAGCGAATTGAAAATAGCAGCCGTTCTGATGCTGAGAAAGAAGCCGCTCTTGATAAGCTCCAGGAGAGGTTACATCTGGAAGTAGATAGGTTTAATAAAAGATATGCCGAGATGGTGGAAGACTGAAGAGGCGCTCTTACATGCGCGAGTACGGGAGTACCCCTGAAAACAAAATAAGCCCGGAATTAGCCGGGCTTATTTCTATGTGCTTCTTTAGTAGTTAGGCTGCTTTTTTGAGTACTTCTTCAGAAGTCTTTAAGTGAGCCTGGTATGCCTTATCTGCAAGCTCTCCAACTCTGTCCAGTAACCTGAAAATCTCTTGACTGATTTCCTTTGTGGTCATGGTTTTCACAGGAAGCTCCTTGTATTCATTTCTTTAGTTAGTCTTTCTAATTCTACTTCGTCATCTGCTGCTATAGCTTTAGCGACATTGGCAACAAATTCTGTGTAATCTCTTGCTTTGGTCAATGTCCACTCATGAGTTTCGAGGTCATGAGTTTTTATCAAATGCTCAATTAGATTGCAAACTTTTTCTAAGGAGGCAGCCATTTCTGTATAACTGGGATCTTCTAATTTTAGAATATCAATATTAAAAGTTTGTGCACTTCTCAGAACCCGGCTGCTTACCTGTATGATTTTATCATATATTGCTTGTACCAGAGCGTGGTGAGAATCAACTTCCGAGTCAACAACGTACATGCACTTTCCTGTTATTTGTATTTTTTTATAACGTAATAAAAAGCGCCTTTAAAGGTCAAGCTTTCTATAAAAATTCTGCCCTGACTTATAACGTGAAAAGAGAGTTGATTACCCAGAATAGAAGCACATTCGGACAAGATTCATCCTGAAGGCCTGTTTAAAAAAATCGAATCGACTGGTGGATTGAACTTCCATTTTCTTCCTGATGCTTTTGTGGTGAGTATGCACAGTACGCCAGTTGATATCCAGCTCCTGAGCCGCTTCTCTGAATGATGCCCCTTGCATATATAGCTGAAAACAATCGCTCTCACGGTCTGTGAGGTAGATACGGGGCTTTTCTGTATTGTGTATACAGTGGGCACACAACCCCTCGGAAATACTCATCAACAACCTCAATACGGTACTTCCAGGCACGGGTAATGCCGGGTGCTTCAACAGAGCACATAGCACTCCCCTGACTTTTCCCGCGAACGGTCTTGTATGAGCCAGGACACCCGACATAGCGAGTTCTGTCCTGACGGCTAATGTTGCCGCCTATGTCGTGTGTTGAGCACGGCAGGCGAAGAACAAGACCATTTTCACAGATGATGAACGAACGAGCAATAAGCGAATACCAAGGTGACTTAGTAACAAATAGTTACAAATATCCGTTCTAAGGACGGATATACAAAGTGAATTTTCCACTTCAGAGTAAAGGTCGCAATAAAATCATTTGGACGACATAGGAGTTTTACTGTATATATTTACAGTAAAAATAACTGTTTATTTATACAGTAAAAAAATCAGGGAGTGAATCTGTATGAGCGCCGATCCAATCCATAGACTTCAGGTACTGAGATTGAGAAGTGAGAATGTGGCAAGAACCATTGACCAGGTTGAAGTCGAACGGTTGTTGTCAGATGAGGAAGAGCTGGCAAGGAATGCTTTGGAATCTATCGGGGAGGAGTTGGGAGAGCTGCTTTTAGAGTTTGAACTGCTGATTCCGATGGATGACGACTGCGAAGAAATACAGTACCAAGGAGTATTTTCCAATCCTGAAATGAGCCTGAAGGCAGGTACTACTACCTAACCCTCGGCTTGTCGCTCATGAACTAATTGAAACAGGATTTCTCTGGCTTGTTGCAGCTTTCTGGCCGCTTCATTATCGGTCATGGCTTCCGCTTTGTCCTTTAGTTGGTCCAGTGTAATCCCTTCTTTCAGGTACTGTTCTGGTTCCTTCAGTGACAGGAACTTTTCGTAAGGGGTCATCATGTTTTCATAGC